>NZ_JARBTA010000005.1:0-501646 GCF_048957375.1 Paraburkholderia sp. A1RI-2L
ATTCCCGGGGTAGTTTTTGGGGTGGATCGCAGGCTATGAAGCGAGATGCCGGCCGGTGTCCCAACCGAGACCTCGATCCGCACAGCGAAGTCGGGTATGAAGCCTGTCATGCGATGGTGACGGGGTGCGCAGAAATTGGAGACGTAACTCTGACATGGAAAAACCAGCCTGACCCGTTGCCCGGCACCCTGCTAGACTACAAATTCCCCCGAAAACCATGGAGGGAAACATGAGAACCATATACGTGGTGAAGACCGGTAAACAGTTCCTCTGCTGCGCAGAGGACGGCGACATTGGCATGGCGCCGGAGATCGAAGGGGCCAAGTCCTTTACTTCGTATGAGGCCGCGGAAAAGGCAGCGAGCGAAAACGCCGACCCCGGATACGAAATTGTGGCCGTCAGCGTGGCGACACACTGACGCTGTTCCGCATCTGCTTACTGGAAATCACCATCTTCCAGCACGGAGTTCGCCCGCCCCCCACTCGCGCAACCACGAGCAGGAAATCGGCGGGCGTATCCCAATCGACGCAAAAGCGATCGTGCGCGTGCAGACGCTGATCGTTTCATGCCGTCCTGCCGCATTCGCCCTAGAATCAATACGAGGGGGCGAGGAGACATGAATCGCGAAGTGGTCACTGGGCTACTGTGCGGCGCACTACTCGCCGGTTGCGTGTCAGCCGGTGTCGAGGTGAGGCCAGAACAGATGGCGAACTTCCGGCACGGCGTGACGACACTGCAAGACGTGACAGCCGCGCTCGGCCCGGCGTCCGTGGAGACCGCGCTGGACGACGGCTCGACGCTGCTCGTTTACACCTACGTGACATCGCGTCCACACCCGGAAAGCTACATTCCGTTCATCGGTTCGCTCGTCGCTGGCGCCGACACACACTCGTCAGCGGCCGTGTTTCTGTTCGATTCGCACGGATTCCTCAAGAGCGCGAACACCACGAGCTCGAACGTCGGCACGGGCATGACCGCCGCCCATACCGCGCAGCCCAGAGCACCGGCACCCGCCACAGAGGCGCCCGTTGTGATCAAAAGCGTCCCGTCTCCCGTCATTCAAAGCGAACAGCCGACGCCGGAGGAAGACGTCGCGCCCGCGGCGCAAGTGCCCAGCGAACCCCAACCGAAAATTGACGTTCAGCCGGCTCCTGTCGAATAGCGTCCGGGACCGCTGGTCTGCCACCAATGCGAAATCCGGTTGTGTCGTGTTACAGGCGAATTGGCGATTAGGTTCCCTAAATGACGAGAATCGCTTGCAGAACGAGAGAGTGAATTGTTCGGCTGCAGCCGAGACGACGCGATCTTCACACAACTGCTCCATTGGCCTTCGACCTTGACGCAGGCCTCATCAACGCGCCAGCTCTTGCCAGGTGCGAGGGCAGCATCGCCCCAGTATGGCGAGGCCAACCGCGAATCCTCGCAGAGGCAAGGCGGCGTCACGACACCGGCGTTACACTAGAGTGATTGTTCGGATCGCGGTGACAGGAGGAAACCATGACTGACCTCGGCCCGGAAAGCACGTTCAGGGGATTGCCTCTGAGTCCTGAACAGGATGCGGAAGTGAGGCACTACATCAAGGTGAAAACGCAGCATCACCTGCCATGGGATACCCCCGAATTGCGTGCGATGATCAGGGAGATGATCCGGCCCCCCGAGGTTGTCGACGAGGATTCGGAACTCGAGGCAGACGACGCGCGGGCGACCGCCGAGCGTGCCAAAGCTTCCATTGACGAGGCAATGGAACCGTTAGAGGCGAGCGAGGAATGGCACGCGGCCGTCGACTCGGAGAACATGAAGCACCCCAAGGGGTGAGGCAGGGGCCGGCACATGTGATCGTTGCGGCAGGATGGCGGAGGCTCGATGCAATCAGTGAGTAATCGACGCATGTATTAATGAGGCGATCCAGGACAAACGGAGACCACAGTGGCCAAATTCCCACCTTCCAACAACGAAACCACTGCGGAAGGCGCACGCACGTCGGTCTCGCGTCGTGCGAGGCTTTGGGTCATCTGCGGGGGCATTGGCTTTTTGCTCGCGAGCCTGTTGGTGGTGTTCAGCCCTTTTCGTGAAAAGCTGGATGAACGGGCCCTGAGCGACCTGGGATTTTTCGCGGGCGCGTGCGATGACTCCGGCGATTCAGCGCTGACCCGCGAATCCGGATGCCTGGCATTGCGGGCCAAGTCGACATTGACGACGTCTCAGCTCGCTGCCGCGGTTCCGCATTTGGCCAGGCTTCATCGCAAACTCGAGTTGAGTCTGGCGGACACCGCGGTTGACAGCATCGACTCGCTGAAAGACCTCGATGATGTGGAGTTGCTCGATCTCACGGGAACGCCAGTCTGGAACATCGACGCGCTAAAGGACATGCGCTCTCTGAAGAGCCTCGTGATACACCGCACCCAGGTCCAGAACATCGATGCGGTTAAAGAACTGACGAGTCTGCAAACGCTCAATCTCTGGGATACCCGCGTGGCGAATCTCGACGCGCTGAAGGACCTGACCGACCTGCGGCAACTCGATCTCCGCGATACGCAGGTTCGGGACCTCGATACGCTGACGAAGCTGCCTCGCCTGGAAGCACTGAAACTGGGTGGTGCGAGGAACGTCCGGAATATCAAGCCGCTCGGTCAGTTGACCACGTTGAAAATACTCGATTTGAATGAGACACAAGTCGAGCGCCTCGATCCCCTGAAGAATCTGCACGACCTGCAGGCGCTCTATCTCGCGAATACTCCCGTCAGCGACATCGATGTGCTGACGGACATGCCCGACCTGAAGACACTCGTGCTCGACGGCTCCAGGGTCGAGAATATCGACGCGTTGCGGGGATTGCTCCAGCTGGACACGCTTGTTCTTGCCCGCACGCAAGTCACGAATATCGACGCGCTGAAGGGCCTGACGAGCCTGCAAAGACTCAATCTCTCCGACACCAGCGTCGAAAACATCAATGCACTGAGCAATCTCAAGGGCCTTCGAACGCTCAATCTGTTTCGCACCAAGGTTCAGGACGTCGATGCGCTGAAGGGGCTGAAGGGCCTGCGAGAGCTCTATCTCGCCAACGCGCCGGTCAAGGACGTCGACGTACTGAAAGGGCTGACCGGGTTGCGGGAACTCGTTCTCTACGGCACCAAGGTCACAAATGCCGATGACCTCAAAACGGCGTTGCCCAACACCCGAATTGTTTGGTGACCACCCGGTTTGCGCCGCGCGCTGCAAAATTCTGTCCTCTTTCACACACTCATTTCGGCAACCAGCCACTACAGTTTAGTTGTTGGGAATCGTCCTGCACGTTGGACCTGCCATCGCTTGATTGCCGTCCCAGGGTGTGAATGCCATGAAACACTTCCTCGGCGCGCTAGTGCTCGCGTCTGCGCCTTTCGCCGCGTGGGCACAAACGCCTTTCCTCTATTCGCATAGCGCGATCGTCTACGACGTCGCGAGCGGCAAGGTCCTGCTGGAAAAGAACGCCGACGACGCCCAGCCGATTGCCTCGCTTACCAAGCTGATGACCGCAATGGTGGTGTTGGACAGCGCCCAGCCGCTGGGCGACACGGTGACCGTCGACGACAACGACATCGACCGGCTCAAGCATTCCGGGTCGCGCCTTCCGATTGGTGTGTCGCTGGAGCGCGCAGAGATGCTGCGGCTGGCGCTCATGGCGTCCGAGAATCGCGCGGCGTCTGCGTTGTCGCGTGCGTTTCCGGGCGGCCAGCCAGCGTTCATCCAGAAGATGAACGAAAAGGCGCGCGCGCTGCATATGGCCGATACGCACTTCGACGATCCAAGCGGGCTCTCGCCGGGCAATCTTTCGACGGCACGCGATGTCGTGAAGTTGGCGACCGCTGCGTCGCACTATCCATTGATCAGCGAATATACGACGCTTCCCCGTTACAAAGAGCAGATCGGCATGAGGACGCGGTTCTATCACAACACCGACCCGATTGTCCGCTCGGCCGATTGGGACGTGCTGGTTGCCAAGACCGGCTATATCCGCGAGGCGGGACGCTGCATCGTGGTCGATGCCAACCTGCCCGGCGGTCAGGTGACGATCGCGCTGCTCGGCTCGCAAACATCGTGGGGGCGCTCGGCGGACCTTGTCACGATACGCCGCTGGCTGAACGGCGACGAAACGCCGGTCGTCACGCCGCACTGGTACGCAGACGCGCGGCTGGATCATCGCCATTTGAGGCTCGCGCGTTCGTCTCGCGTCAACGTGCGGTTCGTATCGCACCGGAGCGCCTCAGCGTCTGGCGCGCACTGGCAGACCTTCCGGCACCATGCCGGCAAGCGCGAACACCGCACGGTCGTTGCCTCTTCGGCTCCATGATGCTTTGCGCCCGGGGGGGGGCAAGATACCCCAGTGTCCCCACCGAGACTTCAATCCGCAACGCCATGTCAAGCATGAAACCTGTCACGCGGTAGAGCAACTTGGTGTGAAATGGAAAGCACTCTCGGTTCTTGTCTGATAGGGCAGAATAAAAAATCGTGCTTTGCTCCATCCTCCGCATGACGTCTTGGGATGAATCTTCTCGCTCGGCCGACACTCGAAATCAACGATAAAATACGTCGCTCCAGCGCGACAGTGCATCGAACGGTCGTGCCAGCATTTGCATTCAAACCAGGAGGACGCCATGCGTGACATCATCGACGGTTTTCTGCGCTTTCAACGCGAGGTCTATCCGGAGCGCGTTGAGCTTTTCCGGCAGCTCGCAACGACGCAAAACCCGAAGGCGCTGTTCGTCACTTGCTCGGACAGCCGCGTTGTGCCGGAGCTGCTAACACAGCGCGAGCCGGGCGAACTTTTCGTGATCCGCAACGCGGGTAACATCGTGCCATCATATGGTCCTGAGCCAGGCGGTGTATCAGCTACCGTTGAGTATGCGGTCGCCGTTCTGGGCGTGCGGGACATCGTGATTTGCGGCCACTCTGACTGTGGCGCGATGGGCGCGATCTCTCGTTGCACGTGCCTGGATCACATGCCGGCGGTCGCGAACTGGCTACGTCATTCCGACGCCGCAAAGGTAATCAATGCAGCGCATCAGTTCGATACGCCCCGCGCCAAGCTCGACGGGCTGGTGCGTGAAAACGTGATCGCGCAGTTGGCAAACCTGCGCACCCATCCGTCGGTAGCGCTTGCGCTCGAACAGGGACGCATGAACCTGCATGGTTGGGTCTACGACATCGAAATGGGCAGGATCGATGCCCTTGACGGCGCGACACGGCGCTTTGTGTCGCTCGCCGACTCGCCGACTACCGTCGCGGTGGCTTCGAGCAAACGCGAGCAGGTGTGATACGAAACAGCGTGTCGTCCAGTTGGTGGCCCGGCGGCAGCCCGGCACGCCCGCGATAAATGTTTCGAGTTGCGGCGCACAAACCTTGTCCTTGGCGACGGTCGTCCCCGATCGTGACCTCATGGTTCCGCTGCGGACGCCAGCAAGCCGTCCATCATTTTCAAGGGCAAGTCGCCGTTTTCGGCTCTTGAAATTTTCGTAGCAATTCCTATCTTGGATTTCGCTCAGGCAGACGCGCGGGACCCGACGTCCCGTGCGCTGCGTGTTTCGATTTGTTTTGCCAGATGGCGGGCGAACTGGAGCGCGTAGGCCCGTTCGCCTCCATGCATCAATGAGGAGAACAGCATCATGAGCGATCTCTATTTCGGAACTGACCTCTTCAGCGAATTCGACCGGCTGCAGCGGCAGATGGCGAACCTCTTCGGTACTTTTCCCTCCAGTCTTCGGGCGAGCCGCCTCGGCGCATTTCCGCCCGTCAACATTGGCGCCACCGACGACTCGATTCAGATCGTCGCGTTTGCACCCGGCGTTAGTGCGGCGGAACTCGACGTATCGATCGACAAGGGGCTGCTGACCATCAGCGGTGAGCGCAAGCCGACTCAACTGGATGCCGGCGAGGACGCACGAGTTTATGCGCAGGAGCGCTTCACTGGCGCATTCCGTCGGGTCATCGAACTGCCGGAAAACGCAGACCCCGACAAGGTTCAGGCGCGCTACGAGAATGGTTGCCTGTCGATCGCCATCGGCAAGCGCGAATCGTCGAAGCCGCGTGCGATCACCGTCCAGTAATCCGGGAGGCCGAAAATGAGCGATACCACCGAACTGAGCAAGCGCGACCAGCCAGCGGTCACGCGCAGCGAACGCGGGGCCGCCGCGCGGCGGATGACGATTACGCCCGCTGTCGATATCTATGAGGGCACCCAGGGCGTCACGTTGTGGGCCGACCTGCCGGGCGTCACCCGCGACAAGCTCGATGTGCGGGTCCATGACAGCAGTCTCGTCATCGAGGCTGAGGCGGTTGTGCCGACACCGGCAAATCTGCGGCTGCAGCATGCCGAGGTCCGTGAGCCGCGCTTTGCGCGCACGTTCACACTCTCTCCGGACTTCGATACGTCGAAGATCGAGGCGAGTCTGCAGGACGGCGTACTGAAGCTCACGATCCCGCGCCGCGACGAGGCGCGCCCGCGGCGGATCGAAGTGCGCACCGGCTGAAGCCGACGCGCGGGCCATCGTTCGAGCGCAAGCGCTGGAGCTTGCCGTCGCATGGATCCAGCAATGCTCAGTCGTTTCGGACCGGTATGTTCGACGGACTTAGCTTCCAGTGGGCGATTGCCGAATGGACGCGAACACCCAAACGGCTCGTCGAATCCGCCCAGCGGGTGTTCCTCCCAGAGTTGGCCCACACGGGCCGGTCTCGATTGCATGTCAGTGTCCCTTCGTCACAACGAACTGCATCACGTCAGTGCGGCGCTCGGCAAAGGCTGCTTCGCAGTACGCGAGGTAGAGGCGCCAGGTGCGCACAAAGGTCTCGTCGAGACCTGGTGCGCAGATGGCATCGAGGCGCGATTCAAACGCATGCCGCCAGAGATTCAACGTATGCGCGTAATCGAGCCCGAACGAAAGCGATGGCTGTGCGACAAGTCCCGCTTTCGCGGCGGCGCGCGCGAATCGCTGGGGGCTGGGCAACATACCGCCCGGGAAAACGAATTCGCGGATGAAGTCGCTGGTCGCGCGATAGGCCGCGAAGCGGGTTTCGTCGATCGTGATGGTCTGCACAAGCGCACACGCACGGGGTGCGAGGCACTCGCGCAATGTGCGGAACCATGTGGACCACCAGGTTTCGCCGACGGCTTCGAACATTTCGATCGACACGACCGCGTCGTATTGGCCGCGCACGTCGCGGTAGTCGCGCAGTTCGATATGGGCGTGGCGCTCGAGTCCCTCGTTGCGGATGCGTTCGACGGCGAACGCGTGCTGGCTCGCAGAGATCGTCACGCCGTGCACGGCGATCCCAAGGCGCGCGGCATGCCGCGCGAAGCCGCCCCAGCCGCAACCGATCTCCAGTACGCGCATGCCGGGCCGCAGGCCGAGCGTATCGACGATGCGCTGATACTTCGCGCTCTGGGCTGCCTCGAGCGTGCGCGACATGTCGCCGTCGAACCACGCGCTGGAGTAGGTCCATGTTTGGTCGAGCCACTGTGCGTAGAACGCGTTGCCGATGTCGTAATGAGCGTGAATGTTGCGCCGGCTGCCCGCACGCGTGTTCATGCGAAGCCGGTGGCGCAGGTTGTACCAGAACTGGGGAATCCGGCCGCCGTGTACCGTGCGCGCGACCGCCGCTTCGTTGCGGATCGCGACTCGCAGCAGGGCGGTGAGATCGGGGGAATCGATCCATTGGGCACGGTACGCATCGGCGAGACCGATGTCGCCTGCGCGCAGGATGGCGCGGCAGGCTCGCCAGTCGAGCACGCGCAGCACCGCGCCCGGCTGCTGATGCGGGTCGCCGAAGACATAATGGGCGCCCCCCGGTGTCGCAAGCTCAAGATGGCCGACACGGATGCGTCGCAGCACGCCGAGAAAAAGCCGCGCATGAAACGGCAGTGCGACCGGAGTGGAGAGCGAATGCAGCAGGGTCATGAGCAAGTGTCCTCATCGTGACGCGGGGAATGCGTGATGGAGTGAGAAGTGGAAGTGCCCGACTCGCACGAGGGCGGCCGCGAGCCGTAAAACGGCACACGCTTGAGCCACAGCCGCAGTGCTTGCCAGTGGATTCGCGGGATGACGGCAACGATGGCTAGCGGTAGACGGATTAGCGCGCTCAGCACGCCTGTCCCTGTGAGCGGCTTTGCGCGTAGCCTGAGGGCAGTGCGCAAGAGCGGTCCGTCCGCATCGGCGTAGTCGATCGCGATGCGCTCGCCGTCCTGGCGCACCCGAAACTCGTACCGGCCCTTGACGTCGCAGAACGGCGAAACATGGAATGTCTTGCGGCATATGAGCAAGGTGTCGTCGCCGATGGGGCCGTGGCCGGGTGCGCTCAGCAGAGAGCCGTGGTGTCCGCCAAACGTATTGCGCACGTCGGCATAAAGCGCGCGCAATGCTCCGGTACGGTCATGACAGAACCAGAAGCTCACGGGGTTGAATGCGTAGCCGAATAAGCGTGGCATGGTCTGCAGCCAGATCGGGCCATCGGCGGGAATGTCCGCTTCGGCCAGTCGTTCGCGCATCCATGCTTCGAGCGGGCGGCCGTCGCGCGGACCATAGTCGCGCGTGGCAAGGCCCAGCGGCGCCCAGCGGTCTATGCGCAACCACCAGCGCTCGACCTGCGCGAGCCGTCCGAGATCACAGCGCACGTAGAACACGGAGTAGGCAAAGCGATGCGTGACGGGGCGCAGGCGTGCATGCGTCACGCGACCGGTGAGCAGGCTGGCCGCATGAGCGTGGCAGGTGTCCGGAAGCGCTTTCACTTTCACAGTACCGCCCACGCCGGCATCGAGTCGAATGCACGCGCGACGCGCAGCGCCGACTTCAGGCCGTCCTCGTGAAAGCCGTAACCGGTCCACGCGCCTGCGTACCATGTGCGGCGGCGTCCCTGCAAGGCGGGCAGGCGCTGCTGGGCGTCGACACAGGCCAGATCGAGCAGCGGATGTTCGTAGAGGTAGCGGCCGATCTCGTGCCCGGGAGCGGGCTCCGTAACCGGGTTCAGCGTCACGACCACCGGCGTGCGCAAGGGCAGATGCTGCAACTGGTTGAGCAGATAACTCACGCAGGTGGGCTGGCCGTTGTCTCGCTCATGCAGCGCGCGGCCGCCGAGGTAGTTCCAGGCGGACCACACGCGGCGGCGGCGCGGCAACAGCCGCGTGTCGGTGTGCAGCGTCGCGACGTTGCGCTGGTAGCGCACGGCGCCGAGCACGCCGCGTTCGGCCTCGTCGGCGTCGGCGAGCAGTCGCAGGCTCGTCGGCGCGTGGCTTGCCAGCACGATGGCGTCGAAGCGCTCGTGCCCGGCATCGTCGGTGACGACCGTGACGCCGCTGGCATCGCGCCGGACTGCTCGCACGGGCGTGTTGGTGCGCACGTCGTCGAGCACGGCGGCGATGCGCCGCACGTACTCGCGGCCGCCCCCGGCCACCGTCTTCCAGGGCGGCCGGCTGTTCACCTGCAGCAGGGCGTGGTTCAGACAGAAGCGCAGGAAGGTGGCGGCGGGAAAGCGCAAGATGTCATTTGCCGCGCTGGACCAGATAGCGGCGGCCATGGGCAGCAGGTAATGACGCTGGAATGGCGCTCCGTAGCGGCCCTCGAGAAGCAGTTCGCCAACTGAACAGCGATTGCGGCTCGCGCTGGCGAGATGCTGCTCGGCCGACGCGTTGAAGCGCAGGATGTCGCGCAGCATGCCGAGGAAGCTGGGGGAGAACAGGTTGCGCCGCTGCGCGAAGACCGTGTTGAGGTTGGTTCCGGCCCACTCGAGGCGGCCATTGTCCAGCGACACTGAAAACGACATGTCGGTACGATGGGCTTGCACGCCGAGTTCGTCGAAGAGTGCAACGAGGTTCGGATAGGTGCGATCGTTGAAGACGAGGAAACCGGTATCGACGGGGCAGCACATGCCGTCGAGTTCGACGTCGATCGTGTGTGTGTGGCCACCCAGATAGTCCGCAGCCTCGAAAAGCGTGACGCGGTGGCGGCGCGAGAGCAGGTAAGCGCTGGCGAGGCCGGCAATGCCGGCGCCCACGACGGCGATGCGCCGAGCAGCTCGTGCGCACGTAGCAGGCCGTCCGGGCGTTGTAGCAATATTTATTGACTCATCTAGAGTCGCCTGCCGCCATTTCCGAATCGCGCGTCCTTCGTCGTTGCCGGGCTCGCGCGCGAGGAAATGCTCGTCGAGATTGTCGCTTACGCATGCGTGCCGCCCCACGCAGCGGACTCGCCCTGATGCGGGCGGCCGGAGGAAAGTTCGTTACCCGAATCTTTACGAAGCTACTGGCGCGGTTCCGAGGCCAGGATTCGAACGGCTATCGCCCGGCGCCCGTGGCGTGATCGCGGCGTTGTCCTAAAACGGCAAGGCGCCTGGCGGCGCATTGCGCACCACCGTGAGCGTCGTGCCGATATGGTCTTCGAGCGCGAGTGCGGCGCGCGCATCCGCGCGGCGCATCGCGGCCTCGAACAGGCACGTGTGCTCCGCATGCACGTCGCGCTTCGAATCACCGAGCCCGATGCACACGCGCCGGTAGCGCTCGCTCTGCTGCGACAGCATGCGCAAGATCAGATAGGTCCACGACGACGCGGCCGCCGAGATCAGTGCTTCGTGAAAGCGCCGGTTACAGGCTTCCCACGCTGCCCGGTGCTCGATCGACACCGGCTGCTCCCACGCCGAGAGCATCTCGAAGCTTTGCCGCACGCGCTGCTCCCACGCGGCGTCCCCATATCGCACGGATTCGCGCAGCGCGTCGACTTCGATGTGAATGCGCAGCCGCGTGATCGCCTCCAGGTCCGCGACCGACATCGGCGTGACGCGAAATCCGCGCTGTCCTTCGGCGACCACGAGCGCATCGCTGACGAGCCGCGTCAGGGCCTCGCGCAACGTGGCGGCTCCCACGCCGTACACCGTCTTCAGATGCTCGACGCGCAGTTTCGCGCCCGGCGGGTAGTGCCCTTCGATGATGTGTTGCCGAAGCTGGTGGTAGGCGTGCTCGCTGAGGGTGCGTGCGTGCGGTTCGATCGCATCGTCGGCGGCCGGGTCGGTCGCGGGCAGCGCGTCGCCGCTCAACGGGGTGACTGATGCATGCGGGGGCAGGATGGTGTTCATGTCACACGTCCTCCTGGTCCTGATTGCGGTTGAGGCGATAGCTGAGTTGCGCGCGCGTCAGCCCAAGCAGGCGCGCGGCGGCCGACAGGTTGCCCTTCGCGCGGTCGACCGCTTCATGCAGCAGCGCCCGTTCGAGTCCTTCGAGGCCGCCGCCTTGCAACTGGTCGAGCAGGCTCGCGCAATCGATCGTCATCGCGGACGGCGGCCGGATCTGCCCCGCGTGGTCGACAGTGGCGCCGCCCGGCAGGCCGATGCCCGGGAACAGGTCCTTTGCGTCGACCGCGAGGTTGGGCCGCGACAGGATCACCGCGCGCTCGATCAGGTTCTCCAGCTCGCGCACGTTGCCCGGCCAGCGATAGCCGCACAGCGCGTGATACGCGTAGTCGGTCAGCGTCGGCGCCGGCTTGCCGTGCAGCGACGCGAAGCGCGCGAGCATCGCATCCGCGAGCAGCGCGATGTCGTCCTGGCGCTCGCGCAGCGGCGGGATCAGCACCGGGTAGACGTTGATCCGGTAGTAGAGATCGGCACGGAAGCTGCCGTCGCGCACCGCCTGTTCGAGATCGCGGTTGGTCGCCGCGACGACCCGCACGTCGACCTTCCGGCTTTGCGTCGCGCCGAGCCGTTCGACCTCGCCTTCCTGCAGCACGCGCAACAGTTTTGCCTGCACGTCGAGCGGCAGCTCGCCGATCTCGTCCAGGAATAGCGTGCCGCCGTCCGCGCGTTCGAAGCGTCCGGCACGTGCGGCCTGCGAGCCGGTAAACGCGCCTTTCTCCGCGCCGAACAGCTCGGATTCGATCAGCGCATGCGGGATCGCCGCGCAGTTGATCGCGACGAACGGCTTCGCGGCCCGCGGGCTGAGGCCGTGCAGCGCGCGCGCGAAGCGCTCCTTGCCGACGCCCGTTTCGCCCGTCAGCAGCACGGCGACCTTGGTCGGCGCGGCCGTTTCCAGCAGCGCGTAGGCCGCGCGGAATGCTTCGGAGCGGCCGACGAGCCGGGTCCGGTCGTCGTCGGGCGCGATCTCGAGGCGCAGCGATTCGACTTCGGTTTGCAGGTCGCGGATCGTCTTGATCAGCGAGTCGGCCTTGAACCAGGACGAGATTTCCTCCGCATCCGGCCACGCCTCGGCCGGCTTGCCGACGATCGCGCAATGCGGCGCGTGCATGCCGACGCAGGCCGTTTCCTTGAACAGGATCTGGCGGCCGAAGAACGCACTCGTGTACCCCGTGGCATAGCCGATCAGCATCCAGCACACGGGTTCGGGCTGCGGGCCGAACGTGCGGCGGTGCACGTCCGCTTCCCACGAATGTTCCCAGCGGTATTCGAAGTGGAACGTGCCTGTCGCCGGATCGGCGTCGAAGCGCACCGGCGTGACCTGCACCGCGCCTTCGAGCATGTGCAGCTGCGGGCCGACGTGGAACGTGTCGAACAGCGACGCGCCGCTGCGGATCTCGCGCGCGAGCGCCGCGTCGCGCTCGCCGGCCGCGAAGCCCACGCGCGTGAAGAAGCGCCGCGTTTGCGCCGGCCCGACGCTTTCCATCAGTTCCTGCCGCAGCGTGGCCAGCGCGCCGGTATGCAGCAGCACCATGCGCTGGCCGGCGAGCCAGATGCGGCCGTCGCTCGCTGAAAAGTGGATCAGCTTGCGCAGGTCGGCATCGGGCGGCAAAGGGGGCAGGCTGGACCGCGTCATGTCGTCTCCGTCTAAATATCTCGGGATTTTCTGGAAATTCGCTGCCGCTCGCATCACCCGGTGCGGATTTGATCATTTGAGCAAATGCGTCTTTCCGGGTTGCTCAAATGATGAAAATGGCCGTTTTGTTGGGGTTTGGGGCGGCGGCCCGAAGCAGATTTCCATTCTGGTTAACCGGCATTGTGCTTCGCGAATACGAATTTTGTTTCAGGGCTTTCCCTGAATTATCGAGATTTTTTGCGGGGACGGACGAAGGTGGCACGGATGCTGCATTGAAGTGCGGCATGGAGGCGACACCGATCATGGATCCAACGACAACCGTTCAACCCCCGTTCGACCCGGGCTGCAAGTATGTCCGGGTGACCGGCACCAACAGCCGCGGCTTCGTCGAATTCGAGCTTTCGATTGGCGGCGCACCGGAGCTCGTCGTCGAGCTGACGTTGCCTCCTGCCGCGTTCGACGCGTTCTGCGCCGAGCAGCACGTGACGCGGCTGGACCACGAAGCGAACCCAAGACCTTGAGGAGCAGGAAGTGACCATCGAGCTGAAGACAGTCGACATCAAGCCGCTTCGCCACACCTTCGCGCACGTGGCGCGGCATATCGGCGGCGACAAGACGGCGACGCGCTACCAGGAAGGAATGATGGGCGCGCAGCCCCAGGCGAACTTCCATTACCGCCCGACCTGGGATCCCGATCACGAGATCTTCGATGCGTCGCGCACCGCGATCCGCATGGAGAACTGGTATGCACTGAAGGATCCCCGCCAGTTCTACTACGCATCGTGGGCGACCGCGCGCGCACGCCAGCAGGACACGATGGAATCGAACTTCGAGTTCGTCGAGTCGCGCCGGATGATCGACCTGATGCCCGACGAGGTTGCCGCGCAAGCGCTCGACATTCTGGTGCCGCTGCGCCATGCGGCGTGGGGCGCGAACATGAACAACGCGCAGATCTGCGCGCTCGGCTACGGCACCGTGTTCACCGCGGCTGCGATGTTTCATGCGATGGACAACCTGGGCGTCGCGCAGTACCTGACGCGCCTCGCGCTGTCGATGGACGGGCCCGATGCGCTCGACGCGGCGAAGGCCGCCTGGCAGACGGATGCCGCATGGCAACCGCTGCGCCGCTATGTCGAGGACACGTTCGTCGTCGCCGACCCGGTCGAGCTGTTCATCGCTCAGAACCTTGCGCTCGACGGCCTGCTGTATCCGCTCGTCTATGACCGTTTCGTCGATGAACGGATCGCGCTCGCCGGCGGCTCCGCGGTCGCGATGCTGACCGCGTTCATGCCCGAATGGCACACGGAATCGAACCGCTGGGTCGATGCGGTTGTGAAGACGATGGCGGCCGAATCCGACGACAACCGTGCCTTGCTCGCGCGCTGGACGCGCGACTGGGCCGCGCGGGCGACCGAGGCGCTGGCGCCGGTGGCGCAGCGGGCGCTGCGCGACGCAGGCGGCGCGGCGCTCGAAGAAGCGGGCGAGCAGTTCCGCGCCCGCATCGGGAAACTCGGCATCGCGCACTGACCCGGCGCCACGACTTCACTTGAGGAAACACGCATGTCAAACGTATTCATCGCCTTTCAGGCTAATGAGGAATCCAGACCAATCGTCGAGGCGATCGTCGCGGATAACCCGAGCGCGGTCGTCGTCGAATCGCCCGGCATGGTGAAGATCGATTCGCCGGACCGCTTGACGATCCGCCGCGACACGATCGAGGAACTGACCGGCGCGCGCTTCGACCTGCAGCAGATCCAGGTGAACCTGATCACGCTGTCGGGCCACATCGACGAAGACGACGACCAGTTCACGCTGAGCTGGTCGCACTGAAACGAACAGCGCGCCACGCGCGCCGATAACACCGGAGACACGAATGGACACGCCAACGCTCAAGAAAAAGCTCGGCCTGAAAGACCGTTACGCGGCGATGACGCGCGGCCTCGGCTGGGAGACGACCTACCAGCCGATGGACAAGGTCTTCCCGTACGACCGTTACGAGGGCATCAAGATTCACGATTGGGACAAGTGGGTCGATCCGTTCCGCCTGACGATGGACGCGTACTGGAAATATCAGGGCGAGAAGGAAAAGAAGCTCTACGCGGTGATCGACGCGTTCACGCAGAACAACGCGTTCCTCGGCGTGACCGACGCACGCTACATCAACGCGCTGAAGCTGTTCATCCAGGGCGTGACGCCGCTCGAATATCTCGCCCACCGCGGCTTCGCGCACGTCGGCCGGCACTTTACGGGCGAGGGCGCGCGCATCGCGTGCCAGATGCAGTCGATCGACGAGCTGCGGCACTACCAGACCGAAACGCACGCGATGTCGACCTACAACAAGTTCTTCAACGGCTTCCATCACTCGAACCACTGGTTCGATCGCGTGTGGTACCTGTCGGTGCCGAAGTCGTTCTTCGAGGATGCGTACTCGGCCGGACCGTTCGAGTTCCTCACCGCAGTCAGCTTCTCGTTCGAGTACGTGCTGACGAACCTGCTGTTCGTGCCGTTCATGTCGGGCGCCGCGTACAACGGCGACATGTCGACCGTGACGTTCGGCTTCTCCGCGCAGTCGGACGAGTCGCGCCACATGACGCTCGGCATCGAGTGCATCAAATTCATGCTCGAACAGGACCCGGGCAACGTGCCGATCGTGCAGCGCTGGATCGACAAGTGGTTCTGGCGCGGCTACCGGCTGCTCACGCTCGTCGCGATGATGATGGACTACATGCAGCCCAAGCGCGTGATGAGCTGGCGCGAATCGTGGGAGATGTACGCGGAGCAGAACGGCGGCGCGCTGTTCAAGGATCTCGCGCGCTACGGCATTCGCGAGCCGAAGGGCTGGCAGGACGCGTGCGAAGGCAAGGACCACATCAGCCACCAGGCATGGTCGACGTTCTACGGGTTCAACGCGGCTTCCGCATTCCACACCTGGGTGCCGACCGAAGACGAGATGGCATGGCTGTCGGCGAAGTATCCGGACTCGTTCGACCGCTATTACCGGCCGCGTTTCGAATACTGGGGCGAGCAGGCGAAGGAAGGCAAGCGCTTCTACATGAAAACGCTGCCGATGCTGTGCCAGACCTGCCAGATCCCGATGCTGTTCACCGAGCCCGGCAACCCGACGAAGATCGGCGCGCGCGAATCGGACTACCTCGGCAACAAGTTCCATTTCTGCAGCGACCACTGCAAGGAAATCTTCGACCACGAGCCGCAGAAATACGTGCAGGCGTGGCTGCCCGTGCACCAGATCTACCAGGGCAACTGCTTCCCGCCCGATGCGGATCCGGGTGCCGAAGGCTTCGATCCGCTCGCCGCGGTGCTCGATTACTACGAGGTGGGCATGGGCCGCGACAACCTCGATTTCGAAGGCTCGGAAGATCAGAAGAACTTCGCGGCATGGCGCGGCCAGGCCACCAGCAACTGATCGATACGCAACCGATACCTAACCGATACCCAACCGATACGCAATCAAAGCGTAGCCAATACGCAACCTCGAACGAGACCGGCGCACGCGCGCACGCGCGAACGCCGGCCGACAGGAGACAAGCATGACCGTCATCGCGCTCAAACCCTACGACTTCCCGATCAAGGACGCGGTCGGGAAGTTTCCGGCGCCGCTCTTGTACGTGTGCTGGGAAGACCACCTGATGTTCCCGGCGCCATTCTGCCTGCCGCTGCCGCCGGACCTGCCGTTCGGCGCGCTGGCCAGCGATGTGCTGCCGCCCGTCTACGGCTACCACCCGGACTTCGCGAAGATCGACTGGGACCGCGTGGAGTGGTTCCGCTCCGGCAAGCCGTGGACGCCGGACGCGTCGAAGAGCCTGGCCGGCAACGGCCTCGGGCACAAGGATCTGATCAGCTTCCGCACGCCGGGCCTCGACGGCCTCGCCGGCGCGAGTTTCTGATCGTCACGTAGACGGGCGAACCATCATGAGCCATCAACTTACCATCGAGCCGCTGGGCGTCACGATCGAGGTCGAGGAAGGACAGACGATGCTCGACGCCGCGCTGCGCCAGGGCATCTACATTCCGCACGCGTGCTGTCACGGGCTGTGCGGCACTTGCAAGGTCGCGGTGCTGGACGGCGAAACCGATCTCGGCGACGCGAACCCGTTCGCGCTGATGGACTTCGAGCGCGAGGAGGGCAAGGCGCTCGCATGCTGCGCGACGCTGCAGGCCGATACCGTGATCGAGGCCGACGTCGATGAGGACCCGGACGCGGAAATCATCCCGGTCAAGGACTTCGCCGCCGACGTCACGCGCATCGAGCAGTTGACGCCGACCATCAAGTCGATCCGGCTGAAGCTCTCTCAGCCGATCCATTTTCAGGCGGGCCAGTACGTGCAGCTCGAGATTCCCGGCCTTGGGCAGAGCCGCGCGTTCTCGATCGCGAATGCACCCGCCGACGTCGAGGCGACTGGCGAGATCGAGCTGAACGTGCGGCAGGTGCCGGGCGGTCTCGGCACGGGCTACCTGCACGAAAAGCTCGCGACCGGCGAGCGCGTGCGCCTGTCCGGCCCATATGGCCGCTTCTTCGTGCGCCGCTCGGCTGCACTGCCGATGATCTTCATGGCTGGCGGCTCGGGCTTGTCGAGTCCGCGCTCGATGATCGCCGATTTGCTCGCCAGCGGCGTGACCGCGCCGATCACGCTGGTCTACGGGCAGCGCAACGCGAAGGAGCTCTACTACCACGACGAGTTCCGCGCGCTCGCCGAACGTTACCCGAACTTCACCTACGTGCCGGCGCTGTCCGAAGGCGCGGCGGATGCCGGCGATGGCGTCGCGCAAGGGTTCGTGCACGACGTCGCGAAGGCGCACTTCGACGGCGACTTCTCGGGCCACCAGGCGTATCTGTGCGGCCCGCCCGCGATGATCGACGCATGCATCACCGCGCTGATGCAGGGGCGCCTGTTCGAGCGCGACATCTATCACGAGAAGTTCATCTCGGCGGCCGACGCGCAGCAGACGCGCAGCCCGCTGTTCCGCCGGGTGTGACATGGACGCGAGCCGTGTGTGCGGGACGGTGACGATCGCGCAGACCGACGAGCGCTACGCATGCGCGAGCGGCGAATCGCTGCTCGCCGGCATGGCGAAGCTTGGCCGGCGCGGCATTCCGGTCGGCTGCCTGAACGGCGGCTGCGGCGTATGCAAGGTGCGCGTGCTGCGCGGCGCGGTGCGCAAGCTCGGGCCGATCAGCCGCGCGCACGTGAGCGCCGAGGAGGAGGACGACGGTTATGCGCTCGCGTGCCGCGTGGCGCCGGACGGCGACGTGGAGCTGGAAGTGGCCGGCCGGTTGAAGAAGCCTTTCTTTTGCGGCTCGGCCTGTGCCGGGGCGCCGGTTATCAAAAAGTAATCTGGAGGAGACACATCATGGGTGTGATGCGTATTGGTCATGTCAATCTGAAGGTGATGGACATGGAAGCGGCGCTTCGGCATTACATACGCGTGCTCGGCATGCAGGAGACGATGCGCGACGCGGCCGGCAACGTCTATCTGAAATGCTGGGACGAATGGGACAAGTATTCGCTGATCCTCTCGCCGTCGGACCAGGCGGGGCTCAAGCATGCCGCGTACAAGGTCGAGCATGACGCGGACCTCGACGCGCTCAAGCAGCGCATCGAAGCATACGGAATCGCGACCGAGATGCTGCCGGAAGGTGCGCTGCCGGGCGTGGGCCGCCAGTTGCGCTTCCTGCTGCCGAGTGGGCACGAGCTGCGCCTGTTCGCGAAGAAAGAATTCGTTGGCACCGCGGTCGGTTCGCTGAACCCCGATCCGTGGCCCGACGACATTCCGGGCTCCGCCGTGCACTGGCTCGACCACTGCCTGCTGATGTGCGAGATGAACCCGGAGGCCGGCGTGAACCGCGTCGAGGAGAACACGCGCTTCATGGCCGAGTGCCTCGACTTCCACCTCGCCGAGCAAGTGATGGTCGGCCCCGGCAACACGATCCAGGCCGCGACGTGGATGTTCCGCAGCACGACGCCGCACGACATCGCGTTCGTCGGCGGCCCAAGTAATGGGCTGCATCACATCGCGTTCTTCCTCGACGACTGGGCCGACGTGCTGAAGTCGGCGGACGTGATGGCGAAGAACAAGGTGAAGATCGACGTCGCGCCGACGCGCCACGGGATCACGCGCGGCACCACCATCTACTTCTTCGATCCGAGCGGCAACCGCAACGAGACCTTCGCGGGCCTGGGCTATCTCGCGCAGCCCGATCGCCCGGTCACGACGTGGACCGAGGACGAACTCGGGCGCGGGATCTTCTTCCACTCCGGCGAGCTGAACGAAGCGTTCACGACCGTCTACACCTGACTACCTTCACAGGAGCACAGCGTCATGGCTCGCAATGATTCGACCCACAGCGTCGGCACGCGCGTGATCGACTGGTCCGCCGCGTCGCGCGCCGCGCAGGCGGCGGCGCAGGCCGCCGAGCGGCTCGGCGTGCGCGTGAACGTCGCCGTCGTCGATGCGGGCGGCTTGCTCGCGGCATTCGTGCGGATGCCAGGCGCGCCGCTGCATTCGATCGACATCGCGATCGACAAGGCGTACACGGCCGCGAGCTTCGGCTTGCCGACCGGTGCGTGGCACGACGCGCTGGCCGCGCATTCGGAGGCCGTGCGGCAGGGGCTCGTGCTGCGCGCGCGCTTCGTCGCGTTCGGCGGCGGGCTGCCGATCGTCGAGGACGGCGTGCTGATTGGCGGCATCGGCGTGTCGGGCGGCAGCGAGGCGCAGGACGAAAGCTGCGCGCGCGCGGGCCTCGACGCGGTCGGCTTCGACGCGGTCGGCCTCGGCGGCGCGTGACGGGCGACGGGCCGCCACGCGCACATTATTTAAGGAACGAATCCGCTCACGGATTCACGACTATCGGCACACACATCATGTACGACACGGAACCCAGAGCCGCGACACGCGGCCCCGCCGGCGGGCAGCCGGAACCGCGGCTGGTCCGCAACTTCATCGACGGCGACTATCGCGCGGGCGAACGCTGGTTCGACAAGCGCTCGCCGCTCGACAACGCGCTGATCGCGCGCGTCGCCGAAGCGAGCCGCGCCGATGTCGACGCGGCAGTGCAGGCGGCGCGTGCGGCGCTGGCGGGGCCGTGGGGCGGTCTCACCGTCGCTCAGCGTGTCGAAATACTGTACGCGGTCGCCGACGGCATCACGCGCCGCTTCGACGATTTTCTCGAAGCCGAAGTGGCCGACACCGGCAAGCCGGTGAGTCTCGCGAGCCATATCGACATCCCGCGCGGCGCGGCGAACTTCAAGGTATTCGCCGACGTCGTGAAGAACGTGCCCGGCGAAACTTTCGAAATGGCGACGCCCGATGGCGCGGGCGCGCTCAACTACGCGATCCGCCGGCCGGTCGGCGTGGTCGGCGTGATCTGCCCGTGGAACCTGCCGCTGCTGCTGATGACGTGGAAGGTCGGCCCCGCGCTCGCATGCGGCAACACGGTCGTTGTCAAGCCATCCGAAGAAACGCCGCAGACCGCGGCGCTGCTCGGCGAGGTGATGAACGCGGCGGGCGTGCCGCGCGGCGTCTACAACGTCGTGCACGGCTTCGGGCCCGATTCGGCCGGCGAATTCCTGACGACCCATCCGGGCGTGAACGCGATCACCTTCACCGGCGAGACGCGCACCGGCGCGGCGATCATGAAGGCGGCGGCCGACGGCGCGCGGCCCGTCAGCCTCGAGATGGGCGGCAAGAACGCGGCGATCGTGTTCGCGGACTGCGACTTCGACGCGGCCGTCGAGGGCACGTTGCGCTCGTGCTTCTCGAACGCGGGGCAGGTCTGCCTCGGCACCGAGCGCGTGTATGTCGAGCGGCCGCTGTTCGAGCGCTTCGTCGCCGCGCTGAAGGCCGGCGCCGAGCGGCTGCAGCCGGGCCGGCCGGAAGCGGACACGACCGGCATCGGGCCGCTCATCAGCCAGGAACACCGCACCAAGGTGCTGTCGTACTACCGCAAGGCGGCCGAGCTCGGCGCGACGATCGTCACGGGCGGCGGCGTGCCCGACATGCCGGACGAACTGCGTGACGGCGCATGGGTGCAGCCGACGATCTGGACGGGCCTGGGCGACGATTCGCCGATCGGGCGCGAGGAGATCTTCGGGCCGTGCGCGCTCGTGATGCCGTTCGACTCCGAGGCCGAGGTGATCGGCCGCGCGAATGCGAACGTGTACGGGCTGGCGACCGCGATCTGGACCACCAACCTGTCGCGCGCGCATCGCGTGGCGGCGTCGATCGACGTCGGCATTGCGTGGGTCAATTCGTGGTTCCTGCGCGACCTGCGCACCGCGTTCGGCGGTGCGAAGCAATCGGGCATCGGCCGCGAAGGCGGCGTGCATTCGCTCGAGTTCTACACGGAACTGCGCAACGTCTGCATCAAGCTCTGATGCCGTTTCTACTGACCTACTGACTGGACGATTCATATGGATTCCACATTGATCTCCACGCTGGGCGACCGGCTGTACGACGCGATGACCTCGCGCACGCCCATCGCGCCGCTGACCTCGCAGCACGAGGACCTCTCGGTCGACGACGCCTACCGGATCCAGCAGCGCTTCGTGCAGCGCCGCCTGGATGCGGGCGAGAGCGTCATCGGCAAGAAGATCGGCGTTACGTCGAAGGCGGTGATGGACATGCTCGGCGTGTACCAGCCCGATTTCGGCTACCTGCTGTCGGGGATGGTGTACGGCGAGGGCGAATGCATCGCGCTCGACACGCTGATCCAGCCGAAGGCCGAAGGCGAGATCGCCTTCGTGCTCAAGCGCGACCTGCTCGGCCCCGGCGTGACGAACGCGATGGTGCTGGCCGCGACCGAATGCGTCATGCCGTGCTTCGAGATCGTCGATTCGCGGATCCGCGACTGGAAGATCCGCATCGGCGACACGGTCGCGGACAACGCATCGTGCGGCGTGTTCGTGCTCGGCGACAAGGCGGTGAGCACGCGCAGCGTCGATCTCGCGACCTGCGGGATGGTGCTCGAGAAGAACGGCGACGTGATCGGCACCGGCGCGGGCGCGGCCGCGCTCGGCTCGCCGGTCAACGCCGTCGCCTGGCTCGCCAACACGCTCGGCCGCCACGGCATTGCGCTGAAGGCTGGCGAAGTGATCCTGTCCGGCGCGCTCGCCGCGATGGCGCCGGTCGGCCCGGGCGACAACTTCCGCGTGTCGATCGGTGGGATCGGCGCGTGTTCGGTGCGCTTCGCGTGAGCGGCGCGGTTCTCATTCACTGCTCATTTATTGCAAAACAAGGATTCCTCATGACCCAGAAAATCCGTTGCGCGCTGATCGGCCCCGGCAATATCGGCACCGACCTGCTCGCCAAGCTCATGCGCAGCCCCGTGCTCGAACCCGTCTGGATGGTCGGCATCGATCCCGACTCCGATGGCCTGAAGCGCGCGCGCGAACTCGGCCTGAAGACCACCGCCGATGGCGTCGACGGCCTGCTGCCGCACGTGCAGGCCGACGGCGTGCAGATCGCGTTCGACGCGACAAGCGCCTACGTGCACGCGGAAAACAGCCGCAAGCTCAACGCGCTCGGCGTGCTGATGATCGACCTGACGCCGGCCGCAATCGGCCCGTACTGCGTGCCGCCCGTGAACCTGAAGGACCACATCGGCTCGGGCGAGATGAACGTGAACATGGTCACGTGCGGCGGCCAGGCGACGATCCCGATGGTGCGCGCGGTCTCGCGCGTGCAGCCGGTCGCATACGGCGAGATCGTCGCGACCGTCTCGTCGCGCTCGGTCGGACCCGGCACGCGCAAGAACATCGACGAATTCACGCGCACCACGGCGGCGGCCGTCGCGCAGGTCGGCGGCGCGAAGGAGGGCAAGGCGATCATCGTGATCAACCCCGCCGAGCCGCCGCTGATCATGCGCGACACCGTGCACTGCCTGACCGAGGGCACGCCCGACGAGGCGCGCATCGTCGAATCGGTGCACGCGATGATCGCCGACGTGCAGCGCTACGTGCCGGGCTACCGGCTCGTGAACGGGCCGGTGTTCGACGGCAAGCGCGTGTCGGTGTATCTCGAGGTCGAAGGCCTCGGCGACTACCTGCCGAAATACGCGGGCAACCTCGACATCATGACGGCCGCCGCCGCGCGCACCGCCGAAATGTTCGCCGAGGAGTTGCTGGCAGGCCGTCTCGCGCTCGCGCCGCTCGCGCCGGCCGCGCCGGAAACCGCGTGATGCGCGCCGCGGCGCACCCGCGCATGACGAATCAACGGACGAACAAGGAACGGCAATGAATCTCAAAGGCAAGCGAATCACCGTCCACGACATGACGCTGCGTGACGGCATGCACCCGAAGCGTCACCAGATGACGCTCGAACAGATGCGCTCGATCGCGACCGGGCTCGACGAAGCGGGCGTGCCGCTGATCGAGGTCACGCACGGCGACGGCCTCGGCGGCTCGTCGGTCAACTATGGCTTTCCCGCGCACACCGACGCGCAATACCTCGGCGCCGTGATCCCGCTGCTCAAGCGCGCGAAGGTGTCGGCGCTGCTGCTGCCGGGCATCGGCACCGTCGATCATCTGAAGGAGGCGCACGCGCTTGGCGTGCACACGATCCGCGTCGCGACCCACTGCACCGAGGCCGACGTGTCGGAGCAGCACATCGCGATGGCGCGCAAGCTCGACATGGATACCGTCGGCTTCCTGATGATGAGCCACATGAACAGTCCGGAAGGGCTCGTGAAGCAGGCGAAGCTGATGGAGGCCTACGGCGCGAACTGCATCTACATCACCGATTCCGCGGGCTACATGCTGCCCGACGACGTGAAGGCACGGCTGGGCGCGGTGCGCGACGCGCTGCAGCCTGAGACCGAGCTGGGCTTTCACGGCCACCACAACCTCGCGATGGGCGTCGCGAACTCGATCGCCGCGATCGAGGCCGGCGCCAACCGGATCGACGGCGCATCGGCGGGGCTCGGCGCGGGCGCGGGCAATACGCCGCTCGAAGTGTTCGTCGCGGTATGCGAGCGCATGGGCATCGAGACCGGCGTCGACGTCTGGAAGATCCAGGACGTCGCCGAGGATCTCGTCGTGCCGATGATGGACTTCCCGATCCGCATCGATCGCGACGCGCTCACGCTCGGCTATGCGGGCGTGTACGGATCGTTCCTGCTGTTCGCGAAGCGCGCCGGCGACAAGTACGGCATTCCGGCACGCGACATCCTCGTCGAGCTGGGCCGGCGCGGCATGGTCGGCGGCCAGGAGGACATGATCGAGGACACCGCGCTGACGCTCGCGAAGGCGCGCGCGGCGCAAGCAAAGCGGGAGGCCGCATGAACCTGTCGACCGATATCGTCGAATCGCTCGCCGCGCATCTCGACGACTGCATGCGCGAAGCGCGCGACACCCCGAAGATCACCGACCGTCATCCGGAAATGGACTGGGACGACGCGTATGCGGTGCAGGATGCGATCCGCCGCCGGCAGCTCGGGCGCGGCGCGCGGATCGTCGGCTACAAGGCCGGCCTGACGTCGCACGCGAAGATGCGCCAGATGGGCGTGAACACGCCGGTGTTCGGATTCCTGACCGATATCTACGACCTTCCCGAAGGCGGCGAGTGCGATACGTCCGCGCTGATCCACCCGAAGGTGGAGCCGGAGATCGCATTCGTCACGAAGGCCGATCTCAAGGGGCCTGGCTGCCATATCGGCGCGGTGCTGGCCGCGACCGACTTCGTCGTGGCCGGCATCGAGGTGATCGACAGCCGCTACCGCGACTTCAAGTTCGACCTGAAAAGCGTGGTGGCCGACAACACCTCGGCCGCGCGCTTCGTCGCGGGCGGCCGCCCGCTCGCGGTGGGCGGCGTGGATCTGCGCACGCTCGGCGTCGTGCTCGAGAAGAACGGGCTGCCGGTCGCGTTCGGCGCGGGCGCGGCGGTGCTCGGGCATCCGGCCGCCGCGATCGCGATGCTCGCAAACCATCTCGGCGCACGCGGCGAATCGATTCCGGCCGGCAGCCTGATTTTGTCGGGCGGCATCACCGAGGCGGTGGCTGTCGCGGCTGGCGACAGCGTGACGCTGCGCGTGCAGGACATCGGCTCGATCGGCCTGCGCTTCATCTGAACGAAACAAGGAGGCCATCGTGCCGGTAGCGCATCTCTACATCCTCGAAGGCCGCGACGACGACAAGAAGGAACGCCTGATCGCCGAGGTCACGCAGGCCATTCATCGCTCGCTCGATGCACCGGTCGAATCGGTGCGCGTGATCATCACCGAGATGCCGAAGGGGCATTTCGGGATCGGCGGGCAGAGCGCGAAACAGCGCGGGCGCTGATGCGCGCCGCATCCGACAATCGATTGGGGAACGTCATGTCAAGCAATCCTGAATTTGGCCGCCGGATCGTCGCCGGCGGCATCGACACGAACTATCACGACGTTGGCGACGGTCCGCCCGTGCTGCTGATCCATGGATCGGGGCCGGGCGTGACGGCCTGGGCGAACTGGCGCCTCACGATGCCCGCGCTCGCGCAGCAGTTCCGCGTGATCGCGCCGGACATGGCGGGTTTCGGCGAGACCGAACGCCCGGCCGGCTACCAGTATTCGATGGACAACTGGGTCGACCATGCGCTCGGCCTGCTCGATGCGCTCGGCGTCGAGCGTGCGCACGTGATCGGCAATTCGTTCGGCGGCGCACTGGCGCTCGCGCTCGCCATCCGCGCGCCGGCGCGCGTAGGCCGGCTCGTGCTGATGGGCGCGGCGGGCACGCGCTTCACACTAACCGAAGGGCTCGACGCGGTGTGGGGCTATACGCCGTCGATCGCGAACATGCGCGCGCTGCTCGACGTGTTCGCGTATGACCGCGCGCTCGTGAACGACGAGCTCGCGAAGCTGCGCTACGAAGCCAGCGTGCGGCCCGGCTACCAGGAGGCGTTCGCGAACATGTTTCCGGCGCCGCGGCAGCGCTGGGTCGATGCGCTCGCGAGCGACGAAGCGAAGCTGCGTGCATTGACGCACGAGACGCTGATCGTGCACGGGCGCGAGGACCGCGTCATTCCGCTAGCAAGCTCGCTGAAGCTGCTCGAATTGCTGCCGAATGCGCAACTGCATGTGTTCGGCCAGTGCGGGCACTGGACGCAGATCGAGCACGCGGCGCGTTTCAACCGTCTCGTCGTTGACCATTTCAACGAGTAGTGCATCGGCAGGACGCGTTGCCGCCAGGTATCGGAAGACACGATGCGTGGCGGCAGCGCGGGAAGGTTAGCCTGAACCAACATAAGAAAGACAGTCAGCATAACGAATCATGGAGACAAGGATGAATCGGAAGGCGGCATTCGGATTGATCTCGCTCGCGGCCTGCGCGGGCATCATGTTGAGCACCGGCGCATCGGCGACGGAGGGCGGCAGCGATACGATCGGCGAGGGCGCCGAAGCGTTCTTCGCGGGCGCGCTGCCGCCGGCCGGGCTGTACGGCCTGCTTTATTACACGCATTACCATGCGTCGCGTTTCAACGATTCGCAGGGCAACAATTCGGTGCCGGGTTTCAAGCTCGATGCGGACGTGCTGATTCCGCGCGTCGTCTGGATGTCGAACCTGTCGGTGCTTGGCGGACGCTACGGCGCGTATGCGGTGCTGCCGATGGAGCATCTGGCGCTGGATGCGGGCGGCGCGTCGTTCGACCGTACCAACCTCGGCGACCTGATCGTCAGCCCCGCGCTGATCGCGTGGGGCTCGGGCGCGCTGCGCACGGTGGCCGCGATCGAATTCGTGTTTCCGACCGGCCAGTACGACCCGCATGCGGCGCTGAACACGGGCAAGAACTACTACACCGCGCGGCCAGTGTTCGCCGCCTCATGGTTGCCGAACGACAAGGTCGAGGTGTCCGCGAAGTTCACATATAGCTTCAATTCCCCGAACGACGACACGCATTACCACTCGGGCAATCTATTTCACTTCGACTATTCGGCGAGTTATGCGGTCACGCCTAAGGTGCGCGTCGGGTTATCGGGCTACTTCGTCGAGCAGACGACGAACGACATGCAGAACGGGCAGCCGGTCAACGGCGACGGCTTTCGCGGACAGACGTTTGCGATCGGGCCGGGGATTCGCTATCAGTTCAGCAAGATCAGCCTGGAAGCGCGCGTCGTGAAGGAATTCTTCGTGCACAACCGGCCGGCTGGAGAGGCCGTATGGGCGAAGGCGGTCATCCCGTTCTGATTTGACGCCGCGGCGCCGGTTGAGTGGATATACGAAGCGAAAAGCCGGAATGTCAAATTCCATTGGACGAGCCCGACGCCAAGCACCCGATCTCCCAATGGTGTTTGCAAAGGCGACTTCAGCCCGCCCCGAGTTCGTCGAACAGCCAGTCCTGAAAGCGCTTGAGCTTCGGCAGATCCGCGCGCGACTTCAGCAGGTTGAGGGTGTAGCCGTTCACTCGTAATCCCTCGAAACCCAACGGTGCGACCAGCGTGCCGGTTTCCAGCTCGCGCTGCACGAGCAGCAGGCTCTCCAGACACACGCCCATACCGTCCGCGGCCGCGCTGATGGCCATAAAGGAGCGATCGAAGCGCGGGCCGCGCGTGATGTCGAGCACCACCTTGCGATGCAGCCGCATCCAGTCTCGCCATCCCACGAGACAGCCCTCGCTGTGGATCAAGGCGTGATGGCGCAGGTCCGCCACCGTGCGTATCGGCCGCTCGCCGTTCGCGAGCCGCGGCGAGCACAGCGGCACGATGGTCTCGAGCGGCAGGTCGAGCACCATCGTGCCCGCCGGCTGCAGGCGCCGCGCGCCGTAGCGAATGTCGATATCGACTGACTCCTTGATGAGATCCACGGCCGCCGACGACGCATTGAGCCGAACGTCGATATCCGGATGCAGCGCGCTGAAACGCGCGAGTCTGGGCATCAGCCATTGCGTGGCGATGCTGGGCGTCGCGTGGACAGTGAGGATGTCACTCTTTTCGATGCGCCCGATATCGCGCGTCGCCTTGTCGATACGCGCGAACGCCGCGCCGATTTCCTCTGCATATTGACGCCCCGTGTCCGTGAGCACCACGGCGCGGTGCACGCGATGAAAGAGCCGCACGCCCAATTGCTCCTCCAGTAGCTTGATTTGATGGCTCACCGCCGAGGGCGTGACGAACAGTTCGTCTGCTGCGAGTGCGAAAGACGAGAGCCGCGCGGCGGCTTCGAAAGCCTGTATGGACTTGAGCGAAGTTCGATTTTGCATTGCAGCATTCACATGAATTCATCTCAACGATAGCCCACTTTAATTCGTTTGAGCGAATGTGTCCAAGTCGATACGCTTTATCCATTCGCAGCGCAAAGGAATCAAGGGATTACCCGAAGCTGCGAACGAGACGAATCATCCGCCATGAAACACCGGCCTCCCGGCGCGCAAGCCGGGCCGGGGGCCACAAGAAGGAGACACGCGTGAATACGAGCGAAGCCGGGCACACCGCCCAACTCGCGGAACACGCCTGGCGCATCCGCCGCAATGCGCTGCTGATGGGCGAGGTACAGGGGCAGGGCTATATCGGGCAGGCGCTCGACATTGCGGACGTACTGGCCGTCGCGTACTTCGGCGCGATGCGCTACCGCCCCGAAGACCCGGAATGGGAAGGGCGCGACCGCTTCCTGCTCTCCAACGGCCACTACGCGATTGCGCTCTACGCCGCACTGTTCGAAGCGGGCGTCCTGCCCATCGACGAACTCGAAACCTATGGCAGCGACGACAGCCGCCTGCCGATGTCGGGCATGGCGAGCTACACGCCGGGCATGGAGATGTCGGGCGGCTCGCTCGGCCAGGGCCTCACGATTGCCGTCGGGCGCTGCCTCGGCCTGAAGCGCAAGGGCTCGGACGCCTTCGTCTACACGCTCTTCTCCGATGGCGAGCTCGACGAGGGCGCGATCTGGGAAGGCCTCATGTCCGCCGCGCACTGGAAGCTCGACAACCTGATCGCCATCGTCGACGTGAACAACCAGCAGGCCGACGGTCCCTCGACGCAAGTCATGGCGTTCGAGCCGCTGGTCGAAAAGCTCGACGCTTTCGGCTGGTACACGCAGCGCGTCAATGGCAACGATATCGAGGCCGTGAAGCGCGCCTTCGACAACGCGCGCCAGCATCAGGGCGAGCAGCCGCGCATCATCGTCTGCGATACGAAGATGGGTTGCGGCGTGCCGTTCCTCGAAGCGCGCGAGAAAAACCATTTCATCCGCGTCGATGCCCACGAGTGGCAGCTCGCGCTCGAAGCGCTCGACGCCGGGAGGCAAGCATGAGCACCGTCCTGAAGAAGCCGCGCCTGAAAACCTCGGCCATGATCGCGTCGATTGCGGCCGAAGGCCAGCTGACCCGTTCCGCGCCGTTCGGCCATGCACTCGTCGAGCTGGCGCGCAAGAAGCCGCAGGTCATCGGCATGACGGCCGATCTCGGCAAATACACCGACCTGCATATCTTCGCGAAGGAATTTCCCGAGCGTTACTACCAGATGGGCATGGCCGAGCAGTTGCTGATGGGCGCGGCGGCCGGCTTCGCGCATGAAGGCGCGCAGCCCTTCGTCACGACCTATGCGGTGTTCGGCACGCGCCGCGCGTACGACTTCATTCACCAGACGATCGCCGAAGACAACCTCGACGTGAAGATCGTCTGCGCGCTGCCGGGGCTCACGACCGGCTACGGCCCGAGCCACCAGGCGGCCGAGGACCTCGCGCTGATGCGCGCCATGCCGAACATGACCGTGATCGATCCTTGCGATGCGCTCGATATCGAGCAGATGGTGCCCGCCATCGCGGCCCACAAAGGCCCCGTCTATGCACGCCTGTTGCGCGGCAACGTGCCCGCCGTGCTCGACGAATACGACTACCGCTTCGAGCTGGGCAAAGCGAAGCTGCTGCGCGACGGCAACGACGTGCTCCTGATCTCGTCGGGGATCATGACGATGCGCTCGCTGGAGGTGGCCAAGGCGCTGCAGGCCGACAACATCGGTGTGGGCGTGCTGCACGTGCCCACCATCAAGCCGCTCGACACGGCCACGATTCTGCGCGAGGCAAAGCGCACGGGCCGCATGGTGATCGTCGCGGAGAACCATACGGTGATCGGGGGACTCGGCGAAGCCGTGGCGCGCACGCTGCTCGGCGCGGGCGTGACGCCGCCGTTTCGCCAGATCGCGCTGCCCGACGCGTTTCTCGACGCGGGCGCGCTGCCCACGCTGCACGACCGCTACGGCATCTCGACCGAAACCATGTGCGACACCATCAAGGGCTGGCTTGGCTGAGCGGGCTCCCATCACGACAACACCAGTCCATAATCAGGAAGGAGAACACCTCATGTCCGAATCGCGTCTTCTCGACGGCAAAGTCGCCGTTATTTCCGGTGCAGCCTCGCCGCGCGGCATTGGCATGGCCACCGCGCGCATGTTCGCGAAGCACGGCGCCAAAGTCGCCATTCTCGATCTCGACCTGTCGGCGGCGCGCGACGCGGCCGCGTCGATCGGCCCGGAGCATCGCGGCTACGCATGCGACGTCACGGATCAGCAGGCGTGCGCGGCAGCGGTCGAGCAAGTGGTTGCCGACTTTGGCGCCATCGACGTGCTCGTCAACAACGCGGGCATCACGCAGGCGGTCAAGCTGCTCGATATCGACGCGGCGAGCTGGGACCGCATTCTCGACGTGAACCTGCGCGGCGTGCTCTATCTCTCGCAGGCCGTCGTGCCGCAAATGAAGAAGCAAAAGAGCGGTTCGATCGCCTGCATGTCGTCGGTGTCGGCGCAGCGCGGCGGCGGCATTCTCGGCGGTCCTCATTATTCCGCCGCGAAGGCCGGGGTATTGGGTCTTGCCAAAGCGATGGCGCGCGAGTTGGGCAACGACGGCATCCGCGTGAACTGCGTGACGCCGGGCCTGATCCAGACCGACATCAACGCAGGCAAGATTAGCGACGACAAACGCGGCGAGATTCTCGCGGGCATTCCGCTGAACCGCCTGGGCGTGCCCGACGATGTCGCCGGTGCGTTCCTCTTTCTCGCCGCGCCGATCTCGTCGTACATTACCGGCGCCGTCATCGACGTCAACGGCGGCATGCTGATTCACGGCTGACGCAAAACGGCGCGCGGCCTGCTCCGGCCGGCCGCGCGCATCAATGCTGTCGCCGGGCACAGACAAGCGCGCCGTAGAGCGGGCTGTGCGGGAAAACATAAAACGCGATACCTGCGTATCCATCTTGGAGGAGCACATCATGAGCAATCGTTCGAACTCCGGCCGCGGCCTCGACCGGCGGACCTTCCTTAAAGCGGGCGCGAGCGTTGCCGCCGCGGCGCCGCTCTGGGGGCTGTCGATCCGCCGCGCGTCGGCTGCCGACTTCTCGTACAAGCTCGCGACGGGGCAAGACCCGACGCATCCCGTCAATGTCCGCGCGCAGCAGGCCTGCGACAAGATTCGCGCCGCCACGGGCGGCAAGCTCGACATCAAGGTGTTTCCCTCGAACCAGCTCGGCTCGGATACCGACCTGCTTTCGCAGGTGAGAAGCGGCGGGGTGGAGTTCTTCAATCAGGCGTCGTCGGTGCTCGCGACGCTCGCGCCCGCAGCCGGCATCGTCAACACGGGCTTTGCGTTCCCCGACTACGACACGGTCTGGAAAGCGATGGACGGCGATCTGGGCGCCTACGTGCGTGCGCAAATCGAGAAGACCGGCATCGTGACGGTGTCGCGCGTATGGGACAACGGCTTCAGGCAGATCAGCTCCTCCACGCGCGTCATCAAGCAGCCCGGTGATCTGAAGGGCTTCAAGATCCGCGTGCCACAGGCGCCGATGCTCACGTCGCTGTTCCAGGCGCTCGGTGCGGGCCCTTCGCCGATCAATTTCAACGAGCTGTATTCGGCGCTGCAAACGGGCGTCGTGGAAGGGCAGGAGAATCCGCTGCCGATCATCGCGACCACCAAGCTCTACGAAGTGCAGAAGTCGATCAGCCTGACCTCGCACGTGTGGGACGGCTACTGGATTCTCGGCAATCGCCGCGCATGGGAGCGGCTGCCTGCCGACATGCGCGCCATCGTGACGCGCGAATTCGAAGCGGCAGGCATGCTGCAGCGCGCCGATATTGCGAATCTCAATGGCAGGCTGAGCGGCCAGTTGAAAGCGAAGGGCATCAATATCGTCGACGTGAACCGACCGGCGTTTCGCGACGCATTGCGCAAGACCAGCTTCTATAGCGACTGGAAAGGCAAATATGGGGCAGAGGGCTGGAGCCTGCTCGAAAAGTATTCCGGAAAACTGGTATGAACGCCATGCAGACCGCCACTTTCCCCCAACCGTCGCCGCGCCGCCTTGTCGTTCTCGTCGACAATGCGCTGGCGCGCTGCGTCGAAATTCCCGCCGCGCTGCTCGTGCTCGCCGAGATCTGCGTGCTGCTGGCGGGCGTCACGAGCCGCTACGTGCTGCATACGCCGCTCGTCTGGTCCGATGAGCTGGCGTCCATGCTGTTCGTGTGGCTCGCGATGCTCGGCGCGGTGATCGCGTTGCGGCGCGGCGAGCACATGCGCATGACCGCGCTGGTGAGCAAGACCTCGCCGCAGACGCGCGCATTTCTCGACGTCGTGGCGATTGCCGCGCCGCTGGCGTTCCTGCTGCTGATCGTCGGGCCCGCCGTGGACTTCGCGCAGGACCAAGGCATGATTACGACGCCCGCCCTTGGCATCTCGGACACCTGGCGCGCCGCAGCGCTGCCCGTTGGCAGCGCGCTCATGCTCGCGGTAGCGTGCCTGCGCCTGATTCGCGTTGGCAAGTGGACGACGATGGCCGCGGCGCTCGCGCTGGTCGGCGCCATCGCAGGCGCTTTCGTTGCCGTGAGTCCGCTGCTGCAGAACCTCGGCAACGCGAACCTGCTGATCTTCTTTGTGGGGCTCGTCGCGCTGTGCGTGCTCTCGGGTGTGCCGATTGCGTTTTCGTTCGGACTCGCAACGTTTGGCTATCTCGCGCTCACCACGAGCACGCCGCTGAGCGTGGTCGTCGGCCGCATGGACGAAGGCATGTCGCACCTGATTCTGCTCTCGGTGCCGCTCTTTGTCTTTCTCGGCCAGTTGATCGAGATGACCGGCATGGCGGCTGCGATGATTTCGTTTCTCGCGAGTCTGCTCGGCCACGTGCGTGGCGGGCTGTCGTATGTGCTCGTGGGGGCGATGTATCTGGTGTCCGGCATTTCCGGTTCGAAGGCCGCCGATATGGCCGCCATCGCGCCCGTGCTGTTCCCCGAGATGAAGGCGCGCGGCGCAAAGCCCGGCGACCTCGTCGCGCTGCTCGCGGCCACCGGCGCGCAAACGGAGACCATTCCGCCGAGCCTCGTGCTGATCACGCTCGGCTCGGTCACGGGCGTGTCGATCTCGGCGCTGTTCACGGGCGGCATGCTGCCCGGCATCGTGCTGGCGATCACGCTGTGCAGCGTCGTCTGGTGGCGCTATCGCGGCGACGATCTTTCCGACGTGCGCCGCGCGACCCGCCGTGAAATCCTGCGCAAGCTCGTGGTTGCGCTGCCCGCGCTCGCGCTGCCGTTCGTGATTCGCCTCGCGGTCGTCGAAGGCGTGGCGACGGCGACCGAGGTCTCGACGATCGGCATCGTCTATGCCGTGCTCGCGGGGCTGATCATTTACCGTCGTTTCGAATGGGCGCGCATCAAGCCGATGCTGATCGATACGGCCGCGTTGTCCGGAGCGATCCTGCTGATCATCGGCGCCGCGACCGGCATGGCGTGGGCGCTCACGCAGTCGGGCTTCTCGGGCCAGCTCGCCCAGACCCTGGCAGGGCTGCCCGGCGGCGCGGCGACTTTCCTCGCGGCTTCGATCCTCGTGTTCGTGGTGCTCGGCAGCGTGCTCGAAGGCATCCCTGCGGTGGTGTTGTTCGGACCCCTGATGTTCCCGATCGCGCATCAACTGGGCATCAACGAGGTGCATTACGCCATGGTCGTGATCCTCTCGATGGGCGTGGGCCTGTTCGCGCCGCCGTTCGGAGTCGGCTACTACTCGGCGTGCGCCGTGAGCCGCATCCATCCCGACGAAGGCATGAAGCCGATCATCGGCTATATGGTCGCGCTCGTGATCGGCTTGATCGTCGTGGCCGCCGTACCCTGGATTTCCACCGGCTTCCTGCATTGACGCACCGCGCCGCGTCTTGCCCAGGACGCGGCGCTTTTCCCCCAAGTTCCCCAATTTCACCCAGAACCATCGCCGCCGCCTTCACGGGCGACGCGGCAAGGAGAAGTCATGTCCGCACGCATGCCGTTGCACCAGGCGTTGCAAGAAACGAGGCCGCTCGCCAACGCCATCCGCTTTCTCGCGATCGATGCCATCGTGCGCGCCGGCGAGGGCCATCAGGGCGTCCCGCTCGGCATGGCGGAAATCGCGACGGCGCTCTTTACGCAGCACTTGAAGTTCAATCCCGCCGATCCGCAGTGGCCCGACCGCGACCGCTTCGTGTTGTCGAACGGACACGGCTCGATGCTGCTCTATGCACTGCTGCATCTGAGCGGATACGCAAAGTTCGGCATCGATCAGATCAAGACCTTTCGTGAGATGGGCTCGCGCTGCGAGGGCCATCCCGAATTCGATCCTGCAGCAGGCATCGAAGTGACAACGGGCCCGCTCGGCCAGGGCATCGCGAACGCGTTCGGCATGGCTGTTGCGGAGGCGTATCTGAACGCGAAATTCGGCGACGGCATCGTGAACCATCACACGTATGCGTTCGTGGGCGACGGCTGCCTGCAGGAGGGCGTCGGCCAGGAGATGATCGCGCTGGCGGGCCATCTGCAACTGGGCAAGCTGATTCTCTGCTGGGACGACAACGGCATCACCGACGACGGCAGCACCGCGCTTTCGATCAGCGAAGACGTGAGCGCGCGGTTTCGTATCGCGGGTTGGCAGGTGATCGAAGTCGATGGACACGATCTCGACGCGGTGGCGGCGGCGCTCGCCGAGGCCAAGCGCGATCCGCGCCCATCGATGCTCGCGTGCCGCACGGTCATCGCGCGCGGTATTGCGCGCCTGCAAGGGCAGCGGGGCGGGCACAGCGGCAAGCTGTTCGAAGCCGATGCCGACGCGGCGCGCAAGGAACTGGGCTGGGCCCATGCGCCATTCGAGATTCCGCACGACGTGCTCGATGCCTGGCGCGCCGCCGGACGGCGCAGCGAGAGCGACTATCTGGCGTGGCGCGAGCGGCTTGCCGCATTGCCCGCCGAGGCGCGCGCCGAATTCGAGCGCATTCAGGCGGGCCGCTTGCCCGAGGGCTGGCAGCGCGTGCTCGAAGACTATAAAAGGCAGAGCATCGAGCGCGGCGAGGCCGAGGCGGGCATCACGATTTCCGCCGAGATCAACGACCGGCTCGCGCACCTGCCCGAGCGCATGGTCGCGTGCGCGGACCTCGAAGCGCCGACGAGCCACAAGCGCCGCCTGCACGCGTTCACGGCCGAGGACCGCAGCGGCGCATACGTGCATTGCGGCGTGCGCGAGCACGTGATGGGCGCCATGGCGAACGGCATGGCCGCGCACGGCGGCGTGATACCGCTGGCGCTCACCTACCTCGCATTCTCCGACTACGAACGACCCGCGATGCGCATGGCCGCGCTCATGGGCCTGCCCGTGAAGTTCGTGTTCAGCCACGACTCGATCGGCGTCGGCAGGAACGGGCCGACCCATCAGCCCGTGGAGATTCTCGCGTCATTGCGCGCGCTGCCGAACATGCGCGTGTTCCGGCCCGCCGACGCCGTCGAGGCCGCCGAATGCTGGGCGCTCGCCTATGAGCACCGCAGCGGCCCGAGCACGATGGTGTTCGCGCGGCAGAGCCTGCCGCTCGTGCGCAAGAGCCATGGTGCGGAGAACCTCTGTGCGCGCGGCGGCTATGTGCTCGCGCAGGCCGAAGGGGGCAAGCGCCTCGTCACGCTGCTGGCCACCGGATCGGAGGTCGCGCTGGCGCTTGCAGCGCGCGATCGATTGCAGAGTGAAGGCATTCCCACGGCCGTGGTCTCGCTGCCTTGCTGGGAGTTGTTCGACGCACAGGACACCGCGTATCGCCAGGAGGTGCTTGGCGTGAATACGGTACGCATTGGCGTGGAGGCCGCCGTGCGTTTTGGCTGGGACCGCTACCTCGGCGAGCGTGGCGGCTTCGTGGGCATGGCCGGATTTGGGGCGTCGGGGCCGGCCGAGGCCTTGTACGCACACTTCGGCATCACGCCCGGGCACATCGTTGCTGAAGCCAGGCTCCATCTTTGAGCCGTTTCAACAGCCACAACGGCAATCAACCAGCAATCAACCAGGAATCAGCATGGAGAAGATCGTCTTTCTCGACCGCGCGACGCTCGCGCCGCAAATCCGGCTTTCGCGCCCGGCGTTCGCACAAGAATTCATCGAGTACGACCATACTTCAGCCGGGCAGGTCGCCGCGCGCCTGGCGGGTGCGACTATCGCGATCACCAACAAGGTGCCGCTGACGGCCGAAGCGCTCGCGCAGCTGCCATCGTTGAAGCTGATCGCCGTTGCGGCGACCGGCACCGACTGCATCGACAAATCCGCCTGCGAGCGTCAGGGCATTCGCGTGTCGAATATTCGCGGCTACGCGGTGAACACGGTGCCCGAGCATACCTTCGCGTTGATGCTGGCATTGCGGCGCAATCTGATTGCTTACCGCGACGACGTGCTCAACGGCGAATGGCAGAAGTCCGGCCAGTTCTGTTTCTTCAACCATGCGATACGCGACCTGGGCGGCATGACGCTGGGCATTATCGGCGAGGGCGTGCTGGGGCAGCGCGTGGCCGAGATTGCGAAGGCCTTCGGCATGCGTGTGCTCTTCGCGGCGCACAAGGGCCGCGAAGGGCTCGGGCCGCTTTACACACCGTGGGACGAAATGCTGGCAAGCAGCGACGTCATCACGATACACAGCCCGTTGACGCCGCAGACGCGCGGCATGCTCGCGCTGCCCGAGTTTCGCGCGATGAAGCGCAAGCCGCTCATCATCAATACGGCGCGCGGTGGGCTCGTCGATGAGGATGCGCTTGTGCGCGCGCTCGACGAAGGGTGGATCAGCGGCATTGGCTTCGACGTGCTATCGGGCGAGCCGCCCGCCGATGACAATCCGCTGATGAAAATCGCCGCGCGGCCGAACGTGATCGTGACGCCGCACGTGGCATGGGCTTCCGATGAAGCGCAGCAAAGCCTCGCGGATCAGTTGATGGACAACATTCACCGCTTCGTTTGCGGGGAGCCGGTCAACGTGGTGGTCTGAAGGGGCGGCGGCCGGCCGCCGGTTTCCGGCTCATCGATTGGGGCTGTTCCGTCTGGGAATGCAGCGCATAATTGGCCCATGATGATTCCCGGTTGCGACGAGGTCGTATGCGCTGCACAAACTGCGGATTCGAGAATCCCGCCAAGGCGAGATTCTGCGAAGCGTGCGGGACGCTGCTCGCGCGCGCGTGCCCCCGTTGCGGGTACGTGGCCGCGGCGGCCGCCCGATTCTGCAGTGAATGCGGGGCGCAGCTCACGCAACTCACTGAGGCGCCGGAGCTGGCGCCACCGGCACAGGAGTCGCCGCCCGCGCCGATTCATTACACGCCGCATCATCTTGCTGAGCGTATTCGTGCTGAGCACGTCGCCATGGAAGCAAGAAACGAGACCTCAGGCGAACGCAAGACGATCACCGCGCTGTTCGCGGACATGGCCGGCTCCACGGCCTTGATTCATGGTCTCGACCCGGAAGAAGCCCATCACCTGATCGAACCCGTCGTGGCGCTGATGATGGAGGCCGTCCACTATTACGAGGGTTACGTCGCGAAGTCCCTGGGCGACGGCATCCTCGCGCTGTTTGGCGCGCCGATCGCCCACGAAGACCATCCGCAACGCGCGCTGTTCGCCGCGCTGCGCATGCAGCAGGCAATGCGCTGGCATGGCGATCGCATTCGTCTGGAGAAAGGCATCCCGCTGCAGATTCGCGTGGGCATTCACACCGGCGAGGTCGTCGTGCGCTCGATCCGCACCGACGATCTGCACACCGATTACGATCCGGTCGGCCACACGATCCACATCGCCTCGCGCATGGAGGGCATCGCCACGCCCACGTCGATCCTCGTGAGCGAGTCGACCCACAAACTGGCCGAGGGCTATTTCGAGTTCAAGCCGCTGGGCGCAGCCCAGGTCAAAGGCATTCCCGAGCCGCTGCCCGTGTACGAGGTGCTGGGTCCGGGTGCGCTGCGCACGCGCTTGCAACTGGCGGCCCATCGCGGTCTCGCGCGCTTCGTCGGGCGCGAGGCTGAAATGGCCCATCTCGACCGGGCGCTGGCAATGGCGCGGGCAGGGCGTGGACAGGTCGTCGCCGTGGTCGGCGAGGCGGGCGTCGGGAAGTCGCGCCTTTTCCATGAATTCAAGGAACGTTCGCGGCGAGGGTGTCTGGTGCTGGAAACGTTTTCTGTTTCACATGGCAAGGCGTTTGCCAATTTGCCGCTGATCGAGCTCATGAAGAGCTATTTTCAGATCAACGCGCAAGACGATGAGCGACGCCGCCGCGAGAAAGTCGTCGGCAAGGTGTTGACGCTCGAGCGCAGCTTCGAGGATCTGGTGCCTTATCTGCTCTATCTGCTTGGCACGGGTGAATCCGCTTCGGCGCTCGCGGACATGGATCCAAAGGTTCGGCGCGACCGGACCTTCGACGCGATCACGCAGATTCTGACGCGCGAGAGCCAAAGCCAGCCGATCGAGCTGCTCTTCGAGGACCTGCAATGGCTGGACCGGGAGACCGAGGCGTTCCTCGCGTACCTGGTCGAGCGCGTGCCGGGCACCCGTGTCCTGCTGCTCGTGAACTACCGGCCGGAGTACCAGCCGGCGTGGGACAGCAGCCAGCTCCGGCTGGAGCCGCTGGGGCCGGAGCAGGCCGAGGGGCTGCTCGCGGCGCTGCTCGGCGAGCATGCCTCGCTGTTGCCGCTCAAGCAGCGCATCCTCGAAAAGACCGAGGGCAACCCGTTCTTCATGGAGGAGGTGGTGCAAACGCTCGTGGAGGAGCGCACTTTGCACGGCGAGCCCGGGCGTTATCGCGTCGACAGGATACCTTCCGCGCTGCATATCCCGACCACGGTGCAAGGCGTGCTCGCCTCACGTATCGACCGCCTCCCGCTCATGCAGAAGGAACTGCTGCAAACGCTCGCGGTCATCGGCAAGGAGTTTCCGTTCAGCCTGGTCCAGCGCATCTGCGACGGACAGCTCGCACGCACCGACGACGATCTGCGCGCGCTGCTCGCGCACCTGGAAGCCGCGGAGTTCATTTACGAGCGGCCCGCCTACCCGGAAGTCGAATATTCGTTCAAGCATGCGCTGACGCAGGAGGTGGCGGGCCACTCTCTGCTCACGGAGCGGCGCAGCGTGTTGCACGAGCGTACCGCGAAGGCTATCGAGGCGCTGTTCCCCGCGCGCATCGCGGACTACTGCAGCGAACTGGCGCATCACTACAGCCTGAGCGGCAACATTCCCAAGGCGGTGGAATACCTGCACCGCGCCGGGCAGCAAGCGCTCAGGCACGGCGCCCATCCGGACGCCATGCACCATCTCGGCGCCGCCCTGGGTCTGCTCGAGCGATTGCCCGATACGCCTGCCCGCGCGTCGCGCGAGCTGACGCTGTTGCTCTCGCTGGGCCCCGCCTTGATGAACGTGCGCGGCTATGGGGCGCCCGAGGTGGCGGCGACCTACACGCGAGCCCGGCAGCTCGGTGAACAGCTCGGCGAGGTGCCGCAGCTTTTTGCGGCGCTCCTTGGCTTGCGAATTCATAACATGACGCGTGCGCAGTACGCGGTGGCGCGCGATCTGGGCGAGCAGATGCTGCGCATGGCGCAGCAGGCAAAGGATCTGGACTGGCTCATGGAGGCACACGGTGCACTCGGTGCCTGCCTGTTCCTGCTGGGCGAACTGGACGCTGCTGCCGCGCACGAAGAGCAGGCGCTGACCCTCTACGATCCCGAGCGGCATCGGACCCATGCCGTCTCGCATGGCGTGGACCCCGGCAGCCGGGCATTGAATTTCCTGTCCTTGATACGCTGGCTGCAGGGCTATCCCGATCAGGCGCTCAAGCGAAGCACGGAGGCGCTCGTGCTCGCGCAGAGGCACGCCTACGGGCCGACATTGGCATTCACGCTGGGTTACGCAGCCGAGCTGCATCAGCTTCGGCGCGAGGCTGCGCTGGTGAAGGAGCGAGCCGAAGCGGCCATCACCGTCTCGACAGAGCACGATTTGCCGTACTGGTTCGCGTGGGGCACCATTTTGTCGGGCTGGGCGCGCATCGAACCGGGAAGCCTGCAGGAGGGCCTCGCCCAGTTGCGCCGGGGGCTGGACGCCGAACGGTCAGCGGGTGGCGAGGAACATCGCTCCTACTTTCTGGCCTTGCTTGCCGAGTGCCAGTGGCGGGCCGGCGACATACCGGGCGGCCTGCAGACGCTCGATGCGGCCATGGCGATCACAGAGGCAACCGGTGAGCGTTTCTACGAGGCTGAATTGCATCGGCTCAAGGGAACCCTGCTGCTCGCGGCGTTGAGCGAGGACGAACGCATGCCTTCGTCCAGCGAAGACGCGCAAGCTTGCTTTCTCAAGGCGATTGCCGTGGCTCGCGCGCAAGGTGCCCACTCACTGGCGCTGCGCGCGGCGTCGAGTCTCGCGCGTCTGTGGCAGCGTGAAGGCAGATCAGGCGAGGCAAGGCAGGTGCTGTCCGAGACTGTCGGCCACTTCACGGAGGGCTTCGACACCGGCGATCTGCGAGAAGCCAAGGCGTTGCTCGACGCGCTAGCATCGAGCAACGTGCGAACAAACGACGAAGGACGGGGCTAACCCGCCAGCGAGGCGACCCATGGCGACGAAGCAGACAGCAAGCCGTGAAAGAGACAACGATCCCGCAGCGCCAAAGCAGATCGCGCTGGCATTGCAGGGCGGCGGGATGCACGGCGCGTTCACGTGGGGCGTGCTCGACCGCCTGCTCGAAGACAAAAGACTCGCGATCGAAGGCGTAAGCGCGACGAGCGCCGGTGCAATGAACGGCGCCGTGCTGGCGTACGGGCTGTTGAAGGGCGGCGAGAGCGGCGCGCGCGAGGCACTGCACGACTTCTGGCATGCGGTTGCCGAGTCGGCGGAACGCTATAACCCGCTGCGCTGGGTGCCGTGGCTCAAGGGGTCGCACAGCTTCGGGCTCGACCATTCGCCGCTCTATGCGTTCGCCGACATGATGCTGCGAATGTTCTCGCCCTACCAGTTCAATCCGCACAACCTGAATCCGCTGCGGGAAGTTCTTGAACGCCAGGTCGACTTTGCGGCGCTGCGCAAGTCGTGCCCGATCCTGCTATACCTTTGCGCGACCAACGTGGAGACGGGCAAGATCCGCCTCTTCACGGGCGAGGACGTTTGCGCGGACGCCGTGCTCGCCTCCGCCTGTGTGCCGACGCTGTTTCAGGCGGTCACCATCGCAGGCGAGCACTACTGGGATGGCGGCTATATGGGCAACCCTGCCATCTATCCGCTGATCTATCACTGCAAGACGCGCGACGTGGTGATCGTCCATATCAACCCGCTCGTGCGGCGCGGGGTGCCGGTCACGGCGGCCGAGATTCTTAACCGGATCAGCGAAATCAGTTTCAACTCGTCGTTGATGCGCGAAATGCGCGCGATTGCGTTCGTTACCGATCTGATCCAGAAGGGTAAGTTCGCGCGCGAAGAAATGAAGGAAATGCTGATTCATTCGATCCGCTCCGACGCGGCAATGTGCGCGCTCAGCGTATCGAGCAAGTACAACGCGGATTGGAATTTCCTGTGCGAACTGCGGGACAACGGCCGAAAGGAAGCCGATGCGTGGCTCGCCAGGCACTTTGTCGATATAGGCCAGCGCTCGAGCATCGACATTCGCAAGGAATTTCTCTGAGGCTGTCGATGGCGGCTGCGCAAGACCGGTGCCAGGACGCGCGGTGCGCAAAGGAGCAAGGGTGAACCTGAGGCAGGAGCGCTTCGTCGAGTTGTGGTTGCGCAACGGGGGGCAGCACGCCGACGCCGTGTATGCCGATCTCGTGCGTCGCTATGGGGAACCGTGCCGTCACTATCATACGTTGCGTCACGTTCGACGCTGCCTGCGAGATTTCGATCTGGCGCGCGATGCCATTGAGCGCCGCGATGTCGTTGAGCTGGCCCTATGGTGCCACGACGTGATATACGTGCCCGGCGCTCAGGATAACGAACAGTGCAGCGTCGACTGGGTGCTGCGCTGGGCCGACGACCGCATGGTGATGCGTGAGCGCATTTGCGACGCGATTCTCGCGACCCGGCACAGCCACGTTCCAGTCGAACTGGATTCGCGCTTTGCGTGCGATATCGATCTCGCGGCGCTCGGCGCACCGCGTCGCCGGTTTCAGGAAGACGGCATGCGCCTGAGAGCCGAACGCCCGGACCTTGACGACCACGCCTACGCCTTGCAGGAGAGCAAGATCCTGCGAGGCTTGCTCGCGCGGCCACGCATCTACCTGACCGATTACTTCCATTCACGCTGCGAGGTGCGCGCGCGCGAAAATATCGCATGGCGGCTCGGGGGGCAGAGGCTGGAATTGCAATGACAAAATGGCGTCGTTGCGTTCGAAACAGATCGTGGCGTCATTTACCGTAGCTCGCCTTCGAATTTGCTGGAACGGGACTGAAGCTGCAGTTCGGGTTTTTGTGTGCCTTGTCATTGCAGCAGGCCAGCAAGGCCTCGACCGATTTCACGTTTGCCTCATTCCATTGCGCCTCGCTCATGGTGTTGTCGGTCGGCATCCAGTGGCTAAGCGGATAACGGTTGGCGAGCGTGTCGTTCCCAGGCGCGGAAAGCTTGCCCGCCGAAAGGCCGATATAGGCCGTGCAACTCTTCTCGCTGCCTATCCGGTGGCAGCCGATACAGGCGTTGCCCGGTGTGGTGATCGTCGTGAGGCGATGCGATGAAAATGCCGCGCCGATGTTCGAATATCTGCCCCATGGGTCGGCGGGAACCTTGTCCCAGACCTGCCCGATATACGGGCTGAAGACAAACGGTCCGGCATCGTGGCAGGACACGCAGGTGGGCTTCTCCGCGGCAACCTTTGCGGGACTCATCCAGAATTCGACCGCGGAGGGACGGCCTGGCGGCGGCCTCTTCTCGTTGGGCGGCGGCACACGGGTTGCATCGAATCCTTTCGTGCCCGAAGCGGGTGCCGATTGGAACCAGCAGGTCTTGCCGTTGCCGGAGTGATGCATGACGATGTCGACTTCGTCATAGTTTGGATTCGTGTCGGCGCGCAGCGTGTTGCGACGGCAGTACGCGGCGATCTGCGTATTGCCGCGCGATAGATTCAGAATTTTCGAATACGGGATGCACTGTCCCGTTACTTCGGAGTCCGGGTGAAGTAAAGAGGGCTTGTCGCACAGCCGTGGAGATTCATTTTTCGCGGGAGGCTTGCCGTTGATCGTAATGGGTATGTCCGTTCCGTCGTTGCAGTCGAAGGCGGGAATTGCGCCGATTTCCTTCGCGCATTGCTCGGCGTATTCGAGCAATGTCTGTTCGCGAGCCAAGGCCGCAAGCGGCATGGCCATGATGCAGGCCAGGGCGAATAGCCGGATCGCGCGGCGCATCGTCACGCTCCGACTTTCATCTGCTGTTGCGCGACTTTGCGGATGGCATCGCGGTACTTGACGTAGCCGGTGCAGCGGCACAGATTGCCGCCCACCCAGGTATCGATGGCCGCTTCGAGTTGACCGGTGCCGTAGGCCTTCAAATGTTCGAGCATGGCGGTGGCCGCCATCAGGAAACCGGGCGTGCAGTACCCGCATTGAAACGCGAAGGATTCGAGGAAGGTCTGTTGCAGCGGCGAGAGCGTGGCCCCTTGCGCGAGGCTCTCTACGGTATAGATGTACTGATCTGCAACGGCGCTGACGGGCGTCACGCATGCCAGGGTTTTTTCCATCAACGCGTCCTGGCCGCTACGCATGCCTACGGTGCACGCACGGCATACGCCGATGCCGCAGCACACTTTGGTGCCCGTCAAGTCCATGCGTTCGTGAAGGAATTCAGCGAGGCTCATATCGGCATCGGCCGCTGGAACCGTGACCGCTTGCCCGTTCACGTGAATCTGCACCGCACGTCCGCTCATGCCAGTGCCTCCCGAATCATCCCGGATGTCACCGGTGTTTGCCTGAAGCGGCGCCCTGTTGCCATGGCCAGCGCATTGAGCAGCGCGGGCGCGATGGGACACATGACGGCCTCGCCGATGCCGCGTGCCCCATGGCGATCCTTGTCCGCGGGCGGCGGCAGCGTGATGAGTTCCTGGATCGGCACGTCGGTCATGCGCGTGATCAGGTACTGGTCCAGATTCCACTTGCCGTTTCCGGGGCCTTGGTCGCCGAGCGGGCATGCTTCGCTGAACACGTTGCCGATCGCCATTGCAACAGCGCCTTGCGATTGACCTTCGACGATCTCAGGGCAAATCAGCCGGCCGGCGCTGAGCGTGGTGACGACATGCTCGATCTTGACGTGTCCGCTGGCTGGGCTGACGCTTAGCGCGACCAGCGCAGCAGCGGGCGCATAGTTGGTCCGGCCGTATCCCACTGCGTCGTGCGGCGCGATCAGCGCACCGTGAGGCAACGGCTTGAGGTTGTGTGTATCGGTGCCGACAGCCACGAAGTCGCAATCCATCTCGGCGGCTCCGGACTTGAAGGTGTACTGACGTTTCCAGAAATCGCCCGCGTAGGTCACGTGGACGGCCGCCACGGTGGGCAGCTGCATGCGTTCCATTTCGTCGAGCAAGGCGGACCAGCTGAGTGACGGGCGGCCAGGGGCCGTCAGCTTTCCGTTCGTCCACTTGAGCGCTTGCGGCGCAATGCGCGCGTTGCCCCATATCTGGCGCGCGGCGGGCAGCACGCTCTGCAACATCAGCACCATGGCCGCGCGATCCACGGCCTGATAGTGATGGAATGCCCCGAGGCACGCGCTCGACGACCCAAACGGCCCGGAAATGGGATAGCTTCGGCTGTCGTCCGGCCATTGGCCGAGCGCCCGGTAGTTGAAATCCGTAATGGAGGCGAACGCCTCGACCTCGCTCATCACGATTTCCTGCGCGTTGCGCCCGAGCCAGGTGGCGGGTGCGAGTCCCAATGTGGTCGCCGCGCCATTGCCCATATCGGTGTAGTGCGTCAGCACGCGCACGTCGGCATCCGGCTGAATCTGCACCATCGCGAACACAGCGTCTTTCCCGGTGCCGTAGGCTTGATTCGACATGGCGAGCCCGACGCCATATCGCAATCCTTGCTTGCGCTTTTGCGCGCGGGTGCTTTCCCGGTTGCGCCACAGCGAGTGAGTTTCGAGCCGGTTCAGCAGTTCTTCGAGTTGCAGGTCGAACAGAATGGGCGCGCCGGTCAGCGTCTTGCCACGGCCTTTGACAAGCAGATTGTCGCGGCGAATCTCGAATGGGCTCTTGTGCAGAGACTGGGCGGCCTCGTCCAGCAACGTTTCGATGGCCAGAAAGGCTTGCGGGCCGCCGAAGCCGCGCTGAGAACCACCGAACACCTCGGGCGTCCAGGTCACCGAGCTTTGCGCAATCGCGCGCGGAATGTCGTAGCAACTCATCGAACTCATCGCCGCGAGGTCGCCCACGGCGCCCGACAGGTTGGCCTTGCCGCCGCCATTGAGCTTGAACGTGCTGTCCAATGCCTGGAGCTTGCCATTGCGGTCCACCCAGATGGACTCCGTGAATTCGGTTTCGGATCGTTTCAGGCCTACCTGGAACTGTTCGTAGCGTGACTGTTGCCAGCGCAATGCCCCCTTCGCAAACGGCGCCGCAAGCGCAAGATAGAGCGGGAAGTACGATTTGTCCCGGCCGCCGAAGCCGCCGCCGGGATAACATCCGGTCACATGCACGTGATCGATATGGATCTTGCTATTGGCAAACAGGCTGCCGGCAGAGGTGGCGTCGTCGCGTGGCGATTGTGTGCCGAGCACCAGTTGCAGCATGCCGGCGTCCTGCTGATACCAGGCCAGTCCCGCTTCCGGTTCCAGAAAGACAGGGTCGATTGCGGGTGTCTGAAACGCGCCGTCGAACTGGCGCCAGGCGCTGCTTTCGACATTGCGCCTCGCCAGCGCGCGAATCTCGTCGCTCACGGTTTTGCTCTGGCTGCGGAACGCGTCGGTTGGGTTGCCATTGGTGTCCGTAACCATGTGGATGTTAGAGAACGATTTGTCGTCGTCGCGCACATAGAGTTTGGGCAACGAAAACAAGGGCGGCGGCTGGTTGTCCCGCGATACCGGTGCGCCATAGCGAATGACCGCATCGTTGAATTCGAGCAGCTTTTTCGCGCGGCGCCAGGTATCGAAATCTTCGAAGATCAACAGGGCGACGGGCTGACCGTAGCAATCCGCCGGCTCGCCTGGCTGCGCAAAAAGATAGATATCCTTGTTCTTTCTCGGATCCGGCTTGGTCGAGAGATAAATGTGATTGTCGTTTAGCGTCTCGTTGGATATCACGGCAATGGGACGAAGCTCGCGAGGCAATACGCTGAGATCGAATCCCTCGACCTTCTTGTCGATGCAATTGCATCGCAGCGCGTATAGCCAGTTTTCCTGTTTCGGCCATCCCGCGAAGTCGCGTGCCTTGAAGTCGCGCGCGTAGATCTTCGCTCCCGTGACCTTGCGCACGCCTTCGATACGCCAGCGCGCCTTGCCGGGCTTCGGCGCCCATGCGGGCATGCCATTCACGGCTTTCTCCGGTGCCGCGGCTTCTGGCGTGGCGTGGGTGCCCGGGCCAATCGTTCCGGCGGGTTCGCTTTGTGCGCGCTGCGCAGAACACGCGCCGGTCAACGCCGTGATCGAACTCACCGAGACCGTGAATGCGCCGCTGCCCATGGCCTTGAGGAAGGTTCGGCGGGTGAGGGAAACATCGCAAGCCATGCTGCGTCTCCACGTATGGAAATCGAATCCTTACGGGTGTGCTTACATGATTCGGACTGTCTTTGAGGACACCTGCACCGCGTGGCCGCGCTATGGCACACGCTATTGCATGTCCCGCGCCACACGAAATCCATTGGCGTTGTAACGCACGCTGCTGTCGTATTTGAAACGCGTGGCGCTCAGCATATAGCCTGCGCCGTCTCGCCAGGAGCCGCCGCGGATTACCCGCGTCTGGCAGTTGGGCTCGTCCCACGAGCGGCCGTCGTCGGGGGCGTTCTTGTACGAGTTGTGCCAACAGTCGCTCACCCATTCCCAGACCCCGCCGGCCATGTCGTAGAAGCCATAGGGATTGGCCGCAAAAGAGCCGACGTCGTCGGGGGCTTCCACGCGCCACGGCGGCCCGCAATCCTTGCAGTTCGCCGTGCCCTTGCGCATCTCGTTGCCCCACCAGTAGCGCGTTGCGGTGCCGCCGCGCGCCGCATATTCCCACTCGGCCTCGGTCGGCAGGCGGTAGGGCTTGCCGCTGATCCTGGAGAGCCATTTCACGTATTGCTGCGCGTCGTCCCAGCTCAGGTCGCGCACGGGGGCATTCGGCGCGGCGTTGCTATCGCTCGACAAGCGCGGGCAAGCGCCGGCGTTGACGCACGCGTTCCACTGCGCCACGGTCACCGAATATTTCGCGAGCGCGTAGCCGTGGCCAATCGTTACGCGGTGCACGGGTTTTTCCGATGGGTCGTCGGTTTCGTTGCCCATCATGAAGTTGCCCGGCGTTACTGCGATCAACAACGGACAAGCGGGGCAGTCCTGAATATCGTGCGGGCCCGGCTTGACGGCGGCGACATTGGTCTTCGCAGGCATCGCCGCTTGAACTGCTGCGGGAACCGCGGCTGCGGCGGCGGGCGCTGGCTTCGCTTGTGCGGCTGGCGGTGCGGCTGCGGCTGGCGGCACCTTCGTTTGCGCGGATGGCGACGTGGCTACAGGGGGAGCGGCCTTCGCTTGCGTGGCCGGCGGTGCGGTTGCGGGAGGCGGAGGCTTCGCTTGCGTGGCCGGCGCGGGTGCCGCGCTGGCAGCACCGCTCGCTTCGTGTGCTGCTGGCGCAGCGGGCGCTTTCGATGCCATTGCGCGCAAGCGTGCAAGACGCGCCTGGGCGAGCGGCGCGAAGCGCCCGTTCGGATACGCCTTCAGGTACGCCTCGTAGTCGCTCGCGTATTGGCTGTCCTTGACCGAATTCCAGAACGTGATCTCGTACTCTTCCGAGGTGTCCTTGGGCATCAGGCCAACGCGCCTGACGGCAAAACCGTTACCGGAATGGACAGCGGGTATCGCGCGCGCGTAGCTGAAATGCGCTCGCAGCGCCACGGCGTGCAGCGTGCTTGCCGGAGCCGGACGGTCATGCGTTGCCGGCATGGCTGGGAGGGTCGCCGAGCTCAGGCTGAGCGAGGCCAACAGGCACACAGGCACCAATCGCCGCCACATGTTCGTTCTCCCTATCACGCAACACGAGGAGCAACATCAGGAGCAAACCCGCAGCAAATCAGGAAAACCCTGGAAGGCATCGGCTTCTCATGCAGAGGGTGTGCTGCCTTATTGACGCTTCAGGGTACAGACACAAACACTGTTCGTATACAACTACAAAATAGCACGCGTGCGGGCGATGCATGAGATGAATGAAGCGGTTGAAACGAAGGCGGCGCACACGCGCCGATATATGTGCATCCGGGGGAATCCGACCTAAGCTGTACATCACGCGCCGGATCGCGAGGCAGCGTGCGGATCGCCGCAGAAGGAGCAACGAGATGCAACGAAGAAAAACCTTGTTGGCACTGGCAGCGGTTGTTCTGATACCGCGTCTGGCGTTTGCCGAGCGCACCCCATCGCCGCCGGGCGCCGAGGTCTACATCATCTGGCCACCGGACGGAGCAACGATTCCAAACGGCAAGTTCTGGGTACGCATGGGTTTGCGCAACATGGGCGTCTGCCCCAAGGGCGTGAACCGAGCGAACACGGGCCATCATCACGTGCTCGTCGACACGGATCTCCCGCCGCTGGACCAGCCGATCCCGTCGGACCGCAATCATCTTCATTTCGGAGCGGGCGAAACGGAGGCCCGCATCGAGCTTCCCCCGGGCAAGCACACGCTGCAGTTGCTGATGGGCGACTACAACCACGTGCCGCACGATCCACCCGTGTACTCGAAGAAGATCACGATCACGGTGAAGTAGCGGAGCAGGGCTTACTGGCTGTTTGCAGCCAGATGCGGGAGTGCATGCCATGAACAGGATTCTTGTCTTTGTCCGTGTTTTTGCGGCCAGCCTCGTGCTGCTCCTCGGCGGCGCGGTGCACGCGGGCACGACCCCGGCCGACCCCAAGGCCATCGCCTATATCGGCTGGCCCAACAACGGCCAGGTGATGCCGGCCGGCAAACCGTTTCGCGTCTGGTTCGGGTTGCGCTACATGGGCGTGGCGCCCAAGGACGTCGAGTTCAAGAACACCGGGCATCACCATTTGCTGATCGACACCGACCTGCCGCCAATGGATCAGCCCATTCCCTCGGACCGCAACCATCTGCATTTCGGCGCGGGCGAAACCGAAACCACGATCCAGCTGCCGCCCGGCAAGCACACGCTCCAGCTGCTGATGGGCGACGCTCATCACATTCCGCACAATCCACCGATCTATTCGAAGAAGATCACCGTATACGTTAAGTGATCCGTACGAAGTCGAATGACGGGCTCTGGCGCGCGCGATGAAGCGCGCCGGGGCGCCATGCGTCATCACATCCGCTGCCCGCTTCGGCACCTCACGCAGCAACCCGCTCAACACGCGGCGCTTCAGTGTCGGCGCCGCGCCAACACAATTCGCGTACTGAGTTGGCGCGCGCCCATCAGCGCGCGTGGCCCATGAGCATCGGTTCAGGTGTTCGGCACACCCATGAACATCGGCGAAGTCCCTATGCAGCGGGCGTTGCGTGGCTTTGCCGGCGCGCGGCCGCGCAACTGGCACGCCTCATGCATTAATGGAAGCGAGCCCGCAACATTGCAGCTCAAACGCCAACACCTGGCACCTTACCTATCTGGAGAACTGTCATGAGCAAGCTGATGATCGCCGATCTGAGCGCCACCCGGGAACTCGACTGCCGTTCCATGAGCGCCGTCCGCGGCGGCTACCTGGGCCTGCCGGTCTACTACCCGGCGCCGAGCGTGAAGATCGACACCACCACGTTCAGCGCAGAACAGCTGATTGGCCAGACCAACAATATCGTGAGCAACACTGGCAACGATGTGGCGTTCGTATCGGGCATCCATTCGTCGGTCAATCCGGTGCAGACGGCGAAGAACACGATCAACTTCTTCTGATCCTGCTGCAAGACGTGGAAGCGAAAGCGCTTCCACGTCACCGCCTTCGCTTCCCATCCCATACCGCCTCGCCGTCGCGTTCCGCTCAAGGAGTCGATCGTGAACACACCGCTTTCGCCGTTGCACACGCCGTTGCACACGCCGTTTCCCGCACCTGCACGTTGCAGCACGATGGGTTTGCTGGCGCGCTTCATGGGCCTGGCGGGATTGAGTGCGGCGCTGCTGTGCGGTTGCTCGGATCTCAGCACGCCTGCTTACCACCGCCCCGACATGCCGGCCAAGCAAACCTGGGCGCACGCGCACGGCGCTGTTTCCGCGGCGGATACGGTCGACGCGCAATGGTGGAAAGCCTTCAACGACCCGTACCTGAACACGCTGATCGACAAGGCGATCTCGGGCAACGTCGACATCAAGATTCTCGCGGCACGCATTGGCGTGGCCGGTGCGCAGATCGGCGAAGTGCAGGCCGGCGCGCTGCCCACGCTCGATGCGGGCGCGGGTATCGATTACGAAAAGAGCACGGGGCAAAAGCTCACGAAGACCTATAGCGTCGGCACGCAGTTGAACTGGGACATCGACATCTGGGGCAAGGTCGAAAAAGGCGTGCAGGCCCAGAAGGCCGAATACCACGCGAGCGAGGCGGATTGGCGTGCGGGATGGCTCACGCTCGTTGCGAATGTGGCGACCACTTATTTCCAGATTCTCCAGTTCGACGATCAAATCCGCGAGGAGCAACAGACGCTCGACAAGAACAAGCAAATTCTCACGATCTACGAGCAGATGTATGCAAATGGTGTGGCGCCGAGGACCGAAGTGCTGCGCCAGAGCGCCGAAATCAACGGCCTCGTGAACGAGCTGCTCGAGCTGCACCGCTCGCGCGATACCGAGGAAAACGCGCTGGCCACGCTGATTGGCATGCCGGCGGGCGAGTTCAAGATGCCGGCGGGCCAGTTGCGCCAGCGCGTGAAGCTGCCCGACGTGCCGATGGGGCTGCCCGCCCAGTTGCTTGCACGCCGCCCCGATGTAGTGGCCGCGCAGTTCCGCATTCTCGAATCGTATGATGAAGTGGGCGCCGCGCGGCTCGCGCAATTGCCGACCATCAGTCTCACGGGGCGCGGCGGCACGGCCGCATTCTCGCTCTCCGACCTGTTCAAGGCCTTCACCTTCAGCTTCATGCCGAGCATCAACCTGCCGATGTTCGATCCGGGAGTGCATGCGCACATCAAGACGACCGAGGCGCAAAGCAAGGTGACTGAAGAGCAGTATCGTCAGGTGGTTTTCACGGCCTTCGAGGAAGTCGAAAATGCGCTCGTGAATCTCGACGCGCACAAAAAGCAGCGCACCGAGCTGCTCCAGCAGAACGAGCGTTTGCGCATGGTCGCGGCACAGGTGGAGGCCCAGTTGAAGGAAGGGCTCGTCTCGCAGCTCGAAGTGCTGGAGTCCGAACGTTCGCTCGCTTCCGCGGAGCTATCGCTGCTCGCCAATCACGAACAGATCCTGAGCGACACGGTCACGCTCTATAAGGCAATCGGCGGCGGGTGGCCTGCTGTCGAAGTGACCAACGTGGCATCGTCGGCTGTGGCCGCAGCCCCGGCAAGGTGAGCGAGGGTGAGCACGCGCAACGTGGCGGGACGCGCCAGTGGTTTGATTCCCGCGATCCGTCGCCTACACTTTTCTCACACTCCGATCGCCATGTGCAGGGCGCGCGGCTTCACACGGATCGCCTGTGCGCACGCAGCGCTCATGCTGCGTGCAGTCTGGCGGACCAATGCTGATCGTTGGCGGAATCATGGTGCCTGACGTCGCTTCGATTGCCGCTTCGAGTGCCGCTCCGATTGTTGAGAGGCAGACCACACTCGACCGGACCTTCGATATCGTGCTTCGGCCGATATCCCATCCGGAACTGGGCGAGATCCGCATCGACAAGGATCTGTTCGCCGTGGGGCGCACGCAGCCGCCTTTCGCGTCCGCGCGGCCCGAACTGGTCGTCGACGTTTCGCGCCGTCATGCGCGCATCTTCCGCGAAGGCAGCGTGGCCTACGTGGCCGACCTGGACAGCAAGAACGGCACGGCGGTCAACGGTATCGAAGTCACGCAGAAGCCCCACGTCCTGAAAGACGGCGACGAGCTCTGCTTTGCGGGCACACTCAGATACCGCGTGGGTTTCGTCCCTCGCGCGGCGCGCGCGGCAGTGCGCTCGGCCATCGTGACGCTCACGCCTGAACGCGGCGATCTGGGTTTGCAGCCGATCGTCATCAGCAGTTTTCCGTTTCTCGTGAGCAAGGCCGACGAGACCTTCGCCCAGTATCGCGAGGCCTGGCCGCATCAGGTGAACTACCTCTCGCGGCGCCACGCGCACATCTACGCCGAGGACGACGCCGTATACGTGGAAGACCTCGACAGCACCAATGGCACGTTCGTTGACGGGCAGCGCCTCGCCGAGCACGCAGTGCGGCTGGCACAAGGTCAGCGGCTCGCGTTCGGCGGCGACCACTTCGCTTACCGCGTCGGCCTCGAAAGCGCGTCGTCAACCGATTCCACCGTCACGGCCACGCGCCAGCCCGGCGCGGTCGCGCCTGCTGGCGATCCCCATGCCGCCGCCGCTTCCGGCACCGATGGTGTGTTCGATCCTGAGCGCACCACGTTCGTCGGCACCGCGCACTCGTTTCTCGACATCTTCTGCACGCCGGTGCCCGCGCAGGACGACGAGATCAACCCCGATGCGCCCGCGCGCGCGCCCGAACCGGCGCCGGACGCGCGGCGCCGGCGCGGCCGGCTCGAAGTGTTTCTCTGCGAGTTGAGCGAAGCGCTGGGCGGCAGCGGGCGCATCGACATGCGCCGCCTTGGCTGGTGGGGCGGCGGCGTGCTGGCCGCGCTCGTCGTTCTGGTTGCCGTGACGTACTTCCAGGGCGCCCCGCAGCGCGATATGCAAGCCTTGCTCGCGAGCGGCCAATATGAAAGCGCGGCGCGTATCGCCGATCAGCACCTCGCACGCTACCCGGACGACGCTGCGTGGCGCGCGATGGGGACAGAAGCGCTCGTCAAGGCGAAGGTGCCCGAATGGATCGCCGCCATCAATGAGCATGCGTTCGATCGCGCGCAAGCCATCGTGCAGGCGATGCGCACGCTTGCGCGCCACAACCCGGACGCAGCGCCGCTCGTGGAGAACATCGGCTGGATGGGCGCGCTGCAGTCGTTCGTGCTGGGGCGCGGCGGCCCGCAAGCGCCGATCCGCATCTATCGCGACGAAGCGCCCATCCGGGCAATCACGAGCCGCTGGAACGACGACCCCGGCGAGCATCAGCGCGCACTCGACCGGATTTCGGCCTACGTGCCGGCGTTTGCGACGGTCTATGCCGATGCGCTCAGCCACTTGCGCAAGCTGCAAAGCGACGACTCGGTCTACGTGGCCGCGCTCGAGCGCATCAAGCAGGCGATCGGCGAGGCGCTGGAGAGCGACCGTCTCGACGCGCTCGCCGCGATGCTGGCCGACTACGCTCAACGCTACCCGCGGCTGGCCGGGCTCGACGCCGTGCGCTCCGACCTCGACCAGTATCGGCAGATCGACAGCGAGGCGCATGCCGGCCATGTGCAGGCGGTGCGTGAGCGCCTCGCCGCGGCGCACTTCGCCACGCCGCAATTCGCGGCCCATGCGGCCCGGCTTGAAAGGCTCGCATCGGCAGGAGACCACGGTGAAGCTGCCCCGGCTCGTTGAGCGCCTGCGCGCGGCGCTGCACACGCTCCAGTCACGCGCGGCGGTGCATGCTGCGCCCGAGCCGCCCCGGCCGCTTGGCGAGGCGCTCGACGATCACAGCGAGGAAGGCCTCGCGATCCTGACCGCGCGGCCATGGCGCTTGATCGAGGCGACCATCATCGCGCTGGTGGCGCTCGTGGTCTGCGGGCTCGCCTGGTCGTTCGTCGGCCGCGCGGATGTGATCGTGAGCGCGCCGGGCACGCTCTCGCCCGAGTCCGAGGTGCGCCGCATTTATGCGCCCGTGGACGGCGAGCTGGTCGATATCTATATCGCCGAGGGCCAGCCCGTGGAGAAGGACGACGTGATTGGCCGAATCAATGCGCGCGGTGCGATCCAGGCGGCAACCAACGCGCTCGACGCGCGCCTGAAGCTTGACGACGCCGAGCGCGAGTGGAAGGAGTTCCCCGAAAAGAAGGCGCTCATGGTGCGCAAGGCCGAGGCGCTCAAGGCGCAGATCGACGTGGAAGAGCAAGCGCATGAAAACCGCGTTGCGGAAGGCACGAGCAAGCTGCAGCAGGCCGAGAACGCACAGCTGGACGAAGCGCGCGGCAACATCGACAACGCGCGCCACGTGCGCGACCTCGCGAAGGAAGAGCAGGACAAGTACGAGCGATTGTTTGCGCTGCCCGGCGGCGGAGGGATTTCGCAAAGCCAGGTAGAAGAAAAGCGCAGCGCGTTTTTGCAGGCGGACAACAACTACCGGATTGCCCAGGCGCGGCTTGCCGCGCTGCAGGCGCAGACGAGCCACGAGTTCGCGCAGGCGAAGGCGCAGCTTCAGGGCAGTGCCGAGACGCTCACGAATCTGCGCATCGAATACGATGCCACCGAGCGCGAAATCGCCAATACCGAGGGCAAGCTGCGCCTGCAGGTGCAGACGGCGCGGCTGGCCGCCGACGCCGCGGCGCGCATCCGCTTCGAGAACATCGACAAGGACAACTTCCTGCTGGTGCTCGCGCCGGTCTCGGGCGTCATCACGGACGTGACCACCACGCAGCCCGGCGACAAGATTCAGGCCAACACACCGCTGGGCGGCATTGCGCCTGCCAACGCGCGCCCGGTCGTGAAGGTGGCGATTGCCGAGCAGGACCGGGCGTTCCTGCACGAAGGGCTGCCCGTGAAGCTCAAGTTCAACGCGTTTCCTTATCAGCGTTATGGCGTGGTGGATGGCACGCTCGAATATATTTCGCCGGCCACCAAGCCCCAGGCGCAAACGCACGAGCCTGTTTATGAAGGGCGCGTGCGCCTTGCGCGCGATGACTTTTCGATTGCGGGCACGACGTATCCGCTGCGCTACGGCATGACGGCGACGGCCGAGATCGTCGTGCGCGAGCGGCGGCTCATCGATTTCGCGCTGGACCCGTTCCGGCAGGTCGCGGGCTGAAGCTCGCGGGGTGGGCGGCCGCAACCCGGAACTCACGAATCAGGATCTGAAACTCAGGGGAACGAGATGACGGCAATCGTACGTATCGACGACGAGGTGATCGGCACGGAGGATTTCATCCGGGTGCTCAAGCTCACGGGGCAGTTCGAGAGTCTGGTCGAGCAGCAGGTGCGCGACCGGCTCACCGTCATCGCGGCGAAGAAAATGGGCGTGCAGGTGAGCGCCGACGAAATCCAGCAGCGTGCCGACCAGTTCCGCCGCGTGCGCGGGCTGCATCGCGCAGCGGACATGAATCGCTATCTGGATGTGTTCGGCATCAGCCTGGACGAGTTCGAGCGCTTCATTACCGACACCCTCTATCAGGAGAAGACCTTCGACCAGATCTGCAGCGACGAGGCCGTCGAAAGCTATTTCAAGCTCAATTCGCCGAAGTTCGACAGCATCGAGGTTAGCCATATCGTGGTGGACTCCGAAGGCAAGGCCCGCGAAGTGATGTCGATTCTCGAAGACGACCCGCAGGCGTTCGGCGAAATGGCGCGCGAACACTCGATCGCCGATACGAGCGAGCGCGGCGGCGTGATCGGCAAGGTGCTGCGCGGCTCGCTCAAGACCGACATCGAAGCGAAGGTGTTCAACGCGCAGGTGGGGGACCTGCTCGGGCCCTTCCCCGCGCCCGACGGCTCGTTCTTCGAGATCTTCTGCGTGAGTGCGAACCATCCGGCGACGCTGGATGCGGACGTCTCCTCCGAAGTGCGCCGGCTGTTGCGCGAGGAATGGCTGGCCGAGCGCGCGCAAGAACACATCATCGACGCGCATTAGGCACTAAGCACGCAGAGCCCCGCAGATGGATACCCAGGCGCCCGCACCGGCTAGCGTACCCACGCTGGCGGAGTTTCTCGCAACGGTCGAACCGCTCTCGCTCTTTTCGCGCGAGGAGCTCGACCGTCTCGCCGCGCAGGTTCAAACGCGCAGCTACGCGTTCGGCGACACGCTGTGCAAGCGCGGCGACCCTGCGGCCGGACTCTACGTGATTCGCTCGGGCTCCGTGCGCCTGATCGCCGAGGAGCGCGGCAAGGAGACCAGCCTCGGCGTGCGAAAGGCGCCCGAGGTGTTCGCCGAAATCGCCATGCTGCGCGACTACTGGCACGAGGTTTCGGTGCGCGCCTCCGCGAAAACCGAGGTGCTCTGCATCCCGCGCGCGGCGCTCGAACCGTTGCTGGCCGCGAACCCGGCCGCGCAGTCGTTCGTGACGAGCTATGTGGCGATCAGCTCCGCGGGCGGCTTCGTTTCGCGGCTGTTCGATTTGCGCGGCAAGCTCTCGCGCGAAGAGCTCGAAGAATATGTGTCGAGTGTCGGCGTCAAGCGCGTGAGCGCGGGCAAGGAGGTCGTGCGTCAGGGCGCGGGCGGCGACATGCGGCTTTATGTGGTGCGTCAGGGGGAAGTGAGCATCGCGCGCGAGGAAGAGGGCAACGTGTACCAGCTGGGCAAGCTGGGCGCGGGCGAGATTTTTGGCGAACGCGCGTGCTTGCTGCGCCAGGACCAGCAAGCGAGCGTGACCGCGCTCACCGACGTGCGGCTGCTCGTGATTCCCGAGAAGACCGTGCACTTCATGCTCGAACGCAACCCGAAGCTGCGCGAGGTGCTGGAAGAACGCGTGCGCTTCACCGAGCGCGAGTTGCAGCGCCAGAAGAAGCTGGCGGAGCGCCGCCGCCACCCGCTCGCGATCGACACCGGCGCGGATGCGAAATTCAACGAGCGCATCATCAAGCGCTTCGTGCTGGTCGAGCAGGCGGAGGAGATGGATTGCGGTGCGGCGTGCCTCGCGATGATCTGCCGGCACTACGGCATTGCGATGACGCTGGGCAAGCTGCGCGATCTCGCCAACGTGACGACGCAGGGCGCGACGCTCGAGAGCCTCGCGCGCACCGGCGAGGCGCTCGGCTTCACCACGCGCGGCGTGCAGTGCACCTATGAGGCGCTGCAAGGCTTCGAGCTGCCCTTTATCGCGCACTGGGAGGGCTACCACTATATCGTGGTCTATGGCGTGTCGAAGCAGTGGGTGAGGGTGGCCGACCCGGCGCTGGGCTTTCGCAAGCTGAGCGTGGAAGCGTTCGAGCGCGGCTGGAACGGCACATGCCTGCTGTTCACCGCCGGCGAAACCACGGGCGCGCAAGTGGCGTCACGCTCGCCGTGGGTGCGCTTCATCGGCTATCTGCTGCCGTACCGGAAGATCCTCGCGCATCTTTTCCTCGCGACGTTCGTGATCCAGATGTTAGGGGTGGTGCCGCCGCTCATCATCCAGAATATTCTCGACAGCGTGATCGTGCACCAGAACGTGAGCCTGTTGCATCTGTTGATCGTCGGGCTCGTCATCTCGCACGTGTTCACGCAGTTGATGGCGACCATACGCGCGCATCTATCGAATTTCATGGTGCGCAGTCTCGACTTCGCGATGATGTCGCAATTCTTCAAGCACACGATGTCGCTGCCGTTCTCGTTCTTCGCGCGCCGCAAAACCGGCGATATCTTCGCGCGTTTCCAGGAGAACCAGACGATCCGCGCGTTCCTCACCGAATCGACGGTGACCACGGCGCTCAATCTGCTGATGATTTTCATCTACTTCACGATCATGTTTCTTTACAACGTGAAGCTCACGTTGCTGCTGATTGCTTTCGTCATACCGATCATGGCGCTCACCGCGATCGCCACGCCGCGCATCAAGCGCTATGCGCGCGAGGTCTTCGCCGTATCGACGGACGCACGCTCGATGCTGATGGAAACGCTCGGCGGCGTGGAGACCGTAAAGGGCATGGGCATCGAAAGAGCGGTGCGCCTGAAGTGGGAGCGCAAGTACGCGAAGTCGCTCGAAGTGCAGTATCGCGCGCAGGCGTTCAACATTCTGGTGGGTCTCGGCAGCCAGTTGCTCAACGCCGCCACCACGGTGGTGATTCTTTGGGTGGGGGCCACGCTCGTGCTCGATCGGGAGTTGAGCATCGGCCAGTTGATTGCGTTCAACGCCTTCATGGGCAGCGTGCTCGCGCCGCTGATGGGCCTCGTGGGCCTCTGGAGCCTCATGAACGATGCAGCGGTGGCCATGGAGCGCCTGGGCGACGTGCTCGACATCGAGCCCGAGCAAAAGCCCGCCGATCTCGGCTCGCGCGTGCTGCTGCCCGACGTGCAGGGCGACATCGAATTCAACGGCGTGTATTTCCGCTATGGCGGCAACGAAACGCCCTATGTGCTGGAGAACATCAGCTTCTCGATCGGCCGCGGCCAGATGGTGGCGATCGTCGGGCGCAGCGGCTCGGGCAAGACGACGCTCGCCAAGCTGCTGGTGGGTTTCTATGCGCCCACGGAAGGCAAGATCAACGTGGACGGCTACGACATGAGCGCGATCGACCACGCGTACTTTCGCGCCCAGGTGGGCTATGTGATGCAGACCAACCTCGTGTTCTCAGGCACGATCGCGGAGAACATTGCTTGCGGCGACCCGAGCCCGGACTGGCGCCGCATGGAGGAAGTGGCGCGCATGGCCGACGCGCACGCGTTCATCAGCAAGATGCCGCTCGGCTATGAACAGGTGGTGGGCGAGCGCGGCATGGGTCTCTCGGGCGGGCAGATCCAGCGCCTGTGCATCGCGCGCGCGCTGTATCACGACCCGCGCCTGCTCGTTTTCGACGAAGCCACCTCGTCGCTCGATACGCAATCCGAAAGCAATATCCTCTCGAACATGCACGATATTCTCCAGGGCCGCACGGCGCTCATCATCGCGCACCGCCTGAGCACCATCATGCGGGCCGATAAAATCCTCGTGCTCTACGAAGGCGCCATCGTGGAGCAGGGGCGGCACGAAGAACTCGTCGAGCGCAAGGGCATGTACTACCAGCTCGTCCAGAAACAGCTGAGTGCGACATGAAACTCTTCGACCCGCATGGATTCGGCAGCTCCACGCTCTCTTATGCCGGACTGCTCGAGAAGATCGAGATCCTGCGCTCCACCTTGCGCTGGGCGCCGCGGCTCGAACGCGCGGAGATCGAGAAGCTCCTGAACCAGTCGAACGCACTGCGCGACGAAGTCATGCAGCTTTCGCGCAAGGAGCGCTTCATCGAGGCGGCGGCCGATCTGTCCGATGTATCCGATGCGCCCGAATCGCTCGACAAGCCCGAGGCGCTCTCGCCCTCCGCGCACCGGCGGCGCGAGGCGCTCCTGGCGCGCAGCTTCATTTTCGAAGGCATATTCGGCGACAACCCGAAGCTGCTGGCGGCGCTGGAAGTGGCGGAAAAAGCGGCGCCCACCGACCTGCCCGTGCTGATCGACGGCGAAAGCGGCACCGGCAAGGAGCTGATGGCGAAGGTGATCCATGCCAATGGCGCCCGCTCGGAGCGGCCGTACATCTCGGTCAACTGCGGCGCGATTCCGGACAACCTGCTCGAATCGGAACTGTTCGGCCATCGTAAAGGCGCGTTCACAGGCGCGTCGAGCGACCGCAAGGGCAAGTTCGAGAGCGCCCACACCGGCACGATCTTTCTCGACGAGATCGGCGAGCTGCCGCTGCAAGGGCAGGTGAAGCTGCTGCGCGTGCTCGAAGCGCACGAGATCCAGCGCGTGGGCTCCGACGAGCCGATTGCGGTGGACACGCGCATCGTGGCCGCGACCAACCGGAACCTGCGCGAGCTGGCCGCCCAAGGGCAGTTTCGCGAGGATCTGTTCTACCGCCTGAGCGTCATTCATGTCACGCTGCCCGCGTTGCGCGAGCGCCGCGACGAGATTCCCTTGCTGATTTCGTGGTTCGGCGACGAGGCGGCCAGCCAGCTCAAGCGCCGCCCCGTGAAGCTTACACCGAAGCTGCGCGATTTCCTGCTCACCTATGCGTGGCCTGGCAATATCCGCGAGTTGCGCAACGTCGTCTATCGGTTGTCGTGCCTCGCGGGCGACACCGCCGACCTCGAACATCTGCCCGACGATATCCGGCCCGGGCCCGTGCTTGCGGCATTGCGCGAGGTCGATGGGCACGCGCTGGGCGCGCCGCTCTCCCTCAGCGACGCGAAGCGCGCCGCGAGCGACGAAGCCGAGCGCGCCTTTCTCGAACGCGGCCTGCATGAAACCGGCGGCACCGTGGCGGAGCTGGCGCGCCGCTGCGACATGAACCGCTCGCATCTACAGATGCTGCTCAAGAAGCACGGCATCCACTCGAAGGATTTCCGTCATGCCGACAAGACGGATCGCGACAAGGAATCCTGAGCGCGAAGACGTGAGCCTATGGCCGCGTGCTTCACGGTGACACGACGGCGGGATTCACCAGCGTATGATCCGCGGCGTCGGGGTCTTCGACCCGGATGACGACCGCGGTGATGTTATCGCGCCCGCCTGCCTGCAAGGCCATGTCGACGAGCGTATCGGCCGCGAGCTGGCAGTCGCCGCCTTCGAGCGCGCGCGCAATGTCGGCTGCTTGCACTTCGTTGCTGAGGCCGTCGCTGCAAAGCAGAAAGCAATCGCCGTCGCACACGGCGATATGGCCTTCGTCGAGGTCGAGCCAGTTCGCGGCGCCGACGGCCCGTGTGATCAGATGCTGCGAGGGATGGTGGCGCGCCGCTTCGGCGCTCAGGTGACCCTGTGCCCGAAGCTCGGCCACATGGCTGTGGTCGGTCGTGAGCGGCTCGAGGCATGCGTCGCGATAGAGATAGAGGCGGCTATCACCCGCCCACAGCCAGGCGCATTCGCGCCCGCTCGCCATCAGCACGGCAACGGTGCTGCCGATCACGCGCACGCGCCGCCGCGCCGCTTCCTCGCGCAGTTGCTGGTTCACCGTTTGCAGCGTGTCGCGCGCGGCGCGCTTGATCGCGGCAAGCGAGTTCGATGCGCCGGGCGCGCCAGGCGTGCCGAGCGTGCCGAGCGTACCAAGCGAGCCAAGCGCCCGCACGATCGCCTGGCTCGCGAGGTCGCCCGCCGTATGACCGCCCATGCCGTCGGCCACGGCCCAGAGACCCTGATGGGGCAGATCGAGACAAGCGTCCTCGTTGAGCGCCCGCACGCGGCCAATGTCCGTGCGCGAAGCCGAGCTCCACCGCAATCCGGCTGTCACGATCATGCCTCCAGGCTAAACGAGGCCGTGGTTCTTGCCGGTCTGGCCCACGCCCACCGTCACGTTCGAGTTGGCCCCGGAGTTGGTTACGTCGAGCATCTGATACTGATTGACGACCTGATTCGCGTAGAACGTGTTGTTGGTCTGGTAAAGATTGATGACGGGCCCGAACGCGGAGGGCTGTTCGGGCTGGTACGGCTGAATCCAGCCGAACACCCACGGCGCACCTGCGCCCCGGATGAACGACATCGCTTTGTGGTCGATATCGCGTTGCAGGTGAAGGTCGGTGATCGCGAGCGAGGTCATGGTGTTCTCCATCCGGATGATGGCCGCGAACGCGCGGCTGTGCGCCCATACCGTGCAAGCATCATGCCACTGTGCGGCGCGCGCCCGCGCTGGGCAAGCCATATCGCCGGGAGCCCTGCTGGACGAGGCGCTTCGGAGCGCCTGAGCGTTCTGTGCATGCTAGTGCCACGAGGTCCCATTGCGCAATGGTCATGGCCGCGCCAACACCTGGACCTCCCAACGTTATCAGGACTCCGACACTTTCGGCGTACCGCGCTGGCTGCGGGATCGAGGATGAAATGGTGGATCGACGCAAACAGATATGAGGCGAATGCGTTGGCAAGCGGCTAACAGGTGGTGGCCAGCGTTGCGTGTGCTTTCCCGTAAAGCCTTATGCGGCCGTGGTCGAGAGCGTTGGCATGGCTGATGCAGGGTAGTTGGCAACCGGCAAACCCAGCAGCATCACGGGAAGCCACAACCACCCAGACGGACCCAGCCATGTGCCTCGATCTTCAACCGACGAATAGCAGCGCAGACATCAGCGCCGCCGGGGAACTGCCGCTTGGCGCCCATCTGGTCTCGCGTCGCGCGGGCTATAGCCATCACGGCATCTATGTTGGCGCGGGCCGGGTCGTTCACTACGCGGGTCTGTGCACGTCGCTGCATCGCGGCCCGATCGAAGAAGTCCCGCTCGAACGCTTCGCAGCCGGCCATGAAGTTGCTGTCGTCGGGCATCCGTTTGCCGCATACGCGGGCCGCGCAGCCGTCGCGCGGGCGCGCTCGCGTCTCGGCGAAGACCACTATCGCCTGCTGACCAACAACTGCGAGCACTTCTGCACGTGGTGCGTGGACGGCAAGGGCCGCAGCGAACAGGTCCGCACGTGCTTCGCCCACCCGCTTGCCGCCATTGGCGTCGTCCGCGCGCTGGTTCGCGCGCGCCGCGCTCAGGCGCACCGCGACGCGTTCGCCATGCTGGCGGCGTGATCGTCACGTTCAGACTCCGCCATCGCTACTCGTTCGGGAGAACGTCATGAACCCCACCGGATCTTCACTGCGCGTGCTCGTCGACAAGTGGCTCGCGCCGAACGCCTGTGCGCCCGCGCGCGTGGTGCGCTTTAGCCGCATGCAGGACAACCGGTTGCGCTACGTTTGCGTCGAGGCCGTTCATCCCGCGCGCACGATTGCAATCTTCTTCTTCCGCCACGGCGATGGTTCGTGGTGCGTATTTCCGCCGGCAGGCCATCGTCCGGCCATGATGACGCGCGCCGCGTGACGCGCGCCCCGTTTTGCGGGGCACGCGGCGGCGCATCGAACCGTGCAGCGTTCAGGCGGGGAGTCAGCGCAACAGCGTGGGGCGCGGTGCAACCGCAGTGACGGGTGCCAGCCCGCGCGGCGTTGGCACGCCCACGACGCCCACGTGCAGCCCGATGAACGGCCGCGGCGCGAGCAGCGCTTCGTGCGAGACGACGCGCGCGCCGCCGGTGATCGCGGCCATCGCCTCTTTGTCCAGATCGACGCTTTCCGGAAGATCCTTGATGACGAGAATACCCATGGTCTGCTCCATGCGAGCGGATGCGAAGGGAAAAGGCAGCACCTCAGGGTCTGTTCACATTCATAACGGGCTTGCGAACGTGCCTTTCCGGCTGCAGTGCAAGGAGCGCTGCGCGCCTGTGTGATTGTGAGCGCTCGGCGCCGAGTCTTCAACACGGTTTTTGAAAGGCGGCGCAACGGCTCGCCTGCGGCACACGAGAAGACGCAGACGGGACCCCGGCACCGTCTGCGTCTTGTTGCGTGAAGCGGCGGTTAAAGCGTCACTCCCGTGCTCGCGTATTGCGAGGGATCGACCTTGAGATTCAGCGGCCCGAAGCCCGCGCCGATGTAGCCGATATTGTTGAGCGCGGCGACGTTGACCACCTGAATTTGTTGAATGTTCTGCTGGATGGTCGGCGATACGTTGATGCTGGCGATCGGTCCATAACCATAGGCCGGGTTGTTGGCGCCGCCGCGCACGGCAAGCATGGCGCGGCGGTCGAGTTCGGTGCCGGGGGCCAGCTCGCGAATAACGATGGAAGACATGGCAAGCCTCCAATAGTGAAAACAGGTGGGTCGCAGGCGGGCGCGATGCATCGACCGAGCGTGTGCAATCGTCCCGCCGTGGCGCGATCAGAAGTTGATCGTGTTGTGAGCGTTCTGCACGGGGTTGACCGTCGACTTGATGTTCGTCGCGAATGCGACGTCGTTGCCGGTGTTGCTCACGATGCTGTTGGTCTGGCCGATCAGCTGTTCGGCGCTGAAATTGGTGGTGTCGACCTTCACGCCCGGCATGGGGTAGTAGACGGGCCAGAGGCCCAGGTTGCCGCCGCGCACGGCGCTCATGGCGCGGCGGTCGAGTTCTTGGGTGGCGCTCAGGTCGGCGATCATCAGCTTGCTCATGACAGTTCTCCAGAATGGCAAATACGGGGGTGGGTAGTTGAGCTGCAATGTGTTGCGGGCTCGGTTCTCTTAATGCACAGGATGTGCCAGGGCTTGCCAAACCGGCTGCGCTCGCCGCACGAATCGCGAAGCGCCTTGTCCGACGGGGCCTGGCGCGCTTGCATCGCGCTCGCGCGCCATGCCGGGCAGCGTGTGCGGGCAGCGGCGCAGATGGCCGGCGCCCAACAGCACGCGGCAAAGGCGTTGGGTTTGCTGCAACACGCGACGGATTTCGTTCGCGTGGCTGGTGTGCCGGCGCCACGCATAGCTCAGGCACCGATTGCGCTGCGCGTTGCGGCAGATTAATCTCACTTAAGACACGTCGAAAACGCGGCGCGCTCGTGCGTTGCGAATGCGTTGGCCAGCCTGATGAATTGACGGCAGACGAATGATGAGCCTTTCGCAGCTGATCCAGACGTTCCAGAGCGGGACGCTTTCACGCGAGGCGTTCTACTCCGAGATCGACCACGTGCTCGCGGTTGACGTGGCCAATTGCGCTCGCCTGCGCGAGGCGATGGACGCGACGCAGACGGTCCATCCGCTGCCCGATGCCGTCTACACGGAAGTCCTTCGGCGCATCGAACGCCGCCAGGACAGCACGGCGACCACCAGCGACGAAACCCGCATCCACGAGAGCGCTTCGGTGGCCCAGGCGCAGCCGGCGCGCGCCACCCATGCGGCCGACTCGCCGGAGCACATCAAGGGCATTGGCGACACGCTCAACGGGCGCTTCGTTCTCGAAGAATGCCTGGGCGTGGGGGGCATGGGCACGGTCTACAAGGCCCTCGACCTGCGCAAGCTCGAAGCTTCGGACCGCAAGCCGTACATTGCGATCAAGGTGCTCAACGTGCAGTTTCGCGGCCAGCCGACTTCGCTGATCGCGCTTCAGCGCGAGGCCCGCAAGGCGCAGACGCTCGCGCACCGGAACATCGTCACGGTGTACGACTTCGACCGCGATGGCCCGCTCGTCTATCTGACCATGGAGTATCTGTGCGGCCAGCCGCTCAGCAAGGTGCTGCGCGCGCAGGGCTTTGCGGGCATGCCATTCGGGAAGGCCCGGCCCATCATCGCCGGGATGGGGCAGGCGCTCGCGTATGCGCACGAGCGCGGCTTCGTGCATTGCGACTTCAAGCCCGCCAACGTCTTTCTCACCGATGGCGGCGACGTCAAGGTGATCGACTTCGGCATTGCCCGCGTGTTCCAGCGGCCCGAAGAGGACCCCGACGTGACCGTCTTCGATCCGGCGACGCTCGGTGGCATCACGCCCGCCTATGCGAGCCCCGAGATGTTCGAGCATCGCGAGCCCGACCCGCGCGACGATGTCTATGCGCTCGCCTGCGTGACTTACGAACTGCTCACCGGCACGCATCCGTTCAAGCGCAAGTCGGCCACCCAGGCGCGCAGCGAGAAGATGCGCGCCGAGCGGCCCCAGGGGCTCGATCGCACCCAATGGCGCACGTTGAGCGCCGCGCTGTCGTTTGACCGCGCGTCGCGCACGGCGAGCGTCAATCAGTTTCTCGAGGGCATGGGCGTACTCGCACACGCGCCGGCATTCCCTGCCGCGCGGCTGGGGGCCCTGGGCGCGGGCGCCGTCGTGCTTGCCGGAGGGCTCTGGATTGGCTACCGGGCGCTGTCCGGCAATGAAGCGCCGCATGCAAGCGCTTCCAATGCCGGCGCGCCCGTGATCGCGGCCACGCCGGCCGCCGTGGTGGCGAATGCACCTGCCGCAAGCGCGGCGGCGCAAGCGCCCGCTGCAAGCGCCACCCTGGTTGCCGCCGTGCCTGGCGCGGCCGCGCTGGATACGCTTAATTCGACGCTCTCCCGTATCCCCTGTTCGGCACTGGCGGCGTCGCTGCCGGCGCAGGCGCTCCAGGTCCGGGGCTTCGCCAGTGCCGGCGATGGCATGGCGCGCATGCGCGACGCACTCGCGCAAATACCGGGTGCACAGGGCGCCAGGCTCGACGTGAGCGCCATCGAAAACCACAACTGCGAGGTCGTGAATGCGTTCGCGCCGTACTGGCGCGCCAATCGTCAGGCAGGCGGCGAGGCGACGATCCATACGCGGCCGCTGGACGCGCAATTCATGCAAGGAAGCCCGCTCATCGTCGACATCACCACGCCGCACTACGACTCGTATGTCAACGTGGACTATTACGCGCTCGACGGCAGCGTCGTGCATCTCGTGCCGAGCAATCACGAGCGCGACAACCAGGCGCCGCCGGGGTTTTCGGCGACGGTCGGCAGCACGGGCGACTGGATTATCGACAAGCCGTTCGGCACCGAGATGATCGTGTTGCTGATTACGCCCGCGCCGCTATTCGACGCGCTACGTCCGGCGTCGGAGCCGCGCGCGGCGTATCTCGCCGCCGTTGGCCAGCAGTTGAAGCAGATGCAAGCGCGCTACGGCGGCGCGCACATTGCCGCCGATTTCGTGCAGATCACGACGCGTGCGCGCAACAACTGATCGATGTGGCTAGAGAGATCGAGTCGTGAGATCGCGCTCGACGATGCCTGGTAGCAACTGGGCCGCGAAATGTTCAGGAACGTCTCCCATAGACTCAGGCGCAGCCGTGGCCGGCGTCGCCAGTCCCTTTCCGCGGGAGACCAGTGCCCATATGAAGGCGGCGATCCAGCCGAGCACGGACCAGCCAAACATCGCATTGAGACGTCTGATCGCGGTGCGGTGGCGGTGGCCGCGACTGAGCGCGATGATCGAGGGAACAAAATAGAGCAGCGTCAGCATGACCAGCCAGTCGCCCGGATCATACCCGTCATCATGCGGGTCGCTGTCGTGCAGCAGGCTGGCGCTACAGAACGCGGCAATGGTGGTTCGCCCCGAGCGAATGCAAGGCTTTTTCATTTTTCAATTCCCCGTTTGATGCCTTTTATATCGCTCTGGTCAAGGGCGAATGGGCATCGCTTCGTTTTTACGCCTGCGGTCCTGGTTGGCATGCAGGCCTGGCTCATGTGTGATCAGGACCACTCGAGATCTGAGCGAATGGTCACGGCGGGTATTGCCCGACGAATACATTTACGGAAAAAAACGGGCACGTGTATGTGGGTTTCTGCACAAAAGCAGGCAAGCCGCGGTTGAGAAGGCAACTGGGAACTCGACGCGGCACCATTGTTCGCGTAGGCTTCTCAAGAGCTCCGTCGTTCACGCACGAGCTGCAATCCCGTGAAGAAAAACGCGAATCAAAACCTGTTTGCGCGGTATCTTGTGAAAGGCTACCGATCATGGATGACATCTCCCCGCAGGCCTTTATCGATGCCACGATGGCCTACCAGAAGACGGCCGCTGTGAAAGCCGCAGTGGCGCTCGATCTCTTCACCGCGATCGCGGAGGAACACGGCGACCTGGAGCGTATAGCCGAGCGGGTAAAGGCCGCAAAGCGCGGTGTGCGCATACTCTGCGACTTCCTGACCGTGCACGGATTTCTGCAGAAGGAAGCGGGACGTTATCAATTAACGCCGTCGACTTCGGCATTCCTGACGACTGCCTCGCCCGCCTGGATAGGAAGCATCGTGGATTTCCTCGCGGCTCCCGAAATGATGGCACTGTGGCTCGAGGACCCGGTCGCGTTCGTTCGCAACGGCGGGGCCATGGGACTGGCCAACATCGCGCCCGACCATCCCGTCTGGGTGAAATTTGCACGATCGATGGCCCCCTTCGTGGCACAAACCGCACAGAGCATCGCGCAACAGGTGAGCGGCTGGCCGCGGGCACCGAAGCGCGTGCTGGATGTGGCGGCCGGGCATGGGCTGTTCGGCATCGCGATTGCCAAGGCGGTTCCCGGCGCAGAAGTCGTGGCGACCGACTGGCAGCCGGTTCTCGAGGTCGCGATGGAGCACGCCGTAGCCGCTGGGGTCGATGCGCGCTACCGCACGGTCGCCGGCAGTGCATTCGAAGTCGATTGGGGCACGGATTTCGATCTGGCTCTGGTCACGAACTTCCTGCATCACTTCGATCCGCCAACTTGCGTCGAAATACTCTCGAAGGTCCGCAAAAGCCTCGGACCCGGCGGGCGCGCGCTGGCGGTGGAATTTGTTCCAGACGAGGATCGCGTGTCGCCGCCCTTCGCCGCCGCGTTCTCGTTTGTGATGCTTGCATCCACGCCGCAAGGCGACGCGTACACGGCGGGCGAGCTCGAGCAGATGGGCCGCGAAGCCGGCTTTTCCAATGTCAGTGTGACGTCCCTGCCACCTTCGCCGGAAGCTCTCGTTACGTTCGAATAGCACACACGTGGTACGCGATGGAAGGCGGCGAGCGCGGTGCTGCGGATTTGGAGCACGTGGCCAACTTTGAGAGGCGACGGTACGCGACGCTTTCCCGCCGTAGTAGGGAGCGTGGCGTCGCTGTCGTGGGCGGTGACTCTGGTGGCGACTCATGCATAAAGGGCACGGTGGCGGGCTCACCTTGCAGACAACGATTCTGACCGCAACGGCGATGGTCGCCTTCGCGGCCAATTCATTGTTGTGCCGGCTCGCGTTGCAGAAAGGGGCAATCGACCCGGTCAGCTTCGCTGGCATCAGGCTGATTGCCGGAGCGATCACGCTCGCCGTCGTCGTGCGATTCAGGTCGCAAAGTTCCTCGCCAGGGCGTACCGACTGGCTCGCTGCGGCCATGCTGTTTGCGTATGTCGTGTTCTTCTCTTTCGCTTATCTCACCTTGTCCGCGGGCACGGGTGCATTGATTCTGTTCGGCGCGGTTCAACTGACGATGTTCAGCGCAGGCTTGCGCTCCGGCGAAAAACTCGGCCCCCTGGGGTGGCTCGGTCTCGCTCTCGCAGTCGCGGGGCTCGCTTACCTGGTGTCGCCGGGCGTCACTGCGCCGCCGGTCCTCGGGGCTACGTTGATGGCCGTCGCGGGCGCGGCATGGGGCGTGTACTCGCTGCGCGGCCGCGGAGTGGGCAACCCGCTCGCCGCCACAGCGCGTAATTTCGTGCGGGCGGCGCCGCTGGCTTTCTTGCTCAGCCTGCCTTTTATCGTCACGGCCCACGCTCACGCGGACACCACCGGAATCGGCCTGGCCATTGCCTCCGGCGCGCTCACGTCCGGCATCGGATATGTCATCTGGTATGCGGCCCTGAGCAGGCTTTCCGCCATGCGAGCCGCTACCGTTCAGTTGTCAGTGCCGCTGATCGCTGCATTTGGCGGCGTGGCGTTCCTTTCGGAAGCCATCACACTGCGGCTGACGGCGGCATCCGCAGCGATCCTTGGCGGTATTGCGATGGTGCTGACCAGCAGATCAGGGATGCAGCGCGCGTAGCGTCCATTGCATGATGCGCGCCCAACATAGCGAACTTCGCCCACGCGGGCCCGAGATGCGTTCAGCCGCGACGTCTTCGCTCCTGCAATGCGGACACCTTAATACCGTAATGGGATTTGCGCGGCATGACGCTGCTTATGGCATCACCGGCGCATGATAAACAAGCGTCGGTGCAAGCGCCCAGAGCATCGTGAGCACCAGCAGCGTTCCGCAAACGAACTGTGCGAACGTAAATCCCACCAGATCGCGTGCCTTCAGTCCGAGGATGCCCAGCAAGGGCAGCATCCAGAACGGATTAATGAGGTTCGGCAGTGCCTCCGCTGCGTTGTAGATCTGCACGGCCCAGCCCAGGTGCACGTGCAGCGCGTTGGCCGCCTGCATCACATATGGCGCTTCGATCACCCACTTGCCGCCGCCCGATGGCACGAAGAATCCGAGTACCGCCGAATACACGCCCATCACCAGCGCGAAGGTGTCCGTCGACGCGATGCTCACGAACAGGGTCGAGAGGTAATGCGTGAGCGACGCGCCCGTCGCGCTTTTCGCCGAAGTCAGCATGCTCGCGATCGCGCCGTAGAGAGGAAACTGGATCAGCACGCCTGCGGTGACCGGCACGGCCTTCGAGACAGCGCGCAGGAAGCGCTTGGGACGCCAATGCAGCAGCATGCCGAGCATCAGGAAAATCAGGTTGTACGTATTGAGCCCCGAGATCGCGACCAGCCAGTTCTTGCTGGCGAACTCGTTGACGAGCCAGCCGCCGCCGAGCGCAACCAGTACCAGAATCAGCGCGGGGCTGTATTCGAGCCATTCTCCGGGACGTTCGCGCGGGGGCAGGGCGTCGTCGATAGTGTCGAGCACGATGCCGAGCTCGGTGGCGGTTTTGGCCCGCGTGGGGCCTGGCGCGGTCCACCATGCGATCAGCGTCGAGGTCACCACCAGCGCGAGTGCGATCGTCAGGCTCTGCCAAAGGAACAAGGTCTCGCTGAACGGGATGACGCCCGTGATCGGCAGTAGCGAGGGCGGGATGCTCGCCGGGTTCGCCTGCAGTTGCGCCGCAGACGAACTGAGGCCCATCGCCCAGGTGGCGCCGATGCCGAGATACGCTGCCGCGCCTGCCGCGCGATAGTCCATGCGCAGGTCGGTGCGCCGCGCCAGCTCGCGCACGAGCAGGCCCGCGAATACGAGGCTGATCGCCCAATGCAGAAGCGATGTGAGCACACTGAGGAATGCCACATAAGCGACTGCCGAGCGGCCGCTCGCCGGCACGCGCGCGGCGCGCGTGACGAGGCGGGCGATGGGGGGCGAGCTCGCGATCACGTAGCCGGTGATCGCGACCATCGCCATTTGCATGGTGAACGGAATCAGACTCCAGAAGCCGTTGCCGAACGACACGGCCACGATGCGTGGCGACGCACCGGCCGCCAGCGCCCCGAGCGCGACAGCGAGCACCGTGAGCGACACGAACACGAAGGCATCGGGATACCACTTCTCGCACCACGCGGTGACGCGCAAAGCGATGCGTTCGAGGACTGGTGGGTTTTCATCGCCTTGCTCGTGCAGCGCAGGCGCGTTTGCTACAGGCTTGCTGTCGAACGACATGATCGTCTCCTGACTCTGTCTCTATGCGGGTGACGGAACTACGAAGATTGCCGGTGCGCCGTCACGCTGCGGTTTGCGGGGTGCTCCGGGCCGGGAATGGAGAAACGGCGAGCGTCTCTTCCAGCAGATGCGCGGCGGCGATCAGCTCGAAGTCGCCGCGCGGGCGGCCCATCAACTGCAGACCGACTGGCCTGCCGTCGTCGGTGAAGCCGGCGGGAATCGAGATCACGGGGCAGCCGGTCAGTGTCAACACGAACGTGAGATACATCCAGTCGATATACGAATCGAGCGGTGTGTCGTCGATCGCGCGCGGATAGCGCTGCTCGACCGGAAACGGTGCGACCGCAACGGTCGGGCATGCAAGGATGTCGTAAGAGCCGAAGAACGCGCTCACACGATTGAACAGCTCGCCGCGCAGGCGCTCGGCGCGGGCTACGTCCGCGCCGCTTTGCTGCAATCCTTTTTCGATGTTCCAGATGATCTCGGGGCAGATACGCTCGCGTGCGGTATCGAGCAATGGCCCGCGTACGGCCGCAACGAGATTGGCGCGCAAGGTCTGGAACGCTTCGATGCCGCCGGCGAAGTCGGGACACCCGTCATCGATCTGCGCGCCGTGCACGGCGAAGCGCAATGCGGCCTGCTCGCACAGCCGCACGACTTGCCGCTCGACCTGGCCGAGGCCGAGATTGGGCGTGAAGCCGACGCGTCGCGGCGCACGCGGACGCCGCACCGCATCGGCGAACGGTACAGCCGGGCGTGGCCACGAGAGCGGATCACGGGCGTCGAAGTGCGCCTGGGCGTCGAGCATCAGCGCGACGTCGGCGACGGTGCGGCCCATCGGGCCTTCGACCCACAACGGATCGTATGGCACCGCGGACACCGGGCGCGGCACGCGCGCCGACACTCGGTCGCATGCCGACGATGCCGCAATAGCTCGCGGGAATGCGCAGGCTGCCGCCCAGGTCGTTGCCGGTCGCGAGCCAGACCATGCCCGACGCGAGCGCGGCCGCCGAGCCGCCCGACGACCCGCCGACGCTCAAACGCGTATCCCACGGATTACGCGTTGCGCCGAACACGGTGTTGAAGGTGTTGGCGCCGGCGAATTCGGGCACGTTGGATTTTGCCAGCGCAATGGCGCCCTGACGTTCGAGATTCGCGACGCTCAGGTCGGAAACCTGCGCGATGTTGTTGCTGAAAATCGGCGAGCCATAAGTGGTTGCCACGCCCGCGAGATCGTTGTAGTCCTTGACCGCGAACGGCAGACCGGCGAGGTAGCCGGGCATGGCGGCCAGCCTGTCATCGGGCTTCGGGAAACGGCGCGCCGCGTCGCGTGCGGCCTCGAAGCGGCGCAACGGCAGCGCATTCACGACAGGATCGATGGCCTCGATGCGCGCGATGGCTGCATCGACGAAATCGAGAGGCGATGCCTCGCGCTTCTTCAGGAGCCCGACTGCTTCTGTCGCGCTCAGCGCGCACAAACCTTCGGCTGCCTGTTGCGGGAGGATGGATGCACTCATGTTGTCTCCGGGAATCGTTGATCTCATTCTTCGGGCGCGTCCGGATTGCCCGGTGCGTCCCGTGAAGCCCAGAATAATTGCGGCGTCTGAAGCGGGGAAATCACTTTCCTCGATAAAGCTCATAAGCGCGCCTTCTGAAGGACACAGCGAACGCAAACCCATGGACATTCGACAACTTCGCACTTTTGTGACGGTCGCCCGCTTTGGCAGCGTGACCAAAGCCGCCGAAGCGCTGCACGTGACCCAACCGGCCGTCAGTGGGCAATTGAGAAGCCTCGAAGAGGAACTCGAGGTGCGGCTGCTCTCGCGCACGACCTCGTCGGTGACGCTCACGCAAAGCGGCGAGGCGCTGCTCGGCAAAGCACAACAGGCGATCGAGGCGTTCGGCGAGTTCGTTCACGCGGCGCGCGGCTTTCGTGCCCAGATTGAAGGGCGCCTGCGCGTCGGCTTCGTGATGCTCGACCCCGCCGTGCTGCGCGTGGGTCCCTTGCTCGCGGAAATGGTCGCGCGGCATCCGGGCCTGAAGATCGACCTGCAGGTTGGCCGCACGAGCTGGCTCGTCGACGCGCTGCGCAGCGCGGAAATCGACGCGGCACTGCTCGTGTGCAAAGCGCGGCCCGAAGGGACGCGCATGAAGGTGCTCGATGAGATGACGTTTCGTCTCGTCGTGCCGGCTTCGTGGGAACGCTTCGAGGATTGCGCGCTGGAGCGGCTCGCGGACAAGCCATGGATTCGCATGGCGCCGCGCAGCGGCCATCAGGAAGTCCTGAACGAGATTCTGCAGCGTGCTGCCATCAAACCGGTCGAAACGGTCGAGGCCGATCATGAGCAACTGATGCGTGTGCTCGTTGCGGCAGGCGTGGGCGTCGGCTTGATGCGCGAGGCCCTGGCGCTCGAAGCGCGCGATGCGGGCGAGGCGGTGTTCTTTGGCGACCATCGGGCGACGACGCAAGTGTCATTCGTCTACGCCGAAGGCCGCAGCCGCGACCCGGCGATCCAGGCGACATTGGAGGCGCTGAATGTGATCTGGGGAAGTGACGGTGCAAGCGAGCGCGCGTGAAGGCGCCGCGCACGTGCAGTGACCCAACATATGAGGGTTGGCGGTCAGTCCGCCGAAGGCGGATTGACGGCCGGATGAAAGCCGGCGTTTCGAAGATGCCGGTACTCGTGCCACGTGAGAGCGAGAACGAGGACGTCCAATGCCGTAATGAGCAGCAGCCAGATCGAATGCGTGAACGAAAACCGGTAGAGCTGGTAGATGATGAACAAGCCAAAAACGGCCATTGATACGGGGTAATACCAGAGGCGCTTGCGCAGCAGGCCAATAATCAGCCAGAGCTTGGTCACGCCGTGGGCGAGCAGATAGAGGGCTGCGAACTTCTGGGTGCCGACGGAAAGATGCTGTACCGAATGGAGAAGAAAGTTGGCTACGAGATCGTGAGGGTCTTCGGCAAACTCATCCCGGGTAACCCAGACCACGAGCGTCAGAAAGAGCCGCTGGGTCACGAAGTACGTGGCGATACCGGCAACCATTTCTGAAAGTGCAAATACGGCCTTGAACCACAGGCTCACTTCGAATATCAGGTGAAGCTTGTTTTCGTCGAGAAATCGCTTCAAGCCGATCACGGGAGTTTCTCCAATATGGCCCATTGCCCACGCCGGCCAGAACCGGCTCACGCAGCCGCTGCTCGCTGGTTTTTCGGCCTTGCCACACCTCGTCGGAGCTATGCATTCGACTGACCATTATGACCAAGGATCCCGCGGGCCGAAAAAAACCGCCGCTGGGCCCGAGAACCGCGGTTCCGCAGATGAAAAAACGCCCGCACGGGAGCGCGGGCTTGGAGGTTGTGCGCGGGCCGGGGTGCCTCACGCACGCTTAAATATTAGGCAAAATGTGAGAAATTACATTGGAAACATCGATAAGCTATAGACGTGCAGGGGAAAGCCAAAGGCACGCTTGTTAAAGGCCGCAAAATGGACAAGCATTAGCCAGGAGACTATGGCGAAGTGCAGGCAGACCATGGTTGCGGGCGATCGCTCGCGGTCTTCGGCCAGCCGATGGAAGCGGTTCAGCCAGCTAAGGGCAATTGCACAAAGCCCGGCGGTATTGCCTGAGTTCCACGAACCCAGAGGAGACGACAGATGGACATCCGTAACCCTTCCCCCGGCCTCTACAACGAAGATCTGGCGCCCGCCAGGGAGCGCAACTGGGGTGCCTTCAGCATCTTCAACGTCTGGACCTCGGACGTGCACAGCCTCTGGGGCTACTACCTCGCTGCCAGCCTGTTCCTGCTGTGCGGCAGCTTTATCAACTTCGTGCTGGCCATCGGGCTCAGCTCGCTGGTGATTTTCGCGCTGATGAACCTGATTGGTTTCGCTGGCGAAAAGACCGGCGTGCCTTACCCGGTGCTGGCGCGCGCCTCCTTCGGCGTGTGGGGCGCCAATCTGGCAGCTCTCGTGCGCGCCGTGGTGGCCTGTTTCTGGTACGGCGCGCAGACCGCGGCGGCTTCGGGCGCGATAGTCGCACTGCTGATCCGAAGCGATAGTCTGATGCAGTTCCACAAGGGCACGCACTTCCTCGGGCATTCAGGGTTGGAGGTGATCTGCTACGTGATCATCTGGGCCCTGCAGCTGCTCATCATCCAGAAAGGCATGGAGACAGTGCGCAGATTCCAGGACTGGGCCGGTCCGGCGGTGTGGGTCGCGATGCTGATCCTGGCGGTCGGCCTGTGCATCAAGGCCGGCGGCTTTTCGTTCAGCCACGGCATTCCGATGAACGTGCTGCTCGAGAAGACCCGGGACGCGGGCATTAGCGGCGAGCCCGGTTCGTTCTGGGCGCTCATGGCCGTGGGTGCGACCTGGATCACCTACTTCGCAGCGCTGTACCTGAACTTCTGCGACTTCTCGCGCTACGCGAAGAACCGCAGTGCAGTGAAGAAAGGCAATCTGTGGGGCCTGCCGGTCAACCTGATCGCGTTCTCGCTGGTCGCCGGCATCACCACCATCGCCGCCTTCAAGGTGTATGGCGAAGCGCTGCTGCACCCCGAACAGATCTCCGCGAAGTTCGAGAGCTGGGTGTTGGCGCTCATCGCGGCGCTGACCTTCGCAGTCGCCACGCTCGGCATCAATGTGGTTGCCAATTTCGTCTCGGCGTCATTTGACATCTCCAACGTGTTCCCCAAGCGCATCAGCTTCAAGTTGGGCGGCTACATCGCTGCGGCGATCGCGCTGGTGCTTTACCCGTTTGCGCCGTGGGAAGGCGGCGCCGCGCACTTCGTGAATGCGGTCGGCGCCACGATGGGCCCGCTACTCGGGATAATCCTTGGGGACTACTATCTGTTGGCCAAGGGCAACATCAACGTTGCGGCACTCTACCAGGAATACGGCGAGTACCGCTACGAAGGAGGCTGGAACGTCAATGCGGTCGCCGCCGCGGTGGTCGGCAGCGTGTTTTCGACTTTCCTGCCCAACTTCACCAACCTGCTGCCGACCTGGTGGAATATCTATGGCTGGTTCTTCGGCGTATTGATCGGCGGCGGCCTGTACATGATCATGATGACGCTGCGGCCACGTAACGTGGCCACGGCGACTCGCACCTGAGGGCTTTGCCGGGTTCTGGCAAGCATATAGCCGACCTCGCGCGCTTTTAAAGCGCCGTGTCGATACCCAACGCCGCGACGGCCTTGCGCTGATAGCCGGTCGTCGCGAGCAACAGGCTGCGTGAATACTCGTTATCGACCTGCTGCGCTCTGATTTTCTCCACATCGAGTTCTTCGACGATCTCGCCATTGCGCATGATCGCAACACGCGAGCACAGAAAGCTCACGACGGCGAGATTGTGGGTGACAAGAATCATCGTCAGATTACGCTCGCGATGCAGGCGCTTGAGCAGGTTCAATATCTCAGCCTGCACGGAGACATCGAGCGCCGATGTAGGCTCGTCGAGCAGCAACACACGCGGCTCGACGATCAGCGCGCGCGCAATCGCCACGCGTTGCCGTTGCCCACCCGAGAGCTGATGCGGATAGCGAAATCGAAACGACGCATTGAGCCCGACTTCACGCAGCGCATTGACGATGCGTTCTTCATGCTGGCCGATGCCGGCGATACGCAACGGTTCGCGCAATGTCTGATCGACAGTGAAGCGTGGATGCAGCGAGCCATATGGGTCCTGAAACACCATTTGCACAGCGCGCTTTTGCGCGACCCCGCCTTGCTGCGCAATGCGCACCGTGCCTTGCGTGCCAGGCGTCAATCCACTCAGCGCACGAAGAATGGTCGACTTGCCGGAACCCGACTCGCCGACGAGCCCGAACACTTCGCCTTGCGCCACATGGAAGCTCGCATTGCGCACGGCATCGACCGCGCCCGCGGCCGTCTTGAAGCGCACGGTCAACGCATCGACGTCGATCATGCGGACGCTCCTTGCGTGTCGTTGAGCCATGCAGGATCGCGCGACAGCACGGGCAATTCGGCAGGCGGGTTGGCAAGCGGAGGATTCGCGGCAAGCAACCCGCGCGTATAAGGATGTTGCGCATGCACGAGATCGCGCGCCGCACAGGTTTCGACCACCCGCCCCGCATACATCACCACCACCCGATCGCAGAACGACATCACGAGCGGCAGGTCATGGCTGATAAAAATGAGCCCCGTATCGTGTTTGGCGATCATCTCGTCGAGTACGGCGAGCACTTGCATCGATACGAGCACGTCGAGCGCACTGGTCGGTTCGTCGGCGATCAGCAGGCGGGGTCCCGTCGACACCATCATCGCGATCATCACGCGCTGTCCCATCCCGCCGGAAAGCTCATGCGGATACGAATCCGCGACGCGCGCGGGGTTGCGGATATGCACCGCTTCGAGGGCCGCGATGATCTTCTCACGCATCGCACGCCGGTCGAGCTTCGGATCATGCAGGGCGAACGCCTCGCGCATTTGCTGTGCAACAGTCATCACCGGGTTCAGCGAGTATTTCGGATCCTGCAGGATCATGCCCATCTGCTGACCGCATAGACGGCGGCGCCTGGCCGCGCGCATAGTCAGTAAATCGTTTCCGTCGAAGCGCAAGGTTTTCGCGGTGCAATGCGCGGCAGGCGGCAGAAGTCCGAGCAGCGCACGGCCCGTCAGCGACTTGCCCGAACCCGATTCACCGACGATGCCAAGCCGCTCGCCTTTATCCAGCGTCAGCGAGAGACCGCGCACGGCCTCATTCAGCGCGCCGTCGTGCGTGCGAAATGCGATGCGCAGATCGTCGATTTCACAGAGCGGCGAGCGCGTTTCGTTCGTGCGCACATCGGTCACCACGTCAGTCACCACGTCAGTCACCATGGCGGGGGTCGAATACGTCGCGCAAGCCGTCGCCGAGCAGATTGAATGCGAGGCTCACGAGCAGAATCGCGAAGCCCGGTAGCGTTGCCACCCACCACGCGTCGAGCAGCACGTTGCGGCCCGACGCGACCATGAAGCCCCATTCGGGACTGGGCGGTTGTGCGCCGAGCCCCAGAAAACCCAGGCCCGCGACGGTCAGAATGATGCCCGCCATATCCAGCGTCGCGCGGACGATCACCGACGACGAACACAGCGGCACGATATAGCGCAGCAGAATGCGCAGGTTCGAGGCGCCTTGCAGCCGCGCGACGTGGATGAAATCGGCTTGCACGAGCCTCAACGTTTCGGCGCGTGCAAGCCGCGCATACGCGGGCCACGCGGTAATCGAAATGGCGATCACCGCGTTGAACACGCCCGGCCCCAATGCCGCGGCGAATGCGAGTGCGAGCACGATCTTCGGGAACGCCAGCGCGATATCCGTCACGCGCATCAGCCCGATGTCGACCCAGCCTCCGAAGAAGCCCGCCGTGGTGCCGATCAGCAAGCCGATCGGCACGACGACCACGACAACGAGGATCGCAATCGACAGCGTCAGGTGCGAGCCGTAAATGATGCGCGAAAGAATATCGCGTCCGAGCTGATCGGTGCCAAGCCAATGAGAGGCCGAGCCGGGCGGCAGTAGACGGTCGGACAACACCTGCCGAAGCGGATCATGCGGCGCGATCCAGGGACCGATGACGGCGACGATCACGAGCAGCACGAGGATCGACAGACCGAACACCGATAGCGGATTACCCGAGAAGCGCCGCCAGCGCCGATACGCGAGGCCGAGTGCCGCCTGCCTGCGCGAAGCGGGCGTATCGGTCAGCAGCCAGGCTCTCCACGTTGGGCGAGGCATGTTCATCGGCAAGTCCTGCGTTGACGTTTCAACAGGTGGACGCACGTTGCAAATCTCCGTTGCATCAGCGGGCGCGCGGATCGAACACGCGATAGAGTGCATCCGTCAGCAGGTTCAACGCAATGAAAGTCATGCCGATCACGAGCGTGCTGCCGAGCACGGCATTCATATCGGCGTTGAGCAGCGCGCCAGTCAGATACGAACCGATGCCCGGCCACGCGAATACGATTTCGGTGAGCACCGAGCCTTCGAGCAAAAAGCTATACGACAGTGCGATCACCGTCAGCAGCGGCACCGCGATATTGCCGAAGGCGTGCACCCATACGACTCGCCGCTCGGGCAAGCCTTTTGCGCGTGCCGTCGTGATGTACTCCTGGTTCAACTGGTCGAGCATGAACGAGCGCGTCATCCGGCTCAGATAAGCGACCGAGTAGTAGCCCAATATCGCAGCGGGCAATGCGATATGCGACAGTGCATTAAAAAACACCTCCCATTCCCCCGCGATCAGCGAATCTATCAACAGGCTGCCCGTGTGCGTATCGACCATGCCATCGAACACGGGGTCGATTCTTCCGGGCCCCGACACCCAATGCAGCTTCGCATAGAACAACAGCAGCCCCATCAGGCCGAGCCAGAACACGGGCACCGAGCTGCCGATCAGGCCGATGAAACGCGCGACGTGATCGATCCAGCGGTTGTGCCGTGTCGCGGCAATCACGCCGAGCGGCACGCCGGCCAATACGCCGATGATCGTCGACAGTGTCGCGAGCTCCAACGTGGCCGGGAAGACGCGCTTGATGTCGTCGAGCACGGGATTGGCCGTCAGCAGCGATACGCCCAGATCGCCGTGCAGCACCGCGCGCACGTAGATGAAAAACTGCTCGGCAAGGGGCTTGTCGAGTCCAAGCTGAATGCGCGCGGCCGCATAAGCGCTCGCCGACGCGCGGTCGCCGAGTATGGCGAGCACGGGATCGATCGGCACCTTGCGGCCGATCACGAAGGTCACGGCCAGCAAGCCCGTGAACGTGATGGCGAGCGTGAGCGCCCAGCGCAGCACGCGCAACGTCCAGCGCACGGTCGCGCTGCGTGCGGACGCAGCCCGTATCTGGTCAATAGGAGTGGTCGTCGTTGACATGTCTCGCGCGCTTACTGCTTCTTCACATGCAGATACGACACGAGATCGTTGATCGGACCGACTTCGAGGCCCGATACGCCCGGACGCATCGCCACTTGCGACACCTGCTGGAACATGATGACGAACGGCGACCTGGCGAGCATTTCCTTTTGCATCGTCTGATAGAGTTGCGCGCGCCTGGTCGTCGACGATTCGGCCAGCGCTGCATTGGTCTGTTTCGTCAGATCCGGAATGTCCCACGAATTACGCCATGCGAGCATCTTGTACGCAGACTTGTCGGAGTTGTCCGGATTCCATGCGTAGCCCTGCGCATTGCTGTGCGGGTCGATGTAATCCGCCGACCATTCGCCGATATAGATATCGTGCAGACGCGCACGATACTTCGCGAGCGTCTGCTTGTTGTCGCCCGGAATGATCTCGACCTTGATGCCGCCTTGCGCGAGATTCGCTTGTATGGCTTGCGCAATTTCGTTGTACGGGTAAGCGCTGCGCACATCCATCGTCACGTTGAAGCCATTGGGCAAGCCCGCTTTGGCGAGCAGCGCCTTGGCCCTGGCAACGTCCTGGTGATACGGATTGGTATTCAACGCCCCGAGGAAACCTTCGGGCAGGAACGCTTGATGAATCTTGAACGTGCTCTTCGTCACGTTTTTCTGAATGCCGTCATAGTCGATCAGCCATTTCATGGCTTCCTGCACTTCCGGCTTCGCGAGATTCGGGTTCTTCACGTTCAGGCCGAGGTAGAGCAAGGTCGCTTGCGGCACCGACATCACCTGCACCTTGTTGGCCTTGGTCAATGCGGCGAGATCGTCGGGGCTCAGATTGCGCGCGACATCGGCGTCGCCGTTTTCGAGCAGCAGGCGCTGGCTCGCGGCCTCCGGCACATGGCGCATCACGATGCGTTTCATCGCGAGCGGCAGCCGGTAGCCGTCGTATTTCTGCAGGATGAGGCTGTCGTTCGCGGTCCATTTGACGAGCTTGTACGCGCCGGAGCCCGCTTCGTTCGTGCGCAGCCATTCGTTGCCGAAATCGTTGCCTTTCTGATGCGACATCAGGAGCTGCTTGTCGACCACCGACGCGGGCCACGCACCCAGCACATTCAGCACGAACGTGGGCGCGTATTTCTGGTCGGTCGTAATGCTGACGGTTGAGTCGTCGATCTTCTTGACGTTTTGCAGCGCGTTGGCCTTGGTCAGGCCAATGCCCTGCAATACCGCCGCCGCACCTTTATCGAGCAGTACGCAGCGCTGGATCGACCAAGCGACATCATCGGCTGTTAGCGGATTGCCGGAGTGAAACTTGAGACCCGGACGAATCTTGAACGTGAACGTGAGTCCATCGGGGCTGACCGTCCACGATTGCGCAACATCGCCATTGAATTTCGCCGGGTCTTTCAGATCGACGCGCACCAGTCGGTCATAGGTATTCGCGACATATTCCTCCGGCACGAGCTCATAGACTTCGCCCGGATCGAGCGTCGAGAATTCGTCGAGCGTGGTGGCGATCACCAGCATGTCTTTGGGCGTCGCGGCAAATGCAGTACTTGTTGTCGTCATCGTAAGCGTCAGTGCGGACACCACCGCGACTGCCGCCAGCGCATTGCGCAAGACCAGATTCATACTCGCTCCGTATCGAGAGTAAAAGCGGTGAGAAACCCGCAGACGGACAGCAAAGAACCAGAACGCGATTACATCAATTTCAGGGGGCCGCTTTCGCTATTGTCAATAACGGGCAGCGAGCGCGAACCCGGAATTTCGTAATGCCACCATTCGCCTGGAATATGCGTGAATCCTGCCGCATGCATGATGCCGAGCAGCAGCAGGCGATTGCGCTGCACATGCTGAGGCAAGCCGTGATGGAAGTGCTCGGACGCCTTGATCATGGCATCGAATCCCGTGCCCATGTCGAGCGCTTCACCGTTGCTGTCGATCAAGGTGAGATCGAGCGCCGTACCCCGGCTATGGTTCGAGCCGCGGCCAAGTTCTGCGACATACGTGGGATCGGGCAGAAAATCCCACAGTACTTTTTGTGCTTGCGGCGGACGATACGCATCGAAAATGCGCAGCTTCATGCCGACGCTTTCAGCAAGTTCGACGGCTTTGCGCAATCGAGCTTCAGCGGGCGCGAGCAGCAGGGCGTGCGCTTCCTTGTAGATCACCTTGCCTGTGAAATTGCGATCGGTCGCATACACGAGATCGAGTTCGACGCCGTGCGTTTCCGGTGTGATGTGAATGAGGCGAGGTGTATCGGTCATGATCGTCAGAGATCGAATTGATCGAGTTCGCGCTGCAACTCGCGGTTGCGCGCGACACGTTTGTCGATAGTGGAGCCGAGCCGCTCGACAATCGACGTAATCAGCAGGTTGAACAGGCAAGTGAGCGGCGCAAGCGAATCCCAGAACTGACCCACATCGGTTTTCACCTGCAGCAGATCGCAGGCGAAGTCGCGCGCCCACGGGCAATAGAGATCGGTGACGAGCGCGAACGGCAATTCGCGCCGTGCCGCCGCCTCGCAATAGCGGCGCGCGATGCGCGAATAGGCACGGGTGTCGGTGACGATCAGATACGGCGACGCGAACTCCGAATTCAGCGACTCCACATACGAGCCCGACATGCCATCGGAAAAGAACACACGTGGCCGCAAATATTCGAGGTAGCTGTGGAACGCATTCGAAATGCCGCGCGTCGATTGGATGCCGAGAATAAAGACGGCATCCGCAGCGGCAATGCGCTGCGCGACGCGGGCGAAGGTGTCGCCTAGCGCAAGCTGGTACACGTAGCGGATTGCATCGACCTCGAGATCGAGCGAGTGTGCGAGCGCCGTGTCATTCGAGCTTTCCACGCCGTTCGCGTAGCCGTCGAAGCGCTCGCTGCGCCAGGCGTCCAGGCGATCCGTGATGCACCATGGCCGGGTTTGTGCGCCGCGCAATTCGCGCTTCAGGTCGTCGAGATTGCGATAGCCGACGCTGCGCAGAAAGCGCCCGACCGAAATGCCGCTCGTGCCCGTCTGTTGCGCGATCTGATCCGCCGTCTCCAGGCCGAGGCGCTCCAGATTCGCCAGCATATAACTGGCAATGCGCTTGGCCGTGGGCGTGAGCGTCGCAAAACTCGCTTCGACTGTATGAGCGAAGGCGGTGGACATCGAGTCGCGTTTCCGGTTTCTCGTTAGTTATCTGTCATTGCTCGGCATACTGACATGTATATGACAAGGACAATAAAGCGAGTGCTAACTTAATTTCTTTATCGGATCGCGAAAGCCAATAGCCAGAAGGGGCGCTGAATGTTTCTGATTGCATTCAGGGTGGCCTTATTCACTGCGTGCTATTCGTTGGGGCTCGTTAGTCTAGCCCTCAACGCCGCTTCGAACGCGCTCAGCGCTTCAGGAGCAGCGTCCGTGATCGCCCACCAGGTCATCCCGTCATCGTGCCAGCGCGCCAGCGCGTAGCCCTCGCGGCGGTCAATCGCTTCGGCCGGACCCGCAATAGCCTGGCCGGAGTCCGGGAACACATACACGTCGATCACATGCTTGCGGTAGTGGTAAGTCAGGACCGCCACCCGCCGATGTCCGAGGTAGTCGAGCCGGCCCCCCACCAGCGGGAAGCCGCTCGCAGTCAGGTCCTCGACCGGAGGCGCATAGTCGATCCGGCCGTTGAACCACGGCTTCACCGTATGCTGATCGGACGAAATGACGTCGATGTCGCGTCCCGAAAGCTGGGCCCGGACATGGCTCGACACGAGTTCGTCGACGAACGGGCTGTTGCCGACCGGACGGGACAGCGTCAGGACCACGCTTGCCGCCGCCACGCACAGCGCGATCGACAGCCCCGTGAGCCCCGTGGGCCCCGTCAGCCCCGTCAGCCCCGTCAGCCAGCCGCCGCTCACGCCTTTGCCGGAGGCAGCGCTGCAGGCGGCTGTTCCGAAGCCGCCACCGTGCGGAATCCGCCAGCCGTCGAGCCACGCAAAGCGTTTCTGTTTACGCGTGGCGGCCTCCCTGTCACGCGTTTCATCCGCATCGACCGGCAGCGGGGCGGCCGGTAACGAGGCGGCTATCTGCGCGTGCAACCCTTCGGGCGCACGGTAATACTCGGCGCGGCGCATCGCGCGGTTGATCGCGCGCACCGCCTCGCATTCGCGACGGCATGCGTCGCAGCCCTCGACGTGCTGCTGCAGACGATGCTCATCGGGTGGGGACAACTCCCCGTCGACGCTCGCGTCCAGGAGCGGCCTTGCATCTTTACAGTCCATCTGGCATCTCCTTTCCGATTCCGCCTCGATTGTTGCGTGGGGCCGCGCCGCCGCGTAACGCGCCCGGCAGGTTGCGCGCATCGCCCGATGCACGGCTTCGCCGGTCGTTAGCGGCTTCGCTGCGGGACGGCGGCTTCACGCCACGCGCCTGCAATGCGCCCAGCAGCGTAGCCAGCTTGCGGCGCCCGCGCGCCAGGCGCGACATCACGGTGCCCACGGGCAGGTCGGCAATCTCCGCGATCTCGCGATAGCTCAGCTCCTCCAGTTCGCGCAATATCAGCACCTCGCGAAACTCGACTGGCAACAGCTCCAGCGCCGCATGCACGAGACGTGTGTCCTCGTCGCGGATGAGGAGCGTTTGCGGATCGGCGCATGCGGCGCTCCAGCCGTCGATCGTGGCGTCGTCGAGGTTGTCGTCAAGCTCGGCCACCTCGTGTGACGACGTGCGCCGCCGCCACTCCGTGTACCAGGTCCGCCGCACGATCGCCAGCAGCCAGGGGCGCGCGGTGTCGCCACGAAACGTATCGAAGAAGCGGAAGGCACGCATGAACGCTTCCTGCACGATGTCGTCGGCGTCGCTGGGATTGCCGCTCAGCCAGCGCGCGAGGTTGTACGCGGCATCGAGATGCGGCAACGCCATCTGCTGGAAACGGCGGCTGCGGGCAGCGTCGTCGCGCGGTGCGCCAGCGGCGTCTCTATTGGTCTCATCCACACTGTTCCTCCACGCCGACTTCTGCCGTACGGCAGTCAAAGCGCCTGGCGGGTTCTTGAGTTTTCGCTTGATCATTAAAACAACTAACAAAACAGCTAGCTCAGGCGCGGGAGCTCACCGGATGTTGTCGCAGCCTTCGACGTTCGAAGGCATTGCGCAACTGGCCCAGGATCAACGCGCTGGCAATCAATGCCAGATACAGAGCGACGAGATTGTGACGCGTGGCATTGAGGGCTGCCTGATGGATCGCGAGCGTAGCGTCGACAGGCGCCAGCATGCGACGCTGCCCAACGACTTCTCGCATCATCCGGATAAAGCCCGCTGCGGACAGCAGCGGCAACAGCACAACGAGCGCCAGCAGCGCCGGCTGCAGGCGACGCGCCCACGGAAAGTGGCGCAACCGGAACCACAGCCCCAGACATCCGTGGATCCAGCCGGGCGCCAGCAGCGCAAGTTGCAGGCCCTGCGTGCCGCTCGTAAGCAGCACGACAATGACGCGCTCGTAGTCAGGCTCGAAGCCATAGAGCGAAGACGCAAGCCGGGTCGTCACGGCATGGCGGATAAGCAGGAGCGGCAGGCTGAGCCCTGCCCAGAGTCGGATCCATTGAGCAGGCGGCAGCGCCCATTGGCGCCGCCCGTATAGCGTGTGCAACGCCAGCGCGAAATGCAGGGTTGCTGCACCGTAGAGCGCGATCGTTCCAGGTACGCTGCGCCAGAGCCGCAGCGCGAGGACGAGACCGCGCCCGGCCAGGTCGAGCGACCAGATCCCGAGCGCGTGATTGACCAGATGCAGAAGGAGATAAGTCAGCATCACGAGGCCCGATCCCAGTTGAAGCCAGCGCAGAACGGATTGCACCCTGACGCTCACTTGCGCCTCCGACAAGCGATGCGCGACACCCTTGGAGCGGGCGTCGCCATGGCGCCCGCTATTCCCGCAAGTTTGTCGATGCGCCGGACTAACAGGCGAGATCCACGGCCAGATTCGTGGCCAGACCCGCCAGCCGCCATCGACCGTTGCGCGGCGCCGTCCGGCTCGTGCACAGCGCATTGCCGCAGCGATTCGGCGAAGCGCTGTAATGCCGATATCGAACCGCATACGCTCTGGTATTCCTCGCGGCCAATCCTGCCGTCGAGGATCACGGTCAATCCCGACGCGCGAGCCCTGTCGATGATGTCCATTTCGTTTCCCTCATTTCGTGTGCCACGACTGCAATACCGCGAACCCGTGCCGCTTATTCCCGGATTCAACGAGCGAGACGTGAGGGCAGGCAGATGCATCGGGCCTGTGTCCGTGCGCGTTGCCGCGGACAATGAGGTGACGTATCCAGGTTGGGGAACAAAGCAGGAACAAAGCGGAATTAAATCGGGAATAGAGCGGGAATAAAGCGGGAATAAAGCGGGAATAAAGCGGCAGCATGGGCGGTATTGCACTTGACCCCGCCCTGGAGGCGCTCCGGATCGAACCGGCGGGCGGCTTCCTGAACCCAGTCGAGAGGACATCATGTCGTCAGATCTTCCTTCCCAACCGTCGCGCCGCAATGCCTTGAAATGTCTCGCCTTCGGTGGCGCGGGCACCGTGTTTGTGCTGGCCGGAGGCGTCCTCACGCCCGTGCATCTAGCACTCGCGGCCAGCACCGAGGACAAGTCGGCGGCTTCCGGCATGCCGCTGTTCCTGCAGATCAGCGACTCGCACATTGGCTTCAACAAGGAAGCCAATCCCGATGTCGCGGGCACGCTCAAACAGACGATTGATTTCGTCAACGCCATGCCGGTCAAGCCTGCCCTGGCGATTCACACGGGCGATATCACCCATCTTTCCAAACCGGCTGAGTTCGATCTCGCGTCCCAGTTGCTCTCCGGGCTGAACGTCACGGAGCTGCACACGGTGCCGGGAGAGCACGATGTGACAGACGGACCGCAAGGCGAATACTTCAAGCGCTTCGGACAGGCGTCAGACAACCGGGGCTATTACAGCTTCGACAGCCACGGCGTGCATTTTGTCGGGCTCGTCAATGTGATGCATTTCAAGCCAAACGGGCTGGGAAGCCTGGGCGAGGACCAGCTTGCCTGGCTGGAAAACGATTTGGAGGGCCGCACATCCAGCACGCCGATCGTGGTGTTCGTGCATATGCCGATGTGGACGATCTACGAGCCTTGGGGGTGGGGCACCGGCGATGCGGGCCAGGCGATGGAGTATTTGAAGCGATTCGGCTCGGTCACCGTGATCAACGGCCATATCCATCAGATCGTTTCGAAGGTGGAAGGCAATATCACCTTTCATACCGCGCGCTCGACCGCCTATCCGCAGCCGACGGCCGGCAATGGTCCCGGACCCGGGCCGCTTACCGTGCCAGGCGATCAGCTCCGAAAGATGCTTGGCGTAACCAGCATCAGCGTCTCGCGCCACCCGCTCGCCGCGTCGCTCTCCGACAAAACCCTCGCTTGACGACGCTATTCATTCATTGAACAAGGATCGAAGCCATGCTATCCGCTTTCTTTCGCCGTACCCGCATCCCCTCCGTCTGGAGCGGGATGCTCATCGTGGCATTGACCGCAGCGTCGCCTGCCGCGCAAGCCCAGGGCCCCGATGAGATCATCATCAAGAATTTCATGTTTTCGCCGATGTCGCTGACGGTCAAGACCGGCACGACCGTGACCTGGAAAAACATGGATGGCGAGCCGCACTCGATCGTCAACGATGCAGGCGTATTCCACTCGGCGGCACTCGACCAGGACGACACCTTTCAGTTCAAGTTCGACAAGCCGGGGGTCTATAAGGTGTTTTGCGGCATCCACCCGTACATGAAGGCAACCATCACGGTGCAGTAGGCAGATTGGCGACTGATCCGCCGGGAATAAAGTCGAATCAAGCTGGGTTCTTCATGATGCAGCAAGCGAAATTTCATGGGAATTAACTTTAGGAATTCGAAATGAACACGCATCTTGTCTTAGGCTTTTCCATTGCCATTCTTGCAACCGCTGGCACCGCGGCCAATGGGTTCGCTCAGGAAAACACCGGTGCAGAAGTTCGCCAGGACTCCGTGCAGCAGGCGGCCGGCAACCCGCAAAATTCAAGCGGCGGCACAGAGATGATCGGTTCGGGCGCGCCAGGCGTCGCCGGACCTTCGGCGGCTGGCAGGGCGGAGCCGAACTGTGTCGGTCCGGTCAGCTTTTGCACGCTCTATTTCGGTAGTTGAATGCGTGCGCACGTTGGGCCGGGTGACTAGCCAAACGGTTCGAGTTGCGACTCTGGCAAGTCGATGCGAAGGTCTTCCATCAGCACCGTTTCGATCGGCTTGCCTGACGGGTTCTCGCTCGCGACCTTGACAGGCAGCCCATGGACGATATCGAACCACAGCTCATAGCGGAACACGCCGGCTATTGCGCGTCCGGGCACGCACGTCACGATCACGTGCGACGCCCGGCACATGCCGATAGTCTCAACGCCCACGAGCTGCGTCTCGCCATGCTGCTGAAGCTCACGAACATGGATGAGCAGCGTGCCGATATCGGACTGGTCGATGCGATGACCCTGCGGGCTCTGGATCATGCGGCTGTCCGGGCTTAGCATGAGCCTCGGAAACGTATCGAACCCGAATGGCCAAAGCTTGACCTGCCCCGATTCCGGGTTGTAGGCGAGCGTCGCGCCGGCATGCGGGCGGATGAAATCCATCCGGACGAAGCCCGGTTTGCGGTAGGCATAGCGCACCTCGACCGCTTCCGCGCCCGCCGATATCGATTTCAGCCTGACCCGATAGTTTGCCAGCGCATTGAAGCGCGCCTGTGCGTCGGCAACGAGATCCCGGTCCGATGGCGGTGCGTCCCTCATTGCGCAGCGATGCCCGCCGTGAGCGCGAGCCCCTTGCGGCCCGCGCCGATTACCTGCATGCGCATCGTGCCTCCTATACTCGAATGAATGCGATGATGGATCCAAGGGTAATTCTGGAACACCGCGCTACGCAATGTTCGCGCGGACATACACGCATGCGCCGGGCCTGCCCGCGAATACGCGTGGCCGTATCGCAGGCAAAGTGGAGGAGAGCAATGGCGGAATTCCGTTTGACCACCTTGTGGTGCATCGAGGCGCCGGTGCAGCAGGTGTGGGACGCGGTCCACGATTCGATTAACTGGCCGAGGTGGTGGAAGAGCGTCGAAGCGGTGCGCGAGTTGCAGGCAGGCGAAACCGATGGTCTGGGCGCCGTGCATCGATATACGTGGAAGGGCGTGCTTCCCTATCGGGTGATCATCGACGTGCGCGTGACGCGCGTCGCGCCGCTCGTTGCGCTGGAGGGGGAGGCCAGCGGCGCGCTGGAAGGCGTGGGCCGCTGGCATTTCGCCGCCGAGGGCAGCCGCACGGTGGTGCGCTATGACTGGCACGTCAGGACGGCCCGTGCCTGGATGAACGCGCTCGCGCTCGCGCCGCCTGTGCGGCTCGCATTTCGCTGGAATCACGATGCAATCATGCGCGAAGGCGGCCTGGCGCTCGCGCGCCTGCTCGAGGCGCGGCTGGTCGAATGCGGCGCCAACCCGCAATAAATGCAGGCATCGGCTGGACTCTCCCGAACTCACCCCAGCTCGAACGATGTCACCCCAAACACGCGATCGATCGCAATGGCCGGCGCGTCCTTCGTGTACATCCGCGCGGTTTCGAAAACGCTCGTCATGTTGTGCCGTTGCGCCAGCGCGACCGCAGCAGGATTCGTTTCCGGCACGTCGAGCACGATGACCTCGCCGGGCATGCTCGCCGCCAGCGCGCGAAACAATCCCGTGGCGACGTCCGCGTCGTCGGCGAAAAGCGGGCCGATCTTGCAGCCCGTCTTGCAGCGGCGCACGACGCCGTATCCGGCGACACGGCCCGCGTCGACTGTCGCGAGTGCAACGGCGTCCGGCTGCGCGATCCAGGTGGAGACGAAACGCGCGCGCGCTGCGGGAAAACACTGGCGATCATAGGCAAGCAACTGCTCGAACGGCACGTTGGCCGCTGCCGTGACATGCGCGCACCCGATGCCGCTCACGCGCCCCTGATAGCGGATGTTGCGGTGCGCAAGCTGGAACCCGGACTTCCGATAGTTCGCCTGCTGGGCAACGACGCCATCGAGACCGATGTTGCGCGCTCCGAGATAACGCATGCCGTGCTGCCAGATTCGCATGCCGAAGCCTTTGCCGCGAAACCCGGGCTTCACGATGTAAAGACCGATGAAGCCGAAGCATTCGTCGTAGGCAACGGCGGAAAGGCACGCGACCGGCGCGCCGCGCCAGACACCGACGAAAAAGCCATCCGGGTCCGCCTCCCTGAAACAGTGCGGGTCATGCCAGCCGGGGTTCCACCCCTGCGCAGCCGCCCATTCGACCGACATGGCCATCTCGTCAGCCGACATGGTGCGCACAATGAAGTCTCCGCTTTGATCCATGGTTCCTCCCGGTTGGAGATAAAGCCGATACTAGCGGCCGGCGTCCCCTTGCGCTTCGAGCGCCGCCACCATTTCCTGCGCGGCGCGCTGCAGTTCGGGCACGAAGCGACGCACTGCCTCGGCCGGGCTGATGGCCTGCTCCAGGTAGATCACATTGAGGCTCGCGAGCACGCGCCCTTGCGCCTCGATCGCCGTGGCGAGTGCGCCGATCTTGCGCTGGTCAGCCCAGTCGCCGTGATTCGAGCCAAAGCCATCCGCGCGCGTCTGGCGCACGAGATTGCGGATGAAGGCCTTGTCCGCCGCGAGTTTTTGCTGCTGTTCGCCGCCCGTGCCCGCGCGTAGCAGCTCGAGAATATCTTCGCGCTCCGCCTCGGGGCACGTCGCGAAGTACACGCGCCCCGCGGCCGTGAGCAGGATGGGCAGGCGGCGGCCCACCATGGCGCGGTGAAACGAAAGCGGGCTGAAGCGGTGCGTGGTCTCGCGTATGACCATGGCATCGCCGTCGGGCGTGGTGAGGTCCGAAGGCCACACGGTGCGCTGGAGCATTTGCGCCATGATCGGCGGCGCGATGGTCGCGATCCGTTCGTCGTCGGTGAAGCCTTCGCTCAGGCCGCGCACGTTCATCGTCAGACGAAAGCTGTCGTCCGACGCGCTGCGGCGCACGAACTTCTCTTCCACCAGGGTTTCCAGCAAGCGCCGCACCGTCGTGCGGTGCAGGCCGGTGGCCTCGCTCAGCTGCTGGCTCGTCGCACGCCCGTTCTCCATGGCGTTGAGCGCCTGGAGCACCTGGAGGCCGCGCGCGAGCCCGCGCACGTTTGCATACTTCGTCATCGCAAAACGCCTTAAAAATCAACTGTGTGCATTCTATGCACATTTCTCTAAAAATGTTGAGCGCGCAACGGGCGGAACCTAGACTCGCTTCCATTCACCAGGCTACGACACGACGTTCAACCCGGTGATCCGTTTTCAGGCACGACCTGTCAGCAGCCGCAGCGACCGCACAAGTCGCGCGAGAAGGAGACACATGAACACCCCCCTCGCTCAGGCGGCGGATCCGATCCTCCCCCGCCAGATTGCCACCGACGTCGCCATCATCGGCGCAGGTCCGGTCGGCCTCACCCTCGCCAACATTCTCGGCCTGCAAGGCGTGCGTGTCACGCTCGTCGAGAAGCTCGACCAGATCATCGACTACCCGCGCGCCATTGGTCTGGACGACGAAGCATTGCGCGTGTTCCAGTCGATCGGCCTGGCCGACGCGCTGCTGCCGCACACCACGCCCGACCACTGGATGCGCTTCGTCACGAAGGACGGTCACTGCTTCGCCTCGATCGAGCCGCGCACCGACGAATTCGGCTGGTCGCGCCGCAACGCGTTCATCCAGCCGCTCGCGGACCGTGTGCTTTACGAAGGCCTCGATCGGTTCGAGCACGTGGAAGTGCTGTTTGGCCACTCCGTCGACGCGTTCGAGCAGGACGCGCAGGGCGTGACGATCGACGTGAGCGACGCGAGCGGCGAGCGTCGCACGATCCGCGCCGCGTACATGGTGGGTGCCGACGGAGGCAACAGTTTCGTGCGCCGCGCGCTGAACGTGCCCTTCGAAGGCCGCACGAAGCCGAATCAATGGATCGTGGTGGATGTGCGCAACGACCCGATAGGCTCGCCGCATGTCTACATGCATTGCGATCATCGGCGCCCTTATGTTTCGGCTGCGCTGCCGCATGGCATTCGCCGCTTCGAATTCATGGTGATGCCGGGCGAGACCGAGGAAGCGCTTTCGAAGCCCGAGAACATGGCTGCGCTGATCCGCAAGGTGGTCGCCGATCCCGACAAGGTCGACTACATCCGCAAGCGCGTGTACACGCACAACGCGCGCCTGGCCGCTACGTTCCGCGTAGACCGCGTTCTGCTCGCCGGCGACGCTGCGCACATCATGCCCGTATGGCAGGGGCAGGGCTACAACAGCGGCATTCGTGACGCGAACAACCTGGGCTGGAAGCTCGCGATGGTCGCGAAGGGCCAGGCCGATGGCCGGCTGCTCGACAGCTACACCGTGGAGCGCCGCGCGCATGCGCGCTCGATGATCCACCTCTCCGAAGTCGCGGGCGACATCTTCGCGCCGACCACGCGCTTTGGCGCGCGCTTTCGCGACGCCTTCGTGCGCTCGATGAATGTGTTTCCTGCGGTGAAGCGTTACTTCGTGGAAATGCGCTTCAAGCCGATGCCGCGTTATGAAGCGGGCGTCGTGCTGCTGCCGCCGCCGCAAAAAACCGGCGGCTGGTTCGCGAGCATGCTGGAGCGCTCGGGCAACTCGGCGCCGGGCCGCCTGCTCGGCTTGATGAGCGAGAAGCGCGACTCGCTGATCGGCCGTCTCGCTTATGGCCGTGATCGGCTCGCTGCTTCGCCGGTGGGGCGCATGTTCATCCAGCCACGCGTGCGGCTCGCCGATGGCCGCGTAGTGCGCCTCGACGACGCGATCGGCAATGGTTTCGCGGTGCTCGCCTGGGGCGCAGACCCGACCTTCGGTCTCACGCCGCAAGCACGCGCGCTGTGTGAGCGGCTGGGCGTGCGTTTCGTGTTCGCGAAGCCCGACGTGCAACTCGAATACGCCGACGACGTGCCGCCGGACGTGCTCGCGCTCGGCGACGTGCAGGGGCGGCTGAAAGCGTGGTTCAGTTGCCTGCCCGAGTCGGTCGTGCTGCTGCGTCCGGACCGCTTTGTCGCCGGCGTTTGCACGCCGCAGCAGGTTTCCGGCGCGCTCGTCGAGCTTGCGGACAAGCTCGGCATGACCGACGCCGCCGAACCTGCGCTGCGCGAAGCTGGCGCAGCCGCACCGCAAAACCGTCCCGTGCGCGGCGTGGCCGTCGCGGGCGCCGCAGGAGCATGAGCATGCCGATTCACCTCGAATGCCTGTCGCATACGCCGTTGCACGGCTATTTCGATCCCGCGCCTGAAGTCGTGGCCGAGGTCGAGCGCGTGTGCGGCGCCGCACGCGAACGCGTGGAAGCGTTCAACCCCGATCTGATCGTTGCGTTCGCACCCGATCACTTCAACGGCTTCTTTTACGACGTCATGCCGCCGTTCTGCATCGGCGCACGTGCCGAGGCCATCGGTGACTTCAACAGTATGGCCGGCACGCTGCCGGTGCCCGAGGAACTCGCGCATACGCTCGCGCAAAGCGTTCTCGACGCCGATATCGACGCGGCGCTTTCGTACCGCATGCAGGTCGATCACGGCTGCGCGCAGGCGCTCGAAGTGCTCACCGGCGGCCTCGACCGCTACCCGGTGATTCCGGTGTTCATCAACTCCGTCGCGCCGCCCATGGCGACGCTGCGCCGCGCACGTTTGCTGGGCGATGCGATTGGCCGCTTCTTCTCGCGCAGTGGCAAGCGCGTGCTCGTGGTCGGCTCGGGCGGCATCTCGCACGAGCCGCCGGTGCCCGAACTCCTTGGCGCGACGCCTGAAGTGGCCGAACGCCTGATCGCGGGCCGCAACCCGCCGCCCGATTCGCGCGCCGCGCGCCAGGCGCGCACCGTGGCCGCCGCGAAGTCGTTCGCGGCCGGCGATAGCCCGTTGCATCCGCTCAACCCCGCATGGGATCGCGCATTCCTCGAGCGGCTCGCCTCGGGTGAACTGACCTCCGTGGACGGCATGACCAACGCGGCGATCACGCGTGATGGCGGCAAGTCGGCGCACGAGATTCGCACGTGGGTTGCGGCGTTCGGGGCGCTGGCCGCTTATGGCCCGTATCGCGCAACGCTTGACTATTACCGCGAGATTCCCGAGTGGATCGCGGGTTTTGCCACCATGCACGCCACGCTCGACGCGGCTTGACAGAACGTACGGAGCCTCACCATGACAGATTTGAAACGGGTCGCGGCGCTGGCCGCACGCCTGCGCGAAGCCGAAGCGTCGCGCAGCACGATCGAGCCGGTTCGCGGCGAGATCGCGGCGGGCGGCATTGCGCTGGACGATATCGCCACCGCTTACGCCGTTCAGCAAGCCAACGTCGATCTGCGCGTAGCGAATGGCGAGCGCATCGTGGGCCGCAAGATCGGCCTCACGTCGCTCGCGGTGCAAAAGCAGCTGGGCGTCGATCAACCCGACTTCGGCGCGCTCTTTGCTTCGATGGCCTATGGCGATGCCGAAGCGATTCCGCTTTCGCAACTGATCCAGCCGAAGGTGGAAGCGGAAATCGCGCTCGTGCTGGAGCATGACCTCACGCACGAGAAACACACCTTCGTCGATATTCTGCGCGCCAGTGCGTATGCACTCGCAGCGATCGAAGTGGTGGACAGCCGCATCCAGAACTGGGACATCCGCTTCGTCGACACTGTGGCCGACAACGCGTCGAGCGCCCGCTTCGTGGTGGGCAGCCGCCCGGTGCCGCTCTCGCAGATCGACCTCGCGGCCTGCGCGATGGCGCTTTCGCGCGATGGCGAGGTGCTTTCGCGCGGCAATGGCGCGGCTTGCCTTGGCAATCCGCTCAACGCCGCCGTGTGGCTCGCGGACCGCATGGTCCAGTTCGGCACGCCGCTGCGCGCGGGTGACGTGGTGCTCACGGGCGCGCTTGGGCCCATGGTCGCCGTGAGGGAACCCGGCATCTACACCGCGCAAATCGAAGGCCTCGGCAGCGTTTGCGCAACTTTCTCCGCCTGACACAGGAATTCATATGGCTTCCGAAAAACTCAAGGCCGCGATTATCGGCTCCGGCAACATCGGCACGGACCTGATGATCAAGATCATGCGCAATAGCCGACATCTGGAGCTGGCGGCGATGGTCGGCATCGACCCGAACTCCGATGGTCTCGCGCGCGCCGCGCGCCTTGGCGTGGCGACCACCCATGAAGGCGCGGTTGGCCTCACGCGCCTGCCCGTGTTCAACGACATCGACTTCGTATTCGACGCGACTTCCGCTGGCGCGCACGTGAAGAACGATGCGCTGCTGCGCTCGCACAAGCCCGGCATTCGCATGATCGACCTCACGCCGGCCGCGATTGGCCCGTACTGCGTGCCGGTTGTGAACATCGACGCGCATATCGACGCGCTCAACGTCAATATGGTCACCTGCGGCGGCCAGGCCACGATCCCCATCGTTGCCGCGGTGTCGCGCGTGGCGAAGGTTCACTACGCGGAAATCGTCGCATCGATCAGCAGCAAGTCGGCGGGCCCCGGCACGCGCGCGAACATCGACGAATTCACCGAAACCACCTCGAAGGCTATCGAAGTGGTGGGTGGCGCCGCGAAGGGCAAGGCGATCATCGTGCTGAACCCCGCCGAGCCGCCGGTCATGATGCGCGACACGGTTTATACGTTATCCGAAATGGTCGACCGCGAGAAAGTCGAGCGGTCGATTGAAGAGACGGTTGCGAAGGTTCATGCCTACGTGCCTGGCTACCGCCTCAAGCAGAAGGTGCAGTTCGACGAAATTCCCGCGAGCGCGCCGCTCAATATTCCGGGCCTCGGCCAGTTCAGCGGCCTGAAGACCTCGGTGTTCCTCGAAGTGGAGGGCGCCGCGCACTATCTGCCCGCATACGCAGGCAATCTCGACATCATGACTTCCGCCGCGCTCGCCACCGCCGAACGCATGGCGAAAACGCTCTTGAGCATGCAAGGAGCCTAAGGCGATGAACAATCCGGGCAAGAAACTCTATATCTCCGACGTGACGCTGCGCGACGGCAGCCACGCCGTTCGCCACCAGTACTCGATCCAGAACGTGCAGGACATCGCCCGCGCATTGGACCGCGCGAAGGTGGACAGCATCGAAGTCGCTCACGGCGACGGCCTGCAGGGCTCGAGCTTCAACTATGGCTTCGGCGCGCATAGCGACCTCGAATGGATCGAGGCCGTCGCGGACGTGGTCGAGCACGCGAAGATCGCGACGCTGCTGCTGCCCGGCATCGGCACGATTCATGACCTGAAGGCTGCGTACAACGCGGGCGCGCGCGTGGTGCGCATCGCCACGCACTGCACGGAAGCCGACATCTCGAAGCAGCACATCGAGTACGCGCGCGAGCTGGGCATGGACACCGTGGGCTTCCTGATGATGAGCCACATGACCACGCCGGAAAACCTCGCCGCCGAAGCAAAGAAGATGGAAAGCTACGGCGCGACCTGCATCTACGTGGTCGACTCGGGCGGCGCGCTGACGATGAACGACGTGCGCGAGCGCTTTCGCGCGGTGAAAGCCGTGCTCGAGCCCGAAACGCAAACGGGCATGCACGCGCACCATAACCTCTCGCTCGGCGTGGCGAACTCGATCGTCGCGGTGGAGGAAGGTTGCGATCGCATCGATGCATCCCTCGCAGGCATGGGTGCGGGTGCGGGCAATGCGCCGCTCGAAGTGTTCATCGGCGCGGCGGAGCGCATGGGGTGGAACCACGGCACCGATCTCTACACGCTGATGGATGCCGCCGACGACATCGTGCGTCCGCTGCAGGACCGCCCGGTGCGGGTGGACCGCGAAACGCTCGCGCTCGGCTATGCCGGTGTCTATTCGAGCTTCCTGCGCCACTCGGAAATGGCAGCGAAAAAGTATGGCCTGAAGACGGTGGACATTCTCGTCGAACTGGGCAAGCGCCGGATGGTGGGCGGCCAGGAGGACATGATCGTCGATGTGGCGCTCGATCTGAAGAATCGCCTGGAAGCATTGCAGTCCTGATCAGGGGCGCCGCGCACGGCCTGCGAGGGGTGCGCGGCGCTGTCATGGATAGCCGCCGGAAAGAGCGGCTCGCATAGAGATACGGAGACTTTTATGACGTCGCGAAACAGTGGTGCGGAAGGAAGTGGAACGAGCGGCAGGGCAACCATTGCCCTGTGTCTGGCGATTGCGCTGCTCGAGGGGCTGGACCTGCAATCGGCGGGCGTAGCCGGGCCGCGCATGGCGAAGGAGTTTCATCTCGCCGTGGCGCAAATGGGCTGGGCGTTCAGCGCGGGCGCGATCGGCCTGCTGCCGGGCGCGGCGCTGGGCGGGCGGCTTGCCGACCGCCTTGGCCGCAAGCGCGTGCTCATGTGGTCGGTGACGCTGTTCGGGCTCTTCTCGCTCGCCACGACGATGGTGTGGAGCTTCGAGAGCCTGCTGGTCGCGCGTCTGTTCACGGGCCTGGGGCTCGGTGCGGCCATGCCCAACCTGATTGCGCTGTGCTCGGAGGCGGCGGGCCCGCAGCAGCGCGGCACGGCGGTGGGCGCGATGTACTGCGGCATGCCGTTTGGCGCGGCGATCGCAGCCGTGATCGGCATGCTGGGAACGGGCGACGCGAGCTGGCGCCACGTGTTCTATGTCGGCGGCCTCGGCCCGATCGTGATGGTGCCGCTGCTCGGTCTGTTCCTGCGCGAATCACGGCAGTTCGTGGCCGCGAAGGCGTCGACGGTGGCGAAGGAAGGCACGCCGGGCGTGGCGCAAGCGCTTTGGCATCAGGGCCGCGCGCGCACGACCATTGCGTTGTGGATCAGCTATCTCGGCACGCTCATCGTCCTGTACTTCCTGATGAACTGGCTGCCCTCGATGGTGCTCGCGCGCGGCCTGACCCGCGTGGAGTCGAATCTCGTGCTGATGCTGTTCAACATCGGCGGCGGCGTCGGTGCCGTTGCCATCGCAACCATCATGGATCGCTTCGGACGCCGCGGCACGGTAATCGGCATGTATGTGGGTATCGTGGCCGCGCTCACCGTGCTCGCGAGTGCGGGGGGCGCAAGCGCCACGGCGCTCGGCGGCCTGCTGTGCGGCTTTTTTATCGTCGGCAGCCAGTCGGTGCTTTACGCACTGGCAGGCCACGCGTATCCCACGGAAGTGCGCGGCACGGGCGTGGGCGCCGCGGTGGCGGTGGGGCGCCTCGGCTCGATTCTCGGACCGCTGGTGGCGGGCCAGTTGTTCGCGCTCGGCCAGAGCCCGTCGATGCTCGTGGGTTCGAGCATTCCGCTCGTCGTGGCGGCGGCGCTCGCGGCGCTCAGCGTGGTGGGCGCATTCAAGCAGCACGGCGCGCCAGGCGCACAGGGCGCATGAGATTGAAGGGGTGGAGGCGTGCGCCTTCTCCCGTATCGGGTTGACGTTTTAAGGGATGATCATCATGACGGGTACTGCACACACAATCACCGAAGCCTCGACGAGCAAGTTCGCTCGCGTGAAGGACGGCGAGGTCGAGTTCCAGATTCACTACAACGACGCGGGCGAGGGCGCCGAAACGGTCGTGATGCTGCACGGCTCGGGTCCGGGCGCGAGCGGCTGGGCCAATTTCAACCGCAATGTCGAGCCGCTCGTCGCGGCCGGCTACCGCGTGATCCTGATGGACTGCCCGGGCTGGAGCAAGAGCGACCCGATCGTCTGCACCAGCTCGCGCTCGGACCTGAACGCACGCGTGCTCAAGGGCCTGCTCGATGCGATCGGCATCGAGCGCGTGCATATTCTCGGCAATTCGATGGGGAGCCACAGCGCAGTGGCCTTCGCGCTCGAGAACCCGCAGCGCGTGGGCAAGCTCGTGCTGATGGGCGGCGGCACCGGCGGCCCGAGCAGTTTCGCGCCCATGCCCACCGAAGGCATCAAGCTGCTGCAAGGTCTCTATCGCGATCCGACGATCGAGAACCTGAAGCGCATGATGAACGTGTTCGTCTACGATGCGAGCGCGTTGACCGACGAGCTGATGCAGACTCGCCTCGAAAACATGCTCGCGCGCCGCGATCACCTGGAGAACTTCGTGAAGAGCCTCGCCGCGTTCCCGAAGCAGTTCAGCGACTATGGCCCGCGCCTGGGCGAAATTGCTGCACCTGCACTGGTGATCTGGGGCCGCGACGATCGTTTCGTGCCGATGGATATCGGCCTGCGCCTGCTGGCGGGCATGCAGAACGCGCAACTGCATGTGTTCAACCGGTGTGGCCACTGGGCGCAATGGGAGCATGCGCAAGCGTTCAATCGCATGGTGATCGACTTTTTGAAGCACTGAGAGTGCGGCGCCGGGGGCGGGCGCAGGCCCGTTCGGCACAAGCCTTGCGCAATATCCCGCTTGCGCGGTGACGGCACGATTGCCGCCTGCGCGCCGAGAGCGCGCGGGCGGCTTGGCGTTGCGGCCCGGTTGCGCGGGGACAAACTCCACAGGCACGGTTGTTGCGAAAACGTGGGCACGATGCGGCCGGATGACTGGCGTTATCCGCAGCCGCCTCCGCACACGAGGAGTACTGATGAATCAGGACGCGAAGGCAACCGGCGCCACGGCCGGACCCGCCTCGCATTCGCGGCTGCTGCGTCCTGGCGAGACGTGTCACTCGATTCGTCACGCGCCACGCCTGCGGCTGCTGGTCGACGCGGAGGATTATTTCGCCGCTGTGCGCGCGTCCATCGTTCGCGCGCAGCGCAGCGTGACCATCGTGGGCTGGGACATCGACAGCCGCGTCAAACTGGTGCCGGGTGGTGCGGGCGATAGCTATCCGGACACGCTGGGCGATTTTCTGGCGGCCGTGGTGGCTGAGCGCCCGGCGTTGCGCGTGCGCATCCTCGCCTGGGACTTCGCGATGCTCTATGCGTTCGAGCGCGAATGGCTGCCGGCTTACAAGCTGGACTGGCGCAGCGGCGGGCGCCTGAAATTCCGGCTCGATGGGCGGCATCCGCCGGGTGCGTCGCATCACCAGAAGGTCGTGGTGGTGGACGACCGGCTCGCGTTCGTGGGCGGGATCGACCTCACGCGCTCGCGCTGGGACACGCGCGCGCACGCACCGTGCGAGCCGCGCCGCTGCAATGGGCCGCGGCAGATGTATGGCCCCGTTCACGACGTGCAGGCAATGTTCGATGGCGACGCCGCGCGCATCGTGGGCGTGCTCGCGCAAGAGCGCTGGATCCTGGCGAATACGGCGGCGCGCCGCGCACCCGCTCACCGGACGGCGGCGTCCAGCGCCGCCGGGCCGCCCGCACAGGACGCAGCGGACCCGTGGCCGCCGGACTTTGCCGCGGACGTCGAGGACGTCTGGCTCGGCATCGCGCTCACGGCCGCGCCGCATGCGGGGCACGGGGGCTGCCAGCACATCCGCGCACTCTATGGGGCCGCGATCGGGGCCGCGCGCAAGACGATCTATATCGAGAACCAATACTTCACCGCGAGCACGATTGGCGACGCGCTGGCACAACGGCTCGCCCAGCCCGATGCGCCCGCCGTCGCCGCCGTGCTTCCCTGCCGGCAAACGGGGTGGCTGCAATCGGCAACCATGGGCACGCTGCGAGCGCGCCTGTATCAGCGCCTGCGTGAAGCAGATCATCAGGATCGCTTACGGTACTACTCGCCATGGGTCGAAGGTCTCGGCGACGCGTTCATCAACGTTCATAGCAAGCTGATGACGGTCGACGACGAACTGCTGGTGATCGGCAGCGCCAATCTCAACAACCGCTCGATGGTGCTCGACACCGAATGCAACATCGCGCTGGAGGCTGCCGGCAACGAACGTGTGCGGGCGGTCATCGCGGCGGCGCGCAACGGTCTGCTCGCCGAGCATCTGGGTGCGCACCGCTCGCAAGTGGAGCGCGCGTTCGCGCAGTTCGACGGCGATATCCATCGCGTCGTCGCGAGCCTCTCCGGGGGCGGGCGCGCCTTGCGCACGCTCGAGCCGCGCGTGTCGTCCGGACTTGACCAGTGGGTTCCGGAGAGCGCGGTTGTCGATCCCGAACGGCCGGCGGTGCCCGACGAAGTGGTGCGCGAGTTCGTGCCGGGACGCGGCGGCCGTTCGATTACCGCACGCCTGCTGGTGCTCGGCTCATGCGCGCTGCTGGCAACGGCAATGGCGCTTGCCTGGCACTACACGCCGCTCGCGCGCTTCCTGAGCCTCGCGCGCATCGGCGAGGCGGCGCGCTCGCTCGCGGCGGCGCCCTTCGGTCCCGTACTCGTGATTGGCGCCTATGCGCTGGCCGCTGTCGCGTCGGTGCCGGTTACGGTGTTGATCGTCTGCGCGGGACTGTTGTTCGGCGCGTTCACGGGGAGCCTTTATGCGTTGTCGGGCTCGCTGCTCGCTGCGCTCGTCACTTACGCCATCGGCCGTTGGGCGGGGCGGGACGCGGTGCGCCGGCATGCGGGCTCGCGGCTGGACCGGCTGTCCAAACGCCTGGCGCGTCAGGGCATCGCCGCCGTGGTGGTGCTGCGCGTCGTGCCGCTCGCCCCGTTCTCGCTCGTCAATCTCGCGGCAGGCGCCTCGCACATCGGGCCGGGAGATTACCTGCTCGGCACGCTGATCGGCATGACGCCCGGCATCGTGCTGGGCACCCTGTTTGCCGATCAGCTGGCTGCCGCCCTGCGTCATCCGGGGCCCGGCACGATCGGATTGCTGGCCGCCATCGGCGCGCTGCTCGTGGGGCTTGCCCTGATGCTGCAGCGCCTTTTGAGGCCGCGCGAATGAACGGGCCCGCGCAAGCGCCGCTGCGCATCGTCACCTGGAACATTCACGGCGCGGTGGGCACGGATCGCAGGTACGCGCCAGAACGTATCGCCCGCGTGCTGAAGGATATCGATGCCGATGTGGTCGCATTGCAGGAGGTGCCGCTGGGCGGCGCTTCCCACTTCGACGTGCTGGCCGTCCTGAGCGGCGCAACCGGTTGGCAGGCGGTGGCCGGCCCGACCCTGGACCTGCCCGCGCGGCGCTTCGGCAACGCGGTGCTCACGCGCTGCCCGATCAGGGAGACGCGCACGATCGATCTGTCGTTCGGCAGCCGCGAACCGCGCGGCGCGCTCGACGTCGATATCCTGCATGGCGGCGAGCCGTTGCGCGTCGTCGCGACGCATCTCGGCCTGAGCGGGCGCGAGCGGTACGCGCAGATCGCCCAATTGCTGGCCGCGTTCGACCGGCCTGTGTTGCCGGTGGTGCTCGCGGGCGACATCAACGAGTGGTTTCTGTGGCGGCACGCACTGCGCCTGCTCACCGCGCACTTTCGCGCCGCGCCCGCGCCCGCCACGTTTCCTTCATGGTGGCCGGTGTTCGCGCTCGATCGCATCTGGATGCACCCGGTGAGCCGGCTGCAAAGCGTGCGCGTGCATCGCGACGGCGAAGCGCGCGTCGCCTCCGACCATCTGCCGCTGGTTGCGCGCATCTCGGCCGACGGCCTTGCGCCCGGGCATGGGTGATGCGCGTGTTATCGACGTGGAGGCCGCCGGCTTTTGCCCATTGCCGGCCGGTCCCGACGCGTTTTGAATCCAACCCCGATGGAGAACTCCATGTCACAGAAGCCTTCCATGACCGACTTCGAAGTGATCCGCAAACGGGCGCGCGAGAATATTGTGCAGGGCGCGGTCACCCCTGGCTACCACGCCGACCGCGATGCCGTGCTCGAATTGCTGAACAACGCGCTCGCAACCGAGCTGATATGCATGCTGCGATACCGCAGACATCATTTCATGGCTACCGGTCTGGAGTCGAAGAGCATTGCCGACGAATTTCTCGAGCACTCGAACGAAGAGCAGCTGCATGCCGACCAGATCGCGGCACGCATCGTGCAGCTCGGCGGCGAACCGAATTTCTCGCCCGACGACTTGAGCACGCGCAGTCACGCGGAGTACGTCGAAGGCGATACGCTGGTCTCCATGGTTCGCGAAGACCTGGTTGCGGAGCGCATCGCCATCGACAGCTATCGCGAGATCATTCAGTACCTTTCCGACCGGGACCCGACCTCGCGTCGCGTGATGGAAACCATTCTTGCCAAGGAAGAAGAGCACGCCGACGAAATGGCGGAGCTGCTGGCAGGACTGCCCGCCGGAAAGCGTGCATAGCCATTTCGGAGACCGCTATGAAGCTCTCTCGCCAGACCTCGACCATCGGTCAGGGAAAGCCGACCGACGCGCACACCAGCGATCCCTTGCTGCCGCATGAAGCCGACCAGGAACCGCACTCGCAAGAGGAAGCGGAGCCGCGACGCGTCGGCAAGCAGGGGTATCGCGACATACGGCGGGGACTCAAGGACACCGACCGGTGGGGCGGCGACGATTATCAGCGGCGCACGCAGAACGATGCCATCGCGAATACCAATTCGACGAAGCGCAGGGGAAGGTAGGCCGGCGCAATCCCATGCGCTTCGCTCGGGGCGCCGTACCCGCTGCGGCGCCGCGCGCTCGTTCTGCTAGAGCTTTACGCCGCCTGCTTCCGGCGGCACGGGCGGCTCGCGTAACGGTTCCTCGCCGGTTGGCGAAACGGGCTCGTCCCAGTGCGCACGCGTGCCGTAGTACTCGTGCAGTGTCGTGGCCCAGCCGATGTCGGCCATGACCGGCCAGTGGTCCTTGTCGAATCCCGGCGCGGTCTTGATGCGTTCGCTCGTTACGTTGAGGATGAAGCATTTATGGGTCGTATCGAGCGTGAGCGCAGCCCAAGGCAGTGCCATCAGCTTGTCGCCGATGCCTAGAAAGCCGCCGCACGACATGACGGCGTAGGCGATTTTTCCGCGCTCCACATCAAGCATAACCTCCTTGATCTTGCCAATATCTTCGTTATCCGAAGTGAATACGTGGTCGCCTTCGAGCGTGCTCGACGCCATGATATACGGTCCGGGGCCGGCTGCGGTTTGGCTGCCTTTGCCAACGATGTGCGCGCCGGTTTGGGAGGTGGTTATGGCCATAATGGACTCCTGAATTGATCGTAAGGGTGAACGGGTGTGCAACGCTTGTTCGCTGCGAAGGCAGACGGGTTGCCTCCAGGATGGGCGGTTGTCACGCCTCATGACTCCGCATCGCATATGCCTGAAGCGCCCGGGCATGGCCGATGCGGTTTCGAGGGTATGCATCTTTACAGGCGATGCGTCGTGGACGAACTGCTGCTGGACTCGGTCGAATTCACCTTTTTCGCTGTCGGGCTCGACCATGGCGAGGTGGAGCACCGCGCCATGTTCATCGGCACGCTTGCCCTGCCCGTAGTCGTGATCTTCAGATCCGATGGAAAAGGGGCGGCGCGGATTGCCTTCGACGTTCCTCGCCGCATCGCGCAAGCGAATCACTACACCAACCACGCCGACGTGGTGCGAGACGCGATTGGCCAGGCCGCGCGAGACGACCTGTTCGACCATCCGCCGGACGGGACCGTGTGCCTCGACGGCGCCGCGCCGCGCTGGGCCGGGAACCTGAAGCTTTCTCAGCGACAGATGGACGTCGAGCAATATGAACCCGTTCAAGGAGAACAGCGATGTCGAATGAATTGAAGCACTGCAAGGTAGCGATTCTCGCCGTTGACGGATTTGAGGAATCCGAATTGACGGGGCCGTTGCGGGCATTGACCGAAGCGGGCGCCCAGGTCGATGTGATTTCGCAAAAGGGCGGCGAGATCCAGGGCTTTCGCCACCTGGACAAGGGCAACCGCGTGAAGGTCGACCAGACGTTCGCGCAGGCGAAGGCCGACGACTACGACGGCGTCGTGCTGCCCGGCGGCGTGATCAACGGCGACGCGATCAGGATGATTCCCGAGGCGCGCGAGTTCGTGCGCGCCGCCAACGCCGCGCACAAACCCGTCGCGGCGATCTGCCATGGCGGATGGCTGGCGGTCTCGGCGGGAATCGTGAGCGGGCGCACCATGACGAGCTGGCCGTCGCTGCAGGACGACATACGCAACGCGGGCGGCACCTGGGTGGACCAACGCGTGGTGCGCGACGGGAATTTCGTGACGAGCCGCAAGCCCGACGACCTGCCGGCGTTCAACGCGGAGCTGATCGCCTGCCTCGCGACGTCGGCGCCGCTCTAGCAGCCTTTCAGGCATTGGGAGGGATCCGGAAATGCACATTCGATACCGGAGCGAGCCGCCGCGGTTCGACGGCGCAAATCTGCTGATGCGCTTCGTGGCCGAGGTGGACGGCGCGCCGCTCGACTGCGCCATTACCGCCGAGGCGCTCGAAGACCATTTCGGCGCGGACTCGGCACGCGAGGAGCCGCTGCGCAATGCGTTCGCGCGGGGGCTGGCGCGCATCCACGCCGCGTGCACGGAAGCGATCGCGCAGACCCACGGCGCCGTGGTGCTGCACAGCGGGTACTTTCGCGCGGAGGACGACTGAGCCAGGCGGCAATTGAAATCCAGGGAGGTTTGCCATGTCTTTGATCGTTGCGAGCCGCTTCACGACGTTCGATCACGCCGAAGCGGCCATCGACAGGCTCCACAACCACGGTTTCGTGGATGAGGACCTGTCGCTGTTCTACGTGAACCCCGGTGGCCAGCACGCCCGTTTTGCGGTGGGCGGCGACCGCTATGCCGATCCGCAGTCGCGTTGGACGTCGCTTGGCGCGGGCGCGGGCGCGGCCGTGGGCGCGATTCTCGGCCTTGTTTGCGCCCTGGTGTTTTCGTGGCTCTTTCTTCGCTCGCTGCTCGTGTTGGCGGTGGCCGCCGGCGTGGGCGCCTATGTCGGCACCTTGCTGGGCGCGCTCTGGCAAACGCGCGGCGGCGGCCGCGGACGTCCGCCCGACATCGGGCACGATCCGGACGGCACGCCGAAGGCGCGCGAATCGGGTGTGCTCGTGGCGGTCCACGTGAGTCCGCAGACCCAGCAAGACGCGGCGCAGGTGCTGGAGCAAGCGGGCGGCATGGAGGTCGAGCGCGCGAGCGGCCGCTGGCAGAACGGGCAATGGGCCGACTTCGACCCGACCCGGACGGTCGAGCCGATGCGGTTGTGAACCGGCCCGCGTCGCGCCATCGCGCGACGTCACGGCATCACTGCGTAGCGCTTCGCATCGGCGTGACGCAATGCCAGCCCGCAGCCGGGCCGCGCCAGATCGGGCGCGATCCGGCCGTCTTGCAGGCGCGGCGCGCCGTCGAACAGCATCGCTTCGATGCGCGCGTGATCGTGGAACCACTCGATGTGCTCCACGCGCTTCGCCGCGCAAGCCGCGTGCAGGTGCAGCGCCGGCGCGCAGTGCGCCGAGAGCGGGATGTGCCACGCGTCGCAGAGCGCATCGGCCTGGAGAAAGCCGGTGATGCCGCAGCAACGCGAAGCATCGGCCTGCAGCACGTCCACCGCGTGCGTTTCGAGCAGCGCGCGAAAGTCGTCGGCGGTGCAGGCATATTCGCCCGCGGCCAGCGCCATCGCGGGCGGCAGCGCCGCCCGCAGCGCCGCAAGGCCGCGCCGGTCGTCCGATGAAACGGGCTCCTCGAACCATTGCACGCCCTGCGCGTCGAAAGCGGCCGCCAGCCGTTGCGCTTGTTTGAGTGCATACGCACCGTTGGCGTCGACGAACAGCCCCGCATCGCCAATGGCGCGCCGCGCCGCTGCCACGCGCGCCGGATCGTCGCCGGGCTGCGAGCCGACCTTCATCTTCACCCACTGGCAGCCGTCCTGCTCGACCCAGCCGCGCAACTGCCGCGCGAGCGTGTCGAGGTCGTAGCTCGTGAATCCGCCGCTGCCGTACACGGGTACGCTCTCGCGCTGGGCGCCCAGCAGCGCGACGAGCGGCACGCCGAAGACCTTGGCCTTGAGATCCCAGAGCGCGGCATCGACGGCCGAGATCGCGCGCGCCGCGTGGCCGGGCCGGCCGAGGTTGCGCACGGCACGCTGCATCTCGAGGTTGATGCGGCCGATGTCATGAAGGTCGTGCTGGCGAACGGCGTCGGCGAGCACGCCGGCGATCAGCGCCGTGGCGCTCGCATGCGCATAGGTGTAGCCGATGCCCGTTTGACCCAGCGCATCGGCGTGCACGACCACGAGCGTGGTGGCCCGCCAGGCAATGGTGCCGTCCGCCTCGGGGCGGTCGGTGGGAATCGTATAGGCCTGCGCGCGCAGGTTCGAGACGGGCGAGCGCTTCATGGCGAAGGGACCTCGAGCAGGGAATCGAGCGTGATCGGCAATGCGCGCACGCGCTTGCCGGTGGCGTGATATATCGCGTTCGCAATCGCCGCGGCCACGCCCACCACGCCGATCTCGCCCACGCCTTTCGCGCCGAGCGGGTTCACGACGTCGTCGTGCTCATCGACGAACAGCACGTCGATGTCGCCGATGTCGGCATTGACTGGCATGAGGTAGTCGGCCAGGTTGTGATTCATGACGCGGCCGAGTGCGTGATCGAACTGCGCCCGCTCGTGCAGCGCCATGCCGATGCCCCACACCACGCCGCCTGCCACCTGGTTCGCGGCGGTCGCGGCGTTGACGATGCGCCCGGCGGCCACCGCGCTCACCACGCGCTCGACGCGCACCTGGCCGAGCGATTCGTCCACGCGCACTTCGGCGAACACGGCCGAATGCGTCGCCAGCGAATAGCGCGAGCGCTGCGCATCGGGCTTGAGCGTGACTTGCTCCTCGAGCGTCTTCATGCCCGCGCGCTCGAGCAGGTCGGCAATGGCGATGCGCGCCGCGCTTTCGGCTTGCGGTGCGCCGTCCTCGGTATCGCCGTGGGTTTCACCGTGGGTGCCGCCGCGCAGGCGAACTTCGCCGCGCTCGATCGCGAGCGCCTCGCTCAGCGTATCGGCGTCGAGGTTCGCGAAGCCCACGCCGCCGTGCTCGACCAGCAACTGCGCGAGCCGTGCGCGCAGCTGCCGGCAGGCGACCCAGGCCGCGCTGCCCACCGACGCCACGGTCCACGATCCGCCTTCGATCGGCGCGTCCGGCAGCGAGGTGTCGCCGAGCGTGAAGCGCACGTCCTCGATCGGCATGTGCAGGGCGTCGGCGCCGATCTGCGAGATGGCGGTGTACGTGCCGGTGCCGATATCGGCCGTGGCGCTCGCGAGCGCGAGCACACCGTCGGCGCGCAGCGTGGCGCGCACGCTGGCTTCGGTTTGCAGCGCCTCCCAGATGCCGGTGGCCATGCCATAGCCCACCAGCTCGTGGCCGTCGCGCATCGAGCGCGGCGCGGCCACGCGCGCGCCCCAGCCGAAGCGCTCCGCGCCCTGTGCGTAGCACTCGAGCAGCGCCTTGCTCGAAAACGGCCGCTGCTTCTGGGGATCGTCGACCGAATAATTGCGGATGCGCAGCTCGAGCGGGTCCATGCCGAGCGTCACGGCGAGCTCGTCCATCGCACACTCGAGCGCGAACAGCCCTTGGGCGGCGCCGGGCGCGCGCATGTCGATGGGCGTGTAGACGTCGAGGCGCGCGAGCTTGTAGCCGAGCAGCACGTGATCGGCGCGATAGAGCTGGCCGGCCCAGTTCACGACCACGTCCGTGAAATCCTCGAATTGCGAAGTTTCTCCCACGGCTTCGTGGATGATCGCTTCGAGCCGGCCGTCGCGGCGCGCGCCGAGCGCGACGTGCTGGACCGAAGCGGGCCGATGACCGAAAGTGAACATCTGCGCGCGCGTGAGCGAGACGCGCACCGGGCGGCGCAAGCTGCGCGCGGCCATCATGGCGAGCGGCAGATGATACTGCGGCCGCAGGCCGGAGCCGAACGCGCCGCCCACGAAGGGCGAAATCACCCGCACGCGGTCTTGCGCCAGACCGAACACGTGCATCAAGTACCGCTGCGTGTTGCGCACGCCCTGAGTCTTTTCATAGACGGTGAAGCGGCCGTCCGCCGAGGGCACGACCGTGCAGCCGTGCGGCTCCATCGGTTGATGGAATTCCACCGGCGTGGAGTAGAACGCGTCGGTGCGCGCGTCGGCGTGCGCGAGCGCCTCGTAAGCGTCGCCGCGCGGCGCGGGCGGCGGTTCGAAGCCGCCTTTTTCCAGCGACGGCATGACAGCGTCCCGCAGCACGCTGCCGAGATCGGTCTGATGCGGCTCGCTGCGGTAACGCACGCGCACGAGCGACGCCGCATACTCGGCAAGCGCGTGCGTTTCGGCCACCACCAGCGCGACGGGCTGGCCCGCATAGCGGATGCGCGCGTCGCCGAGCGGCCGGAACGGCTTGCCGCCCGGCGCGATCTGGTCTTTCCAGGCAGCGTCGTCGACGGCCAGCGCCGGGCGGTTTTCGTGCGTCAGCACGAGCAGCACGCCGGGCAGGGCCTGCGCCGCGCAGGCGTCGATGGCGACGATTTCGCCGCGCGCGCACGGGGCGTTCACGACCACGCCGTGCACGAGTCCGGCAGCCGGAAATTCGGCCGCATAGCGCGCGGCGCCCGTGACTTTGCTGCGGGCGTCCACGCGCGGCAGCGGCGCGCCGATGCGCGCCTGAGCGTGCGGCGCGCGGGCCGCCGCGGCGGGTGTTGCGAGATGACGATCGGTGCTCATGCTGCGTCCTCCTCGGCGTTCTGCGCTGGCTGGCGCGCGAGCGCGCGCTCGAATGCGCGCACGATGGCACGGCGGGCGAGCTCGACTTTGAAGGCGTTGCCGGGGCGCGGGTCGGCGCGCGCCACGATGGCGTCGGCAAAGTGCGTGTGCGCATGGGCGTCGTCGGCTGCGCGGCCGATCAACTGCGCTTCGGCTGCGCGGTCGCGCCACGGCTTGTGCGCGACGCCGCCGAGCGCGCAGCCGAGCGCACGTATCACGCCGTCCTCCACGTGCAGGCCCAATGCTACGGATACCAAAGCAAAGGCATACGACTGGCGATCGCGCACCTTCAGATACGTGCAGTGCCGAGCATAGCCTTGCGCCGGCAACTCGACGGCGGTAATGAGCGCCTCCTGGTCGAGAACGGTCTCGCGATGCGGCGTATCGCCGGGCAGGCAGTGCAGGGAATCGAACGGCAGCGTGTGCTCGCCCCGGCGTCCCGCGACGTGCACGCTCGCATCGAGCGCCGCGAGCGCGACGCACAGATCGGACGGATGCGTCGCGATGCAGTGCTCGCTCGCGCCAAGGATCGCGTGCATGCGGTTCACGCCGTCGAGCGCGGCACAGCCGCTGCCGGGCGTGCGCTTGTTGCAGCGCGTGTCCGGATCGTAGAAGTACAGGCAGCGGGTGCGCTGGAGCAGATTGCCGCCGAGCGTCGCGGCATTGCGGATCTGCGCCGAAGCGCCCGCGAGTATGGCCTGCGCGAGCATGGGGTAGCGCTCGCGCACGCGCGCGTCCCAGGCGAGCGCGCTGTTGCTCACCAGCGCGCCGATGCGCAGCCCGCCTTGCGGCGTCGGCTCGATGCCGCGCAGCGGCAGCCGCGTGATGTCGATGAGCGCGGCAGGCCGCATGACGTTTTCGCGCATCAAATCGACGAGATTGGTGCCGCCCGCGAGGAACTCGGCGTCGTCCAGGACGGCATGCAGGCGCACGGCCTCGGCCACGCTCGTCGCGCGCATCCACGAAAAGCGGTTCATGGCGCATCCTCCTCGCCGGCGGCATGGGCCTGCGCGCGGCGCACGGCGTCGACGGCGTTGGCGATGTTCACATACGCGCCGCAGCGGCACAGGTTGCCGCTCATCTGCTCGCGCACGTCGTCGCGGCAATGGGCGTGGCCCTCGGCGAGCAGGCCTACAGCGGAGCAGATCTGGCCCGGCGTGCAGTAGCCGCACTGGAACGCGTCGTGGTCGACGAAGGCCTGCTGCACCGGATGCAGCGTGTCGCCGTGCGCGAGGCCTTCCACCGTCGTGATGGCGGCGCCGTCGTGGGCGGCCGCGAGCGCGAGACACGCATTGATGCGCACCCCATCCACGAGCACCGTGCAGGCGCCGCACTGGCCGTGGTCGCAACCTTTCTTGGTGCCGGTCAGCGCGAAGCGCTCGCGCAGCAGGTCCAGCAGGCTCGTCCACGGCTCCAGGGTCAAAGCGTGGCGCGTGCCGTTGATGGTGAGGACGACGCCAACCGCATCGGGGTCGGGGGCGGTTGGAACGTCGTGCAGGCGGGAGGGAGTGGCGGTGTGCATGGCTGACTCGTTCGGGCTCGGTTCAAATTCGGTTACGGGCTGGGGTTCAGCGGCCGTTACGGGCTGCGGTTACAGCGGCGGTTGCAGCGGTCCGGGAAATGACGCGGCCCGCGGCGTGGCGCCGCGCGCCGGTCCAGTGAGGTAAGCAACGAGCTTGCCCGGGCTTGCGCAACAGCGGTACACGGCTTGCGAGGCACACAGGTCCACTCACGAGGAGCATTCGATGCCACATCGCAAACCATCTCGCCGCCAGCCTGCGCCGGCCGACGCGAAGTCGCGGCAGCTCGACGCGTTTCGCTCGCGCGCCCAGGGCGAGGCGCTGCGCACGAACCAGGGCGTGAAGATTGCCGATAACCAGAACACCTTGCGCGCGGGCCCGCGCGGCCCCTCGCTGCTCGAAGACTTCATCATGCGCGAGAAGATCACGCACTTCGATCACGAGCGCATTCCCGAGCGCATCGTGCACGCGCGCGGTTCGGCGGCGCATGGCGTCTTTCAGGTCTACGAATCGCAGGCCGAGCTCACGCGCGCCGCATTTCTCCAGGACCCGGCCAAAATCACCCCGGTCTACGTGCGCTTTTCGACGGTGCAAGGGCCGCGCGGCTCGGCGGACACCGTGCGCGACGTGCGCGGTTTTGCCACCAAGTTCTACACGGAGGAAGGCAACTTCGACCTGGTGGGCAATAACATGCCGGTCTTCTTCATTCAGGATGCGGTCAAGTTTCCCGACTTCGTGCACGCCGTGAAGCCCGAAGCGCCCGACGAAATGCCCACCGGCGCGACCGCGCACGACACCTTCTGGGACTTCGTCTCGCTCGTTCCGGAAAGCGCGCACATGGTCATCTGGGCGATGTCGGACCGCGCGATTCCACGCAGCCTGCGCACCATGGAGGGCTTCGGCGTGCACACCTTCAGGCTCGTCAACCAGGCGGGCAAGGTGCGCTTCATCAAATGGCACTGGCGTCCCGTGCTGGGGTCGTACTCGCTGGTCTGGGACGAGGCGCAGAAGATCGCCGGCAGGGACCCCGATTTTCATCGGCGCGATTTGTGGGAGGCGATCGAGCGCGGCGATTTCCCCGAGTTCGAGCTGGGCGTGCAGGTGATAGAAGAAGCGGACGAGCACGCCTTCGGCTTCGATCTGCTCGACCCCACCAAGCTCGTGCCCGAGGAGCAGGTGCCCGTGAAGCTCATCGGCAAGATGACGCTCAACCGCAATCCCGACAACTTTTTCGCCGAGACCGAGCAGGTGGCGTTCCATCCGGGCCATATCGTGCCGGGCATCGATTTCACGAACGACCCGCTGTTGCAGGGGCGTTTGTTTTCCTATACCGACACGCAGATCAGCCGTCTGGGCGGACCCAATTTTCACGAGCTTCCGATCAACCGGCCGGTCTGCCCGTTCCACAACAATCAGCGCGACGCCATGCACCGGCAGACGATCGCGGTCGGCCAGGCGTCGTATGAGCCCAATTCGGTGAGCGAGGGCTGGCCGAAAGAGACGCCTCCAGATGCCGGCGGCTTCGAAAGCTACCAGGAGCGCATGGAGGGCGCGAAAATCCGCGTGCGCAGCGACTCGTTCGCCGATCACTTCTCGCAGGCCACGATGTTCTACCGGAGCATGTCCGAGCCCGAGCAGGCGCATATCGTGGCCGCCTACGCGTTCGAGCTGGGCAAGGTCACGAAGCCGGAGATACGCGAGCGCACCGTCAACGAGATTCTCGCGAACATCGACGCCGATCTCGCCGCGCGCGTGGCGAGCGCGCTCGGGATGGCCGCGCCCAGGGCCGGCAGCAAGCCTGGCAATAGCGCAGGCAGCAGCGCAGGCAACAGCGCAGGCAGCAGCGCAGGCAACAGCGCAGGCAGCAGCGCAGGCAACAGCGCAGGCAACAGCGCGGGCAGGCCGCAGCCGCCTGCTTCGCCGGCGCTCAGCCTGCTCAACCGCGTGAAGCCCGGCATCGCGACGCGCAAGATCGCGTTGCTGAGCGCGCCGGGCGGCGACGGCGCGATGATCCGGCAGTTGCGCGAGGCGTTGTCGAAGGCCGGCGCGCAGGCCTTGCTGGTGGCACCCACGTTCGAAGCGATCGACGGCCTCGTGCCCGACGCGACGATCGCGGGCATGCCCTCGGTGATGTTCGATGCGGTGTTCTTGCCCGGCGGCGAACAGGCCGCGCAGACGCTCGCGCAATCGGGCGACGCTCGTCACTTCGTGAGCGAGGCGTTCAAGCACCTGAAGGCGATTGGCGCGGCGGACGCGGGGCGGCTCGTGCTGAGCGCGGCGCAACTGCCCGATCCCGCCGATGGGGTGGCGCACGGCGACGCTGCCGACGTGGCCAATGTGCTGCGGGCGTTCATCGACGCGGCAGGCCAGCACCGCATCTGGTCGCGCGCGGCGCAGGCGGAGTCGGTGGCGGCGTGAGCGCGTGAGCGCGGGCGCGCCGCGGCGAGACGGCAACACCGTGCCAGGCCCGCTGCTTGCGCGACGACCATTGTTCGGACATCTATCGGGAGAAGCAGAAATGGCGACGACCACGGTCAGCGACTTCATCGTCGAGCGTCTGCACGAGTGGGGCGTGCGGCGCATCTTCGGCTATCCAGGCGACGGCATCAATGGCGTGTTCGGCGCGCTGCGGCGCGCCGGGGACAAGATCGGCTTCGTGCAGGCGCGCCACGAGGAAATGGCGGCGTTCATGGCGAGCGCGCACGCGAAATTCACGGGCGAGCTGGGCGTGTGCATCGCCACCTCCGGGCCGGGCGCGTCGCATCTGCTCACCGGGCTCTACGACGCGCGGCTCGACCACATGCCGGTGCTCGCCATCGTGGGCCAGCAGGCGCGCGCGGCGCTCGGCGCGCATTACCAGCAGGAGCTCGATCTGGTCTCGATGTTCAAGGACGTGGCCGGCGCCTACGTGCAGCAGGCGAGCGTGCCGGCACAAGTGCGCCACGTGGTGGACCGCGCGGTGCGCATCGCGCTGTCGCGCCGCACGGTCACGGCCATCGTGCTGCCCAACGACCTGCAGGAACTCGACTACGAGTCGCCCCCGCGCAAGCACGGCACCGCACACTCGGGCGTGGGCTACGCGGCGCCCGAGGTGGTGCCGCGCGAGGCGGACCTCGAGCGCGCGGCCGCGGTGCTCAACGCCGGGCATCGGGTGGCGATACTGGTGGGCGCGGGCGCGCTCGACGCCACCGACGAAGTGATCGCCGTGGCCGAGCGCCTGCATGCGGGCGTGGCCAAGGCACTGCTCGGCAAGGCCGCGCTGCCCGACGACCTGCCGTGGGTCACGGGCTCGATCGGCCTGCTCGGCACCCGGCCCACCGACGAGATGATGTCGGCCTGCGACACGTTGCTGATGATCGGCTCGGGCTTTCCGTATTCCGAGTTCCTGCCGAAGGAAGGCGACGCGCGCGCCGTGCAGATCGACATCGACGCCGGCATGTTGAGCGTGCGCTACCCGATGGAAGTGAGTCTCGTGGGCGATAGCGCGGCCACCTTGCGCGCGCTGCTGCCGCGGCTCGAACAGAAGAACGCGCAGAGCTGGCGCGATCGCATCGTGCACGCGGTCGAGCGCTGGCAGCGCGTGCTCGACGAACGCGCGCTGGCAAAAACGGGCGGCCGGGTCAACCCGCAGCGCGTGGTGACCGAGCTATCGCAGCGCTTGCCCGATGGCGCGATCGTCACGAGCGACTCCGGCTCGTGCGCGAACTGGTACGCGCGCGACCTCAAGATCCGCCGCGGCATGATGTGCTCGCTCTCGGGCGGCCTGGCGTCGATGGGCGCGGCCGTGCCGTATGCGATCGCCGCCAAGCTCGCCCATCCGCAGCGGCCCGTGATCGCGCTGGTGGGCGACGGCGCGATGCAGATGAACAATATGGCGGAGCTCATCACCGTGTCGAAGTACTGGCACGAGTGGGCCGATCCGCGCTGGATCTGCGCGGTGTTCAACAACGAGGACCTGAACCAGGTCACGTGGGAGCAGCGCGTCATGATGGGGGATCCCAAATTCGAGGCTTCGCAGGACATCCCGAACGTGCCTTATCACCGCTTTGCGGAGTTGCTGGGGCTCACGGGCATCTACGTCGACGATCCCGCCCGCCTGGGCGAGGCGTGGGAGCAGGCGCTGTCCGCGCAGCGTCCCGTGGTGATCGAAGTGAAGACCGATCCGGAGGTGCCGCCGCTGCCGCCGCACGTGACGATGGAGCAGGCGCGCCACTTCGCGCGCGCGCTGATGGAGGGCGACCCCGCCGAGGGCAGCGTGATCGCGAATACCGCGCGGCAGGTGGTGGCTTCGGTGATGCCGGGGAAGAAGCACTGAGTGCACTGAGTTCATCGAGGGCACCGGGCGTGCAAGCCGTCACGTGCCCCATTTCAGGCATTACGCGTAATTGCTTCATGTGTCGGGCGCACCCGTGGCCGGAAAAACGCAGTGAACAAAGCGCAGTGAACAAAGCGCAGTGAACAAAGCGCAGTGAACAAAGCGCAGTGAACAAAGCGCTTCCCATCAACGCTCGATGGACCACGACGATTCATCGTGCAGGCGCGCGACGAGTTCCGAGAGCGCGTTTTCGACGGCCTCGTCGTTGGGGCTGGCTTGCCAGCGCACTTCAAATGACGCGTTGAGGCGTCCGTGCGGGACACCTTCGCCCGCTTCGCGCGCCACGCCCAGCGGCACCACGAGACAGCGGCGGCCGCGCAGCGTTTCTTCGAGCCGTTGGCGCGGATCGTCGCCGGCATCGTGGCCTAGCGTGACGTGAGCGCGGCGCCCGCGCGGCAAGCGGCGCTCCACCCGCTGGAGGGTCTGCAGAACGATCATGCCGAGCACGGTGCCCGCCAGCGCGAGCACGTACTGGCCGCCGCCCGCGCACAAACCGATCATCGTGACGTACCACATCGTGGCCGCCGTGGTGACGCCTTGCACGAGGCCGTCCTTGTGCAGAATCGAGCCCGCGCCGATGAAGCCCACCCCGGAAAGAATCCCGAGCGGCAGCCGCATCAGGTCGAGCACGACGAAGGAGTCGTGGGCCTTGCCGTGCTGGAGCAGGAGCACGTTCACCTGAAGCATCGCGAGACAGGCCGCGATGCACACGAGCAAGGTCGTGCGCAGGCCGGCGGCGTTGCCGGACTCGCCGCGATTCCACCCGATCAGCGCGCCCGCGACGACGGCGACGGCAATCCGGCCGGCGAAATCGGGCCAGGTGAGCACCATCGGCATGGGATTCATCGATGCATCTCCGGGTAGCGCGAGCGCGCGGGCGCCATGATGGCCGGCGCGCAAAGGCCGTGCCGTCTGCATGGATCGTGCGCGCCGAAGCGTCGATGCGCATGCGCACGCGGAGGCACACCGCGTGCGGGAAAGAAGACGTGGGATGCCCGGCTTCTCCCGTGCCGGACACGTTTTTCTCATCCACGTTGATAAGGAGCACAAATCATGATGCGACATCGATTGGTCATTTCAGCTGTACTGAGCGCCATTCTGGCCGCGTCCGGCGCTACGCTCGCGCAGACCGCAGGCGGCGGCGCAGGTGCAGGCGCGGGCGGTAGTGCGGGCGGTAGTGCGGGCGCGCGCGGCGCCGCGGGTGCGGGCGGCGGCGTCGAAGGGTCGGCCGGCGGCCAGTCGACCGGCGTCTATCCGCCAAACACGCAGGGTGTCGAGCAGGCTCCTGCGGTCACCAGTTCATCGAGTTCCATGAACCCGAACGCCCACCGGACGCATTCGAAGAAGCACGTTAAGCGGCCGGCGGGTATGAGCGGGTCGAGCCATTCCGGCAATGCGGCTGATATGGGCGATACGCGTACCCCCCCTGCCGGCATGCCGGGCAACAGCGGCAGCAACGGCAATACTGGCAGCAACGGCAGCAACGGCAGCAACGGCAGCAACGGCAGCAACGGCAGCAGCGGCGACTAGCCGCGCTCGCCTCCGGGGCCGGGCGGCGTGCCGCGCATGAAGGGCGCGCGCCGCCCGCCGCACTGCGCGAGACCGGCGCACGCGCCAGCCGCTATTGCCGAATCGCTTCGCGCAGGCGCGTCGCCTCGGCGGGCGCAACCGGCGCGGCGTTGTTGCCCCACGCGCCGCGCACGAAGCTCAAGACCTCGGCGATTTCGCCGTCGGTCAATTTCGCGCGGAAGCCGGGCATTTTGAGCGGCGCGCCGCCGCCGGCGGTCCGGGGGCTCTCGCTGCCTTCGATCACGAGGCGCAGCGCGCTGGTGGGATTCGCCGCCAGCGTGAGCGTGCCGCCTGCTAGCGGCGGCGCCTTGTCGGGCTTGCCGCGTCCATCGGCGCCATGGCATTTCGCGCAGTACGCAAGGTAGACGCCCGCGCCGGGCCGCTCGGGCACGCCGTCTTGCAGCACCTGACGGGTCGCGTCGCGCGCCGCCACGGTGTCGTCATAAGCGCCGCTGCGCGCACGGGCGGGCAGCGATTTCAGATAGATCGCGATGGCGTGCAGATCGTCGTCGCTCAGGTATTGCGTGCTCGCGCCCACCACGGGCGCCATCGCGCCGAATGCGTACGCGCGCGCGTTGTGACCATTGCGCAGGAACGCGGCGATGTCGTCTGCGCTCCAGCGCCCAAGGCCGCTGCCCGGGTCGCCCGTGAGGTTCGGCGCGAACCAGTTGTCGGTCACGCCGCCGGTGAGATAGAGCGGGCTGCGTTCGTCGTAGCCCATCTCGTTGTAGGCGGGGCCGCGCGGCGTGTGGCATGCGCCGCAGTGGCCGAGCCCCTGCACGAGCCATGCGCCGCGGTTCCATTGCGCCGTTTGCCCCGGCTGCGCCTCGTAGCGGCGGTGGCGCGAGAACGCGAGGCGCCAGAACAACAGCACCCAGCGCTGGTTGAACGGGAACGGCAGACGCGTCGCCTGCACTTCGTTCGGCACCGGGGCGACGCCGTACATGAAGTACTGGTAGAGCGCGTCCACGTCGCGCGGGGCGAGCGCAGCGAACGAGGGATAGGGCATGGCGGGATAGAGCCGCTTGCCGTCCGGCGCGACGCCTCGTTGCAGCGCCGCTGCGAATTGCGCCGGGGTGTAGCGCCCGATGCCATGCACGGGATCGGGGGTGATGTTGCTCGCGTAGATCGGGCCGAAAGGCGAAGAGATAGCCAGGCCGCCCGCGAACGGCTGGTGTTGTGCGGAATCGTGGCACGAGGCGCAATCGCCGGCCTGCGCGAGCTGCTTGCCGCGCGCGATCTGCGCCGGGTCCGGCGGCGGCTTGCGCGCATCGTTCGCCTCGCTGCCCCCCTGGTGGCAGGCGGAGCATAGCGCCGTGGCGCACAGCAGCGCGGCAAGCAGGTTCATCGCCATGATTCGCACAGGTGCTGCAGCGGCAACGCCACGAGCACCGATATCGTGAACACGAGGCCGATGGTGAAGGCGATGGAAACGGCCTCGCCGCACCAGGCCACGAAGTGCAGCGTATTGCGCTGCGGGCCGCGCAGCGCGAGCGCGCTGCGCCTGGCGCGGCGCGCCCCGATCACGCCGGCCAGCGCGAGCACGAACGCGGCGAACGACGCCAGCGCCAGCAGCCCGTGCACGATGCTCCACGGCAAGGCGTTGTGCTGCGTGACGCCGCCCACGCAGGCCGTTGCCACGAGGCTCATGCACAGCAGCACATGCCCCATCCAGACGAACGGCACGCCGAGCAGACCATACCAGGCGGCGACGTGCAGCAAGCGCGCCGGCGCGGCGCGTCCGGATGCGGCGGCGGATTCCATCATCGGCTCCTGAACCAGTAGGGCGAGAGATAAAGCACGCTGAAAATGAAGAGCCACACGACATCGACGAAGTGCCAGTAGAGGCCGCCGATGTTGAGCGCGGCGTCGCGGCGGCCATCGAAATAGCCGCGCGCGATCCAGATGGCGAGCCAGAGCAGCATGACCACGCCGGCCATCACGTGAGCCATGTGAAAGCCCGTGATCGTGAAGTAGAGCGAACCATAGAGGTGCGATGCGATCCCGTAGGGCCGCTCGTGCCATTCCGAAAACTGGATGCCCACGAATGCGCAGCCGAGCGCGACGGCCACCGCCATCGACCAGAACGCGGGGCGCGTGCGCGCGCGCCGCACGCATGCGCCGGCGAGCCAGACGAACCCGCTGCTCGCGAGCAGAATCGCGGTGTTCAGGCCGCTCACACCGAGCTTGGGCAGGCCTTCGGGCGGCCAGGGCTGCGCGCTCTGCGAGGCGAGATAGAGGTAGGAGAAGATCAGATAGCCGAACAGCGCCGCTTCCGTGACCACGAGCGTGAGCACGCCCCACCATCCGCCCGCATGCTCGCCGGCGCTGCCCACGGGCAGCGCGAGGCTTTCGTCGTCGCTGCCGGGCGTTTCCGGGTCGAGATCGGGATTCCCGGCGGGCGGCGCGGGCTGAGGTGCCGGTTGAGGTACGAAAGGTTCGCGCTGGCCGAGCTCCTTGCGCGGCCACAGCCAAGCGAGCAGCGCGGCGGCGCAGGCGAGCGCGGCGAGCCCCGTGAGCACCGCCGAATGCAGCAGCAGCCCGACGAACAGAAACGTTGCGGCCACACCGAGCACGAAGGGCGAATACGCATCGTCGGGCATCTTCAGGATGACGTCGGGCTCGCCGCCCAGCGGCGTGATGCCGAGCGCCTCGCGGCCGCGATGCAGCAGATAGCCGGGGCGCGCGAGGTGCGCGTCGCTTGCCCACAGCGGATCGCGCGAGCGCACGCTCGGCAGGACCGCGAAGTTGTACGGCGGCGGCGGAGACGAGGTGGACCATTCGAGGCCCGCCGCGCGCCACGGATTCGGCCCGGCGCGCTCGCCGCGCTTCATGCTCGCGAGCGCGTTGCCGATGAACATGACAATGCCGATGGCGAACACGAACGCGCCGATGGTGGTCACGAGGTTCGCGGTGTCCCAGCCCATGCCCTCGGGATAGGTGTAGACGCGGCGCGGCATGCCGAGCAGTCCCGAGATGTGCATCGGAAAGAAGCCGAGGTTGAAGCCCACGAACAGCACCCGGAACGTCCATTGCCCGAAGCGCTCGTGCATCAGCCGTCCCGTGAATTTCGGGAACCAGTAGACGAGCCCGCCCAGCACCGGAAACACGTTGATGCCGAGCAGCACGTAGTGCAGGTGCGCGACCACGAAATAGGTGTCGGTGAGCTGCCAGTCGAGCGGCACGGCGGCCGTCATCACCCCCGAGACGCCGCCCACGGTGAACATCAGCACGAAGCCCGCGAAGTAGAGAAACGGCGTTTTGAACACGGGCTTGCCGGTCCAGATGGTGGCGATCCACGCGAACACCGCAATCGCGCTCGGCACCGAGATCAGCATGCTCGCCGCGCCGAAGAACGCGAGCGCGAGCGGCGGCAGGCCGGTCGCGAACATGTGGTGCAGCCAGACCTCGAAGCCCACCAGCATGGTCGCCACGGTCGAGAGCGCGACGGCGGCGTAGGCCGCGATCGGCCGCCGGCAGAAAGTTGGCAGTGCTTCGGAGACGATGCCCATGGCCGGCAGCACGACCACGTAGACCCACGGATGCGCGAAGATCCAGAACAGATGCTGCCAGAGCAGCGGGCGGCCGTCGGCGCTGGTGTCGAAGAAGTGCGTGCCCGCGTTGCGGTCGAGCCAGAGCATGAAGAAGGCGAGGCTCACGGAGGGCACCGCGAGAAGATTGGCGCACGACGCCGTGAAGGTGCCCCAGACGAGGATCGGCAGCCGCGCGATCGACATGCCGCTGGCGCGCATGCGCAAGAACGTGATGACGAAGTTGGCCGCGCCCACCGTCGTGGAAATGCCGAGCAGCACCATGCCGAGCGCGTAGACGTCGATGTTCGGCCCGGGATCGTAGGCGGCCGAGGAGAGCGGCACGTAGTTGAACCAGCCCGCGTTGGCGCCCTGGCCGCGCGGAAAGCTCGCATAGAGCAGCATGCCCGCGCCCAGAAAAATCCAGTAAGAAAGCGCGTTCAGGCGCGGAAACGCCATGTCGCGCGAGCCGAGCACGAGCGGCCACAGATAGTTGGAAAAGCCGCTCAGCACGGGCAGCGCATAGAGAAAGATCATCGTCACGCCATGCATCGTGAAGAGCTGGTCGTATTGCTGCGGCGTGAGCAGCGTTTCGTTGGGCTGCGCGAGCTGCGCGCGCATGACGAGCGCCTCTGCGCCGCCCAGCAGCAGGAACACGAAAGCGGTGACGAGGTAGCGCAGGCCGATGGTCTTGTGATCGACCGTCGAAAACCAGCCGCGCCAGCCGGGGCGCGTCTCCCAGATGGCTTCGAGGCGGCGTAAGGTGGGCTCGTCGAGCGGCGCGGTGCCGGTTTCGGGCACGCGCGAGAAGCGCGCCGCGCGCGGGCGGGAAGGCACTGTGGCGCGGCCTGATGTAGAGGATGCCGAAGGAAGGTTCATGGTGCGGGCGCTGTCAACGGAGCGTGTCGAGCCAGGCGCCCAGGTCGCTGGCCTCGGCGGGCGTGAGGGCGATGGAGGGCATCAGCGAGCCGGGCTTGATCTGCTGCGCATGGGCGATCCAGTCGAGCCGGTTCGCGGCGGTATTGGCGAGCGCGCCCGCGGCGATCAGCCGGCGCGACGCGAGATGCGTGAGGTCGGGGCCTTGCGCGCCGGTGGCTTCGGTGCCGCGCACGGCGTGGCAGGCCGCGCAGTGCTGCGCGAACACCCCGGTGCCGCGCTGCGCGGCGGGATTGGAGGGCGCGGCGGCGGGCTGCGCCTGGGCGCGGGTCCACTGCTCGAAGGCGTCGGGCGTTTGCGCCACGACTTCGAGCGCCATGTGCGCATGCTGCGGCCCGCAGAACTGCGTGCACTGGCCGCGCCAGACGCCGGGCCGGTCCGCTTCGATCCATTGCCGGTTGATCTGCCCCGGGATCGCCTGGGTCTTGCCGGCGAGGGCCGGCACCCAGAACGCGTGGACGACATCGGCGCTTTCGAGGTCGACGCGCACCGGCGCGCCGGTGGGAATATGAATCTCGTTGGCCGTTGCAAAAGCGGCGCCGGAGGACGTCGTATAAGTCACTTTCCACCACCAGTCGTAGGCCGTGACATGCACGGTGAGCGCGCTCGCGCGCGGCGGGTCCGCGACCATGGCCAGCACCCGCAGCATGCCCACGAGCGCGCCAAGCAGGAGCACCGTCGAAACGGCGGTGCCGATGGCCACGAAGCGGTTTGCGGTTCGCTCCGCTTTGCGTTCTGCCGTTTGTGCCGTCGCTTGCTGTTCCGCCGTAAGGGCTTCGTCTGGCGCCCGCGACGCGTCCCACGACGAGCGAGTGGCGCGCAGCGCCATCGCCAGCAGCACGGCGATCGCCACGCAGACGACCACGCACAGTGCCGCGAGCCCCCAGCCCAGCAGCTTCACAGGCGCTGAAGCCGGCCCTGCGCTATGCAGAAAGTACGCAAGCGGCGTGGCCGCGCGGCAGGCGTTGGCCGCCGTGGCGCAGCCGAGCGCGCCGGCGGCCGCCGCCCATGCGCGCGCCCACGTGCCGCGAAGCCGCCAGGCCGGACTCACGGCTGCTCCAATGGCAGGGCCGGCTGTGCGAGAGGCATGGGCGGTTCTCCTGAGCGGTGCTGAACGGCCTTGCCACGAGCGCAGAGCGCGTGCCCGATGCGGCGCGCGGATGCGCGAGTACTGGCATGCCGGTTGCGTGACGGAGTGGGTGGGCGGCACGGCGCCGCTGGGGTCTTCCCGCGGGGTGTTCCATGCGCCTCGATTACACATTCGTACCGTCATGTCCCGCGTGCCGCTGCCGGCCCTGGCCGGCGCGGCGGCGCGCCCAACCGGAGTCAGCCTATGAAATTCGCCCTTGCAGTCATCGCCGGCGCCCTGGCGTGCGGCACGCCGTTGTGCGTTCAGGCGCAGCAGACCGAAGCTGCCTCGACCACCGCGGCCAATCCATTGCCTTCGGCTGACCGTGCGTTCGTGCAGGCGGCGTCGATGTCGTCGTCCACCGAAATCGATGCGGCCAAGCTAGCCATGCATAACACCGAGAACAAGGACGTGCGCGCGTTCGCGCGGCATATGGCGTTCGATCACACCAAGCTCGCGGCGCAATTGAAGATCGCGGCGCCGCATGGCGTCACGGTGCCCGTGAAGAATTCGGATACCTCGGTGCTCGATGCGCTGCGCCCGCTCAAGGACACGGCTTTCGACCAGGCCTATGCGCAGAAGCTGGGGCTGCAAGGCCACAAGGAAGCGGTGCAGGCGTTCCAGAAGGAAATTGCCGATGGCCAGAACGACGACCTGAAAAAGGCCGCGCGCAAGGCGCTGCCGACCATCGAGGAGCACTACCGCATGGCGCAGTCGCTTGCGCAGAAAGTGGGGGTGAGTACAACGGCGGCCAAGTAAGTTTGCCAGGCAAGCATGCCAGCCAGGTGTACGAGGCAAGCATGCCAGGCAAGCGTTGCAAGTTCTCCGTGAGGCATTGAAATTTCGTTGCGTTGTAGAGGATCGGCGGCCCGTTGCCCGGATCATCACCTGCCGGACCGCGCTCTCAGCCGCCGCTCCTCTTCGCGCAATGCTGATGTGGACCGCGCGACGCTATTTCGAATGCTTCTTCGGAATCTTGGCGCCCGATTTGCGGGCTTGATTCAAGGCGATGGCCACCGCCTGCTTCTGCGATTTGCCGTGCTTCATTTCCGTCTTGACGTTCTTCGAGATGGATTCGCGTGTTTTTCCCTTGCTAAGTGGCATGATGGTCCTCCTGTGAGAAACACCTGTATTGAGGCATGAGGCGTGCCTGCGTGCCTCGCATCGCGGTTCGCGGGGCACGGCCCATTGCTCACAACTCTCCGCGCGCCGCCAGCACACCGATGCGATCGGCCGTGCGGCAGGCCACCGCCTGAATCGTGAGCGACGGATTCACGCCGCCCACGGTAGGAAACACGGACCCATCGCAGATCCACAGATTCGGAATGTCCCAGCTCCGGCAATCGGCGTTCACGACGCTCGTGCGGGCGTCGCTGCCCATGCGCGCGGTGCCGTTCAGGTGGCAGGTGTCGTCGTCCTGAGTCCAGATGTCGTGCGCGCCCGCCGCGTCGAGCGCGCGGCTCATGTGGTCGAGCGCATGGCGCACGAGACGCCGGTCGTTCTCGCACATCGACCACGTCACGCGCGCGATGGGCAGGCCGAGTGCATCTTTCTCGTCGGCGAGCGTGACGCGGTTGCGTTCCTGCGGCATCGTTTCGCCCACCATCTTCAGCCCGGCCTGATGGTTGTAGCGGCGCATCTCGTCCATCAGCGCGCCGCCCCACAGGCCACGGCTCGTTTGCGTCGCCGCCCACACGAGCGGCAGCGGCCCCTGGCTCATGTAGCAGTAGCCGCCGTGAAAATCCTTGCCCTTGTCCTCGTAATTCCAGTGCTCGGTCAGCGCGAGCGAGGGCGGCCCCTTGTACCAGCGGATCTCTTCGTCCATCGTGCCCCAGGCGGCCTGGTTGGTCTGCACCATCAGGTTCTTGCCGACGAGCCCGGTGCTGTTCGCGAGTCCGTCGGGATAGCGCGCATTCGCGGAGAGCAGCAACAGGCGCGGCGTTTCGATGGCGTAGCCGGCCACCACCACATTGCGCGCGCGCTGGAACTGCCAGCGTCCTTCGCGATGAAAATGCACGCCGCTCGCACGACCCTGCGCGTTGGTTTCGATGCGGCCCACCATCGCGAGGTCGCGGATCTCGGCGCCCGCGCGCACGGCGCGCGGAATCCACGTGACCAGCGCGCTTTGTTTTGCGTTGGTCGAGCAGCCCGTGACGCAAAAGCCGCGATAGACGCACTGGTGCGCGTCGCCGCGCGGCGCGGAGAGCGTGGCGAGCGGGGTGGGCGACCAGCCAATCCCGAGCGCCTCGCAGCCGCGCGCGAGCACGAGGCCCGCCGCATTGATTTCGTGCGCGCGGTACGGGTAGCGCGGCCGTTTCGGGCCCCACGGATAGCGCACCGGCCCCGCGATGCCCAGCGCCCGCTCGACTTCGGTGTAATAGCGCCACATCTCGCGCCAGTCGAGCGGCCAGTCGGCGCCGTAGCCGAGCCGCGTGCGCGCCTGGAACCACTCGGGCCGAAAGCGCAGCGACACCATCGCGAAGTGCACCGTGCTGCCGCCCACCGCCTTGCCGCTGTTGTTGCTGCCGAGCTGCAGCGGATTCTCGCCGTCGCAGATGCGCTCGTCGGTCCAGTAGAGCTTGGTCTGATCGGTTTCGTCGGAGGCGAACTCCTCGAGCGGACGCCACCACGCGCCCGCGTCGAATGCCACGACGCGAAAGCCGGCCTCGGCAAGCCTGCCTGCGAGCGTGGCCCCGCCCGCGCCGGTGCCGACGATCGCGAAATCCACCATGTCGTCGGGCGCGTACTCGCGCATCGGCAGCCAGCCGCCGCGCCGGAACACATCCGGCGCCCGGCCGTGCCTGCCGCGCGGCGCTGCGCGCGCGTCAGCGACAGTGCGCACGTCAGCGCACACGCTGGTTCTCCCGGCGCACGGCTGCGCGTGCATGGGCCTTGCTGGCCTCGTCGGCGTTGCCGGCTGTGTCGTCCTGTTCGGCCTCGTGCAGTTCGACCGCCTCCCACGGGTCGCGCCGATTGAAATAGAGACGCACGTAGCCGCGCGGATTCGCCGGCCCGCCGAAGCCGAGTTCGCTCCAGGCCGCCGGATGCGACCAGTACGCGGCGCTCAGATCGTGCAGTACGCGCTTGGCGAAGAACACGCCGCAAGGCATGCCATGCCACGCTGCGCAACGCAGTTCGCCGTGCTGCATGTGGGCGATCAGCGCAAGGCGGTCGGCGCAGCCGAGGCGGTGAAAGGGTTCGCCCAACGCGGCTTCGCTTTCGGCGTCGAGCGCGGCGAGTCCCGTGTCCCACGCCTCGCGCAACGGCGGCAGGCGCGCGTCGCGAAAGCCGTCGCGGCGATCCGCAAGCAGCTTGCCGTCGAGCAGCGCGGCCACCGGCACGGCCGGCGCCGGGCCCTCGTGCGGTTCGCATCCTTCGCCGCCACCTTCGCCGTGCTGCGGGATGATGCACGCACACAGCGCCAGCAGCGTTTGCCAGCGCGCGGCGTCGAGATAGCGCGGCGCGCGAGGCGTCGCCAGACGCGCGTCGATCACGGCGCGCGTAGGCGCATCCCACGATGGCGTGTCGCGCTTGGCGAGCACGTCGTAACCGGGGTAGCGCGTGGTTCGGCTCATCGTTCTGTCTCCCTCATGCGCAGCGCGGCGAGCCCGGCGAGCGCCAGCGCGCTGAACGACGGCGGCGCGGGCAGCGGCGGGCCGGCGAAAAGATTCTGCGACCAGTTGCGCCAGCCGCCCTGGGCGCGCGCCACGCCTTGCGCGTGAAAGCCCGCACCCGCGAAGCCGAGCGCCGCCGTGATGCGCAGCCACGCGCGCGCGATCGCGCTGGCGCGCGGCGTGCCTCGGCGGCGCGAGGGCGGCGTGCAGCAGCAGCGCGCCGCCCACGGGGCGATCGTGACGGGCGCGTACATCGCCGGATGCTGGTATGCGCCGCGAAAATGCAGCAACGCGGCCTCGGCTGCCGTGCCGATGAGACCCACGCCGGCCACCAGCGCGAGCGCCTTGCCCGCGGGCACGCCGAACAGCCGCGGGTCGTGCTCCGGCTGGTCTCGCAAGGGCTCGGCGACGGCGCCCAGCACGCCGGAGAGCAGCAGTGCGAAAGGCGCGCCCAGCGGCGCGGCGTAAAAGAGGTTGTGCCAACTCAGTGCACCGGGACGCTTGGTCACGTTGTAGAGATGGAACGCGGTGCCCGCCGCGCCGGTGGCCGCGCTGCCGATCTGGATGGCGTGGCGCAGGCGCTGCGAGCCGGCGCGCGGGTCCGCGCCGCCGTGCAGCGCCGCCGCGAGCGAGCAGAGCGCGACGCTCGGCGCGAGATACATCGCGCGATTCTCGAAGCCGCCGCGATAGTGCTCCATCGCGCTATCGGCGAGGGTCGACAGCGCGAGCAGCGCAGCGCCGTGGCTGAACGCGCGCGCGGCGGCCACGTGCTTGCCGGACGCGCTCGCGTGCTGCGCATGGCGCAGGTCGCGCGTGGACCAGAGCGCGAGCGCCGTGCCTGCCGCCACGCTGACGATCCCGGTGGCGAGGCGAGCCGCTTGTGTCATGACGTGATCTCCCTGGCCTGTCGCCTGTCCGGCGATGGCCGCCGAAGTCAGAGTTCGCGGCCGTCCCCTCCGATCGACCCCGGCGATTCGGGCGGCACGTCTTCGCCGCGCTTCGCGAGCAGGCCGTTTTCCCAGTACCCGGGCGTGCCGTAGTACTCGTGCACGGTCGTGCTCCACTCGAGATCGGCCATGGCGGGCCAATGATCCTTGTCGAAACCGGGCGCGAGCTTGACCCGTTCCGCGCTGACGTTCAGCAAGAAGCGCTTGTTGGTGGCATCGAGCGTGAGCGCGGACCAGGGCAGCGCGAGCAGCTTGTCGCCGATGCCGAGGAACCCGCCGCTCGACATGACGGCATAGGCGACGCGTCCGCTGGCGACTTCCAGCATGATCTCCTTGATCTTGCCGATCTCCTGGTTATCCGAACTAAATACGCGGTCGCCCTCCAGGGTATTCGCCGCCATGACATAGGGGCCGGGGCCGGCCGCGGTTTCGTTGCCCTCGCCGACGATGCGCGCGCCGGTTTGCCGGGAGTCGGGATTCGAAGCGGGATTCAAAACCATGATGTGCTCCTCAAATGGACGCAAGGGTGCAGGAATCCGCTCGGCGGCCGCCCAGGCATCGGCGGGCCGCCGGACGTAACGGATATGACAACCGGGGTTTCGCAACCGGCGGGCCCGGAAGGGCGCGCAGGGGCGCGGCACCATCCTTGCGTGCCCATGGTTTGACGATATGAAAAGGAGGGCACCGGGTATGAGCGACCTGTCACTTGTTGCTGTGGTGCGCGAAGAAAACCCTTGCACGCTGGACGCGCGCGCGATGCTCGACGAGCTGAGCGCCATGCTCGCGCTCTATAGCGCGGATGGCGCGCAGTCCCGATTCAGTATCGAGGACGTGCAGCGTTCGCGCAGCGCCTTTGCGGTGGCGCGCACGATCGACGGCCATGCAATCGGCTGCGGCGCCTTGCGGCGCTATTCGTTCGAGATCGCGGAATTCAAGCGCATTTACCGGCGCCCGCAATGTCCGGGCACGGGCGCCGCGATACTGCAGTTTCTCGAAGACGTGGCCGCTTCGATGGGCTACCGGCGCGTCATCCTCGAAACGCGCGCAGCGAATCGTCGTGCGGTGGCTTTCTATCAGCGGCATGGCTACGAAACCATCGAGCCGTTCGGTGAATACATCGGCGCGGCTGGCGTTCGCTGCCTTGGCAAGACGCTCGCGCCGGCACAGTGCTCCTGAAAGCTTCGGCATAGCCGATGCGGCTTCGTTTGGGCAGGCCGATTACCTCCAACCGAAGAAGGAGCCATCATGACCACGATCGCAGAAGTCATGACACGTGAAGCCGACGTGCTACCACCCGAAGCCTCGCTGCAAGAAGCGGCGCAAATCATGGATCGCCTCAACGTGGGTGTGCTGCCGATATGCGACGGCACGCGTCTCGTAGGCATGCTGACCGATCGCGACATCGTCGTGCGCGGCGTGTCGGCGGGTGCGGGACCCGAGTCGCCGGTGCTGGAGGCGCTCAGCGACACCGTCGAATGGTGCTACGGCGACGACGACGTGAGCGTCGCCGAGCAGAAGATGGCCAGCCGCCAGATCCGGCGCTTGCCGGTCCTCGACCGCAACCGGCAACTGATCGGCATCGTGTCGCTTGGCGACCTCGCAACCTGGGCGGAGGGCGACCGCTCGTCGGTGCTGCGCGCGGTGTCCTCGCCTTCGCAGCCCGATCGCCGGGGGTGAGCGCGACGCATCGGCGGGGTTGTAGAAGCTACGCGTAAGCCATGAAACGGCATGTGGCGGCGCCGGCCGCCGGCTACGCGGGCCGCGCCGGCGCTGCCGCATTGGTGCATGGTGCGTCGAGTGTCGAGTGTCGAGTGTCGAGTGTCGAGTGTCGAGTGTCGAGTGTCGTGCGCATGGGCCTGGCGCTTGCACGCAGCGGGCATACTGCCTTGCTGGCTGAGGACCCCCATGCCGCACCCGCCGCCCCTCTGTGCCCGCGATGGAACGCTGCCCGCGCCGCGCGGCATGCCGCGTCTCTTAGTGGTCTCGCCGCATCTCGACGATGCAGTGCTCGGCTGCGGCAGCCTGCTCGCGAGGTTTGGCGGCTCGGTAGTCTGCACCGTGTTCGCGGGCGAACCGGCCATTGCGAGATGCACGCCATGGGACGAAGCAAGCGGCTTTCGCGATTCGCACGAAGCCATGCGCGTGCGCTGCCGCGAAGACGAATGCGCGCTCGCTCATTGCGGCGCGAAGCCGCTGTGGCTGAGATTTCCGGACGCGCAGTACGGCGCGGCGGCGCGGCCCGAAGCGCTCGCCGCGGCGTTGGCCGAAGCGTTCGAGCAGATTGGCCTGCACGGACGCTATCTGCCCGTGTTCCCGCTCGGGCTCTGGCATAGCGATCACGAATGCGTGGGCGCGGCGTGCCGGCTGCTGCTGCGCACGCGGCGCATGGCCGAATGCATCGCTTACGAGGACGCCATCTATCGCGCCATCCCGGGCGTGCTCGACGAGGGGCTGGCGCGCATTGAAGCGGCGCGGCTGTGCGCCAGCCCATGGCGGCCGCACGCGCTGGGCGCGTCGCCCGGACGATGGATCGCGGCGCTCAAGCGGCGCGCCGTCCTCGCTTACGCGAGCCAGTTGCGCGCGTTCGGCCGCTATCCGCCCGACGCGGCGCGGGCGGAGCGCTACTGGCGTGTCGCGGCCCGCATCTAGTTCTGCTCCAGATCGCATGACGACGCTGACGACCGCGACGAAAGCGACGGCCGCGACGCAAGCGACAACAGCGACAACAGCGACGGCCGTCGCGCGGCGTGCCTGCGCTCCGCGTCGCACACGGCCTCGCGCAGGCGCAGCACGCGTGCGGCGACGGGGCGTCGCCGGCGCGCGGCCCAGCGAATGCCGCGCACGAGCGCGCACAGATCGTCGCTCGGGCGGGCTTCCTTGCAGGCGCTCGCCAGCGCGCGCCACGTCGCGGCCATGGCCTCGCGGCGCGGCAGCCGCAGCCACGCGACGAGCGCGGCGTTGCGCGCCAGCACGCGCCGGCGCAATGCGCTGTCGCGCACCGGCGAAGGGCGGTGATGCACTTCGAGCGAAGGCGCGTAGGCGATGTCGTAGCCGGCCTGCAGCACGTCGAGCGAGAGCAGCGCTTCTTCTCCGCCGATGAAAAGCTGCGGCTCATAGCCGCCCAGTTCGCGAAAGACGGCGGTGCGAAACACCGCGGCGCCCGCCATGAATCCGGTCAGACGGCGCAGCGGATGGTCGGCGGCCGCGAGCGGGCTCGCGGCCATGCGCTCGCAGGTGGGGTCGAGCGTGCGCGCCGCGCCGACCACCACGCGCGCGCACAGCGTGCCGATGCGCGGATGCCGTTCGAGCAGCTCGACCGCATCGGCGAGGGCGCCGGGCTGCCATTCGGTGTCGTCGTCGCTGAAGGCGACGTAGCGCGTGCCCACCTGCGCGGCGCCCACATTGCGCCCGGCGGCGCCCAGATTGGTTCCGCAGCGCAGCACCCGCAAGCCGGGGCAGACATGGGCGAGCAGTTGCGGCGTGCCGTCGGTCGAGCCGTTGTCGACCACGATGACCTCGGGCCGCTCCGGCAGACGCAGCAGGGCAGTCACCGTGCGCACGGCCTCCGCGCGCCGGTTGCGGGTGAGCACCACCACGCTGATCAAGGGATTAAAGAATCTGTGCTGCACCTTGGCCTCCACGGGTTCGCCGGCATGAGCCGGCCTTCTCGTGCAATGGTCATTCCCGCGGGACCTGGAGCCCGTGCAGCAGCGCGTGCAAGCCGGCGCGGCTCGAGCTGACGCTTTCGCGAGGCACACGCGATGCGCTACCTGGACCGTCGCCCATTTCAACACGGAGAAAGTTCATGACCACCAGCACGGATCCCAGCGTCTACAGAGTTACGGAAATCATCGGAACGAGTCCGAATTCGTGGGAGGAGGCTGCAAAGAATGCGGTGGAAGCCGCAGCCGATTCGCTGCGTCACTTGCGAATTGCCGAGGTATGTAAGCTTGACCTCAAAATCGACAACGGCAAGGTCGTAGAATATCGGACCCGGGTGTCCGTGTCGTTCAAATACGAGCACTGAGAAGATCGCGCGGGCGCCCCTCCAGCGCACGGTGAGGGGCGGGTACGATAAATGCGCAATGCGCATGCATGCGCCGGATGTCGAGTCACGAAGCGGAAATCGAGCAGGCCGAGAATACCGGCCTGACAGTCCACATGAAAAAGCCCGTGCTGCTCGACAACCGGCTGGCGGTCGAGGCGCGCTTGCGGCAGGGCCCGCGCCTTGCCGCGAGCGCCGTATCGGAGAGTCAATTGCCGCAAACTTACTTCTACATCAACGGCCCGAGCGACCGCCATTTCCCCGAGCAGGAACTGATCCGCCTCGACAAGGCCGGCTACGCCGTCGCGCTCAGCCGCGTAGCGGTCGAGCACGTGGGTCCGTTCGTCGGCACGGAGCAGCGCACGGTGCTCAATGGCCTGTTGCGGCGCGCGGCGCCCGGCGACGAACTGGTCGTGCTCGACCTCGCGTGTCTCGGCAGCGGCGCCAGAGACGTGCTTGCGACGCTGCAAAAATGCCAAAAGGAAAAGATTGCCGTGCGCTGCATCGAGTTCGGCAAGCTGGATCTGGCTGGCCATCCGGAATCTCACGCGATCAAGATGCTCGAGGCGGTCGTTCGGCTGGAAGCGCGAACCCGCAGCGAGCGCAGCAGCACGAGCCTGAAGCTCGCGCAAGAGAGCGGACGCTCCACGGGCCGCCCAGGCTCGCTTTCGCCGCAAGACCGGGACGAGGTCATGGACTTGCTCGCCAAAGGCACGTCGATCAGCGAGATCGCGCGTCGCTTGGGAACCTCGCGTCAAACCATCATGCGCATCCGCGCGTCAACGGCGGCGCCCGACACAGCGGAGAAAAGCAGCGTCTGATGGCCGCCGTCGAACCAGGGGGCACGGCGTTTATTGGAACGGCGCGCACAGACGGTCGAAAGGCGCGGCGATCAGCACACAGGCGGTGAATGCCAGCGCGCCCGTGAAGACGACGGCTGCGGTCGCGCTGCACCACGCAACAAAGCACGCGGACTGGGACTTGCTGTTCGCCTGCGAGGCGAGGCGCCGCCAGGCGCGTCCCGTGGCAATCGCGAGCGCCAGGCACACGGCGAACGCCACCGCGGAAACGAAGTCGATGAAGTGCTCGACTTCGTCCCACGGAAGTTCGCCGCGCTGGGTGACGCCGCCTGCGCATGCCGTCGACAAAAGCCCCAGGCACACAACGAGGTGCACCATCCAGATGAGCGGCACGGCGAAGAGCGCGGTCCACGCGGTGGCGCTTTGAATGCGCAGGGCGTGCCGAGAGTATGGAGAATGAGCGGTTTCCATCATCATCGGCCTCTGGGTCAGTGCGGCGGCGGGGAGACGGAAGGGCGCGAGGCCACGCCGTCACGGCTCATCGCGCGCATGCGATGTGCCCATGCGGAAGGGGATGCTTACCGTCCCGGCGCCGCCTGCGGCACGGCCCTGCCAATCTCCTCCAGCAGCATGGCGATTTCCTCCGGACGCGCCGGTTTGACGATGTGATGATCGAAACCCGCCTGCCGCGAGCGCTCGACATCGTCGGGGAGGCCGTATCCCGTCAGCGCCACGAGCACGGGGCGGAGGTTTCCGTCGACGCCCGCCTTGTGGCCTGAAATCCGCTCGGCCACTTCGTAACCGCTCACGTCCGGCAGGCCGAGGTCGAGGATGATGACCTGCGGCCTGAGCCTGTCCGTCATCTCCAGGGCCTGTTCGCCGCAGCTTGCGGTATGCACGTCGTGATGTTCCAGCACGGCGGCCAGGGAGCTCGATGCGTCGTCGTTGTCGTCCACGATCAGGACGCGAAGGCGGCGCGCGGCGGACCCGTTGCCGGCAGGCGGCGCTGGCACCGCGATGCGGGCGGGCGCGTGGCAGACCGGCAGCGTGATCACGAAGCGGCTGCCCTGGCCGCGGCCTTCGCTGGTTGCGTGGATGGTGCCGCCATGCATCGTCACCAGCGACCGGGCTACCGAGAGGCCAATGCCCAGCCCGGATTTTCCCGTCGTGCTGTCTTCGGCGGCCTGCTCGAACAATTCGAACATCGAAGCGATACTGTGCGGCTCCATCCCGATGCCGTTGTCCTCCACGCACACGCGCACTTCCTTGTCCGTCTCGTCGAGGCTCAGCCGGATATGGCCGCCGTCGGCCGTGTATTTCGTGGCGTTGTCGAGCAGATTGGCCAGCACCTGCGTGAGGCGCGTGGGATCGCCGCGCACGAACACCGGGTGGCCGTGCGCAATGCCGTCGACCTCCAGCCGATGGCCGTGGCGGGCCGCTGCGGGGGCGTTGATTTCGATCGCGCGCTCGATGGCGGTCCTGATGTCGAACACTTCGCGGCGCAAGCGGATCTTTCCCGCCGAAATGCGCGAAAGATCGAGCAAATCGTCGATCAGGCTGACAAGGTGTTTTGCCTGTCGCTCGACGACGCCCTGCAGCCAGCGCAGCTGCGGCGCCGAAATATCGCGGCGCCGGAGAAAGCTCGCCGCGTTCAGGATGGGGGCGAGCGGATTGCGCAACTCGTGCGCCAGCGTCGCGAGAAACACGTCCTTGCGCCGGTCCGCCTGCTTCAGATTTTCTTCCGCCTGCACACGTTCGGTGACGTCGGCCAGGGTTCCGGCCACGACCTGCCGCGCACCCGTCGCATCGAGCAGGCAGCGGGCGCAGATTTCCACATGGCGGCGTTCCTGCGTCTTCAGCCGGCGGATTTCAAACGTGGCGTGCATCTCGTGATGGCCGGCGAATGCCGCATCCAGCGCCTCGTCCAGCCGTGCCGAATCCTCCGGTCTGGCAAGGAGCCCGGTGAACTGGCGGGCGCTGAGCGGCCCGCATTCCGGAGGCTGGCCGGTGATCTCGTACATCCGCTCGTTCTCCCAGACGGCGCTATCCGTCTCGGGGTCCCATTCGAAGATGCCGAGGCCGGCGGCTTCAGCCGCGATGCGCAGTCGTTCCTCGCTGCGGTGCTGCCCGGCCAGGGCGCGGTCACGCTCGCCGATTGCCTCGTTGACACGGCGATCCGCCTGGGACTGAAACTGTGCGATGCCCGTGCGGATCGCGTCGCTGAAAAAGGCTTCTATCGTTGCGTGCGTGGCCGGTTGATGCTGGCGCGAAGGGGCGCTGAGGAAATACTTCCTGACGCTCGCCTGAACGCATCGCTGCAACACGTCGAGCTCGGCGTACAGCTCATCGAGCGCAAACCCCTGTTGCCAGCGTTCCTGTGCATGCCGACGGGCGTCGTTTGCCGCGCGCAGCGCGCTCGCCCGCGGGGATCCGCTTTGCTCCAGCATCGCGCACAGCTCGTCGAACAGCGCCGGCAACTGATCGATCAGGCCGGTGACCGCTTCATGGCTGACCGGCTTGAGGCGGATCCGTTTGCGCACGTCGCGCAGCCAGTGCCGTGTCAGTTGCCGCCGGCGCGCGCAAAGGTATGCCGCGACACGGGCATTCGTCTCCTGAGCGTCGTTCATTGTCGTTCATCGTCGTTTAGCGCCTGCGGATCACGAGGCGGATAACAGGAATGAACCAGTTGCTGCGAACGCAGCTTCAAGCCAGAGCCCGGGGATCGGGGACCACCGCGGAAGGAAGCGGGGTCACCGACAGGTTCAACGGCGCCTCGCCCAGCGTTGCGACGATATTGGCCGTGCATTGTGGCCCCGCAATGGCAATGTCGACAGTCATCGATTCCACACCCGTGTTGCGTTCGACGCGCACACTCCAGCGGCAAACTCTTGCGCCATGCCTGGAGAGGCATTGCCAGACCGGAATCACCTGGAGCCTGCCTTGAGTGGCGCGGATCATAAGCCTTTGCATGATCACGTTGATGTCCCCTTCCTGCGAGTCTTCAGCCGGAAAAAACCCTATTGAAGCATAGGCCAGGGAATGCCGAATGGCAGTCCATGCCGATGTTCGTATATCACGCGTTACGGACGAATTCGTTGCTTGCGCCGCTATCGATACTGACGTTCCCGCCCTTGCAGCCGATGCGTCTTTGTGAACCCTTTATGGTTGCAAGCCCGCTTGATGCTTGCCTGTGCAGCGGTTCGCAAGCGCGGCATCGATCGCGTCGAGCCGTTCGAGCAGCGCGCCGGTCTGCGGCTGCAATTGCGGCGCATCGCAAGCGATGGCATTCACGCGGCCGCGCCAATAGTCTGGCGATGTCACGGCCGTTGTGTGCCGGCCGATATTCTCATGCTGAATGAGCTGCTCCAGACGCAGCACCATGGTGCGGATGTGCACCAGTTCGAGCATCGTTTCATCGTGCGAATGCATGGCTTTCCCCAAACGACTATTTTTTCAGGCGAATGCCGATGCGCCGCCTGGCGTCAGCCCGCCGTGAACTGCAGCAGCGGCGGGTTCGGCATGTTTGTCTCGGTCATGCAAAGCAGGCTATTTTTATAGGTGCGTTGAAGTACTTATCGTCGTCCCTTCGCTGAAAAAAGTACACACTGGCTGCGTGTCCGTAACGTGCCCATTTCGGACCTGCGCAGGAACGCGGGCAAGCGTGTCATTTTCAAGAGGGCGAGGCGTTCTCAGCCGAAGCTGGCGACTGCGCGCGAGGTCATCTCGAGCAGCGGGCACGCAAACCGATAGACATCAAGCGACGTTGACCAACCGGGGGAACCGCAATGGCAACCGACGTGAAGCCCGGCAAGGCAGCGAATCGCCATGGAGGATTTGTCGATGGCGAATGGAGGACGATATGCGCATCGATCGTTCTCGCGGCATGCCGCCTCGCATGCGCAGGGCCGTTGGCCCCGGCAACCGAAGATGCTGCCCGCTTGCGCGCCACCTACCAGAGCCTGAAACCCCAACTCGACCATAACGCGTTTCATCGCAGGCTGTATCTCGACTCCCGGGAATCGCCCTCCACGGTCACCGGAGAAATCTACGCCGTAATGGACTACCCGTTCGCGACCGTCGACGAGGCCCTGAACGATCCGGCGAAAAGCCCGGCGAACTGGTGCGACGTGTTGATCCTGCATCCCAATATCAAATACTGCCGCGTCCGCGCCGATGGCAGCGGCAACATGCTGACCGTCAACGTCAGCCAGAAGGAAGCCGCCGAAGAGCTGGCCTCCACTTATCGTCTGCAATTCGGCTACGACGCGGCCGTCATGGGCCCGGGGTACTTCCGCGTAGGACTCCACGCCGACAGCGGACCCTTGAACACCCGGGATTATCAGATCGTCCTGGAAGCGGTCTCGCTCGGCAGCGATCGCACCTTCCTCCACCTGACCTACGCATACAGCTACGGCACACTCGGGCGCCTTGCCATGAAAGGCTATCTGGCGACTTTCGGCAGCGGCAAGGTCGGTTTCACCAACCTCGCGGCGCCCTCCGCGGCACAACCCGAGTACGTCGACGGAGTGCGCGGGCTCGTGGAGCGCAACACGATGCGTTACTACCTGGCCATCGACGCCTGGCTCGGCGAGCCGCCAGGTGCATCCGGCGCGCGGCTGATGCAACGCCTGAGCCGCTGGTTCAGCGCCAGCGAGCAATATCCGCGGCAGCTTCACGAAATCGATCGATCGCAGTATATGCAGATGAAACAGGCGGAATACCAGCGCCAGCAGACGGGGCAGTAACGGATGAAACCGGCGCCGAAGGGCGTCCGGTATGCATCCGTTACGGACATGCTGTGGATCGAAGCGTCCTCATATACTGAATTGCTTTGCCGCGGGCGGCGCGAAGAACCATTTTGCAGGCTCAGCATCGCCCCGAGGGGCTTGCGGCAATCCGCCTTTTGAGCGCTTTTTTTGCATACTTTTCCGGCTTTTCTCCGTTCCTTTCCCAATACGTTCGCAGGAGTCGTTCATGCGGCTGACTATTCTGATCAACGGTTCGGACCCGACCATCAATCACGACTTTGCCGTGCTATGGCTCGACATGGAGCAAAAGCGCTGGTCGCGTGAATCGCACGAAGGCGTGAAGCTGCCGGCGTGGGGCGAGATTCGGGAAATCGATGGCGAGCTGGCGCTCTGCGCTCCCGAGGGTGAACGGCCCCTGTGCGAGATTCGGGGGCTCAACGTGACGCGCAGGCAGGAGATCAGCGCCGCGCAGGGGCGGGCAACGTGGCCATCCGACCCGGCGCAGACGAAGATGCTGGGCTGCTGGCGTTTGCAGGCCGTGGAGCGCGGGCCGATCAATGCAGAGGATTCGCTGTTTGCTGGCCATTAGGCGCTGCGCGCGTGGCGGCATACGCCATTGAGCGGCGCGCGGACCGGGCCCGCCGGGAAGCTGGGGAACGACGATGAACCTTCCGGACAGCGATCTGCGATTGTTGACAGGCTCGATCGTGCTGCTGGCGGCGGCCTTCGGCGCGCTGGCCTGGTACTTCTGCGTGGCCCCGGGCGCGTGGGCGCAGTATCGCTTCGGCGGTCTTCTCGTGGGCGTGCTCGGGCTTGGCGGCGGTGCCTTGAGCCTGTGGGATGCGGTCTGCCGCACGCGGCAGAGCATGATTTCCGGGCTGATGCCGTCCGTCGTGATGTTTGCTGGTCTCGTGGCGATCTATACGGCGCTGGCGCACTTCTGATCTGCGCAAAGGGGGCGCAAAGAAGGGAGAAGAAGGGGCAAAGCGTCACGAGGCAAAGACGAAGAAAAATCTCCATCGGGCACGGCAAATGCGCACTAATACGCTTGCCCTCATGGAGCGAACTTGACTTGCCGTGACTTCATAGCGATTGGTGCGTCGACGGGCGGCGTCGACGTTCTGCGCATTCTGGTATCGCAGCTTCCAGCCGACCTGTGCGCCGCCATCGCGATCGTGCAGCACGTGGGCGCGCACGGAAGCATCTTGCCCTCGCTGCTCGAAGGTGCCGGCCCGTTGCGCGCCGTGCATGCAAGCGACGGCGAAACCTTCGTGCACGGCAAAATCTATGTGGCGCCGCCCGACCGGCACATGCTGGTAAAAGACGGGCATGTGCGGCTCGACGCAGGCCCCAAGCGCAACTTCGCGCGTCCCGCCATCGACCCGCTTTTCGAGAGCGCGGCTGCGGAGATGGGCGGGCGGGTGGTCGGCGTGATCCTGACGGGTTTGCTGAGGGACGGCGTGGCCGGTCTGGCCGCCGTCCATGCTTGTGGCGGGGTCACGATCGTTCAGGACCCGGCCGAGGCGTTCGCCTGCGAAATGCCCATGCGCGCGGTGCCTTATGCGGACTACGTCCTGCCGGTCGCGCAGCTGGCGGACCGGCTCGTGGCGCTCACGCGCGGGACGCGCATGGTGTGATGTGCCCGCGGGCCCGCGGCTCGCCCAGGGCGCGCCGCGCGGGCGCAATCAACCCGCAACCCGCAACCCGCAACCCGCAACCCGCAACCCGCAATCAACCGGAAGTACTTTCGCTTTCTCATCGGCCATGGCTGGGGGATAATTGCGGGCTATGGTGCCTGCGCCCGTGCAGCGGCAGGCACGTTATCTTTCAAAGGACGAGCCAGCTATGGCGAAAAAGCGCGGGCCCAATCTACCTGGGCAGGCGAGGCATCCGGTCGTCGGTATCGGTGCATCGGCTGGCGGGTTGAATGCGCTTCTGGAGTTTTTCGAAGCCTTGCCTGCCCATTCCTCGATGGTGTTCGTGGTCGTGGTCCACCTGGCGCGCGACCATGTCAGCGATCTGCCGGAGCTGTTGCAGAGGGCGACCGCCATGCCCGTGCTGGCGGTGACCCAGCCCACGTCCATCGAGCCCGATCATGTCTACGTGATTGCGCCGTCGTTCGAGCTCACGATGGTCGACGATTATTTGCGGGTCGAGCCGACCAGGCCGGACCAGGGGCGCAGGGCCGCCATCGACGTGTTCTTCCGCACGCTGGCGGAGGCGCACCGCGAGCGCGCGATCGGCATCGTGCTGTCCGGCGCGGGCTCCGACGGGGCGGCGGGCCTTGCGCGAATCAAGGAGATGGGCGGCATCACGCTCGCGCAGGACCCCGCCGAAGCGGAATACGACAGCATGCCGCGCAGCGCGATTGCCACCGGCATGGTGGATTTCGTGCTCACCGCGGCGGAGATGCCGCAACGGCTGATGGACCTGTGGCTGACCGCGAAAGAGATTCAACTGCCGAATCTCGAACCCGACGAGCGCGGCGAGGATCTCCCCAACGAAACCGCCGAGCGTGCGCTGCGCGAGATCATGGTGATCCTGCGCACGCGCACGGCGCACGATTTCCGGCACTACAAGCGCGCGACCATCATGCGCCGGATCGAGCGCCGCATGCAGGTGAACGGCATCACCGACCTTCAGTCGTACCGCGACTTCCTCCACCTGCATCCGGAAGAAACCCAGGCGCTGTTGCAGGACATGCTGATCAGCGTGACGAACTTCTTCCGCGACAAGGAAGCGTTCGAAGTGCTCGAGCGCGAGGTGTTGCCGTCGATCTTCGAAGGGCGCAGCGAGGAGGACCGCATTCGGGTGTGGTCGGTCGGCTGCGCGACCGGCGAAGAGGCCTATTCGCTGGCGATGCTGCTGCAGGAGCGCGCGGCCAAGGTGCCCGAGGGCGCCTCGTTCCAGATTTTCGCCACCGACATCGACGAGCGGGCGATCACCCTTGCGCGCACCGGCCTCTATTCCGATGCCGTCGTGAACGATCTCACGCCTGGCCGGTTGCGCCAGTTCTTTTCGAAAGACGGCACGCACTATCGCATCAAGAAGGAATTGCGCGAGCACATGCTGTTCGCGCATCACAACGTGCTGAGCGACCCGCCGTTCTCGCGCCTCGACCTGATCTGCTGCCGCAACCTGTTGATCTATCTCGACCGCGAAGCGCAGGTCGAGGTTCTCAAGATGTTTCATTTCGCTCTGCGTCCGGGCGGCATTCTTTTTCTCGGCAGCTCCGAGTCCGCAGATAGCGTCAGCTCGATGTTCAGCGTCGTGGACAAGCGCAACCGCATCTACCGCGCGAACATGGCGGTGCGCGGCGACACGCCGGTTCCGGTCTCGCTTTCCGGGCCGCTCAATGCGCGGCCCGTCGTGATGACGGTGCAGCCGCCCGGCCGCCGGCGCTTCTCGTTCGGCGATCTGCATCAGCGCCTCGTCGAACAGCACGCGCCTCCCAGCGTGCTGGTGAGCCGCGAGTCGGAAATCGTGCATCTGTCCGATCGCGCCGGGCGCTTCCTGCAGTATTCCGGCGGCGAGCCCTCGCACAACCTCATCGCCGCGGTGCGTCCCGAGCTGCGCGTGGAACTGCGCACGGCAATCTACCAGGCCTTGCACACGAACCGCAGCGTGGAGGCGCGGCGCGTGCGCATCGAGCGCGACGGCCGTTCGTATATCGTCAACATGACGACGCGTCCCGTGCACGATCCCGAAGCCAACGCCGACTTCGTGCTCGTGCTGTTCGACGAAGTGGAAGACAGCATGAGCGGGGCGGAATCCGCGCCGGGCGACTCCCAGAAGGACCCGATCATCAGCCAGCTCGAGCGCGAGCTGCAGCGCACCAAGGAGCAGTTGCAATCGACCATCGAGCAGTCGGAAACCTCGACCGAGGAATTGAAGGCGTCGAACGAGGAGCTTCAGGCGATCAACGAGGAACTGCGCTCGGCCACCGAGGAGCTCGAAACCAGCAAGGAAGAGCTGCAATCGATCAACGAGGAGCTGACCACCGTTAACGCGGAGCTCAAGTCGAAGGTCGAGGAAACCGGCAAGATCAACGACGACTTGCAGAACCTGATCGCTGCCAACGATATCGGCACGATCTTCGTAGACCGCAATATCTGCATCAAGCGCTATACGCCGCGCGCCACCGATGTTTTCAGCATCATTCCGTCCGATATCGGACGCTCGCTGCTCGACATCACGCATCGGCTCGAATACGACAAGCTCGCCGACGACGCAGCCGAGGCGTTCGACTCGCTGCGCCTCATCGAGCGGGAGCTGAAAAGCAACGACGGCCGCTGGTATCTCGCGCGCTTCGTGCCGTACCGCACGACCGAGGACCGCATCGACGGCGCGGTGCTTTCGTTCATCGACATCACGGACCGCCGCCAGGCCGAGGACCGGCTGCGCGAAGGCGAGCGGCGCATGCGCATCGTGGCCGAGGGAACGCGCGATTACGCGATTATCACGTTCGACGACGATGGCCTCGTCACGAGCTGGAACGCGGGCGCGGAGCGCATTTTCGGCTACACCGAGGCGGAGATGATCGGCCACTCCGCCGATCTGCTCTCGACCGAGGAGGACCGCACCAATAACGTCGCGCAGCGCGAATTCGCCGAGGCGCGCCTGAATGGCCGCACCGAGGAGGAGCGCTGGCACGTGCGCAAGGACGGCAGCCGCTTCTTTGCGAGCGGCGTGCTTTCGCGTCTGGACGCGCCCGGCGTCAGCGGTTTCGCGAAGATCGCGCGCGACCTGAGCGAATTCAGCTCGACCACCTCGAAGGCCCACGGCGCACGCATCGAAGCGGCGCGCGAGGCGGGCGAGCGCGATGCCCAGCGCCGCCGCGACGAGTTTCTCGCCGTGGTGTCGCACGAGCTCAAGCATCCGCTCAATCTGATTTCGGCCAGCGCGGAACTGATCGCGCGCGCGCCCGAGACGCGGCGCAACCTCAATCTCTCGCGCGCCACCGATACGATCCGGCGCACCGTGATCGGCCAGGCGCAGATCATCGACGACTTGCTCGACATCTCGCGCGTGCGCACCGGCAAGCTCTCGGTGGTGCGCACGGCCGTGGACATGCGCGAGATCGTGCAGCGTGTGTGCAACGCCGTGCGCGAGGAAGCGCAGGAGCGCAGCATTGCGCTCAACGTCACGATGAGCGAGGCGCCCGTGATCGTTCACGCCGACCTCACGCGCGTGGAGCAGATCGTCTGGAACCTGATCAGCAACGCGCTGAAGTTTACGAAGCGCGGCGCCGTGAACGTTTCGCTGCAGGTCAACGAGCATGCGGAAGCCGTGTTGAAGGTAGCCGATACGGGCAGCGGGATCGAGCCCGCGCTGTTGCCGCACATCTTCGAGATGTATCAGCAAAGCCGCGAGTCGACCATGCGCCGCGCGGGCCTCGGCATTGGGCTCGCGCTGGTGAGGGATCTCGTGACGCTGCACGGCGGCGCGGTGCGTGCGGAGTCGGAAGGCGTCGGACGCGGCACGACCTTTACGGTGACGCTGCCCACGCATCGGGGCATGGAGCAGGCGCAGGCCGACAGCGACGTGGCCGCCGAATCGCTGCACGGGCTGCGCATCCTGATGGTGGACGACGATCCGACCACCGTCGAAACGTTCAGGCTTCTGCTCGAAGGCGAGGGCGCGACGGTGCAAACGGCCACCAGCGGCGCGCAGGCGCTGGAGATGCTCGATGGGCGCGCGCCCGATGTCGTGCTGTCCGACCTCGGCATGCCGGGCATGGATGGCGTCGAGTTCATCGAAAAGCTGCGCCGGGAGCCGGCAATGAAATCGGTGATCTGCATTGCGCTGAGCGGCTATGGCCACGAGGAGGAAATCCGCCAGGCCGAGCATGCCGGCTTCAACGCCCACCTGAAAAAGCCCGTGCTGCTCGACGATCTGCTGGCGGTCGTGGCCCGCTTGCGGCGGGGCTGACTCCGCGGCTGACTCCGGCGCTGAATCGTCTTGCGGCCTGCGTCGAATCGCAGGCCGCATGACGGCGTGATGGCGTCCCCCCGGTCGCCGGGGAATGGCCTTTGCTGCAAGCCGTTTTGCACGGGATGCCGCGGGAAGCGCGCGGCGGATCGGACATGGCATGAGCATTGCGAAAACCCTGCATCCCACTGCAGGAGTGCCATGTCATGACGACGCGAACGCAAAACAGGATTGTTGTGGTCACGGGAGCCGGCGCCGGCGTGGGCCGCGCCGTCGCCGACGAATTCGCGCGTGCGGGCTACGACGTGGCGATGCTCTCGCGTGAACCCGACCGCCTCGCGCGCGCCGCCGCGCAATTGCGCGGCTACGGTGTGCGAGTGCTCGCAATCCCGACCGATGTGGCCGATGCACAGGCGGTCGAGGCCGCGGCGTCGCGCGTGGAAAACGAGCTTGGCGCGATCGGCGTCTGGGTGAATGTTGCGATGGCAACGGTATTTGCGCCGGTCTCGGCGCTGAGCGCGCGCGACGTGGAGCGGGCCACCCAGGTCACGTATCTCGGCCAGGTCTACGGGACCATGGCGGCGCTCTCGCGCATGCGCAGGCACCGTGGCGGCGCGATCGTCAACGTGGGGTCCGCGCTCGCGTCGCGCTCGGTGCCGCTGCAGGCCCCCTACTGCGGCGCGAAGTTCGCGGTGCGCGGCTTCACCGACTCCCTGCGCTCCGAAATCCTGCACGACGGCCTCGATGTGCATCTCTCGCTCGTCGATCTGCCCGCCATCAACACGCCGCAATTCGACTGGGCGGCCAATCGCACGGGCAAGCGCGCGCGGCCTGTTGCGCCGGTCTATCAGCCCGAAATCGCGGCGCGCGCGATCCGCTTTGCGGCCGAGCACCGGCGGCGCACGCTGTGGCTCGGCTGGTCCACGGCGCGCGCGATTGCGGCGGATCTGCTGGCGCCCGGCCTGGTCGACCGCTATCTGGCGAGCGCAGGCTATCGCGGGCAACTGACCGACGAGCCGCGCGCGAGCGATGCGCCCGATAATCTATACGCGCCGGTGCCGGGCGACTTCAGCGCGCACGGCCGCTTCGACGACGAAGCGCGCAGCGCGGGCGCGCCGCTTTTTACCGAGCGGCACGCGCAGGCTTTCAAGGGCGGCGTGGCGCTCGGCCTGCTCGGTCTTTTCGGCATGGCTCTGTGGGGTGCGCGGCGCAATGGAAGGCTGCGGTCGTGACGTGCGCGCGGCCCTCGCAAGGGCTCCCGGTCGGGTCCCCTGAACGAACGGGACCCGCATTTCGCATCGGGCGCGGTTTGTAGCGATTACGCGTAATGCTTGAAGCGGCTCGCGGAAGGCTCGACGAACTGCGTCGCGACGCCTGTTTTTCCTGGCATACCTGATGAAGCCCGTGCATGAACGGTACGACCGGAGCGTTGCAGCGGAACAGTCCTTGCGCGACAGCACGGCGGGGCATTCTGGGAGAGGCCGATGCTGATGCGCCTGCACTATCGGGCGACGCTGGAGCGTCGCGCCTCGCTTGTTGTGGCGGCCGCGCTGCTGGGCGTGCTCTACGCGGGGAGCACGCTCGTCACGCCGCTCTATCCGCTTTATCAGCGCGCGTTCGGTCTCGCCGACCTGACCGCCACGCTCATCTACGCGACCTACGTGATCGGCAACCTGGGCGCGTTGCTGTTCTTCGGCGGCGTGTCCGACCAGGTCGGGCGCCGTCGCGTGAGCCTGGCCGTGCTTGCGATGGCGGGGCTCAGCACGGTGCTGTTCCTGTGCGCCGTGGATCCGGTGCTGCTGTTCGTTGCGCGCGCAGCAAGCGGTCTCGGCATTGGCGTGGGCGCGGCCACCGCGACGGCATGGATCGCCGAGCTGCATCCTTCCGCCGACAAGGCCGGCGCGAGCCGGCTTGCCGCAGCGGTCAATCTGGCGGGCCTTGCGGCAGGCGTGCTGATATCGGGATTGCTCGCGCGCTTTGCTCCCTGGCCGCTTCACACGGTGTTCGTGGTCTACCTGCTCGCGCTCGCCGGCATGGGGGTCTGGGTGGCGCACGCGTGCGAAACCGTGCAGCGCAAGCATGAGTGCGCGTTGCAAGGGGCTTCGCCGGCTGCGCTCAAGCCACGGATCGCCGTGCCGCGAGCATTGTGGGGGGCGTTCGTCGCGCCGGCCGTGACCGCGTTCGCCACCTTCGCGCTGCTCGGCTTCTACGCCGCGCTGCTGCCCAATCTGCTCGCGCGCGACCTGCATCTGGGCAGCCCGGCGTGGAGCGGGCTGGTGGTCGCCGAGCTCTTCGCCGCAGGTGCGCTGACCGTCGTGCTGGCGCCGCGATTCGCCGCGCATGTCGCCATGTCCGCCGGTTTGTGGCTGCTGCTGCCGAGCCTCGCCATGCTGCTGTGGGCGCAGGCGGCCGCATCGCTCGCGCTGCTGGTCGCCGCGACCGTGCTGTGTGGCGTAGCCACGGCGCTTGGCTTTCGCGGCAGCCTGCAGCAAGCCAATCTGATCGCGCCCGCGAGCCAGCGCGCGGGGCTGCTGGCCGCATGGTTGTTGTGCTGCTACAGCGGCAACGCGTTGCCGGTCGTCTGCATTTCGTTGTTCGCCCGCCGCATCGGGCCCCTGTGGGCCAATGTGGCGTTCGCGGCCTTCGCCGCCGTGCTTGCTTTGGCTGCGCTTGCCGTTGGTGCGCGTCAGCGCCGTTCCCGATAATGCGGCGCTATGCGGTAAGGATGACGATCCGCGAGAACGAAGCGGTGCCATGCAGCAAGGCGTGCGACGCGTCCCCGATTATTGGGCACCCGAGTTGCTTGCATTGGGGTGTCATCATTCGATAGATCGCGGAGGCATTATGCTCAGCACCTTGCTTCTGGTACTCGTCATTCTGTTGCTGGTCGGCGCGTTTCCTGCATGGCCTTACAGCCGCTCGTGGGGCTATGCGCCATCCGGCACGTTGGGAATCGTACTCGTCGTTGTGCTGGTGCTAGTGCTGACGGGAACGATCTAGCCTCACCGGAACCGCATTTCATGGCATGCGTGTCCGGCGGGCTGACTGCCTTCTGGACCACGCCGTGGCAACAGGATGGAAATCGCCGGCGGACAAGCGGCTAGAACCGGATCAAGGCCGCCGGCAGGTTGTCAACGCTTCGTTGCCTGGTCCGTCAGCTCTGCTGTGCGCCTGGCCGACTTCGCCGCTGCGGTTGTGGCCATGTCGACGTTAGTGCGTGCGGCCTCGAGCGCCTGCTGTCCGGTTTGCTGCAGCGACCCGTAGAGCCCGTTGACGGCGGTGATGGCCGAATCGAGCGCTGCCACGATGGGCCCTGAGCCCTGCGGAGCGCTTTGCGCGAAGTATTGCAGCCATGTTCGCGTCCGCTCGCCGTATTCCTCCAGTTGTGCCTGCGCGCAGCGCGCATAGATGCCTTGCGTTGCGGCCGCAATATCGAGCCACTGGCGGTTATAGTCCTGCACCTGCCGCGCAGCAGGGGCGGCGAAAGTGTCCTGCAGCGTCATCCATTCGGACGGCTCCTTGGTGGACATCGCCTGCTGAGAGAAGTCGTGCGTGGCGCAGAGCAGCGAGCGGGTCGTCTGCATGTTCAGGTGTACTAGCTTGTCGATGCCGTCGGCGAACGCGTTGCCGAGTTCGATGAACATTGCGACGCGGGATTGCTGCATGTTGGAAACCAACTCCTGGACTTGCATGATGAGACTCCTTTCGGGGAAGGCATGCGGGGGGCAGGAACGTGAAAACGTGTGCGGGAGAGCGCTCAGTGTTCTGGTCGCATGGACTGAAGCAGCGAGTCTCCGTCGTTGGTCAGCCAAAGCCGATGGATGCCCGAGGCCAGTTGCTCCATTGCGACGAGTTGGCGTTCGAGCAAGGCGTTCAGATCCTCACGGCCGAGATCGATCTGGTCCGGTGAATCCTTGACTAGCATGAGGGTAGCGAATTCGTGGGGGCTGAGCATGTCTGTCTCCAATATTCGGACTGGTTTTTTTTCAATCCTGGTAATAGCTCACTGCAAAAACATCACGAACGATCGGTAGCGGAATCCGGGTTCGTGAATTCAATACGGGCGTCGAGGAATCGTGATCAGGGAGGAGCATTATGCATTGGCATTCGCTGCTGCAAAACGCCCGTATAGCGATCTTTACGGACACCCCACCGTTTACGCTCGCGCGGCGGGCCGCTCATCGAACGATGCCCCTTGCGTCGGACTCGTCAGTGTTGATGAAACCCGCCTGCTGCGCGGCGTTCGCGCGCGAGAGTAGTCGACGTGCGGCACGGCTCGATGCATCGACGCCCAGCGCGTAGGCCGCGTTATCCCTCGCGCAAGCCCACTGTCCATCGCGTGCGCATAGCCGGGCATAGGCGAGCAGATAGGCGCGCTCGTGTTCCCGCGAAACGAGATCTGCCCGCATCTGCTGCGCTTCAGGATTGCCGGGCTGCACGGCAAGCGCTGCAGCGATGTTCTTGCGCGCCGCCCAAAGGTTGTTCCTCGCGAGATTGAGATGCCCGTGGCGAAGACTGTCGACGAGGCGCAGGTGCGAGCCTGTTTGAGCTTTGCGCGTCACGGTGAGCTCTGCTCGCGAGCCGGCGGAATGCTCGATGCCGCCCGCATGGGCGGCATCGAATGATTCTGTTACGGGACGGTCGTGCAGTACCGAAGCGGGCATGGCGTATTCCGTGCCGTTCGATGTGCCGGGCGCCGCAACGGTAAACACGCGCGGCTCCGTGGCTAGCGGTGCTGCCGCAATTTCCTGAGCCCGTTCGTGTCGATGGCGAAGCGAAAGCCCCAAGGCGGTGAACAGCAGCGCAAACGCCAACGCACATGTAAACGCATAATAGGGCGTTGCCGAACGATACGCGGCGGCTTCGCGCAAGCTCGCGCCGAGCGGGCCCGCGCCACACACGGGGCAGCAATCCGTGGACTCATCGAAAGGGGTCCCACACGAGGGACATGGCAGCGGCCCGAGGTTACCCCGGCGCATTGCATTGAACATGGGAACGCTCCGACGATAGACCTCTGCAACAGCAGACGATTGCAGCAAGAAGAGTGCAGCAAGACGAGTGCAGTATAGAAGCCGGCATCACGACAGGCGTTGTCCGTAACGATCAGATTTCGAACATCGTTTGCCGGACATGGCCAGGGTGAAAAAGCAGTTTGGCTCTGCCCTGGTATGACGAAAGCGTTCGCTTCGCGGCTACTTGAAATCGCGCGTCTCCAGCTCCACCGACTGAGCGTGGTTTTTCTCGAGCACCTCACGTGTCGCTCGCTCGATCCTCGGACGATTGGCGTCGAAGGCGCTCACCAGCGCATGCGCCGAAACGTCCGAGTTGCCGAAGCGGTCGTTGAGCGCATCGAGCGACACGCTGCACCATACGGCGCGGCCGTCCACTACCGCCTCGAATGCAACCCGCGAAGCCGATACGGCATGACGGCGATTCGTGAATTCGATCTTCATTGCGATCCTCCATGGTTTTTGCGCGCGTGAATCGCGCTTTGCGGGTTTTGCGGGCTTTGCGGCTCCAGGCTCACGATGACATCGGTATGCCCGCCGTTGGGGTCGGGAACATGCACATGGCCGCGTATCTCGACGCGATAGCCAGGCAAGGTGCCGATACGCGGCACGGGGCCCACGGTGCGGCTATCGAAACCACCTAGCCCGTCTGCCTGAACTGCCACGTGATTTTCCAGTGTCGCGTTGGAGGTAATGATGTTGTCCCTGCGACCCTGTACGTTGCGTCGTGCTTCGAGCGTCTTGCCATCGGCATCGACGGTCGTGCCGCTCGCGGCGGTGCCGGCCACCTCCACGCTGCGGATTCTGCGGCTGGCGTCGGCCACGGGGTCGGACGCGCGTTCCTCGGGCGTCTGCGCAGGAATGCGCTCTGCCATGTCTTGCTTCGGAAGTTGTATGGTGCGTGGCATGCGGGCCTCCTGGTTATGAATGCGGGGTACCCAAATGCCGCATCGCGCGTTCCGCGTTTTTTGCGGGACGCGTGCCGAACGGCGGTGGCCAGTTCGCGGGAACTCTTTGGTCAATGGGCGGCGTTTTTCAATATGTCGCCCAGCGTTTGCGCCAGCTTGGTGTCTTCTTCAATGCGCGCCTGCTCGATGTCCATTTGCTTCCGGTCGCCGACACGCTGCGCCCACAGTTGCCGTTCACGCGCAAAGACGATGCGTTCGTTGATCGACCGGATGGCGGCCCAGACAGCATTTTCCTGGGCTTTTTCGCGGCCTTCGGCGAGCGATAGCGCACTGAATGCGTGCCCGGTATGGCAGCGGTAGCGTAAGGGGTGGTCATCGCGAATGCGCCATAGCACGCCGCCGCAGTCCGGGCACGTGAGCGGACTGCGCTCGCCAATCTGGTCGAGGTCTTCGGGCATCACGAGGGTACGCTGAGTGAGGCGTGCCTCGAGGTCGAGCGTTTGTGTGGCCATGGGAAATGGCTCCGTGCGAGGGGCGCCGCCGATCGCGGCGACGATCTGCCGTGCGATCTGTGCAGCGCTGACGACGGCGTCGGCGCCTGCTGCCGCGAGGGCCGCGCGCGGCATTGAAGCCGCTTCGCAGTCGTCCGGTTCCTGCACGATGCCGTAGCCGCCGTGAGCGCGAATGGTCGCGAGCCCGGCTGCGCCATCGTCGAGATCGCCGCTGAGAACGACGCCCACCACGCGCGCGCCGAAGTTGACCGCTGCTGAGCGGAACAGCGGGTCGGCGGCGGGGCGTGAGAAGTTTTCGGCAGCGCCGTCGTCCAGCTGCAGCCGGCCTTGTGACGAGAGCAGCAGGTGGCGGTCCGGCGGCGCGACGTAGATCCTGCCGCTCGCGAGGTTCTCGCCGCTCGCGGGGTGGCTCGCAGGCAGCGGCCCCCAGCGCGACATCAGATTGGGCAGGATGCTATCGTGCCGGCCGACATGCAGCACGATGCACAAGGTGGCCGGCAGATCCGCGGGCAAGGTTGCAGCGAGCTGCTTCAGCACGCTGAACGCGCCTCGGGAGCCGCCAACGACTACGATGTCTCGTCGATGCATAAGTCCTCCTTTCGACGATTCGCAAGCGGCGCGCCTGCTGCGTACATCGGCTGCCCGCGTCGAAGGCGCTGCTGCGCTAGCCGCGGCCGAGGAGCGCGCGGGCCCGGCGCAGCGCTTGCACCATTTGTTCGCGCGCGCGCTCCCTCGCGTCGGGAGTCGGCGCGCGCAGGACGTACGACGGGTGCCACGTGGCCAGCACGACAAGCTCGCCGACGTGCGCCGTGTGCTCCATATGCGTGTTCAGGCGCGCGTGCGGATCGTGGAGAATCGCGCGCAACGCGGTGGCGCCGAGCGCGACGACCACTTTTGGCCTGACGCGCGCGAGTTCGCGCTCGAGCCAGTATGCGCAGGCCTCGACTTCGCGCTGCGCGGGCGTCTTGTGCAAGCGGCGCTTGCCGCGCAGCTCCCACTTGAAATGCTTGACCGCATTGGTCACGTACACCGTCTCGCGGCCGATGTTCGCCGCTTCCAGCACGGCATCGAGCAATTGCCCCGCCGGACCGACGAAGGGCAGGCCGGCCTGGTCTTCCTTGTCGCCGGGCTGCTCGCCCACGAGCATCAGGGTGGCCGGACTGCCGCCCGCGCCGGGCACGGGCTGGGTTGCGTCGCGCCAGAGCCCGCAGCGCCGGCACTCGTCGAGCGAGGCCGGCTGCTGGTGCGGATCGACCTCATCGGCGCGTTGCGTGCGTGACGGCGGCGTGGTTCTCGTCATCGATGGGGACTCCGTATCGATTCAGGGCGGCAGTGGATGTCGCATCGCTTGCCGTGTTCATCGGAGCGAAACAGGCGTTGAAACGGCAGCTGAAACTGGTGCTGAAACGGGAACGGAAGCCGGAACGGAAGCGGCTGTCCCGCGCTCGCAGGGCGGGGCCGCGCTATCGGCGAAGCGGCGGAAATACGCGATGGTCGCGTTCAGGCCCGCATCGAGCGGCGTGTGCGGCTGCCAGCCGAGCACTGCACGCGCCTTGTCGATCGACGGGCGGCGATGGCAAGGGTCGTCGAGCGGCAAGGGCTTGAACGCGATGCTCGAGTCCGAGTGCGCGAGCGCGATGATGCGGCGCGCCGTATCGATCATCGAAATTTCGTCAGGATTGCCAAGGTTGACGGGGCCGTCGGGCGCCGTTTCGAGCTCCATCAATCGCATCAGCCCGTCGAGGAGATCCTCCACGTAGCAGAAGCAGCGCGTCTGCAATCCGGTTCCGTAGACGCTCAGCGCCTCGCCCGCGAGCGCCTGCATCACGAAGTTCGAGATCACGCGGCCATCGCGCGGATGCATTCGCGGCCCATACGTATTGAAGATTCTCGCGATGCGCACGTCGAGCCCGTGCTGGCGGCGGTAATCCATGCACAGCGTTTCGGCGCAACGCTTGCCTTCGTCGTAGCACGCGCGCGGTCCAACCGGATTCACGTGCCCCCAGTAGTCCTCGGTCTGCGGATGCCGGCGCGCGTCGCCATAGACTTCGCTCGTGGAAGCCTGCAGGAGCTTCGCGTGCAGGCGCCTGGCGAGTCCCAGCATGTTGATCGCGCCATGCACGCTGGTCTTGGTGGTCTGCACCGGGTCGTGCTGGTAGTGGATCGGCGAGGCCGGGCAAGCGAGGTTGTAGATTTCATCCACTTCCACGTAGAGCGGAAACGTCACGTCGTGGCGCATGACTTCGAAGTTCGCGTTGTCGAGCAGATGGGCGACGTTGCGCTTCGAACCGGTGTAGAAGTTGTCGACGCACAGCACGTCGTGCCCCTGGGAAACCAGACGCTCGCACAGATGCGAGCCCAGAAAGCCCGCGCCGCCGGTCACCAGAATGCGTTTGCTGCTCAGTTCCTTTGCCATGTCGGCTCCTTTGACGGTTTGCCGGTTTGCCGGCGCGCGTGCTTCATGCCGCGACTTCGCGCAGCGCCAGATCCCAGTCGCGGGCGAAGCGCGCGATGCCAAAGCGCTCGCGCGCGGTGCGGCGCGCGGCGTCGCCAAGTTGGCGGGCCAGCGCGGGGTCGTCGATGAGGGTCCGCATGCACTGGACGAGGCGCGCCGTGCGGGTGTCGACGAAGCCGTTCTCGCCGTCGCGGATCACGCTTGCCAGCTCCGTGGTGGCGAGTCCGACGATGGGCAGTCCCACCGTCATGGCCTCGACGATTGCGAGCCCGAGACTGGTCCAGCGGATCGGGTTGAAAAAGAAGCGGTAGCGCGCCATGAAGCCGGGCAACTCCGGATTGGCGATTTCGCCGAGGCCGCCGAGGCTGCGCGCATCCATGCCGGCCAGGTCGAGCGGAACTTCGCGGCGCACCGTGTCGAAGATGTCCGCGCCGAGGCGCCGGCCGCGCTCGCGCAGATGGTTGACGACCACGATGCCGCGCGGCGTCCCGCCCGTATAGCGCGCGTGCTCCGGCACGAGCACGCCGTGCTCGATCACGCGCGCGGGTGTCGCGCCGCTGTCCCACATCAGCTGGTTGAACGCGGTCACGTGCACGAGCAGCGCGTTGGGATCGTCCACCCAGTGGCGTTGCGCGAACGGCGCTTCCTGCGGCGGATCGTGCTCGATATAGACCTGCGGCAAGCGCCGCTGCGCCTCGCTGAGCAGGTTCAGGCGATCCGTCTCCCAGTGGCTGCGCTGCTGGTAGACGATCACGTCGAATTCGCGCGAGGCCAGGTCTTCGGCGCTCACTTCGTGGACATTGTTGCCCCACGGCAGCACGCCCGAGCGGCCTGCGTAGCCCGGCGGCCGGCCTGGCTTCGTGACCACGTGGAATTCGTGGGGCGCCTGCGTGAGGTAGTAGAGGTAATTGCCATGCACGTGCCACGTGAGCACGCGCAGCGGTTTCGTTCGATGCATCAGCATGACGGGGCGCTCCTCTCGCGCAGCGGCCTTGCAGCCTGGCGCAGGGGCGCGTTCGCGCCGCCGGCTGAGCTCGCGCTCTCGCTCGCATTCGCGTTCGCGCGGGCGTTCGCACTGCGCGGGCTGCCGCATTCGCCCGCGCGTTGCGCAGCAGCGTCCACGGGATCGCGCGCCGGCATGCTCAGTTGCCCGAATGCGATGGCCGCGACCTCGCTGCTCGCGACATTGAGCGCGCAGGGGTGGCCGTAGGGGCAGCTATGGAACATGCAGGGCCGGCAGGCGGGCCAGTCGGCGATCACGCGGTGGAGCGCGTGGTCGAGCGGCGCCCAGCGCCGCGTGTCGCTGCCCGACGCGATCACCACGCTGGGCGTGCGCATGGCCGCTGCCACGTGCGAGATGCCGGTGTCGTTGCATACCACCAGCCGCGCGAGCCCCACGAGCGCGGCGAGCGCGCCGAGCGTGGTATCGCCGGCGAGATGCCGCGCGGTTTGCGTCATCGCGCCCAGCACGCTCGCGGTGAGCGGGCGCTCGCGCTGGGTGCCGGTCACGGCGATCTGCCAGCCTTCGAGCGCGAGTGCATCGGCTACCTCGGCGAAGCGTTCGGCGGGCCAGCGCCGCGAAGGCAGCTGCGCACCGGGATGAACGAGCACGAGGCGCGCGGGATCGAGCCGGTAGCGGCTCATGATGGCGGCACAGGCGTCGTGGTCTTCGCTGCGGAGGGGGAACCAGAGCGTGTCGTCGCGCAACGCAGGTCCCCTCACGCCCGCTGCATGCAGCAGCGCGAGATAGCGCTGCGGCTCGGGCAGCACGTCCGGCCAGGGCAGAAAGCAGCCCGGCGGCGGGGTTTCGCCGGGTTGGCAGAAGCCGGCCATGGCGCGGGCGCCGAAGGCGCGCACGAGCGCGTTCGCCACGCCGCCGCTGCCATGCAACTGGATTGCCAGATCGGCATTGCGCGCCCGCATGGCATCACAGAACGCCGGCAGCTCGCGTTCTTCTTCGGACTGCTCGGGAAAGCCGCGCGCCCCCGGAAAGGCGATGAACTCGTCGATCAGCATCGGATAGCGCGCGACGAACGTCTGCGCCCAGGGCAAGCCGACCAGTGCGATGTGCGCATGCGGGCAGGCCGCGCGCAAGGCACGCAGCGCGGGCACGCAGCAGAGCATGTCGCCAAGCTGCAAGGCGCGAAAGACGACAATGCGGCGGGGGCGCAGCGTATCGATGAAGTTCGCCATCAGAGAAACCATGTGCGGTAGCGGACGGCCCCGTGGAGCCGCCAGTAGATGGAAAGGAAAGGAATCCATAGCGACGTCCAGATCATTTCCAGCACATGTCCCGGGTCGCGGCGCGTCGTGCGCAGGCGGCGCGCGCAAAACGCACCGGTGAGCCCGAGCCACGCGGCCAGGCTGGCGAGCGCGGCATGGTGCGCGCCCGCTGCGAGCGAGACCAGCAGCGCGAGTACGCAAGCCAGCACCGCGTAGTACAGCAACGGGGGCCACGCGCCGATGCGCTCGCGATAGAGCGCGGGGTGCTTGCGGAACAGCAGCGCCTCGAAGCGGCTCTTGCGCTGTTGCGCGAGACTCGCGCCCCAGCGCGCGGGGCGCACGGGATGCACGACCACGGCGTCTTCGGCGCGCGCGATCCGCGCGCCGGCGCGCAGCAGCGCGAAGTGCAGGTCGGAGTCTTCGCGCCACGCGCTCGTGAAGCGTTCGTCGAAGCCGCCGAGCGCGGCCAGCGCCTCGTGCCGCACGAATGCGTTGGCGGTCGCGAATTCGGCCTGCGCGAGGCCGCTCGCGTCGCGCTCGTAGTCGCTGGGCGCGGCGCCGAGCGGCACGACGATGCGGCCCGCCGCCGCCGGTGCATGTTCTAGCGCGGCAAGACCGGCGCGCAGCCAGCCCGGCTGGGGCAGCGTGTCGTCGTCGGTGAAGGCGAGGCAGGGCGCGCGCGCCGCGCGCCATCCCGCATTGCGCGCGGCAGCCGGACCCTGGGTTTCATGCACGGGCACGTAGCGGATCGCGAGGCCGCGCCGCGCATGGAGCGCGGCGGTGCGCTCGACCGATGCGCGCGTGGCCGCTTCGGGGCCATCGTCGCAGACGATGATCTCGTAGTCGGCGGGCTCGAGGTCCTGGGCGCACAGCGCGCCGAGGCACCGTTCGAGCAGCTCCGGGCGGCGGTACGTCGGCACCACCACCGAGATGCGCATATGCGCGAGCAGCGCGCCGGGATAGCCGCCGAACCCCGGCTCCGGCGCGCCGATGCTGCGCGATTCGCGCAACTCGATATCGTCGGGCTTCATGGCCGGTCCCCGGTTTGCGCCGCGGGCTGTTGTGCGGGTTGTGAAGCGGTTTGTGAAGCGGCATGCATCGCGGCTTGCGAGTCGGTTTGCCCTGCCGTCTGCGCCGCCGTTTGTGCCGCCGTTTGTGCCGCCGTTTGCGAATCGCCCTGCGCCGCCGTTTCCGAACCGGCAAGCGCCCCGGCGCGGCCATCGTCCTTGAGCACGAGAAACGGCCCGATCACGAGCGCGTCGAGCGGCGAAGTCCAGAACGATTCGAGCGCATCGCGCGGGGTGTTCACCATCGGCTCGCCGCGCGTGTTGAACGAGGTATTGACGAGCACCGGCACGCCGGTGCGTTTGCCGAAGGCCGCGATCAGGTCGTAATAGAGCGCGTGTTGATCGCGGTTCACGGTCTGCACGCGCGCGGTGCCGTCCACGTGACGCACGGCGGGAATACGCCACGCCTTGTCGGGCTGCACGTCGAAGATGAACAGCATGAACGGCGCGCGCCGCGCGCCCACGAACCACTGGCCGGCGCATTCTTCGAGCACGACCGGCGCCACCGGCCGGAAGTCCTCGCGGTCCTTGATCTCGTTGAGCTTCGCCTGCATGGCGGCGTCCACCGGCGAGGCCAGAATCGAGCGCGCGCCCAGCGCGCGCGGGCCGAATTCCGAGCGGCCCTGGTACCAGCCGATCACCTTGCCGTCGGCGAGCAGTTCGGCGGCTTCCTCGGCGACGTTTTCGAGGCGCCGGTAGGGCGCTTTCGACCAGCGCAGGAAGTCCTCGATGCTTCGGTCGTCGAACGATGGGCCCAGATACGCATGGTCCATGTGCCAGCGCCGTTCGGCGGGCGGGCCGCCCGCGGCCTGCGAGGCTTCGCTGCGCAGCCGGTAGTCGGTCCATAGCGCCGCGCCGAGGGCGGTGCCCGCGTCGCCGGCGGCGGGCTGCACCCAGACATCGTCGAACGGGCCGCGATCGCGCAGCACCGAATTCATCACGCAATTGAGCGCCACGCCGCCCGCCATCGAGAGCGCGGGAAGCTCGGTCGCGCTGCGCAGCCATTGCGCCATCTTCAGCACGGTCTCCTCGAGCGCGCGCTGCAGCGACGCCGCAATGTCGAAATGGCGCGGCTCCAGCGGGCCGCCGCGCTCGCGCGGCGCGCCGAAGCGCTCGACGAGGCGCGGCTCGGCCACTGTGTAGCGGCCGCCGCCGCAGTACTGGAGGATTTCGCGGAAGTCGTCGAGATAGCGCGGCTCGCCGAACGAGGCGAGCGCCATGACCTTGTACTCGTCCGAGGAGTGCAGAAAGCCCAGCCAGCCCGTGACCGCTTCGTAGAGCAAGCCGAGCGAATGCGGCAGCTCGACCTGGCTCAGGCGCTTGTAGACGCCGTTGCGGAATTCGCCGAGGCTGGTGGTCACGCGTTCGCCGCGGCCGTCCATGGTGAGCACGGCGGTGTCGTCGAAGGGGCACGCGAGAAAGGCGCTGGCCTCGTGGGCGAGATGGTGCTCGACATTGTGCCAGGCGAGGCCGTGCTCGCGGTCCACGCCGGCAAAACGCTTGCGCAGATGATGGGGCGCGCCGTCGAGCAGCTGCGCTTTGGCGTTCACCACGTAGGCGAACAGGAGCGGGTCCCAGGGCGAGGCGTGCGGCCCGACGCGCGCCGGGTCGAGCGGCAGCGCGATGGTGTCGGGACGGGTGTCGGGCCGATTTCCGGACATGTCCGGAAAGCATGCGGGGTCGTACGAGTACGCCACGTGATCGACGTCGGCGAGCAGGATGCCGGCCTCTTTCAGGCACGCGTCGATGGCGTCGAACGGCAGTTGCCATGTCGAGAACGGCACCGGGCGCTTGGCATGCTTGACGTGCGTGAAGCGCTCGTCCTCGGCGGCGGCAATCACGACGCCATCGCGCACCAGAGCGGCGGCGCTGTCGTGATAGACGGCGTTGATTCCCAGTGTGTACATGAGGGGCTCCCTTGGCGGAATCGGCGGGTTGGCTAGCTCGGCGTGATCGGCATGATCGGTGCAAGCGGTGGGGGCGGCCCAGGCGGCGCGGCGGCCGCGTGCCCGAGCAGCTCGCGCGCGGCCTGTGCGACCTCGCACGGCGGCACGCCGCGCAGGCACGCGTGATGGCCCTCGGGGCAGTCGCCGCGATAGCACCAGCGGCACGGCACGTCGTGATAGAGCACGCGGTGAGGCGTCATCCACGGTGTGTGCTGCGGATTCGTGAGCGCGTACAGATCGACGACCGGCGTGCCGAGCGCGGCGGCCAGATGCACGGGCCCGCTGTTGTTGGCGATCAGCAGCGACGCCGAGTCGAGCAGCGCAATGAACTCGCCGAGCGTGAGCGCGCCTGCGAGGTCCACGAGCCGCAGCTGCGCCGCGGGTTGCACGAAGCTGGCGACGTCGCGCGTCAGTGCCGCTTCTGCCGCGCTGCCGGTCAACAAAACAGGATCGCTAATGAACGGCGCGAGCAAGTCGATCGCCTCGGCATGCAGCGCGGCGGGATAGCGGCGCGATGCCGCGCTCGCGCCCGGATGCACGACGATCCAGCTCCGAGCCGGTTCCACGCCGCGCTCGCGCTGCTTGCGGGCGAGCGTGGCGCGCGCGCCGGCATCCACGCGCACGCGCATGCGCGCGTCGTCGCTTTCGGCGCCCACGCTGCGCACCAGCGCGAGCTGGCGCTCGACCTCGTGGCGCACGCCGGCGTGCGGCTCGCGCTCGGGCAGCCAGTGGGTCAGCAGCGCGTAGGGATTCTCGCGGCAGTGCGCAAGGCGGCGCTCGATGCCGGCGAGAAAGCACAGGGTCGCGGCCGGCAGCGGATTCTGGCTGTAGACCGTGAAGATGGCCGCCGCGTCGAAGCGGCCCGCGCGCAGCCGCGCGAGCAGGGCGTCGTCGATGGCGCCGGCCCCGGTCGTGATGCGCTCACCGTTCGTCCACGGCGCGTCGTATTCGATCACCTCGTCCACGTCGGGCAGATGGCGCGCGATGGCGGCGCCCGCCGGCGACGCAAGCAGCGTGATGTGCCGCGCGCCGGCGCTGTCGCGCAATGCGCGCAGCGCGGGCGTGGTCATCAGCACGTCGCCGAGATGATCGAGCCGCACGGCGAGAATGCGCTTGACCTCGTCGTGCCACGGCGCGCAGGTGGAGCGCGCGCGCGGGGCGCGGGCGTGGGCTTCGCGCGGCGCAATGGCGAAAGCGGCGCCGTTCATGGCTGAGCCGCCGGTTGCGGGTCGCGCGCGTAGCCGGTTTCGCGGACATGGCGCTCGACGATGATCCGCGCCGCCTCGTGCAGGTTCTTGACGATCGCGAAGGGCTGCCGCTCGGGCGCACTCAGCCATTGGGTCTCGTTGCCGCAATCGGCGAGGATGGCGCGGCAGCCGGCGCGGTTTCCCGCTTCCACGTCGTCGAGAATGTCGCCGATCATCCAGCTGCGTTCGAGGTCGATACGGTACTCGCTGCTCGCGCGCAGCAGCAGTCCGGGCTCGGGCTTGTGGCAATCGCAGCGGCACGCGTAAGGCGCGACGCTGCCCGCCGGATCGTGCGGGCACCAATAGGCGGCGTCCAGCACCGCCCCGCAGCTGGCGAACATGCGGCGCAGATGCGTTTCCACGCGCAGCAGCGCCGCACGCGGGAAATGCCCGAGCGCGACCCCGCGCTGGTTGCTCACGACGATCAGGCGCAAGCGCGTGCGGCCGAAGAGGGCGAGCGCCTCGGCCGCGCCGGGTGCGAAGCGCATCTGTTTCGGATCGACGTTGTAAGGCACGTTTTCGAGCAGCGGACCGTCCTTGTCGAGAAAGACGGCGGGCCGCAGCGGGTGACGTGAGCGGGCTTGCATGGGCGTCTCCTCCTGACGTTCGAGCCGGCGTTCAGCCGAACGCGCGCAGGCTCGCCGCGCGCGCGTTCGCAACCATTCGCTCGTGTTCGCCTTGCGCGGCGGGCGCGCCGGCCAGCCGGGCGTAAAGCGCCTCGAGCTGCTGGCCGATCCGCCGCCACGTGAAATGCGCCTGGGCGCGCGCGCGGCCCGCTTCGCCCATGGCGCGCGCCTGGGCCGGATCGGCATGGATATCGCGCAGCCGCGCGGCGAGCGCCACGGGATCGCGCGGCGGCACGAGCCAGCCGGTCTCGCCGTGGCGCACGGTGTGGCGGATGCCGCCCACCTCCGCGCCGATCACGGGCGTCGCACAGGCCATCGCTTCCACTGGGGTGATGCCGAACGGCTCGTACCAGGGCGTGGTGACGAATACGTCGGCGGCGCAATAGAAGTCGCGCAGTTGCGCGCGCTCGCGCCGGCCGACGAAGCGCACGCGCTCTTCGATGCCGCAGCGGCGCGCCACGTCGCGCAGCCGCGCGATCTCGGGCGTGGCGATTTCGTTGGGCGTTTGCGCATCGCCGCCCACCACGTAGAGCTGTGCGCGCACGCCATGGCGCGCTTCGAGCGCGGCCACGCCCTGCACGACGTTGTCGATGCCCTTGCGCTCGACGAGGCGGCCGAGCTGCAGCACGGCGAATTCGTCGGGCGTCCAGCCGAGGCGCCGGCGCGCCTCGGCGGGGTCGAGCGGCGAAAACTCGCCGGGATCGAACCCGCAGGCGATGACCGCGATGCGGGCCGGGTCGGCGCGATAGTGCTCGATGAGATCGTCGCGGTCCGCCGGGCACTCCGCCACCACGCAGTCGGCGCGGCGCACGAGTTCGTCCTCGATGGCGAAACGCGCGTCGGGAAAGCCGTCGCTCGCGCCCTGATGCAGACGGCGCACGCGCCCGAGCGCGTGGAAGGTCATCACGAGCGGCACCTTCAACGCGTCCTTGACCGCCAGGGCGGCGAGTCCAGACATGAAGAAGTTCGCGTGAATGACGTCGTAGCATTGGCGCTCCTTGCGGCAAAAATCGAGGAGAAACGCCGCGAACGCCGGCATGTGAGGCAACAGCTTTTCCTTGGGCAACTGCATGGCGGGTCCGACTGGCACATGAATGACGCGCACGCCGTCCATCTGCGAGATGGGCGGCAGGAGCGCGCGGTCGCGTCGCGTGAACACGTCGACCTGATGGCCGGCGCGCAGCAGCTGGCGCGCGACATGCGCCACGTAAATGTTCTGTCCGCCGGCATCCACGCCGCCTGCGAGCGCGAGAGGCGACGCGTGTTCACTGACCAGTGCGATTTTCATTAGTCATCCTTCGTTAGGAGTGGGCGAACGACGCGCTGTCGATCGGCGCCGCGAATGTTGCAGCGGATGCAACACGCTATGCACGTGCTGTGCCAACGTTTCGGGTGCGAAATATCGGGGGCGGGGCGCGTTTGCGCGACGTTCAGGCGTATGGCGGTCGGTCTCGCCCGCTGGGGACATCACGGCGCCGCGAAACATGGCGAGTTTTACAAGCGCATGTAAGTGCGCCGCATCGACGCGCGATGGCATGCGGGTCCGCGGTTTGCACGCCGCGATGAGCCAGAGGCGAGCGAAAAGCGAAGGGAGGTGAGCGATGAACGAGCCACCATCGGGCCGGCGCGCCGTGCGCATGCGTATCGCGCGCATGCTCGGCGCGGCGCTGTGGCGGCACCGGCGCGCGACGGCGGCCGCGACGGCCCTGATGATTCTGGCGCGGCTTGGCGCGGTAGCGGTGCCGCTCGTCCTCAAGCAGCTGATCGACCAGCTCGGGGAGGCACGCTCGCTCGCGATGGCGCCGGTGCTGCTCGCGCTCGCCTATGCATTGCTGCGTTTCGTGTCGGACGCGCTCGGCGAGGCGCGCGACGTGGCCTTCAGCATCGTGGTGCAGCGCGCGGTGGCGTCGCTGCGCGAGCGCACGTTCGCGCATTTGCACCGGCTGGGCGCGCGCTTTCATGCGCAGCGCGAAACCGGCGCAATCGTGCGCGACGTGCAAAAGGGCGCGGACGGTGTCGGCTTTCTGTTAGGCACCGCGCTTTTTTCGGTGCTGCCGACGTTCTTCGAAATCGCCCTCGTGGTGGCGATCGTCGCCGGTCATTACGACCGGGCATTCCTGCTCGCCATTGCCGGCACTTTTGCCTGCTACGCGCTTTGCACGGCAATCTTTACGCGCAAGCGCCTCTTGTTCCAGCGTGCCGTGAACGCGCTCGAAGCGCGCGTGGACGGCCGCCTCGTGGACAGCCTGCTCAATCACGACACCGTGAAATATTTCTCGACCGGGCAGCACGAGGTGGCGCGGCTCGCGAGCGTGCTCGACGAATGGGTGCAGGCGCGGCTCGCGAACCAGCGCGCGCTGACCGCGCTGCACGTGGCCCAAAGCGGCGTTGTGGCGGCGGGCATCGGGGCCGTCATGCTGATCTCGGTCCTTCACGTGGCGACGGCAACCATGACGATCGGCGATCTCATTCTCGTGAACGCCTACATCATTCAGGTCTGTGCGCCGCTCAATACGCTGGGCTTTGTCTTTCGCGAGGCTAACGACGCGCTGGTCGACGTCGAGCGGCTGTTTGCGATCCTCAGTGTTCGCGGCACGCCCGGCGAGGACGAAGACCTGCCGGGCGCGCGTGCGCTCGTGGTGCGCGAGGGAGAGCTGGCCTTGCATCATGTCGATTTCGGCTACGAGGACGGCCGCCCGGTGCTGCACGACCTCGCGTTCACGGCGGCGCCGGGGCAGAAGGTGGCCGTAGTGGGCGGCAGCGGGTCGGGAAAATCGACCTTGATCAAGCTGCTATTCCGTTTTTACCGGCCCCAGCGCGGCACCATCACGCTCGACGGCCAGGACATCGCGAACGGCACGCTGGCGAGCCTGCACGCGGTCATCGGCATCGTGCCGCAGGACACCGTGCTGTTCAACGAAACCATTGCCTACAACATCGCCTATGGCCGGCCCGATGCGACGCGCGCCGATGTCGTGCGCGCCGCGCGGGCCGCCCAGCTCGACGAGCTGATCGAGCGCCTGCCCGATCACTACGACACGCGCGTGGGCGAGCGCGGCGTGCGCCTTTCCGGCGGCGAGCGCCAGCGCATCGCGATTGCGCGCGCCATCCTCAAGAACCCGCGCGTGATGGTATTCGACGAGGCCACCTCGGCGCTCGACACGCGTTCCGAGCGCGCGATCCAGGACGAACTCAAGCGGCTTGCGCGCGGCCGCACGACCATCGTGGTCGCGCACCGGCTCTCGACCATCGTCGATGCCGACGTGATTCTCGTGATGGAGCACGGCCGCATCGTCGAGCGCGGCCGCCACGACGCGCTGCTCGCGCGCGAGGGCGTCTACGCGAAGATGTGGGCGATGCAATGGCAGCAGGACGACCTCGAGCAGGCGGAGCGCCGCGTCGCGGCGGCGCCGCTCGATGTGACGGCGCTGCTCGAGCGGGTCGCCGCGCGCGTACGCGAGTCCGAAGCGGGCGCCGCGGTGGCGCTTGCGCCGCAGCCGCAGCCGGGTTTCTCGGTGAGCCCCGTGAGCGGCGATGCCCTGTACCAGGCGCTCGCCCTGCTCGCGACGAACGAGGCGCGCGAGGCGCATGGCGCGCATGTCACGCAGCTCGGCGCGCGGCGTCGCGACGGCGCCGTGCTGCTATGCGTGGAGGGCGGCGCGCGGCCCGCGCCGCTCGACGACGCCGCGCTCGCGCACCTCGAAGCGCTGTTGCGCGAGGCGGGCGCGAGCTTGACACTCGACCCCGCGCCTCATCACGTGCGTTATGCGATATCGGTGCCGTCCGGCCCGGCATCGACGCCGTCTTAGCCGATGCGCCGCTGCGAGATGTCTTCGAGCGTATTGGCAAGACGCTCGCGCTGCACGCCGTCGCAGCGCGTGGCGATGTCGCCGAGCGACAGCGCGCCCACCAGCTCGCGCTCGTGATTCACGACGGGCAGACGCCGGACCTGCGCTTCGGCCATGCGCCGCTGCACGATGTCGATATTCTCGTCGTCGTAGCACCACTCGACGCCCGAGGTCGCCACGCCCGCGATGGGCTCCATGGGCGCGCGGCCTTCGCCGAGCGCGCGCAAGGCGAGGTCGCGGTCCGTCACCATGCCGACGATGCGCTTCGCGTTGCAGACCGGCAGAGCGCCGATGTCGTGCTGCGCCATCAGCTCGGCGGCGCGCTGGATGGTGGTCTCGGGTTCGACGCTCACGACGTGGCGCGACATGACTTCATGGACCCGGGTGATCTTTTGCTCCTTCATGCGGTTCTCCTTTTGCCTCGCGTGCATCAACGTTCAAATCAACGGCGTGCCGCCCGTCACGGCCAGCGTCGCGCCCGAGATGTAGCTGCCTTCGCACGAGGCCAGCAGCACATAGGCGCCCGCGAGTTCGGCGGGCTGTCCGGGGCGCTTCATCGGCGTGGCCGCGCCGAATTCGCCCACCTGTTCCGGCGGCATGGTCGAGGGAATCAGCGGCGTCCAGATCGGTCCTGGCGCCACGCAGTTCACGCGAACGCCGCGTTCGGCCACGAGCTGCGCGAGGCCGCCCGTGAAGTTCTGGATCGCACCCTTGGTGGCCGCGTAGGCGAGCAGCGTGGGCTTGGGTTTGTCGGCGTTGATCGAGGCGGTGTTGATGATCGAGCCGCCGGCCTTCATGTGGGCGAGCGCTTCGCGCGAAATGCGGAACATCGCGCCGATGTTGATATCGAAGGTGCGGTCCCATTCTTCGTCGCTGATCGATTCGGGCGATTCGTGCGTCATCTGGTACGCCGCGTTGTTCACGAGCACATCGAGCTTGCCGAAGGTGCTCACGGTCGTGCGCACGAGCTCGCGGCACCAGGCGCGCTCGCGCACGTCGCCGGGCAGCAGCAGCGAGCGCCGTCCGGCGTCCTCGACCCAGCGTGCGGTTTCCTGGGCATCGTCGTGTTCGTCGAGATAGGCAATGGCGACATCGGCGCCTTCGCGCGCAAAGGCAATGCAGACTGCCCGGCCGATGCCGCTGTCGCCGCCCGTAACGAGCGCGACCTTGCCGGCGAGACGGTCCGAGCCGCGATAGCTCTTTTCGCCGTGATCGGGTTGCGGATGCATGGGGGCGGTGCGTCCCGGCGTGCGGTCTTGCTGCTGGCCGGGCAGTGGCGGGGTGGGGCGGTTCTCGGACATGGCGCTTCCTCGCGGATTGGGTTGGCTTGTTCAAGGCGGTTGCATGGGCCGTGCCGCGAACGTTGCGCAACACACGCCGCGCAACACACGCCGCGCAACACACGCCGCGCAACACGCCCTCATGCACCGCGCACGAACATGGGGCGCTAGCCGGACTCAGACTCCGGCTAGCGCGAGTCTCGTGTTGACTTTGAGGGGCGCGACATTGTCCCGGTACGGCGGCTTGACCGAAAACTCCCGGATCACATCGGGCTGAAAGATCAGACAGTAAGTACTTCCGCCGTATTGAAAGAACCCGAGCTCGTCGCCCTTGGCGACATGCTGTCCGGTCGAGGCGACGATGCGGCACGACGATACCTCCGCCATGCCCACGAAGACGCAGGCGACCATGCCGATGGCGGGCTCGTCCGCTTCGATCACGATCACGGCGCGCGCCGCCACGGCGGTCGTATAGCCCTGCGAATCGTTGAGGCCGCGCGCATCGGCGCCTTCGGCTTCCAGCGCGGAGTAGTAGGTGCCGCTCACGTTGCCGGCCTGCACGATCGTTCCGGAGACCGGCGCGTGCCAGCGGTGATAGTTGAACGCGCTCAGATAGCCCTGATACACGCAAGCCCCCGAAAAGCGCTGCACGATCTCCGTTGCGCTGCCGGCGAGCATGTCGCGCAGCGAATACGGCTGCGTCTTGATCCAGAAGCGCTCGCGCAGCCGGCAGTTGTCGCGCACGTCGTAGGGCGACGCTTCGCACGCGTTGACGATCACTGCCGGATTCGCGGGCTCCTCCACGGGCCGCGCGCCCGGGCGCAGCCGGCGCGTGAAGAAGTCGTTCCACGAGGCGAATCCCCAATGGGGCTCGGAGCGGTCGCAACGGTAGTCGGCGAGGCCCATCTTGCGCTGCGCGGCGTCGCAGAACCAGCCATGCGGCGCGTCGGTCGTGAGGTGCGTGCGCGAATGCGGCCCGGAAAGAAAGCCGCACCAGCATTCGAGCACGTGCCGCAACTGCGCGTTGAACGCAGGGTCGCGAAACACGGCGTAGCCGGAAGGCATGCACATCGGCCAGTCGAGCACGAGGTTCAGCGGTGTCGCCAAAGGCACTTGCGCATCGAAGGGCGGTGCATAGCTCGCCAGATAATCGACGATGGTCATCAACTCGTCGACATCGGTGTAGCCGAGCTCGTACCCTCTGGCCAGCGCGTCGTCGATCGCTCGCGAGAGATTCATGCGCAGCACGGCATCGCGCTGAACGAGTTCCGCAAGCTGGCGAACGACTGGGGCCGCCGGTGCACTGCGCGAGCGTTCGCGCGCGGCGGCGGCGATTTGCAGGCGCGCTCGTGCAGCGGCTTGCTCCTCTTGCGGCATCCAGTTGCCCAGACGGCGCTTCGTGTTCGTCATGCTCATGGCGGACTCCTCCTCGTGGTCTCGGCCCGGACGCAGAGCAGCAACAGCGATGCCACGCCGACGCGCACGCCGGATCCGCGTCGTCCGGCCAGAATCGGCACGCAGGCAAGCGCCGGACCCCATTTGTAGCCATTACGCGTAATGCTTGAAACGCGCCTTACGGGCGTGCCGGGCACGGCGCGGCGCGTGGCGCGCGGGACTGCGCTGGCGCAGCGGCGCGAGTCTTCGGGCAGCGGCCGGCACGGGCATTGCATGAGGGCAGGCGTGACCGTGTCGAGCGCGGGCTCGTGCGTCCTGGCGGAGTTTGTTGCCGTCCAGCGCGCCGGGTGACGCGCCATTCAGGAGCCGACAATGCTTTATTACGCCGTCGTGTTTTTCATCATTGCCGTGATCGCGGCTATCTTCGGGTTTGGCGGCATCGCTGCTGGCGCGGCGAGCATCGCCAAGATCCTGTTCCTTGTCTTCGTTGTCCTGTTTATCGTCAGTCTGCTGTTCGGCGCTTTGCGGCGCTGATGAAGCACGCCCATCTCGTGCACGGCGGCGCGCCCGGCTGGACCCGGGCGCGCCTGCATGACGGTTCCGCCCCCGGCGCGCCAGCCGGCAAGCCAGGCGGGGCCGGCGCCGCCCGATGACGGAACAAGCACTGTGGTTCTTGCTCGTCGGAGTGCTGCTGATGTTCGTGGCGCTCGCGCGCGGCCCGATTGGACGGCTGCCGCTCACGGGCGCCATGATCTATCTCGCGGTGGGCGTGGTCGTGGGGCCGGGCTGCCTCGGCCTCGTGCATGCCGACCTCGTGCGGGACGCGCACACGCTCGTCGTGATCGCCGTGATCGCCGAGGCCGGGCTCGTCATTTCGCTGTTCTCGGTGGGGATGCATCTGCGCGTGCCGCTGCGCGACCCGCTATGGCGTTTGCCGCTGCGGCTGGGCGTGCCGGCCATGGTGCTCACGGTGGCGCTGATGTTCGCGTTTGGCTGGGCCACCGGCCTGCCGCCAGGCGTCGCGCTGTTCCTCGCCGCCGTGCTCGCGCCCACCGATCCGGTGCTGGCCAACGAACTGCGCGTGCACGAAGCCGGCGACGCCGAGCCCGTGCGCTTCGCGCTGTCGGGCGAGGGCGGCCTGAACGACGGCGCAGCCATGCCGTTCGCCATGCTCGGCCTCGCGTTGTGCGGCGTGCCGGCGAGCGGCACGCAAAGCGCCTTGGCGTTTGCCGGCTCGCTCGTGTGGGGCGTGGCCGGCGCGCTGCTGAGCGGCGTCGCCCTCGCCATGCTGTGCGTGCGGCTCGTGCTGCATCTGCGGACCCAATACGGCGAGGCGCTGGGGCTCGACGGCTTCATCGCGATCGGCCTCATGTCGGTGGTCTATGGCGTGGCGCTGCTGCTCCACGCCTACGCCTTCGTGGCGGTGTTCGCCGCGGGCGTCGCGCTGCGTCACGAGGAGTTGCGCGCCACCGGCGCGCAGCGTCCCGCGCAGGCGCTCGAAAACGTGCAGCTGCGCGAGCGCACCGAGGTCGCGAAAGATCCCGGCCGCGCGCACGCCTGGCTCGCCACCGGCATGACCGACTTCACGCGGGAGATCGAGCACTTTGCCGAGTGCTCCGTTCTGCTGATCATCGGCTGCGTGGTGTCTGCGCACTGGCGCGCGATGCTCGCGCCGCATGCGGTGCTCTGCGCGCTCGCGCTCGTGTTCGTCGCGCGGCCGGTGGCCGTGCTTCTCGCCATGACCGGCGCGCACGCGGACGGCCAGCAGCGTCGTCTCATGGCATGGATGGGCATACGCGGCGTGGGTGCCTTCTACTACGCGCTGTGGGGGATCGGCCAGGCCGGCGATGCGCTGCGCGCGGTGCTGCCCGCCGCGCTCGATGCGATCGTGATTTCGGTGATCCTGCATGGCTCCACGGCGGGCTATGCGCTGGGCCGCTATCTGCGCCGCAAGGAGATCGCGCAACGTTCGGCAGCGCAGCGCCACAGCCGCGCCGGGCAGGCGCGATAGCCTTCGTCGGCGGCGGCGCGGCGCGGGAGGGCGTGGAACGGCAATTGCTCAGGCCTCTTCATTCAGGAGGATCGCATGGATCAGGTATGGCCCGGGCAGGACGACGGCTGGGAAAAAGAGCTGGTTTCGCGCGTGGGCGAGTATGCGATTTTTCGCTTGACGGAAACCGGCGAGGTCGCGAGCTGGAACGCGGGGGCCGAGCGCATCAATGGCTATAGCGCGGCCGAAATCCTCGGGCAGCACTTTTCGGTTTTCTATCCGCGCGAAGATCGCGAGGCGGGCTTGCCCGCCGCAGCGTTGCAAAGGGCGCGCGACCAGGGCCAGTTCGCCACCGAGGCGTGGCGCATCCGCCAGAACGGCGCGCGCTTCTGGGCGAGCATTCTGATTACGCCATTGCATGCGCGGGACGGCACCTTCGCGGGATTCGCCAAGATCGTGCGCGACGAGACCGCCAAGCGGCTCGCCTACGATGCGCTGCGCGAGAACGAGCGCAAGTTCCGGCTGCTCGTGCAGGGCGTCACGGACTATTCGATCTTCATGCTCTCGCCCGGGGGCGAAGTGACGAACTGGAACCTGGGCGCGGCGCGGATCAAGGGCTACGAGGCGAGCGAAGTCATTGGCACGCATTTTCGGCGTTTTTACACGCCCGAGGATATCGAGCGGGGATTGCCGGAGCGCGGCTTGCGGATTGCCGCGCAGGAAGGGCGCTTCGAGACCGAGGGCTGGCGCGTGCGCAAGGACGGCAGCCGCTTCTGGGCCAATGTCGTGATCGACGCGATTCGCGACGAGTGCGGCCAGCTCGTGGGCTATGCGAAGATCACGCGCGACGTCAGCGAGCGCAAGGCCGCCCAGGAGCAGCTCGAGCACGCGCGCGCCGCGCTGCTGCAAGCGCAGAAGATGGAGGCGCTCGGCAAGCTCACCGGCGGCGTGGCTCACAATTTCAACAACGTCCTGCAGGTGCTGCGCGCGAATCTGGAATTGCTCGAACGGCGCCACGGGCACGATCCCGTGGCGCGCGCGCGGCTCTCGCGAGCCATCGACGCCGTGGAGCACGGCGCGCTGCTCTCCTCGCAATTGCTCGCATTCGGCCGCCGCCAGCCGCTCCAGCCTCGCGTGGTGAACCTCTCGGCCATGCTGGGCAAGATGGAGGACATGCTGCGGCAAGCGTTGGGGGAATTGATCGAAGTGCGGATCAGCGTCGCCGGCAATCTCTGGAATACGCTCGTCGATCCCAATCAACTGGAGAGCGTCGTGCTCAATCTCGCCATCAACGCGCGCGACGCCATGCCCGAAGGCGGCAAGCTGACGATGGCGCTCTCCAACGCGACGATCGACGCCCACGACAGCGCATTCGCTGCTGATCTTGCCGAAGGCCGCTACGTGCTGCTTGCGATCACCGATACCGGCACCGGGATGCCGCGCGCCGTGCTCGATCGCGCGCTCGAGCCGTACTTCAGCACCAAGCCCGAAGGCGAAGGCACGGGACTCGGCTTGAGCATGGCCTACGGCTTCATCAAGCAAAGCGGCGGCGACATGCGCATCTACAGCGAGTCCGGGCACGGGACGACAGTCAAGGTCTGGCTGCCGAAGTCGAGCGGGCACGTGGCGGACATCGAGACCCTGGCGCCCGCGCGCATCGAAGGCGGGACGGAAACCATCCTCGTAGTCGAGGACGACGAGTGCATCCGCTCGGCCGTGGCGGAGATGCTCGGCGACCTCGGCTACACCGTGCTCACGGCGGGCGATGCGCAAAGCGCCATGGCGATCGTGAAGAGCGGCGCGAAAATCGATCTGCTGTTTTCCGATGTCGTGATGCCGGGCCCGATGCGCAGCACGGAGCTGGCCAGCATCGCGGTGCGCGAGGTGCCGGGCCTCGAGGTGCTCTTCACCTCCGGATACGTGGAAAACGCCATCGTCCACGGCGGCCGCCTCGACGAGGGCGTGAATCTGCTGAGCAAGCCGTATGGCCGCGCGCAGCTCGCGGGCAAGATCCGGCGTGTGCTGGGGGGGCGGCGCGATGCGCAAGCGCCTGCCGCCGCGCGCGGGGAGGCGTCCGCCGGCGCGGCGCCCTTATCGGCGCCCACATCGGCGTCCTCATCGACGTCCTCATCGACGTCCTCATCAGCGCCGTTATCGGTGCTGGTGGTCGACGACGACGCCGCTTCTCGCGAAGCGGTGAGCGAACTGCTTTCGGAAATGGGCTACGACGCGCGCCAGGCGGGCGACGAGCAAGAGGCGCGGCGCGCCCTGGAAGAGCAGGCGGTGCAGGTGCTCATCACCGACATCGCCCTGCCGGGCGGTTCGGGCGTCGACCTCGCAAGGGGCGCGCTGCAGCGGTATCCATGGCTGAACGTCATATTTGCTTCGGGTAACGAAGCGCCTGCCGCGGACGAAACTGGCTTCGAGTGCGCGGCCCTGCGCAAGCCGTTTACCGCATCTCAACTCGGCGCGCTGATTGAACGCATCCGCGCTGCGACGCGCGATTCCTGAAGCCGCGCATCAGGCACTCACTCGCGCCTTGCGGCCCACCAGGCGCCGCATGCGATGCCGAGACCAACGGCCACGCCCAGTGCCGCGAGCGGATTTTCGACGATGGTCTCGCGGGTGGCGAGCGTCGCGTTGCTCGCGAGCCGCTGCGACTTCCCGCACAGTGCCTTGATGCGGCCGGCGGTTTGCATGTCGGTGTCGCCGAGCAGGTCGCCGGCGAGCGCCTGCGCTTTGCCAGCCGCTTCATGAACGGCGTCGCTTGCGTGTGTCCTTGTCATGATCGTGCTCCTGAGGGTGCCGGTGATGCCATTGAACAGCAGTCCTCATGCCCGTGCGCGCGGCGGTGGCAGCAGTGGCGGCGCGCATGGGCGAGCGCTTCGGCGCGGCCCCTTCGTTTTCGACTTTTCACGGCTTGCGCCCGAACGCCTCGCGCAGCTTGGCTTTCGCCTGTTGCAGGGTTTCGCGGCGCGACTTCGGCAGATTCTTGCCGGCGCGATTGATATAGAAGTTCAGCATCGACATTGCCGATTGAAACGGCGTGCCCTTGCGCCGGCGGCTACGCTCGGACGATTGCTTCAGCGAGCGCGCGATCGCGGCGGGATCGTCGAGTTTGAAGACGCCCGAATCGAGGTCCATGGCATCGCTCGTTTCGGCGACGCGATGCGACCAGCGCCGGCCCGAGCCGCGCGCGGTGCCGGCCGTTTTCTTCGCGGCGCTTGCGTGCGCGTGCCGCTGGCGCGCGGGTTTGCGATTGCGGGTTCGGGTGGAGGAATGCGGTTTCGTGGTCATGGCTGGTGTCCTGTCTCTCGCTGCAGGGCGGGCGCGCAGGCATCATGCCCGCGGCGTGCATCGAGGCGCGTGGGCATCCCGGTGGGCATCCCGATTGCGAAGCAAACGCAGGACACCGGATTCGAGGGAGAGGCGATCATGCCGCGTGCGATATGGAAGGGCGCCATCAGCTTCGGGCTGGTTTACATTCCGGTGGAGCTCTACCCGGCTACCCAGAGCGAGCATACCGAATTCAACCTGCTCGACCGCCGCACCTTCGACCCGGTGGGCTATCAGCAGATCAACAAGCGCACGGGAAAACCGATCGGGCGCGAGCATATCGTGCGCGGCTACGAGTACGAGAAGGGCTCCTGTGTCGTGATGTCGGACGAGGAGATTCGCGCAGCGAAGCCGGAAGCGACGCAGACGGTGGACATTCTGGCCTTTGTCGATGCCGGCAAGCTGTCGTTCGTCTATCTGGATACGCCTTATTGGCTGATGCCTGAGCGGCGCGCGGAAAAAAGCTACGCACTGCTGCGCGATGCGCTGGCCGAGAGCGGCAAGCTCGGCATTGCCAGCGTGGTGATGCACAGCCGGCAGCATCTTGCCGCCGTCGTGGCGGCGGGGCCGGCCCTGGCATTGGAGACCTTGCGCTGGTCCACGGAGGTCCGCGAGCTCGATGCGTCGCATTCGTTTCCGGCGAGCGCGAAAAGTGCGGGCGTGAGCGCGGGCGAGCTGGAGATGGCGCGCAAGCTCATCGACGATATGAGCGCCGAGTGGCAGCCGGATAGCTATCGCGATACGTTTCGCGGCGCGCTTGTCGAACTGGCCCGACGCAAGGCAAGCGAAGGGAAGTCACGCGAGCTCACGCATATCGAGGCGCCGGAGCCCGAGCGGCGCGGCGCCGATGTCGTGGATCTTGCCGACCTGCTCAAGCGCAGCCTGGGCAAGCGCACCGGCGCGAGCAGCGCCGGCGCGAAGCCGGGTAAGCCGCCCGCCAGGCGCGGCCGCCGGGCAGCCTGACGGGCCGGCAGCGCAAAGTCGCGACGTGCCGCGACGGCTGCCCAGGCCGCGCAGGTTCAGTGAGGAAGCACGCATGGGAATAGACGATGACAGGCAAACGCCATAGAGGGAAAGTCCTCGACGCCGCACAGGCGCGATTCGCGGGATACGCGAAGCCGCTCGTCAGCGAGGCGCTCACGCGCGCGGCCCGGCTGGACGAGAACGAGGACGACTATCACAAGCTGCGGGTTGCATTGCGCCGGCTTCGCACCTTGTTGTGGGCGTGGCGGCCGCTGTTCGGGCGCGACCTCGACGAACCCGGGCGCGCCTCGCTCAAGCGCATGGCAGCCGCAGCGGGCGACGCGCGCAATTGGGATATCGCCGCGGGCCTGCTTGCGCAGCAGGGCGAGGAGAGGATCGCCAACCGCCTTGCGGCGTCGCGCAGCGACGCGCGCGAGGCGGCGCGCCGGGTCCTGGCAGGGCGCACCTTCGGGCGCACCCTGCTTGAAACGGTGCGGCGCGCGAACCGGATGCTGAATGCGTCGCCGCGCCGTGTTCCCATGAAGCGCTTCGCGCGCGCACGCGTGGCGTCGGCTGAACGCGCGCTGGACAAACGCATGCGCCGCGCGAAAAAAGCCGGGCGGCGCGATTACGCCGCCTTGCACGACGTGCGCAAGCGCGCAAAGCGGCTGCGCTACCTGCTCGAATTCTTCGGCCCCCACCTGCCGCGCCGTCGGGGCAAGCGCATGAAGCGGTTGAAGAAGATTCAGGATCGGTTCGGTAACCTTAACGATGTCGTGAGCGCCGAACACCTGCTCGCCTGCCATCGCGAGATCTTCGACGCGGACGCCGGCGCGGATGCCGCACTGGCGTCGCTTGGAAAATTGCGCAAGCGACGCCGTCGCGCGGCGATGAAACTGCTGGCGTGAGCGTGCTGGCATGAGCGCCGAAAGTGCCGCATCCGCGTGATGCTCGAGAGGGCGAGATGGCCGCGCCCGCGCACCAGACGCGCTAGCGTTGTGTGTGACGCGCCCGCGCCGCGCGTGTTTGCGCCGCTTTTTTGGCCGCTGCCGAGCGCCCCGCTGCGCCCTTCGTTTGCGCCGCCTTCTTTGCGGCCTCCGAGCGATTCCGGGAGCCTTTTGTCCGGGCGGCCTTGCGGGCGGCTTCCGCCCGGCTCGCTGGCGAGCGTCGGGACGCCGCGTTCTTCGACTGCGTCGACATGGCTTGCGGCGACGCACCCTCGCTGCTCTCTTTCTGCAACACGGCCGTCGTGGTACGCGAGCGCCGCGCTTTCGATTCGGTGCTGGCACTGGTCATTTTGTTTTTCGCGTGGGCGGCGTCCTGTTTGGCCTTCTTGCGTGTTGCTTCGCTCGCCTTGCCTTTTGCCGGCGGCGGCAGATCGACGCCGGCTCGCCGCGCCTTGGACAAGCCGATCGCAATCGCCTGCTTCGCGGAGCGCACGCCATGCTTGCCGGCGCGCACGCGGTCGACTTCTTCCTTGACGAATTCACCCGCCTGAGTGCTGGGAGATTTGCCGGCGCGCTTGTCAGCCTGCGCTCGCTCGATGGTTTTCCGTTCGGGCATGGTCGCTCTCCTAAGTCAATGCATCTACCCCTGGTGAGCGCAACGTTTATGCCGGGCAAGAACGCTCCAGAAACGCTGATGGCGGATTATCAGCGTTCAGGAAAAGCTGGCCTGCGCACTGATTATTTGGCCTTCGCCGCGCTCGCGGGCACATCGCGGGACATGTTGTCGTGCGTGGGCTTCTCGGGCTTTTTAATCGGCATATGGTCGGGGTTGGTCGTGCTCGCGGCGCCCGACGCGGCCGCGGGCGGTTTCGCCATCGATGCGGCCGGTCGCTGATCGGCGGTCTGCGCCCGCGTCAGTGGGGAAAAAGCCGATGTGCCCAGCAACGCCAGAATGATTGCAGCCCATCGCCGGGCAAGGAGCGTGCTCATACGTTTCTCCGCTTCCGGTATTCGCCGCTTCATGCGCGAATCGCGTGCCCGGGCCCAGCATCCAGTCCGTTCGGCACGAGCCGTGCGCACGACCCCATACATACCGACACCATCTACGGGAAGAGGAGGTCTGCCATGAGCTCCCAGCCGCATTACCAGGTCAACATCTGTCGAGGCGATTTCCAGCACGTCTGCGAACGCTTTCTCGAGTGGAAGCATGAACCGCTCGTCTATCGACCAGGACAAACGATGTTTGCGGGAAGGGACGAAGTTCACATGCTGTCGAAACAACGCTACGAAGATGCCGAGCAGGCGCGCAAAGCGTTGCAGCGGGCATGCCGGCCCGAGGATCCCTATGCGCTGGCCGCCGAAGTGAGCAATGGCGAAAACGACTTGTGGATCGTGATGGCGGCCTACGCGGAATAGTGCGGCAATGCGCGCCTCGGCTTAGCGCGATTTTCCTCCGCCATCCAACCCCGCGCCCTTGCGCCAGACTTCCTTGCCGCGCTGGGAGAGTTCCCCGCTGCTGTGGGTGCGGTCCGGTTCGGTGTCGGGCACGGCCATCTCGCCGCCGGGTGGTTCCTGGGCACGCTGTCTGGTGCGCTTGCGTATGGCCACGCGTTCGTCCTGCGAGCGTCCGGCGTATTCACTCATAGCTGCCTCCATGGGTGGTGTTGTCACAGGTTTAGAGGCCGCATCGCGTGTACCCGGCGTTGGGCGCGTCCCGCAGGAACGGGCATGCCCCATGCTGCCGCGACCACATGCGCCGACTCGTCGGTTTTGCGGGACCCTCGCGTGATGCACGCACGCTGTCTGCACGTCTGGAGGAGCCATGGAACCGGTGCGAAACGTGTTGCCCGAATCGATGCGCGCGTGGCGCGCCACGCGCTTTGGCGGGCTCGACGCGCTCGCATGCGAGAGCACATCGGTGCCGCTGCTATACGGCGACGAAGTGCTGGTCGAAGTGCAGGCCGCCGCGCTGAACCCCGTGGACCTGAAGACTCTGCACGGGCGCTACCCGGCCGTCGCGCAGCACGATTTGCCGTTTACGCTGGGACGAGACGTGGCCGGCGTGATTGCGCAGGGCTCGCGGCGCGCGGCAGGGTGGGAGCCCGGCACGCGCGTGTGCGCATTCGTGGGCCAGGGGCCGGGCGCACTGGCCGACTACGTGGCGGTTAGCGCAAGCGCGCTTGCGAACGCGCCGTGCGCGGGCGCTGTCGATACGGCGGCGGCTTTGCCGCTCGCTGCGCTCACGGCGTGGCAAGGGCTCTTCGATTACGGCAAGCTGCAGCGCGGCGAGCGCGTGCTGATCCACGGCGCGAGCGGCGCGGTGGGGCGCTTCGCGGTGCAGTTCGCGCGGCACTGCGGCGCGCATGTGATTGTGACGGCATCGGCGCCTACGCATGGCGCGTTGCGTGCATTGGGCGCGGCCGAGACGATCGACTACCGGCACGACGAATTCGAGGACCGCGCGGGCGAGGTCGACGTCGTGCTCGATCTCGTGGGCGGGGTTGTGCAGGCGCGCTCGTGGAGCGTTTTGAGGCGCGGCGGCACGATGGTGTCGGCGCTCGACGAGCCGTCGCAGAGCGAAGCCGCGGTGCGCGGCGCGTGCGCCACGCGGTTTACGGCGCGCCCCGATGGCGCGCAGCTCGAGCATATCGTTGCGCTGTTCGATCAGGGGATCATTAAGGTGGAGGTCGTGTCGCGCTTCAATTTCGGCGACGCGCGCGATGCGTTCGAGCGCGTCGAGCGCGGGCATCCACACGGCAAGGTTGTCGTCATGGTCGAGTGGCATCAGCCGGTGTGAAGGCGCATCGCCGGTGCGGCGCGCTCGGGCGGCGCCTTCGAGGGCGGGTCGCCTTCGGGCAGCGGCGGCGGTTCGTCGTCCGGGCGCGGCGGCGGCGGGGGCGTGCGTTCGGGGTCGTTCACCGGGTCGGTCGTCGGCAGATGGAATGAGTGGGTCGTGGCCATGGCGCTTCCTCGCGGATTCCGGCTGGATCGTTCGCCGGGTCATTCAATGTGGCCGCATCGGCCGTGCCTCGATCACCCGAATCCCGGTCGATGGACTTCGGTTGTGCTGGTTGTAGCCATTACACGGAATGCCTGAAACGCATCTTTCGGCCTTGACCGCCGGGCCCGGCTGCATCGCGGCCGGCGCTTTTGCGGTACTTCGCGTAGCATGAGCGCTGTTTCGCTGCCGACCGGAGGACCTCCACGCTGGAGGAAAACGACATGAACACTCAATCGGACAATCGCGCATTACTGCGCTTGCTGGGCATACGCACGCCGATCATCCAGGCGCCGATGGCCGGCGTCAGCACGCCCGCACTGGCGGCCGCCGTGTCGAATGCGGGCGGGCTTGGCTCGCTGGGCGTCGGCGCGACCGATGCTGGCGGCGCGCGCAAGATGATCCGGGACACGCGCGCGCTGACCGGCAAGCCGTTCAACATCAATGTGTTTTGCCATCGGCCGGCTGTTGCGAACGCAGCGGTCGAGCGCGCGTGGCTCGACTGGCTCGCGCCGGTGTTCGCGCAGTACGGCGCGACGCCGCCCGAAACGCTCTCGGAGATCTATACGAGCTTCGTCGTCGACGAAGCCATGCAGCAGATGCTCGCCGAAGAAAAGCCGGCGGTCGTCAGTTTCCATTTCGGGCTGCCGGCGGCGGAAGTCATCTCCGACCTGAAGCGTGCCGGCATCACGCTGCTCGCGAGCGCCACGAATCTCGAGGAAGCGGCCCAGGTCGCGGACGCCGGCGTCGATGCGATCGTGGCGCAGGGGATCGAGGCGGGCGGGCATCGCGGCGTGTTCGATCCCGATGCCGGCGACGCGCGTCTCGGCACGTTCGCGCTCACGCGTCTCATCGCCAGCGAAGGGCGGCTGCCGGTCATCGCGGCGGGCGGGATCATGGACGGCGCGGGCATTGCGGCGGCGCTCGCACTCGGCGCGCAGGCCGCGCAACTCGGGACCGCGTTTGTCGCGTGCCCGGAGACGTCGATCGACGACGGTTACCGTCGTGCGCTGCTTGGCGAAGCCTCGCGTCACACGACGTTCACCGCTGCAATTTCCGGACGGCCCGCGCGGGCGATGGCCAATAAATTCACCGCGCTCGGCGACGATCCGCACGCGCCGCAAACGCCCGCGTATCCGGTCACGTACGACGCCGGCAAGGCGCTGCACGCGGCCGCCAAGGCGCAAGGCGAGTTTGGCTTCGGCGCGCAATGGGCGGGGCAGGCCGCGGCGCTCGCACGCTCGCTGCCGGCCGCCGAACTATTCGCGCAGTTGGAGCGTGAAACGCGACAGAGCATCGAGCGGATGCAGGCGTTACCGTTCTGACGTGACATAACTTGACATCGATTTCTAACGATTCCGTAATCTGCCAGCCGGAGACAGCGCCTACACTTGCGTTCCCGACGAGCCGTGAATCATGGCTTCGTCAATCGTGGAGAAAAAATGAAACGCATTTGTCTGATGTTGGCTGCCGCACTGATGGCGTCCTCCGCGTTTGCGCAGGACGCCAGGACGCAGCAGGCGCAGTCCCGCTTCGAAGCGGCCGATACGAATCACGATGGCAAGCTCACACCCGCCGAGGCGCAGGCCGGCATGCCGCTCGTCGCGAGGAATTTCGATTAGATCGATACGGCCCACATGGGGTATGTGACGTTCGACGAGATCGCACAATTCGCGGCCAGGCACCGGCAATAAATTCGTTCACGTCGCGACGCAAATCCGCACGGTGAGCCGGCTGCTTGCCACGCTGCCGCCCGCGGTGCGGGAGCAGCAGCTTCTGGCCATCAATGGCGTGGCGCAAAGCGAGGTGCCTCCCGCGAGCGCCACCGACGCGCGGCCGCAAGGCATGGCCGCCCGGTATTTCGTTGCGCGGATGTCGAGCGAACTGGGCGCGGGCGAGCAGATGCGCTTCGAGCACGGCGGCGCGCAACGTGTCTGGGTCCGCGTGCGGGTGGAGGACGCGTATTACTGGATGCTGCTCGCGGGCGCGCCGCATGCGATTCCGGGCCTGCCGTGGACGTTGATCAGTCTGCTGCTGTGTATCGCCACGGTGCCGCCACTGGTGGCATTCCTGATACACCGTCCGGTCGAACGGCTGCTGATGCGGCTCGCACGCGCAGCCGACACGATCGAGCAGGGGGCGTGGCCCGAGGCAGTGCCCGTCGAAGGCGCACACGAACTGGCGATGGTTGCGGACGCATTCAATCGCATGGCTGCGTCGCTCCAGGATCTGGAGACGACTCGCGCGCAAATGCTGGCGGGCATCTCGCACGACATCCGCACGCCGCTCACGAAGCTGCGCATGGTGCTGCTGGCGCCGGATTCCGTCGACGCGCCTCTGGACAGCGCCGAACGGTTCGTCGAGGAAATCGACATGATCGTGCAGCAGTTCATCGATTTCGCGCGCGGCTGGGACAGCGAACCCGCAAGGCGCGGCGACCTCAACGCGTTGATCGAGCGCCTTGCCGCCGACTACGTCGGGCTCGAGTACGTATTCGATCTGTCGCTGGAGGCGCTGCCCGAGTTCTCGTTCCGGCCCACGGGCATACAGCGGCTATTGATGAACCTGATGCATAACGCGGCCGTGCATGGCCGCGTCGGGCTCGCGGTCAGGACCCGGATGGCGGGCGGGTATATGACGATCGACGTCGAGATCAGGGCCCCGGCGTGCCGGCGGAACTGTTGCCGTTGATGACGCAGCCGTTCAGGCGGGGGCCGCAGAGCGATCAGCGCGGCGGCTCGGGACTTGGTCTGGCGATTGCGGACCGGATTGCGACGCAGCACGACGGTGCGCTCGATCTGTTGCCGAACCGGCCGCATGGCCTCGTGGCGCGCGTGCGCTTGCCGGTGCGCTGAACACTTGACGCAGCGGCGCGGTGCGCAGCGCGTTCTCCTCATTATTCTGCATTGCAAATCAAATAGAGCGTGAGCCGAATCACAAGCCGCGGCGCGCGATTCTGACATGCGTTGAAACAAGTTTTGAGCAGCTTGTAATGCCGCATGCCGGTAAATTGAGTCGAAGGCGTTGCCTGCCGCATTGTTCGGTATGCAACGAGTGCCACTCATTACCTTGATCATCGAGGTCAGAATCAAAGATGTCTTTTAAAATCGTGCGCCTGGCCGCTGTGCTCTCGGGCCTGTTCGTTGGGGGGTGTTCCAGTCTGGGAGCGCAGGCTGCTTCGTTCTCTTCGGCCAGTGACGCGTCTCACGCGAAACTCGAGCAGGATGCGCGCGCGGCGCTGGCGCGGCTGTATGCGAGCACGCCTCGCGCCAGAGAGTTGGGCGCCCATTCCGTTGCAATCCTGGTCTTTCCGGACATCCTGAAAGCAGGGCTGATGTTCGGCGGTTCGGGCGGCAATGGCGTGTTGTTCTCGCACGCAGGAAAGGTGCTCGGCTACTACAACACGAGCGCGCTTTCCTATGGGCTTCAAGCCGGCGCACAGAGCTTTTCCGAAGCGATGTTCCTCACCAGGGCTGCCGCCATGCGCTACCTCGACAGCAGCGCTGGCTGGTCGATTGGCGGCGGCCCGAGCGTGGTTCTCGCGGACACGGGCATGGGGCGGGATGTTTCCACTACGACCCTGCGCCCGGATGTTTATGCGTTCATCTTCGGACAAACCGGACCCATGGCGGGCATGGGCGTGCAGGGCCAGAAAATCACCCGGCTCGGTTCGTGACGCGCAAGCCGGCATCACAGGATCACGCACCGTGCCAATTTTCGGAACGCGATTGAGCCGCCCATCGGAAAGGCGTTTGCGGCGGAATCCGCCGTCTCATGAAACATGCGGGACGTCCGGCATCGCGAGCACGCCCGAAGTCGCGCGCGCCGGTCCGCTCACGCATGAAACGTACAGACTGGCCGCAGCGTGGCTCGATCATCTCTGGAATCAGGCGCCAAGCGAGCGGAACTCGCGGCTCATGGAAGGTTTGCTAGCCCTCGTCGACGAATTCGAAGGCGCTCACAGGGCGGCTTCTTTACCGTCAGCGATGGCTTCGTGCGCTACGCCTTCCACGTCAAAAGATTGCGGCGCGTACCAAGCGGATCAAGCGTTTTAAGCGTATCAGGCGTAACTGCTGTCCGCCGGGGACTCCCCGAGCAGGTCGCGCAGCGCGTGCAGCCGCTGCCGATCCAGCGGCGACAGTCTGGGCTTTTCGAGCAGATTCTCGATCTGCGATATCCAGTAGTCGCGGCGGATCAGCCGGGGGCGGCGAATCAGGGCGTCCAGGGTGTTTTCCAGTTGCCGGATCTCTGTTTTCACGATGTCCACATGCACCTCCCGGGTTGGCGCAAACGTTTGCGCTTTCATGTCAATACTTCGGGCAACAGCCTGGCTGTAACGAACGAGTCATATCGCGAGGTATTACGGCGCGACGCATGATTTCTTTAGAGGGGCTTTCATCTATTGCACGGAGATGCAATGGCCGGGATGCATTCGCGAGGCAAGCGATGGCGCTAAAGATTTGGCCCGAAATTGCCGACATAGTGCTTGTTGTGCCGGTCGTGCTTGCAGTATCGTGCGCTGTCGCGATGCCACTTCGAGATTGCGGCCGACCGCATGGATTGCACTGCGAATATTCATCTTGCATCGTGAGGAAGGTCCATGCGCAACAACCAGCCTGTCACCCAAAACGAATACGAATTTCCGGACGACGCAACGTTGATGTCGACGACCGACACTCAAAGTTGCGTCACATATGCCAATGCGGCTTTCATCCAGGTCAGCGGCTTTTCGCATGCGGAAATTCAGGGCCATCCGCATAATCTGGTGCGGCACCCCGACATGCCGAAGGAAGCCTTTGCGGACATGTGGGCGACGCTCAAAGGCGGTGAGCCCTGGAGCGCGCTGGTCAAGAACCGACGCAAGAATGGTGATCATTACTGGGTGCGGGCGAACGCGACACCTGTGGTGCGCAACGGTCAGCCGGTGGGTTACATGTCGGTGCGCACCAAGGCGTCGCGTGAAGAGATCGCCTCGGCCGAAGCGCTTTATCGCGAGTTCAGGGAAGGCAAGGCCGGCAGCCGCCGCTTCCACAAGGGACTTATCGTGCGCGGTGGCCTCATGGGCTGGACGAGCGCGTTCAAGACCATGCGCGTGCGCTGGCGTATCCGGTTTGCCTTGCTGACGCTCGTGCCGTTGATGGGACTGGCGGCCTGGCTGCTCGGTTTGCGCACATATGCCCTCGGCGGCATCACGGGGGCGGCCTTGCTGGCTTCGCTGGTGGTGGCATTGTGGCTGGAAAGCCAGATTTCGCGCCCGCTCGAGAAGGTGCTCGAGCAAGCGTTGCGTGTTGCATCGGGGGAAAGCCAGAAGGCCGTCCACATGGATCGCGTCGATGAAATCGGCATGACGCTGCGCACGGTCAGCCAGCTTGGGCTGATGTTCCGCTGGTTGATCGACGACGTCAGCGAACAGGTCATCAATGTGCAGCAGGCCATCAACGAAATTGCCCAGGGCACCGACGACCTGAGCAAGCGCACCGAGCAGGCGGCTGCCAATGTTCAACAGACCGCGACCTCGATGACGCAGATGACGGCAACCGTCAAGAGCAATGCCGAGACGACCCTGCAAGCCAACAACTTGTCGTCATCGGCCAGCGATGCCGCCGCGAAGGGAGGAGAGGCCGTATCGCATGTGATCACGACGATGAACGAGATCACCGACAGCTCGAAAAAGATCGCCGATATCATCGGCGTAATCGACGGGATTGCATTTCAAACCAATATCCTGGCCTTGAACGCGGCTGTGGAGGCCGCGCGCGCGGGCGAGCAGGGACGGGGATTCGCGGTCGTCGCGGGGGAAGTTCGCGCGCTCGCACAGCGCAGCTCGAATGCGGCCAGGGAGATCAAGAATCTCATCGGCGAAAGCGTCGGAAAAGTCGAAGCCGGTTCAAAAATGGTCGACGAGGCCGCGCGGACGATGGACGACATCGTCGCGCAGGTCAAGCGCGTGTCCGATCTGATTGCCGAAATCCGCTTCGCTACCGAGGAGCAAAGCAGCGGCGTTACGCAGGTAGACCGCGCAGTGAGCGACCTCGATACGATCACCCAGCAAAACGCCGCGCTGGTCGAGCAGAGCACCGCGGCGTCGGATAGTCTCAAGCAGCAAGCCGCGCGCCTGGTCGAAGCCGTGAGCGTTTTCCGCTAACGGCATAAAGCGATTACTTTCATTCGGGCAAGCGCGGCACGCCCGAGCAAACCGATGTCTCCACTTGCACCGGGCCTCACGGCCCCGGTGCGCCGCCCGGTATCACCACGCAGTGAAAACCCCGGAGGAGACACACCGTGCGCCCAACACGCCGATATCGCAGACTCGCCATCTCCGTCACGTGTGCCGCAGTGGCCGCATTCAGCAGTATCGTTGCGCACGCAACCGATGAGCCGGTGGAAACGATCACCCTCGAAGGCCTCGCGCACCCGGTCGATATTCTGATCGATCATTGGGGCGTGCCGCATATTTTCGCGGACAACGAAAGCGATGCCTTCTTGGCGGCAGCGCGTACACACCGAACCAGTCCACTTACCGCGAGCGCGATTTCCGGCAGACCAAAGGGCCGTCGTTTCGCGTGATCGTGGACGTGGGCAACTGGGACAACTCGCGCGCGATGAACCTGCCCGGCGACTCGGGCGACCCGGATAGTCCGCATTATCGGGACCTGGCGCAGATGTGGCTCGATGGCCGCTATTTCCCGTTGCTCTACACGCGTGCGGCGGTGGAAGCGGAGACGGAAAAGCGGATTCATCTCGTGCCGGGGGTTAGCACGCGCTGAACGGGGGGCGGGAAGAAAGCGCAACGATTCGAGGTGCCGCTTGACGAGTCATTCGCGCAATGCCCGTTACTTATTGCGGGCGCGGGCGATCTCGGCCGAGACGAGGCGAATCGCGTTGATGAGCTCGCGCGCGGCCGGCGAGGGCGGGCTGCCGGTGCGCGTGGTCAGGCCAATATCGCGGGTCGTGTCGCGCATGGGCACATCGAGCACGGCCAGCATTCCTGAAGCGCACTCGTAGTGCAGCTGCTGCGCCGAGAGCACGGCAATCATGTCGGTATGCAGCAGCAGCCCCCGAATGATGGCGAGGTCCGCCGTTTCGACCGTCGGCATCGGCGGCCTGATTTTCGCGCGGCGAAACAGCGTCTCGAACAGCCGCCGCGTGGGCGAGTCGCTGCGCGGCAGTACCCACTGGGCATCGCCAAGATTCTTGAGGGGGAGGTCCTTCACCTTGGCGAGTGGATGGTCGTGCCGCGCGAGGATGACCAGATTCTCCGACATCAGCTTTTCGTTTTCCAGGCCGCTGGTGGCATCGTTCACCCGCAGCGCACCCAGGATGAAATCGATGTCGCCCGCGTGCACGCCCGCGACCAGCGCTTCATAGGCGCTCTCGTCGGTGATCACGCGCACCTTCGGAAAGCGCGTGACGACGCGCGCCACCGCTTCCGGCAGGATCAGCGTGCGGCCGAGCGGCAGCACGCCCACGGTGACGATGCCCTGGACGCTGCCATGCAGCGCGGCGACGTCGTCGGCGACGTGGCGCAATTCGTTCAACGCGCGGCGCACGTGCAGCAGGAAGGTTTCGCCGTCGGCCGTCAGGAGCAGTCCGCGCGGATGCCGATGGAACAGCGGAAATCCCGCGCCGATTTCGAGAATTCGCACCGCGCTGCTGACCGCGGGTTGCGTGACGTTCAACGCACGCGCCGCACTGGGCATGTGCCGGTAGCGCGCGAGCGTTGAAAACAACTGCAGCCGGCGGGTGTTGAGCAGGTAGGCCGGCAAGCCGCCTGCCCGCGTTGCGCGCTTGCGCGATTGGCGCATCGCACACCAGCTCGCCAGCTCGTTGAGTTCGGCGAACACCCGCTCGCTGCGCTCGAGCACCGCTCGCCCCATGGGCGTCGCGAGCATGCCGGATGGCTTGCGCTCGAACAGCGGCGCGCCCAGCGCGGTTTCGATCTGCTGCACGGCCCGCGTAATGGCCGACTGGGCGCGAAAGAGGGCGGTGGCGGCGCGGCTCACGCTGCCCATCTCGGCCACGCGCAGTACCGCATACAGACACGCGAGATTAGGAAGGTCGTTGTTGTCCATGTCAGCGGTGTTCCATGGCCGTCGACTTTACCGGAACGCCGATGGGCAGGCTTGCGGCGTGCTTATCCAGGTATCGATTTTATTTATTGGCATGTCTGCTGGGTAAGGCGCGGCGACCGCAGGCGCGGGGCCTGGCGGCGAGCCATGAGCCTTGTCGGACGGCCTTTCCAGGCATGCGGGAGAACGCGCCGAGCCGCGCCATACCTTCATTCGATTGATCGTTACATTGATGAGCAGGGTTTTCCCTTGCTGGTTCCGAAGTCGCGTTGCGCGCGGCGATCCTGCGCGCCGGCAGGATCGGCTTTTCGTCCGGGTGTTCCGGTTGGCGCGTTGATCGCGAAGCGTCACGGTATTTCCCGCCGCGATGTGCGTCGGATCGCGGCGGCGTAACGCATCTGTACTAGTAAATTAGTTATTCGAAATAATTCATGGATCGACGAGATTTGCTGTCGGCGCCGGGATCATTCATCGGTTTTGACGCGCTTCACGGGGAGCTCGAAGCGTGAAAAGGGAGCTTCAATGTGCCGGTGCTTCCGATTGATGCGCGAGTTTCGCTTCTGCGGCCCGCATGCTGGCCTCGTAGTTGTAGTCGGTCGCTTCGTATCCGGCTTGCTTGAGCTGGACATACTCGTTGCGAACCTGCGCGCGGGTCAGCGGCTGGGTTTGCGCGGCGAAACTGAGTGCCGGCACGGCGAGAGCCGATGCGACGGCGATGGCTTGAATCAGGGTTTTCATTTCGACTACCTCGGGAACATGGAGCGAAGCGACCGGCCTGTCTGGCGGTCGTTGAGTGAAGCTTAGGATTGGACGGTGAGGTAATAAATGCCCTGCGCCTCAATTCACTGTTCCTGCCGGAGTAAAAGTGCCCGGGCCGCTACGTTCCCAAACGTTGCATGAGGAGCGACGGATCCGATTTGTTACAAAAAATTTCAGTCCAACCGCTTTCGTGTGATCTAAATTCAAATGCACTTCCTGCAGATCGATGGAGCCGAAGTACGGCGTTATCGAATGGGTGTGACCTAGGTAGCCAGCGGGAAAAGGCTGATAGCAGGTGGTGCAATTGCGTGACCGTCGCGCTGGCGATACCCGTGCTGACGGCCCATGGCTGTTGCGGGCCGCATAGAAATAAGGAGTCCTTTCATGCATCGCAACAAGTCTTGCGCCGTGCTGCTCGGCGTTTCGGCGGCTGCCACGCTCATGGTTAGCGCACCGGCCTCGGCCAGCCCCACACTGGTTTCGGGTCCAAGCCCCTTTGCCACGTGCACCATTGGCGGATCATCGAGCAGCACTGTGTTTGTGAATAGCGAGGTCGAGCCGTGGGTGGCCGTCAACCCGAAAAACTCGTCCAACCTCATCGGCGCGTGGCAGCAGGACCGCTGGTCGGACGGTGGCTCTCATGGCCTCGTTGCCGGCTTCTCCTTCGACGGCGGTCACACATGGGGGCAAACGTCCTTGCCCTTTAGCGCATGTGCGAACGGGCTCGGATACGAGCGCGCCTCTGACCCATGGGTGTCCATCGGCCCCGACGGCACCGCCTATGCCGTCTCCATCTCGTTCAACAACTCCAACAACAGCAATGCCGTGGCCGCAGCGGTTTCCAGCGATGGCGGTCAGACCTGGGGAAACCTCAGCGTGATCATCGCCAACAACGAGCCTACCTTGCAGTACTTCAACGACAAGGAATCGGTGACTGCGAATCCGATCAAGGCCGGCGTGGCGTATGCGGTATGGGACCGGCTCGAACTGCCGAACGGCAACCCCTACGCGAATCTCCATACGGCCGCTTACCGCGGCCCGACATTGTTCTCGAAGACCGTGGATGGCGGCAAGACCTGGAGTACCGCCGCGGAAATCGTGAAGGTGCCCTCGCGGCAGCAGACGATCGGCAATCAGATCGTGGTCAATCAGCAGGACGGGACGCTCTACGACTTTTTCGATCTGATCACGCCGCCATTCAACCAGGGGGCAGGCAGGGTAGCGTTCATCAAATCCACCGACGATGGCGCCACGTGGACCCAACCTCAGATCATTTCGACGCTGCAAACGGTTTCGGTTTTTGATCCCAATTCCGGCACGCCGATACGCACCGGGGACATCATTCCCGAACCGGCGATCGATCCGGCGACGGGGCAGCTTTATGTCGTCTGGCAGGATTCGCGCTTCAATGGCGGGAAGTACGACGAGGTGGCGCTATCGACGTCCGCCGATGGTGGCAAGACATGGAGCGCGCCCATGCGGGTGAATACGCCTTCGGGCCGACCCGCATTCAATCCTGCCGTGCGGGTCAACCCTGCGGGCGTGGTGGCCGTCACGTACTATGACTTCCGCACGCTCAAGTCCACGGACACCACGCTGCCGACGGATTACTGGCGCATCACCTCGCCGCGCGGGGGCCAGAATTTCGGCAATGAACTGCATATCGCGGGGTCCTTCGATATGAAAACCGCGCCTTATGCCGAAGGGTACTTTATCGGGGATTATGAAGGGTTGGGTGCAACCGATACGGAGTTCGTGCCGTTCTTCGTGCAAACGACCGGGAATGCAAGCAATCCCACCGATATCTTTGTAGCGCCAGCGCCGTAAATCGCTCGACTAGTCAATTGCGCCGGATCCGCGCGACCCTTTCAGGGCGCGCGGATTCGCGCGCGCCAACGATGGCTTGAAGGGCATGGACTGAAATGCCGGATTGATTATTCAAGAAAATCAACTATTTGGCATTTGTTTTCGGCTATTCGGCGGCCATTTCCCGCGTGTCTGTCATGTCCCTGATTGAGCATAAGATCAGATTTTTTGCATATGTCCCTCTAAAGTTCCCTGGTGGGCGGTCGTTACCCCAAACATGGCGGTCGAAACAACGCGTTTGACAGTCCGCCGACGCCACGGTCGCCGTGGCGCAAACGGGCTCAGTCCCAATCAGGAGAATTTCCATGCTCGGAATCAACAGCAACATTAACTCGCTCATCGCGCAGCAGAATCTGACCGGCTCGGGCAGCGCGCTGTCGCAAGCGATCACGCGCCTCTCGTCGGGCAAGCGCATCAACAGCGCAGCGGACGATGCAGCGGGTCTTGCGATCTCGAACATCATGCAGACCCAGATCAACGGTCTGAACCAGGGCGTGTCGAACTCGAACGACGGCGTGTCGATGGTGCAAACGGCATCGAGCGGTTTGTCGTCACTGACGAACAGCTTGCAGCGTATTCGCCAACTCGCGGTGCAAGCATCGAACGGCAGTATGACCAACAGCGATCGCGCAGCCCTGCAACAGGAAGTGTCGCAGCAGGTTTCGGAAATCAACCGTATTGCGTCGCAGACGACATACAACGGTATGAATATCCTGAATGGCTCGCTGGGCAGCGTGTCGTTCCAGGTCGGGGCGAACGTCGGCCAGTCGATCAATCTGAATTTGACGCAAAACGTGTCGGCTGAAACCTTGGGCGGTGGCTTTGCGAGCTCCGGCTCCGTGCTCGGCTCGGTTTCCGGCCTGAGCCTGAATAGCAGTGGCACCGCTGTCACGTCCGGTGCAACGATTACTTCGGTGAACATCGTCGCAGACGGCAAGGGCGGGTTCACCTTCACGGACCAGAACGGCGTTGGCATTAGCTCGACGGCTTCCGGCAACCTGTTCACGGTTACGGCGAACGCTAACCCGAATCTTCCTTCGACGATCGAAGCGAAGGTAGGCAGCGCGCTTGATCCGTCGTCCGCGATCAGCACGATCAACACCAACAATGGCAGTGGTGGAACAACGATCATCGCTGCGGGTACCACGCTCGGCACCATCCAGAACATCAGCATCGACTCGACCGGCAAGCAGGTGCCTGCCGGTACGGCAAACGCCATCACGTCGGTCACGGTGAAGGCTGACGGCCAGGGCAACATGCTGTTCTACGATCAGAACGGCACCGCGCTGACCGCGCCGGGCGCGGGCGGGTCGCCCCTTACAAACTATATGAGCTACACGGCCGCGACCGGCTACACCGCGGGACCGCCGGCGACAATTACCGCGTCGGCCAAGCTCGTTGTGGGCGGGACGGATTTCACGAACACGGCGGTCGACAGCGTGAACACGGTGAACACTCCTGAGCAAGTGTCGAACATCGATATCAGCACTGCCGCTGGTGCTAGCGCAGGGATCTTGTCGATCGACAGCGCACTGAACACGGTGAACAACCTCCAGGCAACGCTCGGCGCCGCGCAAAACCGCTTCTCGGCAATCAGCACGACGCAGCAAGCCCAGGCAACCGACCTGTCGACCGCTCAATCGCAAATCCAGGACGCCAACTTCGCCCAGGAAACGGCCAACCTCAGCAAGGCACAAGTGCTGCAGCAAGCCGGCATCTCGGTGCTCGCGCAAGCGAACTCGCAGCCGCAGCAGATCCTGAAGCTCCTGCAGTAACAAACGCTTCATGTGAGTCAAGCAGTACGCGCCGCGCGCTCCGCCCACCATACCCGGGGCGCGCGGCGCTTGCCAACCGGGAGGACTACCTCCCGTTTGGCGTTTTCAAACCTGAACCGTACTTGAACCGATCCACCCGGCATCGCCGACGCACGGAGCCCCTTCATGTCCACCGTATCCGGTACCTCGAACGCGAATCTGGCCTCCAGCGCCGCAGCGTCGGCCAACACCGCGCTGCAGCAAGCCGCGCAGTCGGTCATCAGCGGCTCGACCGGCAATTCGTCGATGGACGTGAGCTCGCTCGTCACGGCGCTCGTCAACAGCAAGATCGCGGGCCAGGCAGCGACACTATCCACTCAGCAGCAACTGGACAACACACAGATCTCCGCATACGGTACGCTCTCGGCCGCGCTTTCGGCGTTGCAGGCGGGCCTTACCTCGCTCTCGAACGGCACGACCGTCAATGCTTTCACGGCGAGCGCGAGCGGCACGGGCATCGCGACCACGGCGGCCAGTGGGGCGGTGGCTGGGACGTATTCGATCGACGTCGCGCAGATCGCGGCCGCGCAGGTGCTTACGTCGAAGGGCTATGGCGCTAGCCAGCCGCTGGCTTCGGTGCCGAGCACGATGACGCTCTCGATCGGCGGCGCGAGCACCACGATTTCGCTGGACAGCAGCAACAGCACGGTTTCCGGCATTGCGGCGGCGATCAACAGCGCGAGCAATAATCCCGGCGTGACGGCCACGGTCGTTAATGGCGCCGATGGTGCGCACCTCGTGCTGCACGCGAACGCCACCGGATCGCAGAACGCCATCAGCATCCAGATCAGCGATACGGCTACGGGCGACCCGCTGAACGGCCTCGCGGTGACCGGCAACGCCGGCACGTCGCTTGACGGCAATGCGAGCGCAACCAGCGCGCAGCTCAAGGCCAACCAGTCGACGCTCAGCAACGTGCAGTCTTCCGGCTCGCCGGCCACGCCCAACTGGACCCAGACCACCGCCGCGCAGGATGCGTACTTCACGCTCGACGGCACCGGCGTGACCAACGCGACGAACTCGGTGACTACCGCGCTCGCGGGCGTCACGCTGAGCCTGAGCGCAGCATCGGTGGACACCACGGGAACATCGCCGCAAACGCTCACGATCGCACAGGACACGAGTTCGCAGTCGAATGCGATCAACAATTTCGTCACGCTCTACAACACGCTCGTGACGACCATGGGCACACTCACCGCGTACAGCTCGACTGCGACTTCGCAGGGACCGCTGCTCGGCGACTCGACGCTGAACCTCGTGCGCAACCAGTTGGCCTCGATCGTCGCAACCGGCGTGAAGAACGGCAACACGACCACGAGTCTCGCGACGATCGGCGTGACGCTGAACGCAGACGGTTCGCTCTCGGTCGACAGCAGCACGCTGAGCAGCGCGCTGCAAAACAACCAGGCCACGGTGGCCAAGTTGTTCAGCTCGACCAACGGCGTGGCCGCGCAGTTGAACACCAATATCACGAGCTACCTTTCGAGCAGCGGTGCGATCGAGACGCGCACCACGGCGCTCAACACGGACCTGACGAATCTCTCGACGCAGCAGGCGTCGCTGGCGACGTATCAGTCGCAGCTCACGAGCATGTACAACGCGCAATTCACGGCGCTCAACACGCTGATGGCGACGATGAACAACAACCAGCAATATCTCACCCAGCTATTCGGCGGCCAGAACAGCGCGGGCGCGATGGCCACCAACAAGAACTGACGAGGTCACCGGTCATGCAAGCACTGGCCCAGATCGAACGCATCCAGCGGTTCACGAAAGACATCGAGCAGGCGGCGGCCGTGGGCGAATGGGAGCGCGCCGCGCAGCTCGCGAGCGAGCGCTCGCCGCTGCTGATGGCGCTTTCCGCGCAGCAGTCAGCCGATGCGCTCGCCATGCTGCGGGAAATCCAGGCGATCGACCTGCGCATTGCACAAGCCGCGCAAGCTGCCCAGGAGTCCTTGAGCGCCGAATACCGCACGGCCATGCAGGCCACTAGCAACGCCAATCAGTATCAGCGCATCGCTCAGTTCTGAGCCTTTGGGCGGCGCCCGCCGCTCCAATCCCGACCCAATTCCCGCCAATGGGGCATCTCCCGGGTATCTCCCGATACCTCACCCTCCCTGTAGCACCTCGTTGAATCCCTCATTTCCCCGGGCTTGATGACTAAAGCGCATCAGGTCGTGCATAGATATCGGTTGATGCCGGTCCGGTGGCTGCCGACAATGCCACTGCATCTTCAAAACACATTAGTTTCCGATACGAAAATTTCCGAAAACCGCGGCCGCGGCTTGGCTTGCCTGGAGCATTGCCGGGGCTTCGGTCTGCGTGTATAGTCTGTTTCAGCAACAATATTTCCTATCGGAAACATCGACGAGGTCTCCTAGTGAACGCATCCACCATCCTTTCGGAACTTGGCATTTCCCATCTCGCCGAGGCCGGCGACATCGCCGTGCATTCGCCCATCAATGGCGAACTGATTGGCCGCGTGGCGAGCCAGTCCGTCGCTCAAGCCGACGCCGCGCTGGCGAAGGCGCACGAGGCATTCAAGACCTGGCGCAACGTGCCGGCGCCGCGACGCGGGGAACTGGTGCGCGTGCTCGGCAACAAGCTGCGCGAGCGCAAGGCCGCGCTGGGCGCCATCATCACGCTCGAAACCGGCAAGATCCTTCAGGAAGGGCTGGGCGAAGTGCAGGAGATGATCGACATCTGCGACTTCGCCGTGGGCCTGTCGCGTCAACTGTACGGCTTGACCATCGCTTCGGAGCGCCCCGGCCACCGCATGGCCGAAAGCTGGCATCCGATGGGGGTGTGCACGGTGATCTCGGCGTTCAATTTTCCGGCAGCCGTGTGGTCTTGGAATGCCGCGCTCGCGCTGGTGTGCGGCAACGCGGTGATCTGGAAGCCGTCGGAAAAGACGCCGCTGACCGCACTGGCCGTCGACAAGATTCTGCAGGACGCGCTCAAGGAATTCGGCGGCGCGCCCGAGGGGCTTACGAGCCTCGTGACCGGCGGGCGCGACGTAGGCGCGAAGCTGGTGGCCGACCCGCGCTCGAATATCGTGAGCGCCACGGGCAGCACCGAAATGGGCCGCGCGGTGGGCGTGGAAGTCGCGCGCCGCTTTGGCCGCACGATTCTGGAGCTCGGCGGCAATAACGCGGGCATCGTTTCGGGCACCGCCGACATGGAGCTCGCGCTGCGCGGCATCCTGTTCTCGGCGGTCGGCACCGCCGGCCAGCGCTGCACGTCGCTGCGCCGCCTGTTCGTTCACGAAAGCGTTTATGAGCAGACCGTGGAGCGCCTGAAGACGTTCTACGGCAAGGTTTCGATCGGCAATCCGCTGGAGCAGGGCACGCTGATGGGGCCGCTCATCGACGAGCAATCGTTCAAGCGCATGCAGGCCGCGCTGGAAAAGGCCCGCAGCGAAGGCGGCAAGGTCTTCGGCGGCGAACGCCATGTGGTCGCGGGCAACGAGAAGGGCTTCTATGTGCGCCCGGCCATCGTCGAGATGCCCGCGCAAACCGAGGTCGTGCTCACCGAGACCTTCGCGCCCATTCTTTACGTGCTCAAGTACAGCCGTTTCGAGGACGCCATCGAAGCCAACAACGCCGCGCATCACGGCCTGTCGTCGTGCGTGTTCACGACCGATCTGCGCGAAAGCGAGCGTTTCCTTTCGGCATCGGGCAGCGACTGCGGCATTGCCAATGTGAACATTGGCCCGAGCGGCGCGGAAATCGGCGGTGCATTCGGCGGCGAGAAGGAAACCGGCGGCGGCCGCGAGTCGGGCTCGGACGCGTGGAAGGCCTATATGCGGCGCGCGACGAACACCGTGAACTTCTCGTCGGCGCTGCCGCTCGCACAAGGCATCGACTTCAACATCGACTAAAAAAACGCAATCTGGAGCGAGTCGTGAGCGCAAAAGTCGTAATCGTTGGCGGCGGGGTGATCGGTAGCTCTATTGCGTACTTCTTGCGCGCAACGGACCCCACGATAGGCGTGACGGTGATCGAGCGGGATCCGAGCTATGCGAGGTCGTCGTCGGCGTTGTCGGCGGCCTCGATCCGGCAGCAGTTCTCTACGCCGCTGTCGATTCAGATGTCGCTGTACGGCATCGAATTTCTTCGCGATATCGGCGAGCGTCTCGCGGTGGACGGCCACAAGCCGTCCATCGACCTGCACGAGGGCGGCTATCTGTTTCTGGCCACGCCCTCGGGCGAGGCCACGCTGCGCGAGAACCACGCGCTGCAAACGCGCCTGGGCGCGGATATCGCGCTGCTCTCGCCGGACGCGCTCAAGCAAAAGTTTCCGTGGCTGAACGTGGACGATATTGCCGCCGGCGCCTATGGCGTGAGCGGCGAAGGCTGGTTCGACGGCTATGGGCTCGTGCAGGCGCTGCGCAAGAAGGCGCAGTCGCTGGGCGCGCGCTACGTGGCGGCGGATGTGCATGGTCTCGAGCTCGATGGCCGCAAGGTCACGCACGTGCTGGCGAGCAACGGCGAGCGTTATGCCTGCGATACGCTCGTGAATGCCGCGGGTGCATGGGCGCGCCGCATCGCCGAAATGATGGGCATCGACATTCCGGTGTATGCGCGGCGGCGCAGTATTTTCAATGTGTCGTCGCCGGCGCGTCTTGCGAATAGCCCGCTGCTGATCGATCCCACCGGCGTTTACTTCCGACCCGAAGGCACGACGTACATCACCGGGACCTCGCCGGGCGAGGAGAACGACCCGAACGATCTGCCGCTCGACGAAGTCGATCACAATCTGTTCGACGAAGTCATCTGGCCGACGCTCGCGCACCGGGTGCCGGAATTCGAGGCGCTGCGCGTCGAGCATTGCTGGTCCGGCTACTACGAATATAACGTGTTCGACCACAACGCGATCATCGGCTATCACCCGGCGATCGAAAACTGCGTGTTCGCCAATGGCTATAGCGGCCACGGCTTGCAGCAGGGGCCGGCGACGGGGCGCGGCGTGAGCGAGCTCATTATCGGCGGCAAGTACGCGAGCCTCGATCTGTCTTCCCTGAGCTGGGACCGTGTGCTGGAGAATCGTCCCATCGTCGAAAAGAACGTCGTGTAGTTCGTCGTGTAATTCGGGCGTATTTCACCCTTCCTTACTGGACTGGCTGGCTGGCGCTTCTCGGCGCTTCCTGGTGCTTGAAGCGCAACGCCAGCCAGCAGACTCCCACGCCCAGCCCGCCCACGAGGCCGCCAAACGTGCCGGTCCACGGCAGCCCGAAATCGTGGGCGATATGGTTGCCAAGCAGCGCGCCGGCGCCAATGCCCACGTTATACAAACCTGAATAGATCGACACGGCGAGATCCGTTGCTTCGGGCGCGAGCTTCAGGATCCAGGCCTGCATCGCCAGACCGAAACACACGATTGCGCCGCCCCAGACCACGGTATGCACGGAGAGCATGACGATGCCGAGCGCGCACGGAAACAGGACCAGCAGGCACGAGGCCAGCGTGACGATCGACGCCAGCAAAAATTGTTTCGGATACCTTGGGAAAATGCGGTTGAAGCAAATCGCAGCGGGAATGCCGGCGCTGCCGAACAACACCAGAATATAGGTAATGCGGCTTTCGCTCGCGTGATTGACGGCCTGCACGAAGGGCTCGATATACGTGTACGACGTAAAGTGCGCGGAGACGACCAGAATCGTGATCAGGTAGAGCAGGGCGAGCGTCGGCTTTCTGAATAGCGTGGGCAGGTTCCTGAGCGAACCCGATTGCAGGCTATGAAGCTGGGGCACGGTGGCGCGCAGCATCAGCAAGACAATGGCCGCCGCGCCCGCAATCGCGAGGAACGTGACGCGCCAGCCCAGCGTCTCGCCAATGACGCGTCCGAGCGGGATGCCGGCCACCATGGCAATCGAGGTGCCCATGGCGAGCAGGCCGAGCGCCTGGCCTTTCCTCGATGGCGGCGCGATCCTCACCACGAGCGAGACTGAGATCGACCAGAAGATCGCGTGCGCGCAGGCAATGCCCAATCGGCCCGCTATCAGCGCGGGAAAGTTCCAGGCGATCGAAGTGACGATGTGACTGACGATGAACAGCACGAACACGCCGGTCAGCAGCTTGCGGCGCTCGACGGCGCGCGTGAGCACGGTCAGCGGAAGCGACACCACGGCCACCGTCCACGCATAAATCGTCAGCATGAGGCCGACGTTGGTGGCCTGCATGTGAAGGCTGTCGCCAATCGCGCTGAGCAGAGCGACGGGCACGAATTCGGTGGTATTGAAAATAAAGGCGGAAAGCGCCAATGCCACCACACCCCACCAGGCGTGTTCGGCGGGCGCCAGTTCAGATTTGGACATACCCGGATCGGACAAAAAACGACGAAGGCGAATTATCGCGCGTATTGAGTCGTTTACTCCGGAGCGCGTGCGGCGGCGGTGAGGCACGGCGCGATCCGGCCCGCCGTGCGGGCATGAATGGTAAGCTTGCCGGTGTCAAATCGCCGGGGTCCGGAAAATCCGGCGCCCCACGCCCACCCTGTTTCTTTCGTCAGATGGATACGCTCAACTGCATGCGGATCTTCGTCCGCGTTGCCGAAGAAGGCGGCTTTACGGCTGCCGCCCACCGCCTCGACATCACGACCGCATTTGCGTCGCGCGCGGTGGCGAGCCTCGAAACGCATCTGCAAGCGCGCCTGCTCAATCGCAGCACACGCCGCGTCGCGCTCACCGAAGCCGGCGAGCGCTATTTGCGGCGCTGCGAGCAGATTCTCGCGTACATCGATCAGGCCGAAGCCGAGGCGGGCGACGCGCAAGCGCTGCCGTCCGGCAGGCTGCGGGTTCATGCCACTACGAGCTTCGGGCAGGCTTATCTGGTGCCCGCCATCATGGAGTACCAGAAGCGCTATCCCTCGGTAGCGGTGGAACTCACGCTCTCGCAGCACGTTCCCGATTTGCTCGACGAAGGGTATGACGTGACGCTTCAACTGAGTTCGGCGGAGCTGCCCGACTCGGCGCTCGTTTCGCAGACGCTAGGCTGGGTGCATAGCGTGCTGTGCGCTTCGCCCGGCTATCTGGGCGAGCGCGGCGCGCCGAACAGTGTGGCCGAGCTGGCGGACCATGCATGTCTTCAGTTGATCACGCCGGTTTTCCCGCGCGATCGCTGGCATCTCGAAGGGCCGGACGGCGCGGAAACATTTGAATTGCCGCCCTCGACGTTTCAGGTGAATGTTGCGGACGCGCTCGCCGGTGCATTGCGCGAGGGCGCGGGGATTGGGTCGTTGCCCATGTCGAGCGCGGTGCCTGCGCTGCGCAGTGGGTCTTTGCTGCGGGTATTGCCCGATTATCTGCTGCAGAAGCTCACGGTGTATGCGATGTATGCATCGCGGCAATATCTCGACGCGAAGATCAGAACTTTCGTCGACTTTCTCAAGGAGTTCATTCCGCAGGCGCTCATGGCCGACGAGGCGGCGCTGCGGATGCCGGATCATTGCTCGCGGGCGGCGTAGGGTAAGGGCGGTGGCCGAATCCTGGTTTTGGTCGCCGGTTTTCCTTGGCTACGTACCCGCGTGCATACCGCAATGGAGTCGTTCAGTAGTTCACGCTCATTCACGATGAGGTAGAGGCTCGTCAATATTCGGGTACATGGACCCGATTACGATGTTGAACCTGGTTAATCGCGGCTCGCTGTTCTCGGGTAAGCCGCAAAACGTTCTGCTTGCTCCTGGTACGCACAGCAGAGACAGTCCAAGGTTCAAAGTCCATGAGCACGCGCGTTCCTCCTGTACCCACAGCATCGCCAGCGCCCGCCTATACCCCGCCGAACTGGGCCTTTCCATTCACGCCGTCCGGCAAATGGTGGCGCCACCGACCCGTTGACGTACATGAAGGCGCTGGCGAAGACCGACGACGGTTTCTATCCGCTTGGCGTCAGCGGAATATGGCACGGCGGCGTGCACTTCGACCGCAACACCGCGGCGATGCTCAAGCAGGACGAAGGCGTGCGGGCCATCGCGGATGGCGAGGTCGTGGCCTACCGGCTCGACAGTAAGTATCCCGAACAGATCTGGCGGGACAATCGCAAGGCGCTCTACTCGACGGGCTTTGTGCTGATCCGTCACAGGCTGCCGTTGCCGCCGGCGCCTGGTGTTACGGGCAAGCCCGCGTCGGACGAAACGCTGACGTTCTTCAGCCTGTACATGCACCTGATGGACTGGAACAGCTATCAGGCTGCGAAGAAACAACCTGATCCGGCCATACCGCACCTGGAGCCGATGCCGTTCTGGGAAGGCGAGCGCTACTACCGCGTGGGCGACAGGTCGAACGACATGCAAACGCTGCCGAAACCCAAGCCGCCGCAGCCCGTGCCGGTGGACATCGCGAACCGGGACCTGCTTGGCGAATTCATCGATGCGGATTTCGTCGTTCCACCCCAGCCGCCCGTCGTCCAGCCGGTTGACAACACGCCGCCCCCCGTGCCCGTGAAGGGCATCCACATTCGCGACCTGGCGAACGGCAGAATCATCGGCATCCTGCCCCGTGGCGCTGAACTGCTGCTGTCCGAATCGGACCCGAGGCATCCCGGCTGGCGAAAGATCAAGGCGCTCAGAAGCGGCGGGCCGGTTGCGCCGGTTGCCGGCCAGCGGGTATCGGAGCACGCCCGGTGGAGCTGGGTGTATGCGAAGGAACTCGACGAGGTTCTCGATCCGAAGCCACTCGATACGGTGGTGGTGCTGAAACAGCCCTATCCCGTGAAGGCCGGCGACGTGGTGGGCCAGATGGGCCACTACGTGCGCTACACGGAAGCGAAGCTGCTGCCGCCGAAGCCGACCCGGCCGCTGCTGCATCTCGAAGTATTCGCGGGCCCGGAATTGCCGGCGTTCATCGAAAAGAGCCGCGCACGCGCAAAAGCGTTGCCGGCGGCGAAGACGTTTCTGGAGATTTCGCCCGGCGCGCGGCTCGTCATGGAGATCCCCGAGCCGGACCGGACGCTGCCCCAGAGCGCAGGCGGCCTGAAGCTCGTGCCAGTGGGCAAGGCGGAGGGTTCGCGATGGGTCAGGGTCCAGCCGAAGACGGTGACGATGCCCGCCCGTGGAGGACACCGGGGCCAGCGCCCAACCCCGACGCTGACGAACGCCGGTTCCCCGGTGTGGGTGGAAGCCCAACTCGCGAACACAACGGCAACCGGCATCGTAAAGGGATGGTCGGATTTCCCGCTGAATATCTCCAATGCGAAAGGCCCAGGCGCGGACTTCCGCGACGTATTCCGGCGCACCGATCTGGACCGGCTGGGCGCGGGCAATGTCGCCGTCGACGACAAGGGGCTGCGCTGGTGGAACATCACGATCGGGACGAAGGATGGCTCAACCCTGCAAGGCTGGGTGTGCGAGGCACATCATCCGCTCGCGCGCCTGTGTGGCCCGTGGGACTGGCCGGGGTTCGAACTCATCGACAACATCAGCTTCAGACCGGTCGACCTGTTCAAACGGCACCTCCATGTCACGGACCAGTATCTGGCCGACGAGGACAAGACGGCGTTCGAGCCGAGCGCGCTGAAGGTGAATGCTGGCGATCTGATCGTCAGGCTGGAGAAGGCGATTGATACGAACCACGACGGCAAGGTGACGGCGTACGAGTTGCAGCAGGCGCGGGAAACCCCGTGGATGGCCGAGGCGATCACGCATCTGGTGGTGCGCTCGGAAACCGAATGGGGCGGCGGGATGGGCAAGTGGGAAGAGATGTCGCCGCTGATGAAGAATCTGATGTGGCTGTGGCAGTCCGAGATAGAGCGGATCGGCAAGCTGCAGTGGTGGGAGCAGGTGGCTTCCGTCGAGGGATTTCCGCAAGAGCCGACGCCGTGGCATTTTCATCCGGTGGGGGTGGTGGGGAATTTTTTACAGCGGTGCCAAAATGGTTGCATTCACTACGATGTAATGTATGCACCCCGCGGCCCCGCGTACAGAGATGAGCAAATCAGGTCGTATAGCCATTACAACGTACCCATAGACAACTCCCCCGGCCGTCTTGCAGGCAACAGTCGACGGCATGGTGATGCGAATAAAGAAGTGCAGAAAGGTGTTATTGATCTTATCGTCGATGCTGCAAAAGCGCATGGACTTGATAGAAACGATACGGTGATGGTTCTAGCGATGGCGCGTGTTGAATCGGGATTTAACCCTGATGCTGCGGCTGGAACGACTTCTGCGTCAGGTGTGGGTCAATTTGTTGACTTGACAGCCAGGCCATACCGAATCGTTACTGATGCGCAGCGGTTTGATGCAAAGATTGGTGCTGACGCATTAGTCAGGCATTACCTGGAGAACAAACAACTGGCAAAAAATTACTTGGGCAGAGAATTATACGTGATGATTCACGCTTACCAACATGATGGTCCCTCATTGGCTTATGGCGGGAGAGGTATATCGGAATCACATGTAATGCCGTTTTTTTAATTTATTTCAGAAAAATATTTGCGATGATGTTTTGAGATAAAGGTCATGCATTATTTTAAATATTCTTTCCTCGTCTTGCTGGCTATTTGTAAAAACACTTTTTCAGAGGGTGTCAATCTTACCATCGAGGATACTGCCTTGAGCCGTATCGATAGAAAGGCAAATGCAGCTATTGCGAATGATCCATCTTTCTCCCCTTTTAAAAATATGGGGTGTAAGCTTGCAGGAACAAAAATTCCACTGACTCCATCACTCACAGTCACCACATACTTTGTCACTACCGAGAATGCCTGTGGTTGGGGGGCTGCGCTTGGCCCCATCTGGATCGTAGACGAATCACGCGAAAAAGTAATTCTGAATACCGGGGGCTACGCGGTAGCAGTCAAGCACCGTCTGCAGAACGGCTTCATGGACATTGATGTGTCATCAGGGACTGCGGGCGAGGTGAACAATGTTTACTATTATTTCAATGGCAATAAATATATGTCAGATATGAGACGTGCAAAGCGCCGTACTAAATAATACGAAAGATGGGAAAAGATGTCGCCGCTGATGAAGAATCTGCTGTGGCTGTGGCAGTCCGAGCTAGAGCGGATCGGGACGCTGCAGTCGTGGGCACAGGTGGCTTCCATCGAGGGATTTCCGAAGGAGCCGACGCCCTGGCATTTTCATCCGGTGGGGGTGGTGGGGAATTTCAGTTTTGCTACAGACAACCTGGACGAATTCATCAAGAAAATAGGCGATGCTATATCGGACGGTGAGGGAACATACGAATCATATAACACGGGAACCAAGAACGTTCCAGGCGGGCGTGTTGGCCATTCATATATGAGCCCCCCTTCTGGAACAGTTACGTCAAGAACAATTGATGAAATCCTGGCAACAGATCCACTATCTGGCACCAATCCAAACCGAATGTTCGCAACAGGAAAATATCAAACAACCTTATATTCTCTTAGAATTGGAAAATTAGCTTTGGGGCTAACGGTTAATGAAAAATACGATGCCGAAATGCAGGAGCGCTTTTTCAGAGACTATCTCTTCAAAAAGGCTTGAGGTGGTGCATTGGCCGCCTTTGTAAAGAATGGGCGGGGAACCATAGACGGCGCCCAGTATGCGGCTGCTCAGGAATGGGCTTCCATCTCGGCCCCGCGCGGTCGCCCAATTCAAGATGGCAGAATATCGAACGGCCATATGTCATATTACCAAGGCGTGGCTAACACGAACAATGATGCATCCACAAGGAAATTGAGAGAAATTCTCAATGAAATTGACGAAATTCGGAGATAAATATGAAGTCCGGCTTGATTTGCAAATGCCACCTTCTCGCCCTCTCGCTTGTTATTTCTTCTTGTGTACTTGCAGAACCTGACGCCAACACATTGAATATTCCATTCATAAAAATGGAGACGCCATATAGCAAGGTTCGTGAGATCATGCTAAAGAATCGATGGAACCCACACCATAGCGTCAATGCTTTACCGTGTACTCCAGAAGACCAGCGATGCACAGCGCGCCCTGAGATGCAAGCATGCTCCGATGTGGGACTTGGCCAGTGTTCGTGGCTGTGGAAAAAGAAAGGGAAAATTGTTCTGATAAAAACACAGGATGATGATTTATTTTACGGCGCTACACGATACTATGGCCAATGAAGTAAATATTTGATACCTGCATAATTGCCTAACCATTGCAACCAAGCCATATAGAAATTGGCAGTCCCATCTGGAGGCCCGGCGCGCTTCATTATTATTTTTGTGCGAGATTGCGTTCGTTGAACCGAATACAAGCTCATCGCGCCCACATTAACATGCTATCCCGTGATCAACCTAATCCGCATCAACGACAAAACCACCCACGGCGGCAAAGTAGAAACAGGCTCGCCAACATGCGCTTCGAGGGACGCTACGTCTTCAGCGCTCTTGTATTTTTCTTTACATATTCAATTCGTTTGGTGCGACGCTGCCAGACTTCCTCTCTGGCACATGGCAGGTCAAGGAGATTCACCTTAATACGGAATTCGGACGTACCACCCAGTACACATGGAACGATCCACGCCTGACAGGGCGCATATTCAAGTTCACGCGCAACGATGTCACTGACGACACCGACGACTTCCCGGACGGTTGCGTGAACCCCGAGGTGCGTTACATCGGAACATCGTTGAATGATCTGATGCGTTCGAAAGGCGTGTGGCAAGGCGACCTCGGCGTGTCCTATGCCGCACTCGGAAAGGAAGCCGTGCCGGGCGCCTGGATCGTCCTAAATGTTCGCGAAAAGATGTACCTGCGCTGGCACGACGAGACCATTCTCGTGCTCAGGAAGATCCCAAACAACGCGCCGATCGAAGTTTCGTTTCGATGTGATAAGGCGTCCACAGCAACCGAGCACGCGATTTGCAATTCGTACCAGTTGGCCGCTTTCGATCAGAGTATTGCGGAAGCCTACGGACGCGCGATGGTGCAGGCAAAAACATCGGGAACACAGACAGTCACGCTCAGCCGCAGTCAGCGTCAGTGGATCAAGCACCGAGACGCGTGTGGTCCGGATGCAGCATGCATACTCAAGTCAATGCGAGTGCGTCTCGAAGCACTCCCCACAACGAACCCCAATTGAGCTTGACGCGCGGATACCTATGCAGCCAGATCTGCAAAGTGCATACGGAAGCGCTGAAAGTAAATGCCGGCGACCTGATCGTCAGGCTCGAGTCACTGCCGGTCAGCCGCGCTCAGTGCATCAGCATCATCCGCACAACCTTCACAATCACCAGAATCACAGCGATAAGTAAATAGCCGCGCAGCACGCCCATCCACACGCGCTTGGCCAACGTGAGATTAGGCGGCGGCAACTCGACAAGCGGCGGCATGCGCCACATATCGCGCGCGCCCTCGGGCCAGCTCTGGGCAGCGGGCGCGCTTTCACCGCGCAGCCAGCGCCACGCAAGCATGGCGGCATGGCCGGCCACGGCCAGCAGCGTGCCGGCCGCGAGGATGTCGATGATGGTTTCGCCGCTCATGTCGGGGTACATGACCGAAGCGGTGAGGACGATCGAAAGCATCACCAGCACCCAGACGACCGCGCCCGTGAACAGATTGAGCGCCTTCGAATTGACCCATGGGCCGAGCACCGCCCGGTCGTTGCACAACAGCAGCAGAAACACGGTCGCGCTCGGCAGCAGCACGCCCGCAAGGGTCTGCACGGCTTCGGTCAGGAGGCCCAGCGGGCTGCCCGGAATCAGCACGATGGCCGCTGCGGCAGCCACGATGCCGAAATAGACTAGGTAAAAGCCCTTCGCGTCGGACACGCCGCGATGCAGCGAATGGCGGATCTTGAACACGTCGCCGATCGCGTAGGCCGTCGAAAGCGACACCGCCGCCGCGCCAATAATGGCCGCATCGAACAGCGCGATCGCGAACAACACGGCCGAGGTGTGTCCCGCATACTTTTCGAGGCCGGCGATCACGCCGCCCGCGTCGGTGAAGCTGCCGACCTCGGGCTTGCCGGCAAAGAGCTGCGAGCAGAATGCGATCATGGCCACGGCGCCAATCAGCACGAAGAAGATGCCGATCCACAAATCGGCTTTCTCGTACTTCATGAAACGCGGCGTGATGCGCTTGTCGATCACATAGCTTTGCTGAAAGAACAACTGCCACGGCGCAACCGTAGTGCCGACGATGCCGATCACGAGCAGCATCACGTCCGAAAGCTTCGAGTGGGCGGGCCAGCCAGGGATAAAGAAGTCGCGCGCCATTTGCACAATGGGCGGATGAATTGTCACGAGCACGGGCACGAGCAGCAGGCTCAGCAGGCACAGCACGACCGCAAAGCGCTCGAAGCGTCGGAAATCGCCTGTGCTGACGGCCGCCATGGTCAGCGCAGCGGCAATGCACACGCCCAGAATCTTCGGGATACCGAAGAAATCGAGCACGAAGGTAATGCCGATGAACTCGGTCACGATCGTGAGCGCATTGAGGATGAACAGGTCTATCACGCTAAACGCGCCCCAGAACTTGCCGAAGCGCTCGAAGATCAGGCGTGCGTGGCCGACGCCCGTGACCGCGCCAAGGCGCAGCACCATTTCCTGGTTCACGTAGAGCACCGGAACGAGCAGCAGCAGCGTCCAGAGCAGGGTGGTGCCGTAATTCTGGCCGGCCTGCGTATAGGTACCGAAGGCGCCCGCATCGTTGTCGCCCACCATCACGATGAGGCCGGGGCCGATAATGGCGAGCAGCGTGCGCAGGCGCGCCCACCACCCCGAGCGCGGGGCGAGGTCGTAATGGGAGATGGTGCCGAGCGCACCTTGGATATCGCCAAGGTGGGCTTCGTCGAGCACCGCGCTGCGTGGCGGCGATACGTTCGCTTGCGTGAAGTGGGTTGGAGTGGACATGGCGATCCCGTCTTTTGAGTTGTCTGTGTGAATGGCGAGGGTGTGCCGCTTACGAACGGAGATGCTTGAGGCGCTGCCAGAGGCGTGCGCGCAGGCTTGGCGCGGTCTCGTGCAGCGCGAGCATGCTGGTGTAATGGTCGCGCGCCAGTTCGACTTGGGGCAGGCGGGAAAGCAGGAGTGCGTATGACATGATGTTGCTCCGGGCGTCTGGCTCGACGCGTTCGGCGAAAAACCAGCAGGCCCGGTTGGCCATGCGCGCGGAGCGCAGGGTGCGGATACCTACTCGCTTTCCGTGTTCAGAAATAGAAAATTCAAAATCGTTGGACGTATGGGATGACTGTCGCTATCCGGCATGGCGGCTCCCTCATGCGTGAGGCGCGTACATGGAGTACGCGCGTGTTGATCCACGCGCTCGTGCATGGCCCTTTCGCGACACAGGCAGAACCCGGCGAAAGGGCGCGCGCGAACGCAGTTGCGAGCGCAGGCTCGCAACGCCTGCCGTGCGGACGCGCGAAAGCGCTGCCCATACGGCGCTAAATGGTGGGGTGCACGGGGAGTGTTGCTGCGGCGCGCACCGTCTGCCTGCTGGCAGGACGGCGGCTGTGAAAAGGGAGCGCGGACGTCGTGCCGGTCAGGCAGCGAAACAGTTCGAAGATCGACTACTGCAGGTGTCCAAGGCGTTAGCCCCTTTTTGTCAAGATTTCTAAATTCTAGGTAGCGGACCTGCGGCGCGTCAACACGTTTTTCGAGGCAGAACAAAAAAGCATCGCGCCGTACAGGCAATTGAAAGAAAGGGGATCGATTTCCACAATAATCTAATTCACCGATTCGACCGCAACGTCGCGCGATTGCCACACGCCCATGACATGCCGGTGACAGTGCGAGCTTCGAATTTTCCTTTCCGCACAAAGTTTTAAGCAGGGGAATTCCGATATTTCCATATTCTGCAATTGACTGTTCCAGCGTGAGGACACGCCGTTCCCTGAGCATGCGCACTTAAACTTCGCTCCAGGATTGACGGGGTGGCTCCAGTACCCGGACCACTTCAGCTCGGTCTGAATGTCACAAAGGAAAGTCATGAAGCACACTTTGATTATTGCGGGCGTCCTCAGCGCATTCGCAGTTTCGGCTCACGCGCAAAGCAGCGTCACGCTGTATGGCGCGCTGGACGCGGGTATCGTCTATGCGAACAACGCGGGCGGCCACGCCGCGTGGAATCAGGGCAGCGGTGCACTGTCCGATACGTACTTCGGCCTGAAGGGCAGCGAGGACCTGGGCGGCGGCGTGCATGCCATCTTCAGGCTGGAAAACGGCTTCAACCTGAACAACGGCCGCGACACGGAAGCCGGCACGATGTTCAACCGCCAGGCCTGGGTTGGTCTGCAAAGCGACCAATATGGCGCGCTGACGCTGGGCCGCCAGTACGATTCGATGGTCGATTACCTGTCGCCGCTCTCGGAAGCCGGTTCGGGCTTCGGCAACAACATGGCGGCTCACCCGTTCGACAACGACAACCTCGATCACTCGTTCTCGATCAAGAACTCGGTCAAGTACTCGAGCGCCAACTATGCGGGCTTCAAGTTCGGCGGCCTGTACGGCTTCAGCAACGATGCGGGCCAGTTCGCGAATAACCGCGCATGGAGCCTTGGCGCATCGTATGGCAACGGCCCGCTGAACTTCGCGGCGGCTTACCTGCAGATGAACAATTCGCGCACGAACAGCAATGCGAATGGCGCGAACTCGCCGGGCAATGGCAATAACTTCAACCTGGCGGCGGAAACGCAGCGCACCTTCGGTGCGGGCCTGAACTACACTTATGGCCCCGCAACGGTGGGCTTCGTGTGGACCCACACGCAATACCAGGGGCTGATGTCGGGTGGCCAGGGGGGCAATACGCAAATCGTGTTTACGCAACCGAACACGGGCCTGCGCCTCGACAACTTCGAGCTGAACGGCCGCTATGCGCTGACGCCGGCACTGAGCCTCGACGCCTCGTACACGTACACCGACGGCAAGCTCACGAGCAACGTGGGTTCGGCTGATCCGAAGTGGCACACGGTTTCGCTGCAAGCCGACTACTCGCTCTCGAAGCGCACCGACGTTTACGTCGAAGGTGTCTATCAGCACGCTTCGGGCCAGTTGAACGGCGTTTCGAACGTTGCCATGATCAACACGCTGTCGCCTTCGACCACGCCGAACCAGGTCGCCGCAACGGTGGGTCTGCGTCACCGCTTCTAATCGAGGCGATCGTCCGATTATCCGATCGGAATTCGGCCCGCTATGCGAAATGCGCTCACGAGGTGCATCTCGCCGGCGGGCCGGTTGTTTTTCCCGGACTGGCTGCGCCGGTTCAATTCGGCGTGATGGCCGAGGGATGCTGGGCCAGCGGCGTTACCGCGATTTTCATGAACGGGAAGAGCGGCAGCGCGGCAAGCAGCGTATGCAGTTCGTCGTTCGACTCCACATCGAAAACGCTGTAGTTTGCGTACTCACCCGCGACGCGCCACAAGTGACGCCACTTGCCTTCGCGTTGCAGCTTCTGCGAGAACGCCTTTTCTTCTGCCTTCAATGCATCGGCGTAGCCGGCGTCGGTGCCGTGTGGAATTTGCACTTCCATGTGCACGAGATAGAGCACGTTCGGTCTCCTGTGAATAGCGAGTGGGGTTTTAAACGTTCCGGGATCAGCCCCAGACGAGAATCGCCACCGAATAGACAATGCCGATCCAGAACATCATGATGACCGTATAGCCCATGATGTCCTTGAGCTTGAGTCGCGAGAGCGCGAGCGCCGGCAGGATCCAGAACGGTTGCACCAGATCGTTCCAGGCGTTGCCGAGCATCACTGCAACGGAGGTGTGACCCACGGATGCGCCGATCGTCTTTGCGGCCTCGATCATGAACGGACCCTGGATGACCCAGTGGCCGCCGCCGGAGGGCGCGAAGAAGTTGATGACGAACGAGCTGATCAAGCCCCAGAACGGCAGCGTGCTGGGCGTAGCGACCTTGACGAAGGCCGCGGAGAGTGTGTCGACGAGCCCCGAGGACGCCATGATCGCCATGATGCCCGCGTAGAACGGGTATTGAAGAATGATGCCGCTGATCGTGCGAATGCCTTCATTGAGTTTCTCGACATAGCGGATGGGCGTGCCCAGCAGCAGGATGCCGAGGAACAGAATAAAGAAGTTGATGAGGTTCAGATCGATCGAGCCGCCCTGGACGAAGTGCAGCGCCACATAGCCCATGCCGATTGCGCCGATCACCAGGCTCAACAGGCGGCTGTTGTTCAGGCGATGGGCGAGGGTGCCGTTCTCGTCGGTGTCGAGCACGGGAGCGGCGGCCTTGGGCGCCGCGTCCAGCGCGCGATCGATCTCCTTTACCGGCTGGCCCGCTTTCGGATGCAGCCACGCGTTCAGGAGCGGCAGCGTCACGATGGTCACGAGGCTCGTGATCAGCATGGCGGGCGAGAAAATCGTTTCGGAGAGCGGAATGATGCCCATCTGTGCTTCGAGCGGATGGCCCTTGGTCGAGATCAGCACGGGAATGCTGGCGGAAAGGCCGAGGCCGTAGAGCGTGAAGCCGCTGTATGCCGACGCGATGATGAGCGGATAGTGCACGCCCTTCACGCGCAGTGCGAGCTTGCGCGCCACGATGCCGCCTACCACGAGGCCGAAGCCCCAGTTGAGCCAGCTGCCGATGCCGCCCACCAGCGTCGCCACGATAATCGCCGTGCGCGGCGAGTTCACCTGCGAGACGAGCCGGTCGAGAAACCGGTCGGTGAGCGGGGCGGTGGCGAGCACGTAGCCCATCGCGAGAATCACGGCCATCTGCGTCGTGAAGGCGAGCAGTGCCCAGAAGCCCTTGCCCCAGCTCGCCGTGAGCGCGGTGATGGCCTGGCCTTGCACGGTCACGGCCAGCACCATCGTAAGCAAGGTGAGGCCGATCGCAAAGACAAAGGGATCGGGCAAGTACCGGCGCATCAGCTCGGTGAAAAACGCGGTGATTCTTTGCATGGGTATGTCTCTTTTCAGTCGTAATAGTCGTGTGGTCTCTCTTGCGGTGACGTCGCGTTCGCGCGAACGTTCACTTCAATCCTTCTCGGGCGGCGTGCTCTTGCGGTGTTTCGCGAGCCGCATGAGCTGGCGGTCGCGCCACGCCACGCGCGCCTCCCATTGATCGAGCGGCAGCGCCGCGCGCCGCGCGGCTTCCACTTGCGCGACGAGTTCGGGCGTCCACGGATCGTGCTGGCCGCGCTCGGCGCCCATCCGTTCATAGGACGGTCCCATCTTCAGCGCATGCGAGGCGATGCCGCCGCGCGTGTTCAGGTCGGCGGTCTCGAACGGGCCGATCACGGACCAGCGCGGCGCGAGTCCTTCTCGCACCACTGTGTCGATGTCGTCGACGGAGGCCACGCCATCGCGCACGAGGCAATACGCCTCGCGCAGCAGCGCGCCTTGCAGCCGGTTGAAGATGAAGCCGGCCACTTCTTTTTTCACGCGCACGGGCAGCAGGCCCGCTTCGGTATAGAGCGCGATGGCGCGCATGGTGGCGGCCGGCGATGTGAACGGCGCCGGCACGATCTCGACCACTGGCATGAGATAGGGCGGATTGCCGGGATGCGCGACGAGGCAGCGCGCACGGCCCGGCAAGGTTTCATCGACGAATTTCGACGCCGCGAGAAACGACGAGGCACTCGCGAGAATCGCATGCTCCGGCGCGGCGCGACCGATCTGTGCGAAGAGTTCGCGTTTGAGCTCGGCGCGCTCCGGCGCGCATTCCTGCACCAGATCGGCGTCGGCGGCCGCGGCTTCGAGCGTGTCGACCACCTCCACGCGCGCGGCGATTCGAGCCGCGCTTTCGTCGATCAACACGAAGCGCGAGAGGTCCGCGAGACGCGCGGCGAGTTCGGCAGGCGCTGCGGCGCGCCGCGCTGCGTCGGGATCGAAGAGGCGCACGCGCCAGCCCGCGCGCGCGAACTGGAGCGCGAACGCCACGCCGATGCTGCCCGCACCGACGATGCCCGCGCGCCGCGTGCCGGGGACCGTCGCAGCCGCGCCGCTGTGCGCTTCGAGGTGGTCGGCGGATTGCATCGTCAGACTCCCGCGACGCCGACCGTCATGCCGCCGCACACATAGAGCACCTGGCCTGTGACGAAGCCGCTGCGCGCGTCGAGCAGATACGAGGCGGCGTGAGCGACGTCGTCGGGCGTGCCCACGCGCTTCACCGGCACGGCGTTGACGATGGCTTGCGTGCGCGGCGCGCCAGGCGGGTTGGCGCGATCGAACAGTTCGGTGCGGATCGGGCCCGGGCCGATGGCGTTGGCGGTGATGCCGAACGCGCCCAGCTCCAGCGCCCAGACGCGCGTCATGCCGATGAGCGCCGCCTTGGTGGCCGAGTACGCGGTGCGCAACTCCTTGCCGAGCGCCGCGCGCGACGACATGTTCACGATGCGCCCGAAGCCCGCGGCTTTCATGCCCGGCAGCAGCGCCTGCATGCACTGCTGCGCGCAGCGCACATTGAGCGCCCACGCGAGTTCGAGCTCTTCGAGCGTCTGGTGTTCGGCGTCCGCCGGGACCACGATGCCCACGTTGTTGATGAGGCGCGTGATCGGGCCGTCCGCGAGCGCACGCGTGAGCGCGTGCGCCGTGGCCTCGATGTCGGAAAGGTCGGCGATGATGCCGTCGCCCACGCGGTCGATCACGACCGCTTCGTAGCCGTCTGCCTCGCAGCGGGCGGCGCATGCGGCGCCAATGCCGGCGGCGCCGCCAGTGATCAAAACTCGTTCTTTAGCCATATCGGGAATGCGAATCGAGATAATTTTGGAATGCGAATGAACTCAAACGGTGGCGACCGGCGTGACCGGCGAGCCCATCGCGCCCGGCAGCCGCAGCGGCGGCGCGGTGAGCATGAAGCGCGAGCGCTGGTGCTCGCGCAGCCACGCGGCGAGATCGCGCAAATACCACAGCTCGCCGAGCGGCAGCCCCAGCTTGAAGAGACAATGGTGGTGCAGCGGCATGAGCGGGTGCTCGCCCGGCGTGGCGGGCTCGCGCGCGGGGTAGCGCTCGACTGCGTAGTTGTCGGCGGCGAGCGCTGCAATGCCCGAGTCGGTGATCCACCGCAACAGTCGCGCGTCGCGGCCGTCGAGCGCGCTGCAATGGCTCGCGAGCACGGCTTCGTCGGGCTGGCGGTTCATCTCCATCACCATTTCGGCGAAACCGGTGCGCAGCACGAGCATGTCGCCGCGCTCCACTTCGATGCGCTCCGCCTGGATCACGCGCATGAGGTCGTCGTAGCCGACCGTGCGGCATTCGCGCCCGAAATGCGCGGCCAGATCGATCAGCACGCCGCGGCCCTGCATGCCCTTGACCGCGAGGTTCTCGATGCCGAGCACATCGGCATGGCTGTGCGCGCCGCCGCAGGCGTGCGGCGCGAAGCCGCTTTCCGCGCGGTATTCCATCGGGCCGACGATATCGCGGTTCGCGCGATAGCCGTTGTAATAGACGCTTTCGGCCACGCCGTCACCATCGGCGTCGAAACGCGCGCCCACGTGCGCGAGCGCATCCCATTGCGTCGAATACTGCAGCGAGAGCAGCACCTGGTCGTCGCTCACGACATCGGTGGCGCCGGGCTGGTTGCGCGCGAACGGGAAATTCACGTAGGGCAGGCCGTCGCGGAAGGTCGGCCGCAGCACGGGCGGATGGCGGCGCACGTTGAGCTTGCTCTCGCCGGGAAAGTCGAGCGGCAGCGAGAGCGTGAAGCTAAGCCCTGCGCGAATTTCGCGCGCGCCCTTGAGCACCTGCTCCGCACCAATGAGATTGGGGCGGCCCAATTGATCATCAGGGCCGAAATCGCCCCAGTTCGAGCCTTCCGGCCGGTTCTTCCAACGCATGCTCTGTTCCTCTCCGTCCTTGCCGGACGGTTGCGCCATGACTGCCGCCGGCGCCGGGCCTTCAGGCGGCCAGCAGCGACGGCGGGATTTGCGCGAATACCTCGAGCAGCGCCTGCACGGCGTGCTGCTCGTTGCTTAGAAGACGCGCCTTGGGCGCGCCGATGACGAGCGCGAACGCTTCGCCGTGAATCAGAAAACCGCGCGCGAGGCCGGCCACGTCCTCGATGCTTTCGCCCGTCGAGCGATGCCAGCCGTCCGCCACGCCTTGCTCGATCTCGTGCTCGAAGGTTGCGCGATCAACGAACGAACCGCCTGGCGCCACCGTCAACGGCTCGCAGCTGTCGAGCAGCTTGCGCCGCGCCGTGGGCGCAAGCGCGCCGAGCAGCGCCTTGCCAGCCGCGCTCGTGACTGACATAAAGCCGCCGGGCTCGTCGCTGTAGCGGATCTTCTGGCGCGACTCCATCACGTCGAGATAGACGACGCGGTTGCCCGCGAGCGTGGCGAGCGCGGCGGTCTCGCCGGTGGTGTCGCGCAGCGCGGCGAGCAGCGGCTGGAACATCAGCGTCAGCGGGTCCTCGCTGCAGATGTCGCGCGCGACATGCAGGAGGCGCTGCGTGGGGTAATAGCCGGCCTTCACGCCCGGAGCGTAGAGATAGCCCTTGGCCACCATCGTCTGCAACAGCGCGTGGCAGCTCGATAGCGGGATCTCGGTTCGACGCGCAATCTCGCTGTAGATCATCGGTTGCCGGACTTCGGCAAAGAGGTTGATCACGTCGAAGACGCGCACTGCAGTTTTCACATCCATGAGAGCATTATCGACATATCGATAATGCGCTGACAATATGCTTACGGGTAAACACCTAAATCGCGCGGCCTGGGGCCCAGACTGGGAACGGAGCGGATTCGGGTTATCCCTTGGTTGACGCTATAAAGCGAGCGCTTCATAGTCCGCACCGCCCGGCAACTGTTCGATAAATGAAAGCTTGTTCGTCAATCGAACGGCGACGATGTGCCTGCCACCTGCCTCGAAGCGGGGTGTTTCGCATCGGAAAGGCCCGGGTTCTGCGCGTTTCATATCGGAAACGCGGCGGCTGAAATCGATTTCTGGAGACGTAACGTGGCAGCTTCCTCTCTCGACAACCCGCATCACCAGGCCCGCCAGGCCCGCAAGGCTGGCATTGCCTCGTTCGTCGGCACGACGATCGAGTGGTACGACTTCTACGCATACAGCACGGCCGCGGCGCTCGTGCTCGGCAAGCTGTTTTTCCCTTCGAGCTCGCCGATGGTCGGCACGCTCGCGGCGTTCGCGTCGTTCTGGGTGGGTTTTCTCGCGCGCCCGATCGGCGGCATCGTGTTCGGTCACCTGGGCGACAAGGTAGGCCGCAAGAAGACCCTCATCATCACGCTCATGCTGATGGGCTTTTGCACCACGGCCATGGGCTTTTTGCCTACCTATGCGCAGGCGGGCGTGATCGCGCCGGTGCTGCTCATCTTCCTGCGGCTGCTGCAGGGCATTGCGATGGGCGGCGAGTGGGGCGGCGCGGTGGTGCTGTCATCCGAGCACGCGCCCAAGGGCAAGGAGATTCTCTATTCGGCCTTCGCGCAACAGGGCTCGCCCGCGGGCAACCTGCTCGCGACGGTGGCGTTTCTCGTGATCTCGATGCTGCCTGACCATCAGTTCATGACGTGGGGCTGGCGCGTGCCGTTCCTGATGTCGGCGCTGCTGGTGATGGTGGGCATGTTCATCCGCATGAGCGTGGACGAATCGCCGGCCATGAAGGAGCTGCAGGCGAAGAACAAGGTGGTGAAGCTGCCGATCGGCGAAGTGCTGCGCCACCACAAGTCGCTCGTGGCGATGGGCGTGGGTGCGTGCGTGATCGCGCTTTCGGCCACTTACTTCAAGACTACGTTCGCGCTGTCGTGGGCCGTGACTTCGATCGGGTTCGACCGCACGCAATTCCTGAGCGTCATCACGTTCGCCATCGTCGTGCAACTGATCGTGCAGCCGTTCGGCGCCGTGCTGGCCACGAAGCTCGATCTCCGGAAGGCGATCATCTACATGCTGGTGCCCGAGATCGTGGCGTTGCCGATCATGTTCATGATGATCGCCACGGGGTCGACCAAGCTCGCGATGTTCGGCATGGCGCTGGCCTCGATTCCGCATTCGCTGTACTACGCGGCCATGGCTGGCATGCTCGCAAAGGCCTTTCCGGCGCAGGTGCGCTACACAGGCATCTCGCTCTCGTACCAGATTTGCGGCATGGTGTTCGCGGGCACGACGCCGATTCTCGGCCAGTTCCTGCTGGGCGCCACGGGCAGCATTCTTTCGGTGGTCGCGCTCGGCATCGTACACGTGATCGTCACGCTGGTATGCGCGCTGATGCTGGTGTCGCGCATGCACAGCCAGCAGGCGATGCCCGAGCGCAGCGCGGTGGCGCAGCGGGTTTGACGCACGAGGCGGGGCGCAACGCGCGCCCTGGTATCACCGCCGCCCCGCCTCCACTTCCAGATAAAGCTCGCGCAACGCCTGCCCGAACACGGTATCCACTTCGCGCTGCACGCCCGCGCGCGTGAAGAGCGCAATGGGCGGCAGCGTCCAGTCGAAGGTGTAGGGCACGATCGCCACGCCCGCGATATGCACGAGTTCCTCGGCGATATCGGCGGGCACGATCGACACCGCATTCTCGTTCGTCGCGATCATTTCGCCGATCAGCCGCGACGTATAGCTCTCCATGATCGGCACCGGCGGCGCCACGCCCGCGTGCAGGAAGAGGTCGGAAATCTGCTCGCGCATGGGCGTGTTCGGCGCGCCCAAAATCCATTCCAGTTCCGCGAGTTTCTGCCAGCTCGACTTGCCGCGGCCGAGCCGCGCGGCGAGGCGTCGGCTCGCGATCAAGCGCGGCGTCTGCTGGTACAGCACGTCGAAACGCACCTGGTTCACGTCGGCGGTGGACGATGCGCGCCCGATCACGAGGTCGAGCGTGTGGTCGCGCAGGCGCGGCAGCAGCGTGTCGGTCGTGCCTTCGTGAATCGTCATGGTCACGCGCTGTGGCAGGCGCGACTGCGCGAGCCGGATCGCCGCGGCAAGCGTGCGCCCCGAAATGAACGGAATCACGCCCACGTGCATGCGCGTGGCATGGCCCGCATGCACCGCTTCGATGTCGCGCGCGAGGTGGTCGAGGTCGTGCAACATGGCCTGCGCGCGGGCCAGCACGACATTGCCGAGCGCCGTGGGCGTCATGCCGCGCGGCGAGCGATCGAACAGCGGCGCGCCGAACAGGCTCTCCATCTCGGCCAGCGCGTTGGTCACCGCCGGCTGGCTGGTGGCCATGTGCTCGGCCACCCGCGTGAGCGAGCCGTGCTGGCGGATCTGCAGCAGCAGCACCAGATGGCGTATTTTCAGGCGCGCGTTCAGGCGCCTCGTGACTTCTTCGGTACTGAATGACACGGCCGGCAAGCCCCGGGAGGGGTATCAGGAAAAAATAATGGCCCCATACTAAATCAAAATGGGGTCGTTATGCCGGCTCTCTAGAATGGCCCTCATTCGAACACAACCGTTGCGCCGCCATGGCGGCCGGCACCATATTGGAGTGAGGAACATGAATAAGACCGAACGTCAGGCCGCCCTCGAGTACCACGAATTCCCCACCCCGGGCAAGATTTCGGTCACGGCCAGCAAGCCGCTGGTCACCCAGCGCGATCTCGCGCTCGCCTATACGCCCGGCGTGGCCGTGGCCTGCGAGGAAATTGTCACCGATCCACAGAACTCGTTCCGCTACACGGCGCGCGGCAATCTGGTGGGCGTGATCACGAACGGCACGGCCGTGCTGGGCCTCGGCAATATCGGCGCGCTCGCTTCCAAGCCGGTCATGGAAGGCAAGGCGGTGCTGTTCAAGAAGTTCGCCGGCATCGACGTGTTCGACATCGAAATCACCGAAAGCGATCCCGACAAGCTCGTGGACATCGTCGCGAGCCTCGAAGCCACCTTCGGCGGCATCAATCTGGAAGACATCAAGGCGCCGGACTGCTTCACGGTCGAGCGCAAGCTGCGCGAGCGCATGAAGATTCCGGTCTTCCACGACGATCAGCACGGCACCGCCATTACCGTTTCGGCCGCGTTCCTGAACGGCCTGAAAGTGGTGGGCAAGGACATTTCGAAGGTCAAGGTCGTGGCCTCGGGCGCGGGCGCAGCGGCGCTCGCGTGTCTGGACCTGATGGTGGATCTGGGCCTGCCGCTCAAGAACATCTGGGTGACCGACCTCGCGGGCGTGGTCTATCAGGGCCGCACCGAACTGATGGACCCGGACAAGGAGCGCTTCGCGCAGGACACCTCTGCGCGCTCGCTTGCCGAAGTGATCGAAGGCGCGGACGTGTTCCTCGGCCTCTCCGCCGGCGGCGTGCTCAAGCCGGAAATGGTCAAGAAGATGGCGGACCAGCCGTTCATTCTCGCGCTCGCCAACCCCACGCCGGAAATCTTCCCCGAGGTCGCGCTCGAAGCGCGCCCGGACGCGGTGATCGCCACGGGCCGCTCGGACTTCCCGAACCAGGTCAATAACGTTCTATGCTTCCCGTACATTTTCCGCGGCGCACTCGATGTGGGCGCAACGACCATCACGCGCAACATGGAAATCGCGGCGGTGCACGCGATCGCGAAGCTCGCCGAAGAAGAGGTCAATGACTCGGTGGCCGCGGCCTACGGCGCTTACGATCTGCGCTTCGGTCCGAAGTATCTGATTCCGCGTCCCTTCGACTCGCGCCTCATCGTGCGCATCGCGCCGGCGGTGGCGAAGGCCGCGATGGAAGACGGCGTGGCGACTCGTCCGATCGACGACTTCGGCGCCTACACGAACGAGCTCCAGCAGTTCGTGTATCACTCGGGCGCGTTCATGAAGCCGATCTTCGCGGCGGCCAAGCAATTCGTGCGCGATGGCGCGAAGGCGCGCATCGTGTTCGCGGAAGGCGAGGAAGAGCGCGTGCTGCGCGCGGTGCAGGTGATCGTCGACGAGAAGCTCGCGCGTCCGATCCTGATCGGCCGTCCCGAAGTGCTGCTTGCGCGCATCGAGAAGTTCGGCTTGCGCCTGAAGCTCGGCGAAGATGTGGAAGTGACGAATCCTGAGTACGACGAACGTTTCCATCAATACTGGACCACGTATTGGGAACTGCGTTGCCGCGACGGCATCTCGAAGGAAATGGCGCGCGTGGAAATGCGCCGCCGCCTCACGCTGATCGGTGCAATGATGGTGCGCCTGGGCGACGCGGACGGCATGATTTGCGGCACCGTGGGCGCGTATCACGATCACCTGCGCTTCGTCGACGAAGCGATCGGCATGCGCCGTGGCGCGAAGACCTACGCAGCGATGAACATCCTGCTGCTCGACAAGCGCACGGTCGCCATCGTGGACACACACGTGAACGACAACCCGAATGCCGAGCAGATCGCCGAGTTCACGCTCGCGGCGGCGCGCCAGATGGAATGGCTCAATCTCGCACCGAAGGTCGCGCTGCTCTCGCGCTCGAACTTCGGCTCGGGCAGCTCGGCATCGGGCGCGAAGATGCGCGAAGTGCTCAAGCTCGTGACCGAGCAGAACCCCGATCTGGAAGTGGACGGCGAGATGCACGGCGACTGCGCGCTCGACGAAGCGCTGCGCCAGCGCATCCTCCCGCATTCGAAGCTCAAGGGCGCGGCGAATCTGCTGGTGTGCCCGAACGTGGACTCGGGGAACATCGCGTACAACCTGCTCAAGACCGGCGCGGGCAGCAACGTGGCGGTGGGGCCGTTCCTGCTCGGCGTGAATGCACCGGTGAACGTGCTCACGTCGAGCTCGACAGTGCGACGCATCATCAATATGACGGCGTTGACGGTGCTTCAGGCCAATCGCGACTGAGTTGCGTATGAGTCATGTCTGAATCGCGTCTGATCAGGCACGATCGATGAAGAAAGGCAGTGGTCCGCAAGGACTACTGCCTTTTTTGCCTGGGTGCCGATTTCCCGATTTCCCGATTTCCCGATTTCCCGATTGCGATACGCGGTCCGGTTCACAGACCTCGGGGTGGGGTGATCAAGCCCGTTGCGTAGCGCCGGTAGATCCAGCCCGAACCGGCACCGGAGATGCTCAACGCGGCGACCAGAACCAGAATCTGCGCGAACTGGAGAACGGGGCCGTGGCGGCCGTCGCGAAGAGCGTGGGAGATTAGTGCGGCGATCCCCATGATCAGGACCGCGGCAATACATATCGTCAGGGCGATCGTGAGCCAGGTGCCGATGATGGTCATGGCGTGCCCGTGAGTGTCACGCCAGGCGGCGCGCCAGCTTAGCGGCCTGCCGATCGCGACGTGACTCGACAGGAGGCATAGCCTCACATTCACCCAGATTGCGGCTAACGCCATGGCGCATGCGCTTGTCATGGAGAGCGCACGCGCATGCCCGTGGATGCCAAGGAAGCGCGACGCCGTTGCAACGAGCAGGGCGCCGGCCACCACCGCGACGATCATGACCACCGTCAGGCCATACGTCAGCCCCAAATAGCGCCAGTAATCGCGGCCAACCAAGGTGTCGATGGCGATGGCGTCATCGCCGAGCACCACGTAGCGCATCGCCTGTACGACAACGGCATTCGTGAGCAGGAGCTTTACCAGCCACAATGCGCCGATCGCGAGCATCACCTGCATGGAATGCGGTGCGGGAAGGTCACCCAGCGAGACCTGAATGAAGCGTGTGAAAAAAATGGCGGTGGTGCATACGGCAATGAACAGCGGCCGCTGCAGCACCATGTTCCCGGCGTCGCGCCATGCCCCAGCGACGCATTCCCCGAAAGAGATTGTCTGCATCCCAGACTCCCGCGCCGTTTCGACGGCGTTCGATTACCGTTTTATCGAAGTACGCACACGATGCTTTGAGTCGTTTTTCGTCGATGCATCGGTAGTGTCGCGATATTGTCATATCTGCCAGGAGGAGGCGACTGTTCATTAGCGCGCATTGGGTGCAGCAAATCCGGCTTTTCTTCGCCCCCTTCAGTTTTTCATGCGAATGCCGATACCACCGGCGTGGCGCGAATGCGTCACGAAAGGCAATCGAAAATGAAACATGAATGAAGCGGCAAGGAAACAAAGATGAAGTTGACCCTGAAGATTCCGCTTGCGTTCGCGGCGGCCCTCGTCTTGATGTTCGCCGGCGCGCTCTACGGAATCTATTCGCTGAATCAGTCGCTCAATGTTTACGGCACGACGGTGCAGGACAGCGTAGCCAACGAGCGTGCGGCGACGGCTATGCTGGTCGTCTTCAAGGTGCAGGTGCAGGAATGGAAGGACACGCTGCTGCGCGGCAAGGATCCCGCGCTGCTGGAGAAGCACTGGTCCGCGTTCGAGGCGCGTGAGCGCGAAGTGGACGCGCTCGCCTCACAATTGAGAACGAATTTGCCCGCAGGCGAGAGCCGCGACCTGGTCGAGCGGTTTGCCGCTGCGCACACGGCGATGGGGCAAGGTTATCGCGCGGGGTTCGCGGCCTTCAAGGCAGCGGGCTTCGATGCCGCCGCTGGCGATCATGCAGTGGCCGGCGTCGATCGCGCGCCCGCCGCGTTGCTCGGCGAAGCGGCGCGCCGGATCGCGGCGCAGGCCGCCCAGGTATCGGCCGATGCGGCTAGCGATGCGCGTCGCGCGACGGCGATCAGCGCCGTGTTGATGGTGGCTGCCTTGATCGTTTCCATGACGGGCAGCTGGCTCTTCAGCCGCACCGTGACGCGGCCGCTCGCTCGCGCGCTCGACTGCACGCGCGCGGTGGCCAACGGCGATCTCGCCTTCGAAGTTCAAACGGGCGGCCGCGACGAAACCGCAATGCTGCTCGCGGCGCTCAAGAGCATGCAGCGCAGCCTTGCGGGCGTGGTGAGCAAGGTGCGCGGCCATGCCGAGGGCGTGGCCTCGGCGAGCGGTCAAATCGCGGCGGGCAACCACGGGCTTTCATCGCGTACGGAAGAGCAGGCCGCTTCGCTCGAAGAAACGGCGGCGAGCATGGAAGAGATCACGGTCACCGTGCGCCGGAATGCGCAAAACGCGCAACAGGCAGCGCGGCTGGCCGGCGACGCGGCACAGACGGCGGCGCGCAGCAGGCAGTTGATGACCGAGGTGGTCGACACCATGCGCGGGATTGCGTCGAGCTCGGGCGAGATCGTCGATATCATCGCCGTGATCGATGGCATTGCGTTTCAGACGAATATGCTGGCGTTGAACGCAGCGGTCGAGGCCGCGCGTGCCGGCGAGGAGGGGCGCGGCTTTGCCGTGGTGGCCGCCGAAGTGCGTTCGCTCGCGCAGCGCAGCGGCGCGGCGGCGAAGGAAATAAAGGCGCTGATCGAGGCTTCCGCGCAACGCGTCGATGCGGGCTCGGCGCTCGTGAACGATGCGGGCAACGTGATCGGGGAAATGGTTGGCGCGGTCGAGCGCGTGACGGCAATCGTCGGCGAGATCGCCACGGCTTCGCGGGAGCAAAGCACCGGCATCGAGCAGGTGAACGTGGCTGTCACGCAGATGGACGAGACCACGCAGCACAATGCGGCGCTCGTCGAGGAGGCCTCCGCGGCAGCGCATGCGCTCGCCGAACAGGCGGTGGAATTGCGTGAGGCGGTAGGGGTGTTCAGGCTCGCATGAGTCGCGAGCCTTTCAAGCCGAACAGGAGATCAACCCACGGACTCCAATGACGGCTTAGTCCCCAATCAGGGCTTAGTCCCAATGATGATGCTTGCCATGGCGATGGTGACCGCCATAGCGGTAATCGTTGGAATAAGAGTTGGAGCGCGAGATATTGCCGCCGAGCGCGGCACCGGCGCCGCCGCCCAACGCCGCGCCAACGAGGCCGCCGCTGCGTCCGCCCATGGCGTTGCCCGCTGCCGTGCCGCGCGCCGCCGCCCAGCGCGCCGCCGATGATGGCGCCCGTGCGCTCGCGGCGGTTCGACGTGACTGCGCCGCCTGCGCCGCCGCCCACCGCGCCGCCGATCACGGAGCCCGTGGGGCCGCCCACTGCGCCGCCGATTGCCGCGCCGGCCAGACCGCCCAGCCCGCCACCCAGCGCGTTGTTCATGTCGCCAGCCGTGGCGGGCAACGAAACCGCAGCGGCCAGCGCCGCAATCGCAACCATCGGGATGAATTTTTTCGACATGGTTAGCCCACTTGTTTTAAGACGGTGCTGAGTATAGCGACCAACATGAAAGGTCTCTGTAACAAGCGTGGGTTCGTGGCGTAAGACGTGTAACAAAATAATCCCGGCTTTCGTAATGCAATCGCGGGCCATTGCACGCATCGAAATAATCGGATTGAAACTGGGTCGGTATTGCTCTGATGAAAGCGCTGGAATAAGCGCCGTGTGTGAATGGAGTTGTAGGGTTCGCAGAAATTTGGCTGTAAGTGCCGGCTGCTAGAGTCGCTGCAGGTGTCGTGCCTTCCGTGGCAGTTCGAACCAGATCGACCACTTCATGCATACAGCCCGCGCGTTTCGGCCCATCAAGTCTCTCGCGCTACTTCTGGCCTCGCTTTTCGCGCTGGGCCTGAGCGCGCCTGGCTGGGCCTTCCAGACGAGAATCGTCTCGATCCCCAGCGCGGCGATGAATCGCGCATTCGGCGCCACCGTGGTGTTGCCCGGCGACTACGCGCGCGGCAACGGCACGGCGCGCTATCCGGTGATTTACGTGCTGCACGGCTCGGGCGGCAATCATGCGGACTGGACCTCGAATACGCGTATCGGCAAGCTGGCGGACCGCTATCACGTGATACTCGTGATGCCCGACGGCGGCCGTGAAAGCTGGTACATCGACAGCCCGTTCGATCCCGCGAGCCGCTACGAAACCTATGTGGGCACCGAGGTGGTGTCGTATATCGACGCGCATTTCCGCACGCTCGCCTCGCGCGAGACGCGCGCAATCACGGGTCTGAGCATGGGCGGCTTTGGCGCGCTGCGCATCGCGCTCGATCATCGCGAGACGTTTGGCGCCGCCGGCAGCATCAGCGGCGCGGTCGATCCGCGCAATTGCGAGGACGAACCCGGCATCGACCGCGTATTCGGCAATCCGGCGCTCCACGCCGACTTCTGGACCCGCAATGCCATCGTGGAGGACGCGGTCGGTTTCGAGCATGCGCATATCGCGCTCACCATCGATTGCGGCGTGAGCGATTATTTTGTGCAGTCGAACCGCGCGCTGCACGACAGGCTCATTGCGCTGGGCGTGCCGCACGATTACGCCGAGCGCCCAGGCGGGCATACGTGGCCGTACTGGTCGAATGCCATTCGCTATCAGGTCTTGTTCTTTGCCACCTCGTTCAGGCATAACGGGTGGCACGCGCCCGCGCGGCAAGTCTGATGTCGATTCGACTCGCGCGTCAGCGAACCGGCAATTCGAGCCGCGCGAGCTCCGCGAAATAGCGCGCGCCGGTCACCAGAATGTCATCGTTGAAATCATAGCGCGCGTTGTGGAGCGGCGTGCCGCCGCGCTCGGGCACATCGCCGTTGCCGATGAAGACGAAATTGCCGGGCACGGCCTGAAGAAACGCCCCGAAATCCTCTGAGATCATCATCGGCTGGACGTTCGCGTCGACGGCCGCTTCACCGGCGACGTTGCGCGCGGCGTTGACGGCGACATCGAGATATTCGGGCGAGTTGACCGTGGGCGCGAACTCATGCGTGTATTCGAAGCTGCATTCCACGCCATGCGTCGCGCACAGGCCCACGCTGATTTCCCGCATGCGCGTTTCGAGCAGCGTTTGCACTTCTTTCGAATAACTCCGTGTATCGCCTTTGATGATCACATTCGACGGAATGACATTGCGGATACCATCCGTGATGAATTCCGTGCATGAAATCACGGCTTGCAGGCCCGGATCGAGATTGCGCGAAACGATCGTCTGCAAGGCGAGCACGATTTGCGAGGCGATGACGATAGGGTCCACGCCCATGTGCGGGCGCGCTGCGTGCGTGCCTCGTCCTTTGATGTGGATAACGAAATTATCCTCGCTCGCCATGATGCCGTCCGCGCGCGTCGCAAAGGTGCCGGCGCGCATGCCGGGCATGTTGTGCGCGCCGAAAATCGCGTCCACGGGAAAGCGCTCGAACAGGCCGTCGGCCATCATCGCTTTCGCGCCACGGCCATGCTCTTCGGCGGGTTGAAAGATAAAGCGCACGGTGCCGTCGAAATCGCGACGTTCGGCGAGCAGGCGGGCAGCGCCGAGGATCATCGACATATGGCCGTCGTGCCCGCACGCATGCATCTTTCCCGCATTGAGCGAGGCATGTTCGCGGCCCGGCGCGCATTCGGCGATATTCAGCGCATCCATGTCGGCGCGCAGGCCGATTGCGCGCTTGCCGCTGCCGACCGTGAGGTTCGCCACCAGCCCCGTGCCGCCGATGCCGCGATGGACCTCGAGGCCCAGCGTCTCCAGGATGCCGGCGATGTAGTCGGACGTGTCGACTTCCTCGAAGCCGGTTTCCGGGCGTTGGTGCAGATACCGGCGCCAACTTTTCAATTGTCCTTGCAGGGTGCTTTCCATGGATGCGTCCTTGTCGATGCCGGTTCAGGGTTAGCGCGCCGGTTGTGAGTTCGATTGTGCGGTCCGTTCGTCGCGGCGTGCGGCCACCGTGCCGGCGCTTTCGCCAACGAGCTCCGCATACACGCCGGGAGCCGTTGCGCCTTCGGTGCTGATCAGCAACACGCGCGATTGCGCATTGAGTTCCACCGCATGAGCGAGAGCGGGGTCGTGCAGCAGCTTCGCGAGACCGGCGAGGCCGGCCGCGCCCGATTCGCCGGAAACGATGGGCACGTCGTCACCCGACCCGGCGGCGAGCGCGCGCATGGCCGCTACCGCGTCGTCGTCCTCGATGAGCGTGAAGTCGTCGATGCACGCTTGAACGATCTTCCACGCGAGCGGCGAGGTCTCTCCGCACGCGAGGCCGGCCATGACGGAGTCGACCGAACCCGTGGCTTTCGCGGCGTGTCCCGCGAGCGCGCTTTGATAGAGGCAATCGGCCTGGCGCGGCTCGACCACGACGAAGCGCGGGCGATTCGCGCCGTAGTGCTCCCACAGGTAGCTGGCTACGCCCGCTGCGAGACCGCCCACGCCGCCTTGCAGGAAGACGTGCGTGAAGGCCGGTTCGCCCGAGGTTGTGCTCGATTGCTCGACGACTTCCGCCGCGATCGTGCCGTATCCCTGCATGACGTCGCGCGGAATGGCTTCGTATCCTTCATAGGAGGTGTCGGACACGACGTGCCAGCCGTTGTCCCTGGCGAGTTGCGCCGCATGCTCCACCGATTCGTCGTAATTGCCCGCAATGCGCACGATGCGCGCGCCGTAGGCCGCAATGGCTTGCTCGCGCTCCGAGCTGACGTTCGCGTGCAGGACGATCACGCAGTGGCATCCGATCGATTGCGCCGCTGCGGCAAGCGCTTTGCCGTGGTTGCCGTCGGTCGCGGTGATGACGGTGAAGTTCGACACGAGTTCGCGATGTCGGCCGGCGATCAGCGCTTGCGGATCGATGTCGTGGGTGGGCCAGAGGCGCACGATCAGCCGCATCAACGCAATAGGCGCGCCGAGCGCCTTGAAGCTGCACAGCGGCGAGCGCAGCGATTCGTCCTTTACGGCGAGCCGCGCGATGCCGAGTTGCGCGGCGGCGTGGGGCAGGTCCCAGAGCGGCGTCGGCTCCGGGCTGATCAAATCCCAATGGGCGAGCCAGGCGCGGCTTTGATCGGCCGATTTCACGTTCAGGATTGCGCGAAGCGTCTCGGGGTAAGGGCTGCGGGCGGCGCGGGAATGGGCGAGCGGCATGTGACGGGGGCTCCTGGGCCAAAGTGGCCTCGACGATTTGAATTCACGGCGCGAACGCCGTCGACCCGGAAATGATATTGCGCATGCCATGCGAAAAAGTCTCATAATCGCGACCGTATACGCAAAAAAATATCGTTTTTCCAGGCGAAAACGAACCTCGGGTCAATGGTGAAATGGCGACAAATCTCGACGCTTTCGATTGCAAATTGCTGATGGAGGTGCAGCGCGACGCGCAGATTCCGCAGAACGAATTGGGTGCGCGCGTGAATCTCTCGACCGCTGCGGTCAACCGCCGGTTGCGGCGACTCGCCGACGAAGGCGTGATCGACCACTACGCGGCCATCGTGGCGCCCGAAAAAGTCGATCATCCGATCACGATTGTCGCGACCATCGAGGTCGAGAGCGAGCAGATCGATTTGCTCGACGCCATGAAGCGCACCTTTGCGCAGTGTCCGCAGATTCAGCAGTGCTATTACGTAGCGGGCGAATGGGATTTCGTGCTGATTCTCGCGGTGCGCAATATGGACCAATACACCGAACTTACGCGCCAGCTATTTTTCTCGAACAACAATGTGAAGCGCTTCAAGACGCTCGTGAGCATGAGCCGCGTGAAGGTGGGGCTCGAAGTCCCGGTCGCGCCGGCCGTGCCGGGCGAGGGCTGAGGCGATGTTGCGCTGCCCGCGGGCGACGCGGCAACCGTTCACGAGCTTCCCGCCTCACACCTTGCGCAGCGTCTCGATCGTCAGTTGGCGAAACCAGCGGTTGCCTTCGTCATTCTCGAAGGTTTCGTGCCAGTGCACGGTGACCTCCACGCTCGGCATTGCCACCGGCAAATCGTAGATGACGAACTGATCGTACTCGTTGAAGAAGCGCGCGACGCGGCGCGGCAAGGCCACCATCCAGTCGGTGCGCCGCAGAATTTGCGGCACCACCGAAAAATGCGGCACGCGCAGCGCGATCTTGCGGTCGAGTCCCGCCGCGCGCAGTGAGTCGTTGATGGTGCGATGGCTGCTTTCGCTCGATACCACCATGATGTGCTGCATATCCAGGAAGCGCTCGCGCGACATGCGCCTCGCGGGTAGGCCCGCGCGCCGGCGCGTCATGCATACATAGGGTTCGTCGAAAAGCAGGGCGCTGTGCGTGTGCGGCTTGAGCGCCGGCAGATTGCCGATGGCCAGATCGAGCTGCCCAAGGCGCAGCTGCTCGGTCACCTCGGCCACCGGTGCCTGGCGCGCCTCCAGCTTCACATGCGGGGCCACGCGCTGAAGCATTTCGCACAGCGGTGGCAGGAAGAACTGCTCGCCGGCGTCGGTCATCGAAAGATGGAACTCGCGCGAGCTTGTGGCTGGGTCGAACGGCTCGCCGTGGCGCAGCGCCTCGCGTATCGACGCAATCGCGCGACCGAGCGGCAGCGCGAGTTGCTGCGCCGTGGGCGTGGGCAGCATGCCATCAGGAGAGCGAATGAAAAGCGGGTCGTCGAACATCACGCGCAGCCGGCCGAGGGCATAGCTGATGGCCGGCTGAGAGAGGCCCAGGCGCTGGCCCGCGCGCGTGAGACTGCGTTCTTCGAGGATCGCCTGGAACACGCGCACCAGATTCAGGTCGGCTTCGTTGAAATCAGCCATGTTTATGATGTTGATAATATTGATGAATTTGACAGATATCTTAGCCCAAACCTAGACTGGGCTCATCGATTTTGGTGAGACTGCGAGGAGGCTGATTTATGGGCTGCATGAACCCGGGCGCCGCGCTTGCCGGCGAGACGGCGCAGGCGCAATCGCTTGCATTGCCGGCCTTGCTGGCGGCGCGCGCCGCACGCAACGGCGATGCTGCGCTGTTCTCGGACCGCAGGACAAGCTGGAGCGGCGCACAGGCACTCGAGATCGCGGCACGGCGCGCGGGTGCGCTGGCGGCGCACGGCATCCGGCGCGGCGACCGCGTCGCGCTGCTGTGCACGAACCGCAGCGAGTTCATGGAGATCGTGCTGGGCTGCGGGTGGCTGGGCGCCGTGGTCGTGCCCGTCAACACCGCTTCGCGCGGCATGCAACTCGAACACATCCTGCGCAATTCGGGCGCGCGCCTCATGGTGGCCGAAACGCATCTCGTGGGCGCGGTGCACGCCATCGATGCGCAAACGCATGCGCTCGAATCGATCTGGCTGATTGAAAGCACCAGGGGCGGCGAGAGCGCTGAAACGCACAACGGCAGCGGCGCTCCGGCGGCCGGTATCTCCGCGACGCGTGAAATCGTGGTGCAGTTGCTGCCGCCGCTGGGCGAGCCGCTCCCCGCGCCGCGCATAGGCGACGGCGAAGCGCTTGCGATTCTCTATACCTCGGGTACGTCGGGCCTATCGAAGGGGGTGATCTGCCCGCACGCCCAGTTCTACTGGTGGGCCTGCCTTACGGCGGGGCATCTGGGCGTGGTGCCCGGCGACGTGCTCTATACGTGCCTGCCGCTTTTTCATACGAACGCGCTCAACGCGTTTTTCCAGGCACTGGTTTCCGATGCGCAACTGGTCGCGGACCGGCGCTTTTCGGCGAGTGGCTTCTTCGCCTCGCTCATCGAAACCGGCGCTACCGTGACGTACGTGCTCGGCGCGATGGTGCCGATTCTGCTGGGCCGCCCCGCGTCCGCTCAGGAGCGGGCGCACCATGTGCGCATCGCGCTGGCGCCGGGCGTGCCGGGGCATTTTCAGCTGGAATTCACCGAACGCTGCGGCATCGCACTGCTCGACGGTTATGGTTCGACCGAGACGAACTTCGTGCTCGGCGGTGGCATTGCCGATCAGCGCGCGGGCTATATCGGCAAGCTCGTGCCGGGTTTCGATGCGCGCGTGGTGGATGAGAACGACCGCGAAGTGCCCGATGGCGAGGCGGGCGAGTTGATTCTGCGCGCCGATACGCCGTTCGCCTTCGCGAGCGGCTATTTCGGCATGCCCGAGAAAACCGTGGAGGCATGGCGCAACCTATGGTTTCACACGGGCGACCGGGTGGTGCGCGAGGCGAGCGGCTACTATCGTTTCGTCGATCGTCTCAAGGATGCCATCCGGCGCCGCGGAGAAAATATTTCGTCATACGAAGTAGAGCAGGTGCTGTTGAGTCACCCCGCGGTTGAGACGGCAGCGGTATATGCGGTGAAGTCGGAGTTCGCGGAGGACGAAGTCATGGCCGCGCTGGTGCTGCGCGAAGGCGCGGCGCTCGACGCGCTCGCCCTGATCCGCTATTGCGAGCCGCGTCTGCCATATTTCGCGGTACCGCGCTATCTCGACTTCGTGGCCGATCTGCCGCGCACGGAAAACGGCAAGATCCAGAAGTACAAGCTGCGCGAGGCCGGCATTACGGTCACGGCGTGGGACCTGGAAACGTCGGGCTACCGGCTCGGGCGGACCTAGCCGCAGCGCACGAGCGCAGCATCCCCAACGCCGCCCATGAGACACGGCGGCACCAGCGAGTCACGATAGCCCATCAGAGGCACGAGGAGGCAGCAGCATGGCAAATATCCAAACCTGTTCCGCCGGTGCAACCGACGCGTCGCACGCAGACGCGCGCACGCGTGCGCATGCACTCGATCCGCGCGCCTTGCGCCGCATCGTCATGGCGTCGGTCGCGGGCAACGCGCTCGAATGGTACGACTTCTTTCTCTACAGCACGGCGGCGGCGCTCGTTTTCGGCGAGCTGTTCTTTCCGCGCGGCACCGATCCGCTCATCGGCACGCTCGCAGCATTTGCGGGCTTTGCCGTGGGTTTCGCGGCCCGCCCGTTCGGCGGCGTGCTGTTCGGCCATATCGGCGACCGCTACGGGCGCAAGGGCGCGCTGGTCTGGACCCTCTCGCTGATGGGCGGCGCGACTTTCCTCATCGGCCTCTTGCCCACCTACGGTCAAGTGGGCCTGTGGGCGCCCGCGCTGCTCGTGCTGCTGCGCGTGGTGCAGGGCATTGCATCGGGCGGCGAGTGGGGCGGCGGCGTGCTGATGATCAGCGAGTCCGCGCCGCCGGAGAAGCGCGGCTTTTACGCGTCGTGGAGCCAGATCGGCGTGGGCGGCGGATTCGTGCTCTCGGCGGCGGTGTTCTTCGCCGTGCAGATGCTGCCGCGCGAGAGCTTCATGAACTGGGGCTGGCGCGTGCCTTTCCTGCTCTCCATCGTCATCTTCGGAGTAGGCGTCTATATTCGCTCGACGCTGCCGGAGAGCACCGAATTCGCGAAGTCCGAGGCGGCGGGCAGGACTTCGCATATGCCGGTGCTCGACGCGATCCGCAAACATCCGCGCGCGATTCTCGTCGCCATGGGGTTGCGCGTGGCCGAGAACGGCGGCTCGTATATCTTCCTCGCCTTCTCGCTCGTCTACGGCAAGTTCATCGGCGTGCCGGGCGCGGTCATGCTCGCGGGCGTGATGGTCTCGATGACGGTGGAACTCGCGACGATGCTGCTCTGGGGCCGGCTCTCGGACCGCATCGGCCGCAAGCCCGTGTATCTGATTGGCGCGGTGGGGCTCATCGTCGCGGCGTTTCCGTTCTTCTGGCTGCTCGACACCAAGGCGCCCGCGCTCATCTGGCTCGCGCTGCTGCTCGGCAACGCGGTGTGCCACGGCGCGATGATCGGTACGCAGCCGAGCCTGATGGGCGAGCTTTTCAGCACGGAGGTGCGCTATTCGGGCATGGCGCTGGGCCACGAGATTGCCTCGGTGTTTGCGGGCGGGCTTTCGCCGCTCGTCGCCACCGCGCTGCTCGCGAAGTATCACACGGCGTGGCCCGTCGCGCTGATGCTGATGGCGATGGGAGCCATTACGGTGATTGCTCTCATGTGCACGCGGGAAACGGTGCGCGGCGCCACATGCAATGGCCCATACGACAACGCACGATAAGGAACACGAATCAATGCCATCACGCGGATATGACGGCGTCTTGCTGAGCGCGGGTGTGGAGGTGCCGTATCGCCGTCAGGCGAGCGGCTTCTCGACGGGAGACCTGCTCGCGCAGGCATTCTCGGCGGCGCTCGCGCAATCGGGCTTCGCCGCGCGCGAGATCGACGGGCTGGGCGTGGCCTCGTTCACCCTGGGACCCGACCACGCGATCGATCTTGCATGGCGCCTGGGTCTCTCGCCACGCTGGTGCATGGACGATTGCCACGGCGGCGCAAGCGCGATCAATCTGCTGCAACACGCGATTCGCGCGATCCAGTGCGGGGACGCGAACGTCATCGTGCTGGTGTCGGGCGACAGTTTCGAGCCCGCCGATTTCAGACGCCTCGTCGATCACTACAACCTCACCACCCGGACCTGGCTGCGTCCGCTCGAAAGCGGCGGCCCGAACGCATTGTTCGCGATGCTCACGCAACAACATGCAAAGCGCTTCGGACTGACGCGCGCCGACTACGGCGCACTATGCGTGGCGCAGCGCGCGTGGGCCGCGCTCAACCCGCTCGCGGTCTATCGCACACCGCTCACGCTCGACGATTATCTGGACGCGCCGCTCGTGGCCGCTCCGCTGGGCCGTTACGATTGCGTGCCCGTGGTGTGCGGCGCGAATGCGCTCGTGGTGGCGCGCGCGGACCTCGTCAAGCCAGGCCGGCATGTGCGCGTGCGCGCGCTGCAATGCCGCTACAACGCCGATCACCAGATGGGCGACGGCCTGCAAACTTCGCTGGCGGCACTTGCCCCGGAGCTCTGGCGCGAGGCGCAGGCGACGCCGGCCCGCATGGACGTGGTCTCGGTCTACGACGACTATCCGGTCATGGCGCTCGTGCAGCTCGCGGACCTGGGCTTCGCGCCCGACGGCGATCTACGCGCGCTGATTGCGCGCATCGCGTCGCGCACGCTGCCGGTGAATACCTCGGGCGGCCAACTATCGGCGGGACAGGCAGGCGCTGCGGGCGGCATGCACGGCCTCGTGGAAGCCGTCATGCAATTGCGCGGCGCAGCGGGCGAGCGCCAGGTCGAGCACGCGCGGCTCGCGCTGGTGAGCGGCTACGGCATGGTCGAATACCGCTACGGCATGTGCGCGAACGCCGTGGTGCTCGAAGCGGCAGGACATTCGCAATGAAACAGACCACGACGCTCGAAGTGTTTCGCTGTGCCGCGTGCGGCAGGACGCTTTTTCCCGCACGCTGTCTGTGCCCGGCGTGTGGCGGCGCTCGATGGGCGAAGCCGGTGGTGTCGGGCGGCACGGTGCTTGCCGCAACCACGGTGAGCCACCGCGTTGGGGCGAGCGAGCCGGGCGCCGTGCATCTCGCGAGCGTGCGCACCGATGCCGGGCCGGTCGTGATCGCAAGGCTCGAAGCAGCGGCGAGCGAAGGCGAGACCGTTTTGCTCGAGGTCGACGAGGAGAGCCGGATTCTGGCCCGCGTGCGTTGAAGGCGGGGCAGGGCCATCGCGTTTCAGGCGCCTGGGACGTTGCGGGCATTCCAGGCATTGCGGGCATTTCGTGCTGGAGGCGTCGTCGTCGAGCAGACCTCCCGGTCCGGTGCGCCGCGATCTCGATCAGGATCCCATAGCAATCTCAGGCGATGGTGTCGACTACGCCGCCGTCCACGCGCAAGGCCGCACCGGTGGTGGCGGAAGCCTGCTGCGAGCATGCGTAGACGACCATGTTCGCCACTTCGTCCACGCTCGCCGCGCGGCGGATGATGGACGAGGCGCGGTGCTGCTGCACGAAAGCCGCGGCGACTTCCTCGATGGATTGGCCCGTTTTCGCGACTTCGTCCTTGAGCATCGCTGCCACGCCTTCCGAAAGTGTCGGGCCCGGCAGCACCGAATTCACCGTCACGCCGGTGCCGGCGAGCCGCTTGGCGAGGCCGCGCGCCACCGCGATCTGCGCGGTCTTGGTCATGCCGTAATGGATCATGTCGGCGGGAATATTCAGGCCCGACTCCGACGAAATGAACACGATGCGCCCCCAGCCCTGCCCGACCATGTCGCCCGCATAGGCACGCGAGAGCCGCACGCCCGACATCACGTTGGTTTCGAAAAAGCGCAGCCATTCGCTGTCGGGAATGGCGAAGAAGTCTTCCTGCGCGAAGACGCCGAGATTGTTCACGAGAATGTCCACCCGCGGATGCGCTTTCACGAGCGCTTCACAGCCCGCGTCGTTCGAGAGGTCGCCGACGAAACCCCGCACCTGCGCGCCCGGCACGGCTTTGCGCACGGCGGCTTCTGCGTCGCGCACGTGGGCTTCGTGACGGCTGCTCACGATCACCCCGGCGCCGGTGCCGGCAAGCCCTTTGGCTGTGGCGAGCCCAATGCCCGCTGCCGACCCGGTGACCAGCGCGAGCTTTCCTGACAAATCGATTTTCATCGTTGCTCCTGTCTCATGCAAAGCGTGGGTGAAACGCGCCGTCACTGCGCCCTCAGTCAGAGGGATGGCCGGCGTGAGCGGAACCGGCAGTGTACTGCGGGCATGGGCTCACTGCTCGCTTCGCGCATGCTGGTCGGCGCGCGATGCCCATTTCGGGGTCGCTGATGCTGTCCCTGCCGGCTTCCATGCGCCCCGCGAGGCGGCGCGTGATTTCGTCCGCGCCGTTCAACGCACTCAGCGTGAAGTCGTACCAGCCGCCCGACGCATCGAGCAGCCAGCGTTGCCCGGCACGGCCCTGTGCGGGGACGGTGAGCGTCCATGGAGCGTCGGCGCGATAGGCCCTTGCGCTCACCGTGCACCCGGCCTGCGCGGGCCCGCTATTGGCGACTGTGATCACGAGGGTGTTGGCGGCCTCGTCGTAGGCCAGGCGCATTTCGATGGCGGGCGCGCGCGATGCGGCACTCACGTTGCCAGTGAAGCGGCGATGAAAACCGTTGGGCCCGAGCACCGTTGCGGGATCGTGATGCGGTCGCCGAAGCCGCGCACGCCGGGCAGCGTGCCGAGATAGTGGTCGAACGCGCGGTTTTCCTGCATGAAGATCACGACATGCTGGACGTCCCGGATCGTGCCGGTGGTGTTGCTCGCCGGTATCGCGAGCGCGCGCCGGATGGCCTGCGGAAAGAGGCTGAGCATGGCGCTTGCGGTGGCGCTGCGCAAAAAGCGGCGGCGGTCCTTCGAGGTCATGGGGCCAACGTTGCTCCGGGCTTTATGAGGGGCTTGCACCCGCGAGCATGACACGTTGGACGATTCAAGGCATGGCGACGCGATGCAGGATGTCGAGCAACTGCGAGACGGCAAAAGGCTTGCGCAGGAAGCCGATCAGGTCCGCGTCGGCGGGCGGCGTGACGAGCGCGGAGACGAGCACCATCGGCACGTTTGCTAGCGCGCTGTTGCGGCGCATTTCCCGCATCAATGCGAGGCCGTCCATGTGCGGCATCATGCAATCCGAAATCACGACATCGGGCGGATCGGCGAGCGCGGTCTTGAGCGCATCCGTGCCATCCCCGGCAGTCCTGACCCGATAGCCTTCCTGACCGACTAGCTCCTTGAGCGCGTTCAGGGCATTGATATCGTCGTCTACGAGTAATACGGTAGCCATGCTTCTTTTGCCTGTGCGACGCGCACTCGCTGATATTCGCACGGTTATGACACCGTGCGCCCGTGTTTTCGCGGTTTCCTGCTCCCCGGACACTGCCCGGGTTGGCGTATTCCGGCGCTTGCCCTGCGTGGGTCGGAGTTTTGCCGACGAACGCGCATTTTCCGTGCCCGAGGCGGCGCACCGTGACCTCGACTGGAGGCATGGCGTACGGGAATCACTCGAATGACGCAGCAAACGAATCAGCAGTTGGCGTTCCCGGGGGCAAAGGTGCGTTTTCGCGCGTAGGCGATCTCATGAAAAATTCAAATAGTGCCAGGCAATGTCGGCCAATGCGTGACCATTCGTGGGCATTCGGATCGCTCGCGGCCCCGCTCCAACAGACTGTTCGATCAAGCCCGCAACTTTCGAGCCGCGATGTTTCCATTCTTTGCGCGGGGATTTAATACGTCATCCTGTTTCTTTTCATGGGATTATGCGAATTGAATATCCGCGAAACTATTCCTTGAGACAGGTCGCCCAATTGCAGTCATTTCGACATGCATAACGCATTCCGATGCAATTCGGATAAGCCACATCGATGTTTTTAAAGGATAATCACTCCCAGAAGGGAGACGTTCAATATGACGTTCATTCCCGCCGGCCCAGCTGCGCTTTGCGCGCGCGGCCGGAATAGACACGGCTTTCTTCGGGCAGGCGTTTCTTCCTTGGTAACCAGTGGCGATCACGCCAGGCGGGAATTGTGCGGATGTCGAGGCGCCCGCTCACGGCGCCATGCGCCTTCATCCGCCTTCGAATCCGCTGCCCCTTTTGCACGGGCAAGCACATGGCAGACGCATCGATACGGGGTCGTGCCGCCGGGTTCGCATCGCAAGACGCGGGCAACCCGGTGCGCGTTCGCGCCGTCTGCGCGTTGCCCCTCGTCTTGCATCTGGTCTTGCCCCAGGCCTTGCCCCGTGCGCCGGGTACACCCTGCGCGCGCCCGCCAGGCTTCGATCCACCCGTATTCGTAATCGCATTCATAGGCCCGCTAACGGAATTCCCATACCGCTTTGCGCGTGGCGTTCCGGCACGGGCCGATCACCGGCCAGCCACCCCAGGAGATTTCCGGGGGGAAATCGCTTTTAAATTCGGGGCGGCTGCCATTAACCATAGGGAGCCCGAGATGAAAGTTGGCAATAACAATTGGCGGAATGCACACAACAATGACGCGGCACTGCCGGCCTTTCTGGCCGCGCGCGTCGACCGCTATTACACGGAACGCGTGCAGCAGAGTTGGGCGGGAGGCCACATCATGAAGGGACGTGTTCCGGATGCCGACGCTTTGCATCTTTCGAGCAACGACTATTTGTCGATTGCTCGTCACCCCGAGATTCTCGATGCCATGTGCATGAGCATCCGCTCCGAAGGAAACGGCCTTCTGATGTCGGGGGTGTTCCTGCATGGCGACGATTGCCCGCAACTGAATCTCGAAGACCGTTTCGCGCGCTTCATGGGCGCAGAGGCGAGCGTGCTGTGCCAGTCGGGGTTCGCGGCCAATACGGGGTTGATCCAGTCGATCGCGAATGCGCAGACGCCCGTGTATGTGGACATGATGGCGCACATGTCGCTCTGGGAGGGCATCCGCGCCGCCGGAGCGAAGGCCATCAGCTTTTTCCACAATGACGTCGAGCATCTGGAACAACGCATCCAGCGCTACGGGCCGGGCATCGTGATCGTCGATTCGGTGTACAGCACGAATGGCAGCGTCTGCCCGCTGCAGGCTTTTGCGGAGGTGTGCGCCGAACACGATTGCGTGTTCGTGGTGGACGAGTCGCATTCGCTCGGCACGCACGGTCCGCATGGCGCGGGGCTCGTCGCGGAGCTGGGGCTCACCGACCGCGTGCACTTTCGCACCGCGAGCCTCGCGAAGGCGTTTGCGGGCCGCGCGGGCATCATCAGTTGCTCGCGGCGCTTCCAGGAGTATTTCAAGTGCGAGGCCTTGCCGGCGATCTTCAGCTCGACGCTGCTGCCGCACGAAACCGCAGGCCTTGCGGCCACGCTCGACGTGATCGAGCGCGACGACTGGCGCCGCATGCGGGTGGCAGCGAACGCGCGCTACCTGCGCATGAGCCTCGCGGAGCTCGGCTACAACCTCAATGGCAGCGAAACGCAGATCATTGCGCTCGAGGCCGGGCCGGAGCCACAAACCATCGCGCTGCGCGATGCGCTCGAAGTGCGCGGCATTTTCGGGTCGGTGTTCTGCGCGCCCGCGACCGCGCAGAATCGTTCGCTCGTGCGTTTGTCGATCAATGCGATGCTCAGCGAGCCGGAGCTCGAACGGATCGTGGAGGTCTGCGAAGCCATCCGCGATGAAGTGCAAATGTGGAACTGGCCCTCGACGCGCCGTCTCATGGAGCGCGGCGCCACGCGCATGCGCGTGCGCCAGCCGCGCCCGCTCGCCGACCTGCAGGTGGCTGCGTGACGACGGCGTGAGGCTTGCATGAAAGCAGCGCGAGGGCGACAGGCAAGCGGCGTGCGCGATTCAGCGCGACACAGTGCATTCGGTGCATTCAGCGAGAATCCCACGCCGCGTGGACTTCGCGGTCGAGCTGCTGCAGCCAGGTATCGTAGGGCAGCACGTTGTCGAGCGCGAGTCCCTCAGGCTCCTTGACGACGGAATAGATATAGCGGCGCTCGCCGACGAATTCGGATGCCGGATGCATATACGGCTCCCATTGCTCGCATTGCGTCGGATAGTAGCCTTCGGTGCGCCAGAAATAGGGCAGGCTGCGATGGCTGTCGAGCTCGGCGTGAAACGACGCGGGCGCGCCTTGCTCGACCGCGATCTCGTGCACGCCGCGCAGCGACTCCTCGGTGTGGATGATGAGCAGATACGCGGTGCCCTGCGCATCGAACATGAGCAGGCCGTGCGGCTGATACGAGAGATAGCGTTCGACGATGCCGAGCGATTCGCAAATGCCCTGCACGTGCGCGGCGAGTGCGCGATCGTTGAGGAACGCGTATTCGGAAACGGCGAGCGCGTCGAGCACCGAACCACTGGCCTTGTCGAAATACGCGGCCTGCATGTCGCGAATGGCCTGATTCAGGGTTTCTACCGCATCGACTTCGTGCTTGCGAATGAAGCGGTCGATCAGCCCTTCGTTGAAGCTCTTGACGGCCACGTGCTCATCGGCCTTGCCGGTGAGCACGATTTTCTTGAGCGCCGGATTGGTGAGGCGGCGGCAGAACTCGATGCCGTTGAGCTCGGGCATGTCGTAGTCGATCACCACGACCGAGACCGATTCGAAGCGCTCCGGCCGGTGCACGAGCGAGCGGATGGCGTCCACGCGCATGGCAATGACCTGATGCGCATCGTTTTCTTCGGTGCGGTCGAGATAGGGGCTGAAAATGGGCGAGGCCGGCCGGTCCTGTGCCGCGCGATCGTTCAGGAACTTCAGGGCTTCCGTGGGCGAACTGAACAGCCTGAACGCGAGTTCGGGATCGAGCTGCAGGCTCAGATTCGATAGAAACGCCGCGCTGTCGTCGACAAACGCAGCGGTGGTCGGCCAGAAAAACGGCTGAATGGCTTTCGGAGTGGCTTTCGTCATGGCGCAGGGAATGTCAAAACAAACTCGGTGTACTTGCCTTTCACCGAAGAGCAGGCAATTGCTCCCCCCATCGCTTGCATGACATCGTGGCAAAAAGCCAGCCCGATTCCTGCTCCGAGCGACACGTCATCGGTGGTGGTGGATGAAGTATAAAAGCGGGTAAAGATGTGCGGCAAGACTTCAGACGAAATACCGGACCCGGTATCGCTGAAAATCAGGCGATTCGCACGGTTGTCGCGATTGGCCGGCTCGAGCCGGATGGAAATATGCGCGCCGTCGATGCTGCCCATGTGCCGAAACGCATTTTTGAGCAGATTGAACAGCACGTGCACGGTGAGCATTTCGGAACCGTTGAATTCGAAATCGGGGCGCAAATTGCAATGCACGCGCGCACGGTCGCCTTCGCGAAATGGATAGCGCGCAAGTGCAGTTTCCACGCAATGCGCAATCGAGCACGTTGTTGCGTTTTGCATGGTCGTGCCCGAGAAGCGCGCGGTAGCGAGCAGCATGTCGATGATCGCGTTCGAATGAAGCGCTTCCTGTTCGATGCGGCTCACTACGCCGTGCATCGAATACAAATGCGCACTGCGTATTTTCGGCACCGGCAGGCGGTTGCGCTGGGCGAGCGCATAGGTGTCGAGCAGCGCGGGCAAGTAGCGCATGAGGCCGGCCGCCCCCACGCGAATCGCGACGAGCGGCGTGCGCAGTTCATGCGCGACGCTGCCCGCCGTCGCCAGCATGGCGCGCTCCTGCTCGATCTGGATGCGGTCCTGATCGTAGTTCGCCAATGCGCCGATGGCCACCGCGAACGAGAAAATCGCGAGGTGGGTCAGATAGGTGGAATCGAGCGCGATGGGGTCGGTGGTGAGCACATAGGCGATCAGCGCGAGCCCGATGCCCACGAGAAACTGCAGCACCAGCATGAGCCAGTCGAGCAGCAGCACCATGACGAAGGCGGCGATCAGCGCGCTCTCGACCCAGACTTCGTTGCCGTTGTTCTTGAGCAGCATGAAGGTGAAGAAGAACGGCAGCGCATAGAGCGTGGCGATGTACCAGTACCAGGGCAGCAGTTTTTTGACCGTGGCGGGCCAGCGCTCGAAAGCGAGGATCGGCACAAACAGCGCGGAGCCGATCAGGCGCAGCGTGAGATTTTCATAAGGCTGCGGGAAGAGGTTTTTCCAGACATAGTAGTAAAGCGGAAAGCCAATGGCCGCGACCACGGCGAGCGGCCGCATGCGGCGCTTCACGTACTGGAGGTTGCGCATGGCGGGCGCGAATGCCCGCACCATGCGCGGCTTGAGCGCCGCCCAACCGCGGCGCGCGCGCGTCGTGATTCTCGATACGTTCATCAGGGTGGAATCGCTCATTGTTCGATGCCGGATTCGCTGCCGGCCTTGACTGCGCATATGTCTCCAGGCTCGTACGAGGCCCGGGTGCGAAGCGGTCCCAGGGCACGCACGTTCCGGTTCCCGTAGCCAGGGTCTGTTTCCAATGTGAAAAGACCCTGGTGATGACAATACCATCATTGTGCCGCGCCGATGCGGCCGGCAAGGGCCGCGAGCGTCACATGCGGCCGGGCGAGGAAAGCGAGGGGGGAATGAAGCGGGGAATACACGCCGAACGGCGGAGCCGGGCGATGACCGCGGCGCGCCCCGCGCAGGCGGGGCGCCCGGAAGAAGGGCGGGGCGCTGGTTTTACGCGCGAGACTGGAATTGTTCGCGCAGACGAAAGCGCTGGATCTTGCCAGTCGCGGTCTTCGGCAAATCGTCGACGAAAACAATCTCGCGCGGATACTTGTGCGGGGCCAGCCGCGCCTTGACGAAGGCCTTCAGCGCAGCGGCGAGCGCCGCGTAGCCGTCTTGCGCGGCGTCCGCTTGCGCTTCCTGCTTGAGCACGACGAAAGCACAGGTCTTCACGAGCCCGTCCTGATCCGCGCCGATCACGGCCGCTTCGAGCACCGCCTCGTGCTGCACGAGCACCATCTCCACTTCGATGGGTGAGACGTACTGGCCGCTCACCTTGAGCATGTCGTCGCTGCGGCCCGCATAGACGTAGCAGCCGTTGGGCAGGCGCCGATATTTGTCGCCGCTCTTGACCCACTCGCCCTGGAATGTCGTGCGCGACTTCTCGCGGTTGTTCCAGTACATCAAGGCCGCGCTCGGGCCGCGAATATAGAGGTCGCCAATTTCTCCATCGGGCACGGGCCGCTCCGACTCGTCGCGCAGCGCGATGTCGTAGCCGGGCACGGGGCGCCCCGTGGTGCCGTATTCGACCTCGCCAGGACGGTTCGAAAGAAAAATGTGCAGCATTTCCGTTGAGCCGATGCCGTCGAGAATGTCGCTGCCGAAATGGCGCTTGAAGCGCTCTCCGGTCTCGCGCGGCAGCGCCTCGCCCGCCGAGGTACAAATGCGCAGCGCGACATCCGCGCGCTCGGGCAGATTGGGCGAAGCCAGCATGCTGGCGTACAGCGTGGGCACGCCGTAGAAGACCGTGGGGCGATGCTTGACGAGGCGCGCGAACACGGCGTTGGCGGTGGGGCGCTCGGCCATCAGCACCGTGGTTGCGCCCACCGAGAGCGGAAACGACAGCGCATTGCCGAGCCCGTAGGCAAAGAACAGCTTGGCCGCGGAAAACACCACGTCGCTTTCGCGGATGCCGAGCACGGATTTGGCATAGGTTTCCACGGTCCAGTAGAGATTGGCGTGGGTATGCACCGTGCCCTTGGGCTTGCCCGTCGATCCCGACGAATAGAGCCAGAAGGCGATGTCGTCGCCGCTCGTTTGCGCTGCGTGCGCGGCGGCCTGGGCGCGGTCGATCAGGTCATGGAGAGTCTTTGTGCCCTGTGTGTCGTGAAGCGCGCCGGCGAGCGGCGCGGAAACGACCAGCGCGCAATGCTCGCCACGGGTTTCGCCGTTGGCGACGGATTGGGCATGGACCTGCTCGAGCGCGTCGCTCACGGCGGGCAGCACCGCACCCGATGCAATCACGAGCCGTGCGCGGCTATGCGCGAGCATATAGGCGTAGTCGGCGGAGGTGAGCAGCGTGTTGACGATCACGGGCACGACGCCCGCATATAGCGCGCCGAGAAAGACCACGGGCAGCTCGACGGTGTCGAGCATCACGAGCAGGATGCGCTCTTCGGCGCGCACGCCCAGCGCGTGCAGCGCGGCGCTAAAGCGACGCGCGCGAGTTTCGAGTTCGCCGTAAGCAAGCGTGCCGGTGTCGTCGATATAGGCGGGCTTGCTGGCGCGCGCGGTATTCAGCGCGAACAGGTGTGCCGCGAAGTTCAGTTGCGCGGGCGGCGGCACACTGGCTGGCGCGCTCGATGTCGGCGGGGCCGCGGCGGCTGCCGAGGTCGCGGTAGGGGCCGGCGACGCTGCTTGGGTATCCACGATGCTGTCTCCGCTCTGTCTGCCTCGATCGCGCGGCCTTGCGGGCTATGGCGACGCGTATGCGCGGCCCCTTCGATCGTCGGTCGTTATGAAGCTGCTTTGCCGGTCAATCCGGACTGCCTGGTAATTCGATATTCGGCCGCTGCTCATGCCGCTGGCCTGGCGGGGCGGCGATTCGCGCGCCGGCCAGTGCCGCCGCTTACGTTGGCGCCGGGGTGAAGGCCGGGGTGAACTCTATTGCACCTTGCGGCAGCAGATAGAGCACGAGTGCTTCGCCATGCGCGACGGTAGGGCGATGCGCACTGCCTGGGCCGTAGACACACCAGCCCGCAGGCCGGCCGTCGAACGTCGCGCCGGGCGTGGTGGGCATGATGAGATCGATTTCCCCGTGCGGGTGGGTATGGTGCGGGCCGGCAAGATCCTGCATCTGCACGACGTCGACAGAAAATCCATGCGTGGCGGGCAGCGGCTTGAGGACGCGCCCATAGCGCAGCCCGCCGGCCTCGCGCTGGCACATCGAGCCTTGCGCGATGCCTTCGCGGCAAGCGTTTTCGAGCGCCGCGAAGGTCGGACTGCCGTTCGGCCAGGTGGCGTTGAGCCACGTGTCGAGTGCATCATCCAGCGGACGGCCGGCAATTTGTTTCGTGACGCCTGCGATCAGGCGCTCGAAGTCTTGCGGGGACATGCGGGTCTCCTGTCGGCCGCACCTGGCGCTTTGGCTGTCGGGCGGAGTGAGTCCTTTAGCACCGACTCCGCCCCATGCAATGCGCTCATTGCGGTCCCATGCTATGTGAGTTGCCGTGCGGCGTCTGTGTTTGTCGTGGACGAGTTTTTGGCGAAAATTAGCGTTTAGAAAAATGCATGTCAAGCACTATAGTACATAAAATAAGGTTGGGAGGTCTCTCAAGATGAAGCAAACTTACGTTGCCGAAGTGCAGCCGGAAGAGCCCACGAACGCTCATGAAGCCGCCGATGCGGGGCGCAACGAGCGTGACCCGTTCCTGACCGCGATGGGCGAGCGCGTGCGCATGCTGCGCGCGCGCCGCGGCATGACGCGCAAGACGCTGGCGGCGGAAACCGGGCTGTCCGAGCGCCACCTCGCGAATCTGGAGTCGGGTGTGGGCAATGCCTCCGTGCTGGTGCTGCGCCAGATCGCGGCCACGCTCAATTGCCCGCTCGCGGAAGTGATCGGCGATTTCACCACGGCTTCGGCAGAATGGCTGCTGATCCGCGAGCTGCTGCAGGGGCGCGATCCGGCCTCATTGCAGCGCGCGCGTATCGCGCTCGCCGAAATGTTCTCGCAGGCGCCCGCCGACCCCCACCGCAACGAGCGCATCGCGCTCATCGGCCTGCGGGGCGCGGGCAAGTCCACGCTCGGTCGCATGCTCGCGCAGGAGCTCAAGGTGCCGTTCGTCGAGCTCACGCGCGTGATCGAGCAACTGGCGGGCTTCCCGCCTTCGGAGATTCACTCGCTCTACGGCGCAAGCGCGTACCGCCGCTATGAGCAGCGCGCGCTGGAGGCCGTGATCGCCGAGCATCCGCGTGCCGTGATTGCGTCGCCGGGCGGCCTCGTGTCCGAGCCGGCTACCTTCAACACGCTGCTCGCGCACTGCTTCACGGTCTGGCTCCAGGCCGCGCCCGAGGAGCACATGCGCCGGGTGGTGGCGCAGGGCGACCTGCGCCCCATGTCGGGCAACCGCGAAGCGATGGACGACCTCAAGCGCATTCTGGCGGGCCGCAGCGAATTCTACGGCCGCGCGGACATGCGCTTCGACACCAGCGAAAAGACGCTTGCCGACGCCTATCTGCAACTGCGCGACCGCATCGCGGCCCGGCTTGGCGCGGAGCCGGCGCGCATCGACTGAGGAAGGCTGGCGTGGGCTGCCGGGGCCGTCAAATGCAATCCAATACATTTCGTGGTTTACCCACCGGCGCCGGAAATATGCACTAAAGTGCTTTACACGGGGTATGTGTTGCACTATTGTTCATTGAAACGAAGTGCACACCCTCTAGCTTGCATGAGACCGGAGTCAGCGCTTTGCGTGCGCCCCGGTCGACAGGAGACGCCCCATGACCGCAGCAGATACCGCCGTCGCCCAGCCGGCCGCCCAGCCAGTTGTCCAACCGGCCGCTTCGCGAGTCGACTACCGCACCGACCCCTCGCAGTACCGGCACTGGAAGCTCAGCTTCGAGGGCGCCGTCGCGACGCTTGGCATCGACATCGCCGAGGACGGTGGCATTCGCGAAGGCTACAAGCTGAAGCTCAATTCATATGACCTCGGCGTGGACATCGAACTGTACGATGCACTCCAGCGCATCCGCTTCGAGCACCCCGAGGTGCGAACCGTAGTGGTCACGAGCCTCAAGGACCGGGTGTTCTGCTCCGGCGCCAATATCTTTATGCTGGGCCTCTCCAGCCACGCGTGGAAGGTCAACTTCTGCAAGTTCACCAACGAAACACGCAACGGCATCGAGGATTCGTCGCGGCATTCGGGCCTGAAATTCATTGCCGCCGTGAACGGCGCGTGCGCCGGCGGCGGCTATGAATTGGCGCTCGCCTGCGACGAGATCCTGCTGGTGGACGACCGGTCGTCCACGGTGGCGCTGCCCGAGGTGCCGCTGCTGGGCGTGCTGCCCGGCACGGGCGGCCTCACGCGCCTCACCGACAAGCGCAAAGTCCGTCACGACCGTGCCGATATCTTCTGCACCGTGGCCGAGGGCATTCGCGGCGAGCGCGCGAAAGCGTGGCGTCTCGTGGACGACGTGATCAAGCCCAACCGCTTCGGCCAGGCGGTGCAGGCGCGCGCGCTCGAACTGGCCGCGTCGAGCGACCGGCCCGAACCGGGGCAGGGCGCGCAGGGCGTCGCGCTTACGCGAATCGAGCGCGTCGAGCACGAGAACGGCCTGAGCTATGCAAACGTCGATGTGGTGATCGATTGCGCGAAGCGCACGGCCACCTTCACCGTGAAAGCGCCCGACCTCGCACAAGCGCCGCTGCCCGAAGGCATCGAGGCTATCGTCGCGGCCGGCGCCGCCTGGTGGCCGCTGCAGTTTGCCCGCGAACTGGACGATGCGATCCTCACGATGCGCACCAACGAGCTCGACATCGGCACGTGGATCTTCAAAGCAGAAGGCGACGCCCGCGGCGTGCTGGCCGCCGACGCCGCGCTGCTCGAGCACCGCGGCCACTGGTTCGTGCGTGAGACCATCGGCATGCTGCGCCGCACGCTTGCGCGCATAGATGTCTCGTCGCGTTCGCTGTTCGCGCTGATCGAGCCGGGCTCGTGCTTTGCCGGCACATTCGCGGAACTCGCGTTCGCCGCCGACCGCAGCTATATGGCGGCGCTGCCTTCGAACGAAGACGAAGAGCCAGCTATTACGTTATCCGAAGCAAATTTCGGGATCTATCCGATGGTCACGCAGCAGTCGCGTCTCGCGCGGCGCTTCTATGAAGAGGCCGAGCCGCTCGACGCCGTGCGTGCGCGGATCGGCCAGCCGGTGAAGCCGGCCGAGGCGGAGCGCCTCGGGCTCGTGACCGCCGCGCCCGACGACATCGACTGGGCCGACGAGATCCGCATCGCACTGGAAGAGCGCGCGGCCATGTCACCCGATGCGCTCACGGGGCTGGAAGCGAATCTGCGCTTCAACGGCGTCGAAACCATGGAGACGCGTATTTTCGGCCGCCTCTCGGCATGGCAGAACTGGATCTTCAATCGCCCCAACGCGGTAGGCGAAAAGGGCGCGCTCAAGGTGTACGGCAAGGGCAGCAAGGCGCAGTTCGATCTTGCACGCGTGTAGTCGCAGGCAAGGCTGCAAGCCCCGCTTTCATCCCGATCCGTTATAGCCGCTCCGGCCCAAGGAACCGATATGTCCACGATCAACTACAGCGAAAAGATCCCCAACAACGTCAATCTCGCCGACGATCGCGCGTTGCAGCGCGCACTGGAGCAGTGGCAGCCGAATTTTCTCTCGTGGTGGGGTGACATGGGGCCCGAGGGCTCGCATGGCTTCGACGTGTATCTGCGCACGGCGGTGAGCGTAGATGCGGGTGGCTGGGCGCATTTCGATCACGTGAAGATGCCCGATTATCGTTGGGGGATTTTTCTCGCGCCCAGCGAAGCGGAGCGCAAGATCCATTTCGGCGCGCACAAGGGCGAGGCCGCGTGGCAGGAGGTGCCTGGCGAGCACCGCGCGAACCTGCGCCGCATCATCGTCACGCAGGGGGACACCGAGCCCGCCTCGGTCGAGCAGCAGCGGCACCTGGGGCTGACGGCGCCGTCGCTCTACGACCTGCGCAACCTGTTCCAGGTGAACGTGGAGGAGGGGCGTCACCTGTGGGCGATGGTCTATCTGCTGCATCGCTATTTCGGCCGGGACGGTCGTGAGGAAGCCGAAGCATTGCTCGAGCGCCGCTCGGGCGACGACGACAACCCGCGCATTCTCGGCGCTTTCAACGAAAGAACGCCGGACTGGCTCGCGTTCTTCATGTTCACCTACTTTACCGACCGCGACGGCAAGTTCCAGCTTTCGGCGCTGGCCGAATCGGGCTTCGATCCGCTCGCTCGCACCACGAAATTCATGCTGACCGAAGAGGCGCATCACATGTTCGTCGGCGAGTCGGGTGTCTCGCGCGTGGTGCAGCGCACCGCGCAGGTCATGAACGAACTCAAGACCGACGACCTCAGCCGCTTGCGCGCCGCAGGGGTGATCGACCTCGAAACGATCCAGCGCTACCTGAATTTTCACTACTCGGTGACGATCGACCTGTTCGGCGCGGATCATTCGTCGAACGCGGCCACGTTCTATAGTTCGGGACTGAAGGGGCGTTACGAGGAAACGAAGCGTGACGACGACCATAAGCTCGAGGGCATGACTTATCGCCTGCTCGACGTGGAAGGCGACAAACTCGTCGAGCGCGACGTGCCGATGCTCAACGCCATGAACGAAGTGCTGCGCGACGACTACATCAAGGACTCGGTGGCGGGCGTGAACCGCTGGAACAAGGTGCTGGAGAAGGCGGGCATCGACTTTCGCCTCAGCGTGCCGCACAAGGCGTTCAATCGCCAGATCGGCACTTTCGCGGGCGTGCGCGTCGCGCCGGACGGCCGTGTGATCGACGAGGCGCAATGGGCCGCGAACGAGGCGAAGTGGCTGCCCACGCCCGAAGACCGCGCGTATGTGGCGTCGCTCATGGGCCGCGTGGCGGAACCGGGCAAGTTTGCTAACTGGATCGCGCCGCCGGCGATGGGCATCAACCGGCAGCCGGTCGATTTCGAATACGTGCGCTTCAATTGAACGGCAGGTGAACAGAGCCTGGCGAGACCATCATGAACGCTCCAATTTCCGTGGAGATCCTCAGGCAGCACCTGATCGATCCCGAGATCTGCATTCGCTGCAATACCTGCGAAGAGACGTGTCCGATCGATGCCATCACGCACGACGGCGTCAACTACGTGGTGAAGGCGGACGTCTGCAACGCATGCATGGCCTGCGTGCCGCCGTGCCCGACTGGCGCGATCGACAACTGGCGCAATGTGCTCAAGGCCGAGGCGTATGGCATCGACGAACAGTTCGGCTGGGACGAACTCCCCACGCAAAATCCCACGGTGGGTGCGCCCGATGTTGCGGCTGCATCTACGGTATCGGCCGGCGCGGACGCACCGCAAGCCGCTGCCACGCAGAACGACGGCGACGGCGCGCCGGGCTCCGGCCCGGACATGGTGCGCGGCGCGACCGTGCCGCCGTGGTCGGCGGCGCGGCCCTATGTGCATCTGTACACGCACAAGGCGCCTACCACCGCAACCGTGGTGGGCAACTATCGGCTCACGGACGCCGCCACGCAAAGCGATATCCATCACATCGTGCTCGACTTCGGCACGATGCCGTTTCCGGTGCTCGAAGGGCAATCGATCGGCATTCTGCCGCCCGGCAAGAGCGCCGATGGCCGCGCGCATCACGCGCGCCAGTACTCGGTCGCGAGCCCGCGCGACGGCGAGCGGCCCGGCTACAACAATGTCTCGCTCACCGTGAAGCGCGTGACGCGCGATTACAGCGGCAACGCCACGGACGGCGTGTGCTCGAATTACCTGTGCGACCTGAAAAAGGGCGACGTGGTGAGCGTGATCGGCCCGTTCGGCAGCACCTTCCTGATGCCGAACCATCCGAACTCGCATCTGCTGATGATCTGCACCGGCACGGGCTCCGCGCCCATGCGCGCGATGACCGAGTACCGGCGCCGCCGCAGGCTCAAGGGCGCAACGGGCAAGCTGATGTTGTTCTTCGGCGCGCGCACGCACCAGGAGCTGCCATATTTCGGACCGCTCATGAATCTGCCGAAGGATTTCATCGACACGAATCTGGCGTTTTCGCGCACGCCGGGCCAGCCCAAACGCTACGTGCAGGACGCGATGCGCGAGCGCGCCGTCGATGTGGCGCAACTGCTCAAGGACGGCAATACCCACATCTACGTCTGCGGACTCAAGGGCATGGAAGACGGCGTGCTGCAGGTGCTCGGCGAGATCGCGCAGGCGCACGGCATGGGGTGGGATGCGCTGTGGGAGCGGCTCAAGCGGGAAGGGCGGCTGCACCTCGAAACGTACTGAAGCGGAACCGGGCCATCAAATGCAGGAAAATGCAGTTTCCGTCGACAGGGTTTAAGCACGATCGTTCTAAAAAGGCGTTACCATGCCGGGACTCACTCGATGGAGAGACGTTTCATATGAACCTCGTTGCTGAATTGCCTGCCGGCCTCACCGGCCTCGAACAACTGCAGCGCATGCTCGCGAGCGGCCGCAGCGCGCCTATCGGCGAAACGCTTGGCTTCAAGCTCGCGGAGGTGGAGGAAGGCCGCGTGGTCTTCGAAAGCGTGCCCGGGCTGCAGGCGTACAACCCCATCGGCACCGTGCATGGCGGCTATGCGGCCACGCTGCTCGATTCCGCCTGCGGTTGCGCGGCGCATTCGCGTCTCGCGCCGCACCAGGGCTACACGACGCTTGAACTGAAAGTTGCCTATCACCGCCCCATGACCGCAAGCACCGGACCGGTGCGCGCCGAAGGCCGCGTATTGAGCATCGGCCGCCCAGCTGCCTTCACGGAGGCGACGATCACGGACGCCGCCGGCAAGCTCTATGCTTCGGCGACCTCGACGCTGCTCGTGTTCGAGCGCGAGGCGCCGGGCGCATGAGGCATGCCCCGCACCCCGCACCTGCAGCGGGGCGCTGGCAACGCTCGCGCGAAAGTGCACTAAACCGTACTAAACCGCAGTAAAACGCACTAAAGCGCACGCCTCAGATCGTCCCGTGCGCCTTGTCCTCGATGAGCTTCACGAGTGCATGAAGCAGGCGGTTGGCCGGCGTGGCCACGCCCAGCGCCGCGCCGCGCCGCACCACGAAACCGTTCAGATGATCGATTTCGCTGCGCTTGCCGCGCGCGAGATCCTGCGCGGTCGACGAGTATTGCCCCGGCATGGTTTGCGCAATGCGCTGCACGCTGGTGTCCACGTCGGGCGGCAGCGTCACGCCGTCGGCGTGCGCCACGGCCACGCATTCGGCCAGCACGTCCTGCATCGCATCGCGCACGCCAGCGCCTTCCACGAGACGCCCATAAGGCAGCTGCGAAATCGCCGAGAGCGCGTTGTACGCGCAGTTCACGATGAGCTTGGCCCAGAGCGCGCCGCGCACGTTCGCGGAAATTTCGGTGGGCACGCCCGCATCGATCAGGGCCTGCGCGGCGGCCAGGCTGCCGCGCGCAGGCTCGATCACCAGTTCGCCGCGCCCGTGGTGGCGCACGTGGCCGGGGCCGGCCATCTCCGTCGCCACGTACACGACAGCGGCCGCGACGTCTTGCGCAATCACGGCGCGCAGGCGTTCGGCGTTGTCCACGCCGTTTTGCAGCGTGAGCACGAGCGTATCGGCGCGCAGATGCGGCGCGATCGAGGCGCCGGCGCTTTCGGTGTCGGTCGACTTCACACAGAACAGCACGAGATCGGCGCCGGCCACGGCGGCCGCCTCGGTGCTCGCGGTGAGATGCGGGCGGCCGATGCGCTCGTCGAAGCTCAGCGCTTCGAGGCGCAGGCCGTCGCGCTCGATGGCTTCGACATGCTGCGCGCGGCCGATCAGGACGACGTCGTGGCCCGCGCGCGCGAGCATCCCGCCGTAAAAGCAGCCCACCGCGCCGGCGCCCATGATGGCGATTTTCATCTGCGTTGCTCCTTCCGCGTTGCTTCTTCGATAGAGCGCAGTATGGTACACGGCTCGCGCGGCAGGCGCTGGGCGCGGCAGCGCCATTCACGCGGTCGCGATCATCAGCGTGCCCGTGGCCACCAGCGCGCCGCGCCAGAGCCAGTCGAAGTTGATCCAGCCGCGCCGCAGCACGCCGAGTCCCACATATTCATAGGCGACGATTGCGATGGCAGCGGTCGTGGCCAGCGTCACCACCGTGTGCAGCGCGGTGAACGCGGCGGATATCGCGAGCAGCCCGCCGGCGCCGCCATGGGCCGCGGCATCTCCGCAGACCGGCAGCAACGCCGGCATGAGCATGAGGCCCGCGCCGTGCAGCGTGGCCATCAGCGCGGACCATGCCGTGAGGCCGAGAAAGCCGGCCGTCATGCCCACGCGCACCCGATGGCGGTGCCCCCGCGCATGCTGCCACGCAGCCCAGCCGATCAGCAGCGCGCCAAGCACCCAGTGCAGGCCGCTGTGCATCAGCGCGGGCCGCCACGCGCCCAGTGCGGCGATCGAGCTCGTGAATAGCAGAATCGATGCGGCGTGGCCCAGCGCGATAGGCGGCAGCGCCAGCAGCAACGCCGTGCGGCTGCCGCGCTGCAGCCCGAGCGCGGTGGCGAAGAGCCAGCCCATCGCCGGATTCGCGCCGTGAAAAACGCCGCTGGCTGCCACCGCGCCCCAGGCGGCCCAGTGCGTGCCGAATGTTCCGAACAGCTCACTCATGCCATGCGTGCCATGCTCAGGGATAGCAATACGAATCGGATGAACAGTCGCCGCCTTCGAGCCGGATCTGATGCGGGCGATGCGTCTTCGGCCATTCCACGAAGAAGCGTTCGTCGAAGCGGAGTCCGCCTTCGGGCGCGGCATCGAGCTTCACCATCCAGCCGTCGATGCCATTGGGGTAGAACTGCGCGTCGATGGCGCCATACAGCGAATTCGTGAAATACACGCGCCGCCCGTCGCGGCTCACCTCCACCATCTGCGGACCGCCATTGAGCGCACGGCATTGCGCGCGCGGATGCGTGGCGCGAGAGACGATCCCGCCGATGCGCACGCTGCCCGTCAGCACAGGATGTTCGGGATCCGAAACATCGTATTGGCGCAGGTCGCCCGTGCCCCAGCAGGCTGCGTAGAGAAAGCGGTCGTCGAGCGAGAGTGCGATGTCGGTGACGAGCGGCGGCACGGCGGCGAAGCCTTTGAGCATGGGCGGGAGCAATTCCGGGTCGGCGGGTTCGGCGGGAATCTCGATGATCTTGCGCGCGGCCCACTGATCGCCGTCGCGGTACCACTGCCAGATCGACGCCGAGAGATCCTTCAGGCTGATGACGGAATTCACGAAACCATATGGCTTCGTGGGGTCGTGCGCGGGCCGCAGTTCGAACACCAGCTGGTTCTCCGCGCCGAAGTCGAGCACCTGTTTGTGGCGGCGCGTGTGCAGGTCCCAGAAGTGCAGCCGATGGCCGTACTGGCCGCCGAGCAGCACCTCGGGCACGAGGCCGTTCTCGAAGGTGGCGGGCAGGCCCCATTCGCTCGTCACGAGCGTGTCGTAGCCGAGATGCCACCAGCCATCGTAGGCAAGCTGCTGCGGGCCGCGCTCGATTTCCCATTGACCGAGGATGTCGAAGCTCTCGTGATCCATCAGGAAGATGCCGCCGGGCGCTTCGCCCTCGTCATTGGCGAGCGCTGTCACGTAGATGCCGTCCGGCCCGCAGTGCACCGTATGGGGGCGGGTATAGCCGGCGCGTTGCGCGACGCTTTCGGGCTCGTGGACGCGCACGATTTTCGGGCGGCGCGCGTCGGGCTTCGTATCGACAATATGAATGCGCGATGAGCGCAGGCCCGGCACGATCAAATAACGACGCTCGGTATGGGCGTGTGGCGCGTTCGGGCACAGGCACGAACTGCATGCGTTCCAGCCGAAATGATGGAGCTCGTCGCCGGTGTGCGGCATCGCGAGGCGATGGACGATCCGGCCGTACTCGGGCGAGGCGGGATCGAGGTCGACGACGTCGAGCGAGTCGGGCACGCGGCAAGTAGGGTCGAAACTCGCCACCCATGCGAGCGTTTCCGGCGTGGCCGCGGCTGCCAGGCGCGCGGAGGGGTAAAAGCTCGGATCCGGTTTCCATGTCGCCATCGCGACCTCTCCTTGTAGAGGTTTCGGAAGCGCCTATCTTGCACCGGTGTGCGCGCGTTTGCAGGCTGCGTGCCGTTTCGTCTGCATTGCCCGCGGCCTTATTCCGCGCGGGAAGATAGATATGCGCGGCCGTTATGAGGCGCGCGATTATCCATACTGCGAAAACAGTGAATTCGTCGCGTCGCCATTTATCCGGTGCTCGGGACTTTCTAGACTACATCCAACGGTTCGCCGCTTGTGCCGGACCGATCGATCAAGTTACCGGAGGTGTTGTCATGAAGTCGCTTATCAAGGCGGTCGCGCTTGCTGCGGTGCTCGCGGTTCCGGCCGTTTCTTTCGCCCAGTCGCAACCTGAAAACGGCCCCCTCACGCGTGAGCAGGTCCGCAACGAACTCAAGGCGCTCGAATCGGTGGGCTGGCGGCCGAACGTGGTGTCGCCGTTCTATCCTGGGGACTACCAGGCAGCCCAGGCGCGTTTGCAAGCGCGGGGCGATAGCGGCTATGGGCCGGCGACGGACGGCACGTCGGAAAGCGGCACGGCCAGCAGCTACTCGCCGCCGGTGCGCATGATGCGTTGAGGTTGGAGGAGCGTTGCAGGACCCGCCTCGAAGGGGCGGCGAGGGGGCCATTGCGCGTTCCCGGGATGTATTCGAGTGCATGGCACCGCACGAATGGGAACGTTCGTGCGGCGTTTTTGCGTGGCTGGCCGCATACCGCATCGACGCGGCAGGGGGCGTCGGGTGCTTATTGAGCCGGCGTCGGCTGATTGGCCTGAGACGGCTGGACAGACTGCTCCGCCTGCCCCGACACCGCCGGCGCCGGCTTCTCCTGGTCAGGCTCCCACCCGCCGCCCAGCGCGAGGAACAGCTTCACCTGATCGAGCGCCACCTGGCCTTCGGCCGCCGCCACCTGCGCATGCGCGCTCGTGAGCGTGCGCGTGGCGTCGAGGTCAGAGAGGAACGGTTCGCGGCCCGCTGCGTAGAGGCGGTGGGTTTGATCGGCGGATTGCTTTGCCGACGCGTAGGCCGTGCGCAGCGCCTCGGCGCGCTGGTCGTCGGCGGCGTAGGTGGCGAGGCTCGTCTGTGTTTCGCGCAGCGCGTTGAGCACCACGCCGTCGAAGTGCGCGAGCGCGCCCGCCGTAGCAGCCTCCGCGCCGCGAACGCGGGCGCGCTGGCCGTTCAGCGGGAAGGTCCAGCTGATCAGGGGGCCGAATGACCACGCATTGGTCTTCGAAGAGAACAGGTCGTCCGTGAGGCCGATCGTGCCCACGCCCGCGCCGATGCTGATCGACGGATACATCGCCGCCGTCTCCACGCCGATGCGCGCTGTGGCCGACGCGAGCTGGCGCTCGGCCGCGCGCACGTCGGGGCGGCGGCGCAGCAGCGCCGCGCCGTCGCCGACCGGGATCGGCTGCTTGAGTTTGGGCAGGCGGTTGCAGGCGAGCACCGCTGGCGGCAGGTCGGACGGCGCGCGCGCGAGCAGCATCGCTAGTTGATACTGCGCGACGCGGCGGCGCCCCTCGAAGCGCGGAATGTCGGCGGCGAGCGTTTGAACCTGGGTCTGGCCGCGCGTGACGTCGGTCTGGTTGCCGCGGCCCGCGTCGCGCAGGCGCTGCGTGAGCGCCACGCGCTGCTGTTGCAGCTTGAGCGATTCCTGCGCGATGGCCAGTTCTTCGCCGGCCGAGCACGATGCGACATAGGCCTGCGCGACATCGGCGACCACGGTGATGCGCGCGAGATCGGCGGCGGCGAGCACGGCTTCGTCTTCGGCGCTGGCGGCTTCCACGCCGCGCCGCAGCTTGCCGAACAGGTCGATTTCATACGACACGTTGATGCCGAGATCGCCGAGGTTTCCCACCGGCACCTTGCTGAACAGCAGATATTGCTCGGCCGAGACCTGGGCGCGCTGGAATGCGGCGCTCGCGCTGCCCGAGAAGCCGCCTTGCGCCGCGGCCACTTCGAGCGCGGCGCGCGAGCGTGCGAGATTCGCGGCGGCCACGCGCAGGCTGGTGTTCGATTGCAGCGCTTGCTGGACGAGCTGGTCGAGCGTGGGGTCGTCGTAGAGACGCCACCAGTCGTTGGGCACCTCGCCCTGCGAAACCGGCGCTTTGCTCGCGCCGTCGATCGGCCCCTGCGCGAGCGGCGCGTTCACGAGCGCGTCGTTCGGCACTTTGTAGTCGGGGCCGAGGTTCATGCATGCGCCCAGCGCGAGCACGAGCGGCGCGAGCGCGAAGGCGCGCCGAAGTCCATGACGCGTCATTGCGAAGCTCCGCTCGCCGTTGCCGGCGCGGCGCTCGAGTTCGCGCTCGCATTCGCTTCGGCATCCGAAGCAGTCACTGTGCCGCTGGCGCTGCTCTCACGCGTGGCGCGCGCTGCCGCGCCGGCCTTGCTCGTCTGCTTTTCGCTGGCTTCGGTGCGCACCGCGACGGTGGCCGTGCGGCCCGCGATCATGCGGAAGTCGTCCGGCACTTCGTCGAGCGCGACGCGCACCGGCACGCGCTGCGCGAGGCGCACCCAGCTGAACGCGGGGTTCACGTTCGGCAGCAGGTTGGGGCTTGGCTGGCGGTCGCGGTCCTCGATGGCGGCGACGATGCTCTGCACGTGGCCGCGCAGCGGGCGCGGCTCGCCCATCACGGTGATCTCGACGGGCTGGCCGAGACGAATGCCGCGCAGGCGCGTTTCCTCGAAGTAGCCATCCACGCGGAACGAATGCATGTCCACCACCGAGAGCTCGGCGCGCCCCGCCGTGACGTACTCGCCCGCGCGCGGGGCGCGGTCGTTCAGATAGCCGTCCACGGGGCTCACGATGGTCGTGCGCTGCAGGTTCAGCTTCGCGGTATCCACCTGCACCTGGGCGTCGGCCACGGCGGCTTCGCCCTGATCGACTTTGGTGCGGCTTTCCTCGAGCGTTTCGCTGGCGACCAGATTGCCGAGCGCGCGGTTGCGCGCGTATTCGCGTCTGGCCTGCGCGAGCGTGGCCTGGCGATTTTGCAGCGCGGCCTCGGCAAGACGCAGCGCGAGCGTGTAGCGCGCCTGGTCGATCACGAACAGCACTTGGCCTTTCTTGACCGGCTGGTTGTCGACCACCTCGACGTGCGTGATGAGGCCGCCCACGTCGGGCGCGACCTGGATCACGTCGGCGCGCACGCGGCCGTCGCGCGTCCACGGCGAGTACATGTAGTAATCGACGATGCGCCATAGCACGACTGCAGCCACGACGACGACAATGAGCGTGAGCAGGATCTGTCCTGCCGGGAACCAGGTTTTTTTCACGGTAGTAAGCGATGCGACACGATGATGACGGCAGCCAGCACGAAGACATAGATGCCGAGGTCGAAAATGGAACGATGCCACACGAGCCGGTAGAAGCCGACGCGCGTGAGCACCTTGCCGATCACGACGTTGATGAGATACGCGATCAGCATCAGCACGAGCACGGCGGGCACGAACACGCCGAAGATATCGATTTCGCCGATCATGGCGCTGATCCTGAAGTGAGGAAAAAACGTTGCGCGCTCACCTATTGGCTCCCTGGATTCCGCCCGGCCCGGTGCCCGGACGCTGGCCGACCAGCGTGGGGTAGAGCGAGAGGCGCAGGCCCACGAGCGCGTGCTGCGTGTCGCGCAGCCAGCGCTGCGTGAAGTGCGCGCGCGGCGGTGTTTGCGCGGCTTCGCCGGCCGGGCCCGCTGCGTCGGCATCGGCGGCTTCTTGCGCAAGACCTCGCGCGGCCACGCGATGCAGCGCGTCGTCGATGCTGGCGAGCAGCGCGGGCGGAGCGCTGTGGCGCTCGCTCGTCTGCGCGCAGCGCGTGTAATGATCGCTCACGCCCGCGAGCACGCGGTCGATGGCGGCGGGCATGTCGCCGTCGAGCTTGCGGCGCGAGCGGCGCAGGTCCAGCGCGTTGAGGGCGATGCGCAGGTCCCGGAAGCTCTCGATCGAAGGATGACGATGCTCGTCCGAGGCCCCAAGGCGCGGAATCAGCTGCATCAGGCGGTCGACCATGCGCGAGGCCAGATCGCGCTGGTCGGCGATGCGTTCGGTGCTGGCGGAGAGCGCCACGTCGCTCCAGCTCGAGCGCAGCAGGCGCTTCGCCGCTAGCTCCGCGCCGAACGGGCGCGTCATGCGCGTCCACAGATAGGCGAACAACAGGCCGGAGACGCCCGCGATGTTGCTGTTCAGGAAAACGAAGAAGTCGGCCTCGTAGGCGCCCTGGATGCTGATGAAGGTGGCCGTGTTCACGGCCACGAGCATCGTGACCATATTGAACTGCGGACGCGGAATGAGCGTGCCGATCAGGATGAACGGCCCCGCGAACAGCAGCACGAGCATGGCGAAGTCGTGCACCTCGGGCAGCACCACGAACAGATAGAGCCCCGCGATCACCGCGCTCGCGGCCGTCGCCACGAAAAAGCGGAACACCAGCGGCGCGGGCTCGTCGAGCGCGGCGAAGAAGCAGCAGGCCACCGCCGCGAGCGTCACCGCGCCCGCGCCGTCGTGCCAGCCCGAGCTGACCCACAGCCAGCACGCCACCAGAATCGCGCTCACCGGCACGAGGCACGAGAACAGCATGAGGCCGCGGTCGTAGAAGCGCTCGGTGCCGCCGAGGCGCCAGTGCCGGTAGCGCGGCCGCCACGTGCCGGTTTCGTGCGCGATCAGCGCGCGCAGGGTCCGGCAGTCCTGCCACACGTCGATTACCTGGCCGAGGCGCCACAGCGCGTTCGAGAGCAGCGCGCCCTCCCAGCTCGTGAGCGCGTCGTGCGGGGGCTGCAGCGCGGCCACGCGCGCGCGCAGGCGCTCCGCGACGGGGTCGCCTTCGTCGTCGTGGATCTGGGCGGCGCGCGTGGGCAGTGGGGCGTCGAACCATTTGGCCGCGTCGGCGAGCAGCGCGTCGAGGCCTTCGGGCCACGTGTGCAGATCGCGCCGCAACGCGATGAGCGGGTCGGCGAGCGCGGAAATCATCGGCAGGAACAACTGCATGCGCCCGCGCAGGTTTTGCGCGCGCGCGAGGATCTCGGGATGCGTGTGGTCGTAGCTCAACTGGCTCAGCAGGAATTCGAGCTGGTTCACGGTGGAGGCGAGGCGCTGCCGGCAGGCCGAGAGCGCCTTGCCCGCGATCTTCCCGGAGAGCGTTTCGCGGCCATAGAAGGCGGCGTCGCGGAACCACGCGTCGGCGCGCTCGATCAGCGTGGGCGCGAGCCGGCTTGGCAGGACGGCGCTGCCCACCACGCTCGCGCAGATGATGCCGAGCGTGATCTCCTGGGTGCGTGCGATGGCCACGTCGAACACGGTGTTGGGTGCGGTCACGGTGGGCAGCGCGATGAGCGGCATGGTGTAGCCCGCGAGCATGAACACGTAGCTGCGCGCGGTGCGGTCCGAAATCGCCAGATAGAGCATCGTGCCGGTCCAGAGCGCCACGATCACGCTGAACACCAGCGGCATTTCGACGAACGGCGGCACCAGCGCGACGGCCGCGGACGCACCCAGCATGGTGCCGAGCGCCCGGTAGAGCGCCTTCGAGCGCGTGGCGCCCACGAACGGGTTCGAGACGATATAGACGCTCGCCATGGCCCAGTACGGGCGCGGCAACTGGAATATCAGCGCGATATAGAGCGCGAGCATTGAAGCGGCGAAGGTCTTGACCGAGAAAAGCCAGTCGCGCCAGGAGGGATAGGTCATGAGCCGCGTGGCGCTATCGGTCGTGAAGGGACGCGTCGGCCGGGTCCGGCGCGTTGAAGGCGTTGAGCACGCGCAGCGTGGTTTCCAGATCGGCGCGGCTCACGCCCTTGAGCACGCGCGCTCGCAGCGCACGCAGGTCTTCCTCCATTTGCGCGGTGACGGCATGGCCTTCGTGGGTCAGCGAGATGGTTTTGGCGCGGCGGTCGTCGGGGTCTTCGTCGCGGCGCACGAGGCCCGCCGCGCAGAGCTGATCGAGCAGGCGCACGAGCGACGGGCCTTCGATGCCCACGTGCTCGGCGAGCGTGACCTGGCGCACCGCCTCGCCAAGACGCCCGGCGGTGAGCAGCGGCGCAGCGCAGGCCTCGGAGACGTTATAGGCGGCGAGCGCGCCGTGACTCGTGCGCCGCCATTTGCGCGCCGCCACGACGAGCGTGCTGCTGACGGCAAGACGTAAAGTATGAAGATTCGACATCGGCGCGATGATAGCGGAAAACTATTTGGTAGCAAACTATCGTTTTTCGGCTGGCTGTCGCCGGGCTTTCAGACAGGACTTTCAGGCTCCGTTGCGGCGCGCCCGGGCAGACCTTTCCGGATGGTAGTGGAATGGATGCAGGCGTGCATTCTGGGTGCCGCCCCAGGTGCCGTCTCAGCTGCCGTTTCAGGTGCCGTCTTTCGCGGCTAGCCCCTGCGGCGCGAGGTTTACTGAGCGCGCCAGCCCGCGAGCAGAACCGGCAGTTGCGCCATGTCCGTGAACACCTGCGCGACGCCCGCGTCGCGCAGCGCCTGTGCGCCGCTGGGGCCCGGCGTGCCTGGGCTGTAGCCGAACACGGTGGCGCCGGCCGCGAGACCGGCGCGCGCGCCCGTCACCGTGTCCTCGATCACGGCGCAGCGCTGCGGCGCGGCACCGAGGCCCGCGGCGGCTGCGAGGTAGACGTCGGGATGGGGCTTGCTGCGCGGCGTTTCGTGGCCGCTGAAGATGCGTCCCGCGAAGCAGTCGAGCAGATCCACCTTGCGCAATTGCAACTCGACCTTGTGGCGGTCCGCGCCCGAGGCGACCGCGATGCGCCCGTCGTAGACCGCGTGCACGGCGCGCACGGCGGCCGGCGCGCCCGGGATCTCCTCGAGGTCGCGTTCGAGCGCCGCGTTGCGGCGCGCGCGAAAGTGTTCGAGCCAGGCCTCCGTGATGCGAAAGCCGGTGTGCTGCTCGATGCGCTCCGCCTCGTCCTTCACCATTTTGCCGACGAAAAGGCGCATCGCCTCGTCCACGGAGAGCGTCCAGCCGAGCTCGCCCAGCATCTGGACCAACACGACATGCGTGATGCGTTCGGAGTCGACGAGTACGCCGTCGCAGTCGAAGAGCACGGCATCGAAGGAGGGGTGAGGCATGGCTTGATGGGTCATCGGGGGCGGGTGGCTCGGAGCGCGATGATAACCGGGATGGGGTGGAGGCGTCGGGCTCGCGGGCAGGTCGGCTTTCGCGTTGAGCGCTACGCCGCGATATCGCCGCGATATCGCCGCGATAACGCCGCGATAACGCCGCGCGGGTCGGGTGTTTGACGCGCGCCAATGCTTCGCGTCTTGTCACCACAACAGCGGCCTTTCGAGATCGCAGGCGGGCTGCATTCTGTTGCGGATGTAAACGTTCTGTAAATGCAAATAGCGCTTCGCTTTTCGCCACTGGATTCAACCAGTTCGAAGCAGGCGCATTAAACCGGGGTTAGAAAATGAAAAAGACCATGATGGCCGCCGCTTTGGCCGGCGTATTCGCGACGGCTGCACAGGCGCAGAGCAGCGTCACTTTATACGGGCTTATCGACGCAGGCGTGACTTACACCAACAACCAGGCTGGCCACAGCGCCTGGCAGCAGACGAGCGGCACGGTCAACGGCAGCCGCTGGGGCCTGCGCGGCGGCGAGGACCTGGGCGGCGGACTCAAGGCCGTTTTCACGCTGGAAAACGGCTTCTCCATTAACAACGGCGCCGCCGGGCAGAACAACCGCTTGTTCGGCCGCCAGGCATTCGTCGGCCTGGCGAGCGACCAGTTCGGCGCGGTCACGCTCGGCCGCCAGTACGACAGCCTCATCGACTTCGTCGCGCCGATCTCGCTCGTGGCTTCGCCCTACGGCGGCACGATTGCAGCGCATCCGTTCGACAACGACAACCTGAACAACACGATCCGTATTAACAATTCGGTCAAATACACGAGCGCGAATTATGGCGGCCTGAAGTTCGGCGCGCTGTATGGCTTTTCCAATACGGCGGGCGAATTCGCCAACAACCGTGCGTATAGTGCCGGCGGCAGTTATCGCTTTGGTGGCTTGACCGTCGCGGTGGGCTACCTGCAACTGAACAACGACATCAACAATCTGGCGATCTCGACCAATAGCCCCGGCGCGGTTACGGGCAGCGCGGCCTTCACCGCGGGCACGCAGCGCACGTTCGGCGGGGGTGTCGGCTATATGCTGGGCCCGGTGACGGCGGGCATCGTCTATACGCAGACCAATTTGAGCAATGCGCTCGGCGGCAGCATCGGCGCGGCGCAGGCGGGTACGGCGGCGCCGGTCCGCCTCCAGGCGAACAGCGCACGGCTGCAAAACATCGAAGGCAATGTGCGCTACTCGCTCACGCCCATGGTGACGCTGGCCGGCTCTTATACCTATACGCGCACGAATTTTGGCGCGGGCGAGAATCCCAACTACAACCAGGTCAACCTTCAGGCTCAGTACGCCATGTCCAAGCGCACCAGTGTGTATCTGCAAGGCGACTGGCAGCACGTGAGTTCGAATCCGTATGGCTTCGGCGCGCATCTGAACGGGCTGAGCGGGGCTTCGTCCACGCAGGATCAGGTGGCCGTCTCGACGGGGCTGCGTCACACCTTCTGACGGCACGCGGGCCGGTGGCGGATTTCGCCGCTGTCCGGCCCGCTAGTTCCCCGCATCGTCGTCCACGCACAACTGCGGGTCGGCCACGAGGCAATCCTCGTTCGACTGCACCGCCATCCCGCGCGTCTTCGTGGCCGATTCCTGGGCGGCCACGTGCAGTCCCTTGGGCAACAGCAGCCACATGCGCAGTCGTTCCTTGGTGCGGCTCGCCTCGGCCTGCGCGGACTGGCCGAAGCCATAGAAGTAATCGGCGCGCACTGCGCCCTGGATCGCGCCGCCCGAGTCCTGCGCCATCATCAGCCGATTCACCGCGCCGGGCGTTTGCGGGTCGTCGCGCGTGGCGACGAACACCGGCGAGCCGAGCGGCGTCGTGCGTGGATCCACGGCTATTGAGCGGCCCGCCGAAAGCGGCACGCCCAGCGTGCCGATCGGTCCGTTCGGCGAGTCGGGGATGGGCCGGAAAAACACATAGCTCGGGTCGGAGATCGCGAACGCGTGCTTGGGCTGCGTGTTCGCGCCAGGCACGGTGGCGAGGTTCGCGCCCGCGCCCGCGTTTGTGCTTGTGCTGGCGTTCTTCGCCGCCGCTTGCTGAGCACTCGCCACGGCGGGCCGCGCCGCGTCGCTCGCCGACGGACCGGCACTGGCGAGCTTGAAGCCGCGCAACAGCGGCGAAGTGGGCTGGTCGTCGTCGCTGTCGTTCGCGCCCGTCGACGATGCGCCGCCGTCCTGCGAGCCTTGCGGGCCGTTGGCGCTGGCGAGCAGTTCGGGGCCGCTGCTATCGGCACCTCCGCCGCTGTCGTCGGCGACGTCGATTTCCATCTCGATGCCGCGCACCTTGAGCTTGCGTCCGCTCGCGCCCGCGCGCGCGACGGGCGGCTCGAAGGGCCGGCCGTTCTGCTCGGCATAGGCCACGCGGCGGATGGTGCCGTCACGCATGCGGATCTTGCCCGAGCCCTGCACCTGCATCGAATAAAGCAGCACGGGATCGTCCACCCACGCAAGCACCGGCGCGCGCGCCGCGCCGCGCTCGATCTCGGCGCGCGTGTAGTACGGCACGATGCGCGTGCCGTCCAGGCGCAGGCGCAGTTTCTTGTCGCGGATATCGGGGACGCTGTCGCGCAGGTCGAGGGTGTAGACGCCCTTCGCGCTGCCTGGCTGCGCGCCCGGCAGCGGGATCACGGTGCGTCCTTCGATGCGCGCCGCCGTGATGTTGCCGCGCGCCGCGCCGCCGAGCCGGCGCGCGTCGAGGTAAAGCAGGTCCTCGGGCACGCCGTAGACCGCGTAGACGTAAGCGCCGCCGGGCTGGCGGCTGCCGTTCATGAGCGGCTCGTAGTAGCCGGTCATGGTGCCGTCGCGGCTGCGGTCGGTGTTGCGGATCTGGTAGACGTCGAAGTACGTCTCGAAGAAGCGGCGGATCGCGGCGGCGCTGGCCGCGTCGACGCCGCGCGCGGCGGCACAGGGCGCGCTCCAGCCGTTGCGCGAGCCGAGCACGCCGCAACTGCGCTTGAAGGCGTCGAGCGAGCCGCCCAGGTCATCGGCGCTCCAGCCGGGCAGGTCGACGAAGCGCGCGGTCTGGTACCACGCATGGCGCGTGGAGAACGCGGCCACCGGTGCGCCAGGCGAGGGCGGGGCAGTGGAGGCGGCCGTGGCCTGAGCGGCGGAAGCGGCGGAAGTGGCCGACGCGGCGGCAGCGGCTGCCGTAGCCGGTGCCGGGCTTGCGGCCAGATTCGTGGGCGTCGTTGGCGCCGATGGCGCTGCATTCGCGGCAGTCGCCCTTGCCTGGGAGGGCGCCGCCGCGGCCGCCGTCGCCGTCGCCGGCGCCGGCGCCTTGCCGGCCTGCGCTTGCGTGGGCGGCCCGATGATCACCGAGCTAGCCGGATTGTTGCTCGCGCAGCCAGCGAGGGCGGTTGCCGCTGCTGCCGCCGCGAGCAGAAAGAGCGGTCTGTCCATGACGGTCTCCTATTGCCTGTGGCCTGTGGCCTGCGGCGCTACGAGCGCGGCGCCTGGCCGCTGCCGCCGATCACGTCGATCTTGAACGTCGCCGCGCCGAAGGCGTTGCTGCAACTCGTGGCCGCTTTGGCGCAGCGCGCCTCGCCCGCGAACGGCGACACGCTCGTCGTGCGCTGCGCGGCGGCGGCCTGCTGGGCGCTCGCGGGGAACTCGGCGAACACGTCGCCCGCATGCAGTCCGGCGCTCGAGAAATCGCGCGGCTCGGGCGATACGATCACGAGAAAATGGATCGGCCCGGCGGGCGCGTCGGCGAGCATCGGCCAGTTCGCGCGCGGCAGCGTGAGCGTCTGCCCGGCGGCGATCGTGTTGGCCTTGTCGCGGCCGTTGGGCAGCAGCATCAGATAGTTGCCCTCGGGGTCGACCATGAAGGCATAGACGCGGCCCGCGCGGCTGCTCGTCACCTGGAATTGCAGAAAGTCTTTCTTGATGCGCGCGGTCGTGCTGCGCAGGGTCGTGCGCACGTCGATCGAGGGATCCGCGAGAGCAACGATGCGCTCGAACTCGCTGACCGGCGTGTAGGGGGCAAGCGTGGCGGCCGGCGGCGCTGCAGTGGCGGTGCTGGCGCTTGTCTGCGGAAGCGCGGCGGCCGTGGTGGCTGCGGAGGGCGGCGGCACCGGCGGCAGGGTGGCGGCGGCGCTTGCCGTGGCGAGCGCGACGGCGGCGGGCGCGCTGGCCGGGGCCGGCGCTTTATCAGCCCGCGCCTTGCCAGCCGGCGTGATATGCAGCGTTATGCGCGGCATCTGTTCGGATCGCTGCAGCGCGACCCACGCGCCCACGGCAGCGACGATGACCACCCCCGCGCCGATCGCCAGCGGCACGGTGCGTTTGCGGCGAGCGGGCGCTGCCGTGGACGTCGTGGCTGTCGTGGGCGTAGCGGGCGTCGTGGACGCAGCGGCTCGCACCACGGCTGGCGGCGCTGCCGCCGCCGAAGCCGGTCCAGCTACCGCCGCCCCCGGCAACGGCAACGCGCTTTCCCTTTCGCTCAACGTATAAGGCTGTGCGAACTCCTGCCCCGCGCCCGCGTGTCCGGCAGTGGCATCGCCGCCTGCCATGATGCCCAGCTCCGCTGCGAGCGCGCGCACGTCCGGCGGGCGCTCCTCGGGCCGCACCGCGAGCGCGTGGTCGATGGCGCGCAGGAATGCGTCGCCATAACGGCCCGCCGCCGTGGTGGCGAGCGGCGCGTAGGTGTCGCCCATCAGCCGGCCCACGGAGGCGGGCGGCGTCTTGCCCTCGATGGCGTAATAGACCACGGCCGCGAGCGCGTAGATGTCGGTCCACGGGCCCTGCTTCATCGACGGCACCTCGGCATACTGCTCGACCGGCGCATAGCCCGGCTTGAGGATCACCGTGAGCGCCTGGGTCATGTCGCCGATCACGCGCCGCGCCGCGCCGAAGTCGAGCAGCAGCGGACGCTGGCTGCCCTTGAGCAGCATGATGTTGTCGGGCGCGATGTCGCGATGGAAGCACTGCGCGTCGTGCAGCACCGCGAGCGCGTCGATGAGCGGCGCGAGCAGCCCGCGCAGCCAGGCCTCGGTGGGCGGCATGCCGAGCTGGCGCAGCGTCTCCTTGAGCGTCACGCCTTCGTAGTACGGCATCACCATATAGGCGGTGCCGTTGGCTTCCCAGAAGCGGTAGACCTTGACGAGCGAGTGATGGTCGAACTGCGCGAGCAGCTGCGCCTCGTTGATGAAGCTCTTCAAACCCGCGCGGAAGGTGTCCTCGTGGCGCTGCGAGCGCACCGTGACATCGGCGCTGCCGGCCACACGCGCGGCGAGGGCGGCCGGGATGTATTCCTTGAGCGCCACGTGGCGGCGCAGCAGCGTGTCCCAGGCGAGATAGACGATGCCGAAGCCGCCTTCGCCGATCAGCCCGACGATCTCGAACTCGGCGATGCGCGTGTTGATCGGCAGCGCCTGGTGGGTGGCTTCGGGCGCGGCGGGCGCGGCGGACGTGGCGGACGTGGCGGGCGTGGCGGGCGCGGCCGGCGTTGCGCTCGCCGGGTCGTTCGGGCTTGGCTCTGCCGGCTGCGCTTGAGCCGCCTGCGGTTGAGGTGGCAACGGCGGTTGCATCTGCGTCGGCATCAGCGTTTGTACCCCCGTGGCCGCTGCTGCGTTGGCCGGCGGCGCGTGCGCCGATGGGTCCTGAATCGTCGTTGCGTCATCCGCGCGTGGCGCGTCCTGTCCGGTGGCCGGGGACACGATGACCGTCTTGTCGTCGGGGCTGCTGCTCATGCTGCTCATCTAGCGGAGTTCCGTGTCGGGCGAGGCTGGACGCACGCCCATCCAACACCTAGACGAATCGGCATGGCCGATTTTGAACGCGTCGCGTTGTTTCGCGATGGTTCGTGATGGCTCGCGCTGGTGCGGGGCGTGCTGCGCGTTGGCCTGTGTACGTTAGCTCAGACGGAATTTTCATGAGCGCTTTCAAAAATCCTCGTCCCGTTTCGTCTTAAGACATAGGAATTGGCCCGCCGGACGCTGCTCCGGCTGCGCGCTCCGGGGCCCGGTCGCGTGATGTTTCTTTCCTGCAGGAAAGCGAAGTGAACGAACTCGAACATCGGTTGGGCTCCGGGCAGGCTGGCGCGCCGCTCGCCCGGACGAAGGCGCCGCTGTGTGCGCCGCTACGTGGGCCGCTGGGCGCGCTGCTGTGCGCGTGGTTGCTCGGCGTTGCCGCGCCGTCTGCCGCACACGCGGCGGGCAATGTGGCAAGCAGCACCGCAAGCAGCGCCGCCAAGCCCGTCGCGGCTGCGCCGGCCGGTGCCGCGAAGTCCGCCGTGGACGCTCCGGCCACGGGCCTCGCGCCCGAGTCCCAGGGCTTTCGCGAGGCCGCCGAGCGCGAGCGCGACGCCGAAACGCTCAAGTCGCTCACCGACGAAGGCCGCCTGCTGCTCTCGCGCGACCGCGTCGCGCTGCCGGCCTACGACTATTGCAGCATGTCGGTGGCGGCGGCGGAGCGGGGCGATTTCCGTGACAGCATCAACGCGGCGGCGCGCGCGCTGGTGGTGGCTCAGCGCACCGATAACGCCGACCTCGTCGCGCTCTCCAAGCGCGATCTCGCGATTGCCTACAGCTACGCGGGCGACCTCGACGACGCCGGCAAATACGCGCGCGAAGCGCTCGCTTCCCAGCCGAAGCAGCCCGAGCAGGTGTTCGCGCCGGCCAACAAGGTGCTCGGCGACGTGGCGCTGCGGCGCGGCGATGCGCAAGGCGCGCTCAAGGCTTACGACGACGCCTTGCAGACCGCCTCGCCGCGCTTCAAGCCGCTGGTGCTGCTCTCCATCACCAATGCGCAGATCGCCGCCGGCGACACGGCTGCCGCGCGCAAGACGCTCGACTCGACCGACGTGAGCGGCGAGCTCGCGCCCGCGCGCGGCCGCATCGAAGGCAAGCTGCTGCTCGCCGAAGGCAAGCCCGCCGAAGCGCTCAAGGTCTACCAGGCGCAGCTCGCCGGCACGGGCGGCGGCGGCGCGAGCGAAGCCAGCTACGACAACCTCTGGGTGCACGAAGGCATGGGCCGCGCGTATCTCGCGCTCGGCGACAAGGACCATGCGCGCGAAGCCTATCTCGCCGCCGTGGACGACTCTGAAAAAATCCGCTCGCGCTTTCGCAGCGACGAGTTCAAGACGGGCCTCTTCGGCGACACGCAGTCGGTGTTCGAAGAGGCGATCAATCTGAGCGTCGATGCGGGCGACTACGAAGGCGCGTGGAGTCTTTCCGAGCGCAGCCGCGCGCGCGCGCTGCTCGACGTGGTGCGCAACCGCGTCGAAGCGGGCGTGGACGACCAGCAGCTGAACGGCACGGTGCCGACGCTCCAGGCGGTGCGCGCCGCGCTGCGCCCCAACGAGGCCATCGTCGAGTACCACAGCCTGAAGGACACGCTCGTGGTGTGGGTGATCCGCAAGAGCGGCTTGTCGGGCGGCTTTATGGGCTACCGGCTGCCGCTCAAGCGCGCCGACATCGACACGGCCGTGACCGACGTGCGCAACGCCATCGTGCACCGGAGCAAGAACGCGATTACCTACGGCGACAAGCTCTATGCGCTGCTGATCGCGCCGCTCGCGCTGCAGCCCGGCGAGCGGCTCATCATCGTGCCGCACGGCGCGCTGCACTATCTGCCGTTCCAGGCGCTGCACGGCCCCGGCGGCTTCCTGATCGAGCAGCACCCCGTCGCGCTCGAGCCTTCGGCGAGCGTGGCGTTGCAGCTCGAGGCGCGCCGCCAGAAGGTGGCGAGCAGCCTCGTGGCGTTCGGCAATCCGCAGATCGCGCCCGCGTATGCGCTGCCCGGCGCGCAGGCCGAGGTGGAGGGCATCGCGCCGCTCTTCGCGACCAGGGAGCTGTTCCTGCAAAGCGCCGCCACGCGCGCGCAGTTCCGCCAGAGCGCGCCGGCCGGGCGCGTGCTGCACGTCGCCACGCACGCCCAGGCCGACACCATCGACCCGCTGCACTCGCGCATCCTGCTCGCGCCCGCCGCCCAGCCCGCCGACGGCCCCGACTCGCTGCTCGCGCTCGATGTCTACAACCTCAAGCTCAACGACGTCTCGCTTGTCACGCTCTCGGCCTGCGAAACCGGGCTCGGACGCATCGCGCGCGGCGACGAAATCCTCGGCTTCACGCGCGCGTTCTTCTATGCGGGCGCCACGAGCCTGATCGTGTCGATGTGGCCGGTCGCCGACGCGTCCACCGCCATCACCATGCGCACGTTCTATTCGCAGCTTTCGCAAGGCCAGGAAGCGATCGACGCCATGCGCGCCGCGCAGCTCGCCGTCATGAAGGAGCCGCGCTTCGCGCACCCGTTCTTCTGGGCGCCGTTCGACCTGATGGGCGGCTGGCGTCTTTCCATCGCGCGCGGATCATGACATGAAAAGAGGAATCCGAACGATTGCCGCGCTCGCCTGCTCGGGCAGCGCGCTCGCCTGGGGGCAGGTGCCACCGGGCGCGGGCAGCATCCCCCCGATCCAGACAAGGCCGGACGTGGGCAACGTGCTGAACCAGGCGCTGCCGAACTCGGGCACCATCCTGCAGCAGACCGAGCCGCGCGACACGCGCCCCGCGCCGCTGGACGGCGCTCCCGCGCTGCCTGCGACGCCCGCGCCGGGCGCGCCGACCGCACAACCGGGCGCGGCCAGCTTCGTGCTCAAGGGCATCGCGCTCAAGGGCAACGACACGATCCCGAGCGGGGAATTGCTGGCGCCCGTGCAGGGCAAGATCGGCAGCGAGGTGAACTTCGCCGGCCTGCAAGCGATCGCCGCGCAGATCACCCAGGTGTACCGCGCGCGCGGCTATGTGCTGGCACAAGTGGTGATCCCGCCGCAGGACGTGACCTCGGGCCAGGTGACGATGAGCGTGCTCGAAGGGCGCCTGGGCCACGTGCGCCTCGACGTGGCCGCCGGCACGCCGGTCAAGGAGTCGCTCCTGCGCGCGCGGGTGGAGCAGATTCCGGTGGGCGCGCCGCTCCAGCAGCAGGTGCTCGAGCGCACCATGCTGCTGCTCTCCGATCTGCCGGGCATCACGGTGACCTCGGCCATCGAGTCGGGCAGCGAGCCCGGCACCGTGGATCTCACGATCAACGTCGCGCCCGCGAAGCGCTGGACCTTCGCCGCCGATCTCGACAACTACGGCGCGGCGACCAGCGGCACGTGGCGGCTGGGCGGGCTCGCGCGGCTGAACTCGCCGTTCGGCATCGGCGACAACCTCGACTTGCGCATCCTCGGCGCGGAGCGGCTCGACACCGTGTATGGCCGCGTGGGCTACGAAGCGCCGGTGAACGCCTACGGCACGCGCGTGGGCGTGGCCCTCGCGCGATTGAACTACACGCTCGGCAAGGAGTATTCCGCGCTCGACGCAACCGGCGACGCCACCGTGGCCGATCTCACGGTCACGCACCCGGTGCTGCGCACCCGCGACCAGAATCTGCTCGCGCGCGCGAATCTGGAGTTCCGCGACCTCTCGGACAACATCGGCGTCGTCGACGACCACAACCGGCGCTCGATGGTCGAAGGCAGCGTGGGGCTCACCTACGAAAGCCGCGACGGCCTGTTCGGCGGCGGCTTCAATAGCGCCGACGTCGAACTGCTGATCGGCAGTCTGCACTTCAAGGGCGCCGCGAATTACGCCATCGACCAGTCGCAGTTCGGGCGCAACACCGCAGGCAACGAAGTGCGCGCGACCTTCTTCGCGAACCGGCTCAACGCGGTGACCGGGAAGGTGAGCCTGTTCGTCGGCTTCTCGGGGCAATGGGCGGCGACCAACCTCGACAACTCCTCGCGCTTCCTGCTGGGCGGGCCGCACGCGGTGCGCGCCTATTCGCCCTCCGAAGGCCTGGTCGACGAAGGCTTCGTGGCGACCGCCGAAGTGCGCTACGCGGTGACCTCGAAGATCACCGCGTTCACGTTCTTCGACTTCGGCACTGGCTGGTACAACGCGAACCCGCGTCCGAACCAGGGGCCGAACAACATCACGCGCAGCGGCGCGGGCCTGGGTGCGTACCTCGCGCTGCCGTACGGATTCGCATGGCAGGGCACCGTGGCGTGGCGCACGACCTCGCCCGACACGACCGGCAACGACAAGCTGCCGACGTTCTATATGCAATTGAGCAAGACGTTTTGAAGCAGTCGGCCAGACGCGGTCGACCAGACGATGCCGGCGAGGTGTGCGATGAACAAGCGGGGCGGTAATCGGCAGGGCGGGGCAGCCGGCAGGGTCTCAGGGCGGGTTACAGAGCGTCAGGGACGCAAGGCAAACGCGCGCCCGCTCCAGGCGAGGGCCATCGCAAGCGCGATTGCGCAGATCACTGCGGCGCTGTTCGAGGCCACCTGGGCCACCTCGCTGCTCGCCAATCCCACCGGTGCGCAGGTGGTGGCCGGCGGCGTGACGGTGAGCTCGCCCAGCGCCTCGCAGATGAACATCACGCAAAGCACGCCGAACGCCATCGTGAACTGGAACACGTTCTCGATCGGCGCGGGCGAGGCGGTGAACATCGCCCAGCCCTCGGTCTCGTCGGCGCTGCTCAATCGCGTGGTGGGCAACAACCCGAGCGACATCGCCGGGCGCTTGAGCGCGAACGGCCGCGTCTTTCTGGTCAACCCGGCGGGCGTCATCTTCGCGCCGGGGTCGTCGGTGAACGTGGGATCTCTGGTCGCTTCGACGCTGAACATTAGTGATGCTGATTTTCTGGCCGGGCGCTATCACTTCATCGGCAGCTCGCCGGCGGCGGTGCGCAATGCGGGCACGCTCACGGCACAGGACGGCGGCACCATCGCGCTGCTCGGCGGCACCGTGAGCAATACCGGCACCGTGGCCGCGAAGCTCGGCACGGTTGCGCTGGGCGCGGGCAGCGATATCACGCTCGACTTCGCGGGCGACGGACTCACCACGCTGAAGATCAACGCAGGCACGGCGGGCGCGCTGATCGGCAACGCGGGCACGCTCGCCGCCGACGGCGGCACCGTGGTCATGAGCGCGCAAACCGCCGATGCGCTGGCGGGCACGGTCATCAACCAGCAGGGTATCGTGCGCGCGCAAAGCCTCGCTGCGCGCGATGGACATATCGTGCTCGACGGCGGCTCGAGCGGCCAGACCTATGTGTCGGGCACGCTCGACGCCTCGGGCGGCGCGGGGCTCGCGGGCGGGCAGATCGACGTGACGGGCCACAACGTGGGCCTGCTCGCGGGCGCGAATTTGAACGCGAGCGGCGCGACGGGCGGTGGCAGCGCGCGCGTGGGCGGCGGCGCGGCGGGCGCGGACCCGACGATCCGCAATGCGGATGCGGTGTGGATGGATCCGAACGCGCAGATCCATGCGGATGCAACCACCAACGGCAGCGGCGGGCATATCGTGGCCTACGGTGTGACCGCCGCGCGCCTTTATGGCGAGTTCAGCGCGCGCGGCGGACCGCAGGGCGGTGATGGCGGCTCGATCGAGACCTCGTCGCATGCGCTCGACCTCACGGGTGCGCGCGTCGACGCCTCGGCGCTGAAGGGCGTTGGCGGCACGTGGAAGATCGATCCGTATGAAGTGGATATCGTGACCGACGGAGGCATGCTCGAAGTGGCCATGGGTGGCGGGCCCGTCACGTTCGGGCCCTTCGGCAACCTTCCCGTGACCACGATCGCGGTCTCGCAGATCACGGGCGAACTTAATCTTGGCACCTCGGTGACGATCACGACGGTCCCGGGATCGGCGTTGTACGGCCCCGGCAACATCAACGTGCAGACGCCCATCCAGAAGACCGGGGGGGCCGGCGCGACGCTTTCGCTAATCGCCTCGGGCGGCATTTCGATCGGCTACGACATCACCTCGATCTCTGGACCTCTTGGACTCGTGCTCGACGCGAACGTGGGCAACACATCGTCCACGAGCAGCGTGCAAATCCAGGGCGCGACGATCGACACCCATGGCGGCGCGTTCACGATCGGCAACACGGGCTCGAGCAAGGTCGACATCGAAAATTCGACCCTCGCCACCGAGGGCGGCGCCGTGAGCATCGCGGGGACGAACAGTTTCGGCGATGGCGTCACCATCGGATACAGCACGATCAATTCGGCTGCCGGCAACATGACGATCTCGGGCACCTCGCTCTACGACGGCAACGGCATCACCTTGAATCAGAGTTCAGTCTGGAGTACGAATGGCGCGATCCAGTTGAGCGGCATCGGCGACGCCGCCTTCATCGGTTCGTCGTCCACCTATAGCGGCGTTTCGATCTCGGGCGTGGGCCCGGGCAGCACGCCCGCCATCGACGTGACGGGCAGCGGCGCGGTGACGCTAACGGGCACGATGCGAAACGGACTGGGGACCGGGGTCGAGCTAACGAATGCATCGATTGCCGCGAACGGCGGCGCGGTTGCGCTGACCAGCACGGATTCGGCATCGACCGCTTCGACCGGCATCCAGCTCAATACCTCGAGCATCGGCAACACCGGCGGGGTCGTGACGCTCACGGGCAACGGCAGCAGCAGCGGCATCGCGCTGAGCTATTCGCTGATTGCCAACGGCACGGGAGCGACCACGCTCAACGGAACCGCAACCGGCCCGGGCACGGGTGTTCTGCTGTCCCAAAGCGGCGTTCACGCGGCGGGTGGCGCAATCGCCGTGAACGGCGTGTCGAACGCGGCCGGGCAAGGTGCGAACTTTGGCGTGCAGGTGCAGGGCGATTATGTGACCAGCCAGGGCGGCACGAGCGGCGGCGCGGCGTTCAGCGACACGGGGAGCGGCGCGATCAGCATCAGCGGCACGTCGAGCAACGCCGTGGGGTTTGCCTATGGCGTGTCGATCAACTCGGCGACGCTCAACGGCGCGGGCGGCATTCAGACGAGCGGCACCGCGACGGCCTGGCTCGGCTTTGGCTTCACGATGTCGGGCAGCACCTTGAGCACGAGCGGCGGCAATGGGGCGATCGGCATCGCTGGGACGACGACGGGCAACTACGAATACGGCGTCGACATCGGCCAGTCGACCCTGACGACGGCGGGCGGCGCCGTCACGCTGACCGGCATCGCCAACGCCAACTCATACGGGAGCGGCGTCGTGCTGTCGAACACGCTGGTCAGCACGGGGGCCGGCAACGTGCAGGTGGCGGGGACGGTGAACGACGCACCGGGCCAGACCTATACGAGCGGCTATGGCATTTCGGCCTACGGCAGCTCGATCCAGACCACCAGCGGCAATGTGACGTTGAGCGGCACGACGACTGGCGCGACCGGCTCCTCATACGGCACGTCCCTGGGCGGCGGCTATACCGCGAACGGCAGCACCACGGTGCAGCCCACGATCCAGACCGGCAGCGGCGCGATCGCGATCAACGGCAGCGTTCCCGCCACGAGTTTCGGCAGCATCGGCGTCGATCTGACCGGCGCGAGCATCGCTTCGACCAGCGGCTCGATCACGCTCACGGGCCTCACCACGGGCACACCCACGACGGGCCTTTCGTCGACGGGCGTGGTGCTCGGCGCCGCGAGCCCGGATTCCAGTTCCGTGGGCTTGGTGAGTCTCTCGACGACGCCGCCGCCCACGACGCTCACCACCGGCAGCGGCACGCTCTCGATCCGCGGCAGCGGTTCGGGCGCGAACTCGCAGGGCGTGTTCGTGGCCGACGGCGCGCAGATTGTCTCGACCAACGGCGGCGCCATCGACATCCGCGGCGTGGTGACGAGTCCGACCAGCAGCGCGAGCGGCGCAAATATTCAGTATGACTACGGAACGCTTGTATACAACGGCACGATCGCGGCTACCCAGCCCAATACCGTGATTTCGATCGCGGGCTCGACCAATACGTCGGACGCGGGCCTGGCTTTCGGCACGGTGGCGGTGCCGGCCAACTTCAACTACGCGCCGGGAACCGTGCAGGTGAACGCAGGCCCCAACGGCACCATCGCGCTGCGCTCCGCCAACGACGGCACGACGACGAGCCTCGCCGACAGCGGCGCGCCCATCACGTCCGCGGGCGGCACGCTCGCGATTCTGCCCGCGAGCGTCGACCCCACGACCTTTGCCTTCGTCGCTTCGGACAGCACGCCGATCACGCTGTTCGGCACCGGCGCGGCGGGCTTGAGCATCGACGCGGCCACATATTCGCTGTTCACCGGCTTCTCCACGCTCGCGCTCGGTTCGAGCACGCAGACGGGCCTCATCACCGTGAGCGGCGTGTGTCCCACGCAAGGTGCATGCACGTCGCTCGTCAAGCCCACGGTGAACCAGAGCCTCACGCTGATGAACATGGGCAGCGGCAGCCACGGCATTCAACTGCTCTACGGCATCTTGCTCGGCAGCAACACGCTCACGCTGGCCTCGGCGGGCGCGGTCACGGACCCGGGCGGCATCCAGGCCGCCGGGCTGCTGCTCGCGGGGCCGGGCACCTTCACCCTCAACGATCCCGAGAACAACGTGGGCGTGCTGGCCATGCTCGACGCCGGCAACGTGAATTTCCTGAATTCGACGAGCTTCGTGATCGGTCCGATCGTGAGCCGTTCGTTCGACGCGGCATCGAACACGGCCACCACGATCGATGCGACCAACTCCAGTCTCACCGGCAACCTGCTCGCCCAGGCCGCGACGGGCAGCGTGGGGCTCGGCGGCGGCACGGCGGCGGCGAACGGCCCGACCGGCGGCAAGAACACCAACCTGAGCGCGGGCGGCACGATCGACCTCGTGATGGAGAACGGCGTGTTCATCAACAATGGCACCGGTACCTTGAGCGCGGCCAATTACTGGCGCATCTGGGCCTCGACATGGGTGGGCGAGACGCGCGGCAACGTGCAGCCCAATACGGCACAGCCGAACTTCTACGGCTGCACCTTTGGGGCGGGATGCAACTGGGGCGGTGTGGTACCGCTCACGGGCGATCATTTTGTGTACGTCGCGCGGCCCACGGTGATCGTTACCGCCAATGGCGCGACAAAGATCTATGGCGCGCCGAATCCGAACTTTGGCTACAGCACAGCGGGTCTCGTCAACGGCGATACGACCTCGTCGCTAAGCGGCACGCTTTCGACCGGCGCAACGAGCGGTTCGCTGCCGGGACAATATGCGATCAATCCGGCGTATCTGTCGAGCGTCGGCTATATCGTGCAAAACGTACCGGGCACGCTGACCGTGACGCTGCCGTATCCGCTCGATCTGCCGCTAGCGGTGAGCGCGATGCAGTCGTTCTTCGGCATGAGCGAGAAGACCTTCGTGTACGAGAACAACCTGCAGGGCACCAATATCTGCGTGGGCTCGAATCAGCCGCTCTTCACGACCGCACCGCCCGGCAGCGACCAGGATCTGCTCGCTGTCGAGTGGAAACGGGTGCGCTCGCAACCGAATTTGAATAGCTGCATGCTGTTGAACGGGCAGCACGGCTGCGGGGATTTCTAAAGTGAGCAGACCCTAGGTTCTCACATAGGGATCGAACTTGGGATTGGCCCCCTTCGGGAAGGCGATGCGCGCCGATGCATTGCGGTTCTCCATCTTCTCCATTTGCATATAGGTGATGATCTCGTCCACTTCCTCTTCCGATTTCCTCAGCTTCTTGACGAGATAATCGCGCATGTTGTACGTGGATTCGCGCTTGGCCATGCGGGCGCGCAGAAACGCTCGCAGGACCGGGCAAAATTCCGGCGACGCATCGCCAACCAGCCACATGTTGAGATTTTCCGGGGAGCGGAAGTCGAGCTTGTCGTTGCCGATCGAGGGGTCCGTGGTCAGTTGATCGAGGAGGAAGGTCCACAGATTGGTCTTGCCCTTCTGCCACGGCGCGATGCTGGCGAATACCGTGGCTTCCTGGTTCACCGGCACGGTCTTGAACGCGCCCGCCCGGATCAGGATGTACCACTGCAGGCGGTGGCTGTATTCACCGTGCTTCTCTCCAGCGCCAACATCCTTCCAGTGCTGCTTCAGCGCCAGCGACTCCTTGAACACATTCCCGTAGACGAAGCCGGCATAGTTCGGGAGCCGGTCGCCGACAACCACGAATCCGTGAGCGCGCTCGAACTCGTCCAGCGAGGCCGTCAGAAGCTTGGAGAAGTCGCTGTCCTTCTTCGGCGGAGCCTTATTCGCCTTGTAGGCCGCCTGCTGATTCTGGAAGTAATCGATCGCCCGCGATTTGGCGGAATAGTATTTGTTTATCCGCTGCGTCATGTCCGCATCCAGCGCGATCAAGGCATTCCGAATGACGGGTTCACCGCGGAGGTTGCCTCGCAGGCCGCAGGACAGATAGAAGCCCATCCGCAGATAATCGTTGAAATGGGGCGACTCGCTCAACAGCTTGCCATCGACCTTCAGATCCTTGTCATCGAAGGCTACTTTCAATTCTGCACGAATCTCTTCCAGCGATTTCATCTTGATTCTCCAGTGGATGGCAGCAACCATCGCGCCGGCGTGGCCGGCGCAACATCGGTTTTCAATGCACGGGCTGTTGCGATATTCAGGATGGTGGGATCAACAGGGTTGCGTCGGAATCCTTAGGGGTAGGCACGTCGCCAGTTTCATCGGCCTCTATCCAGATCGCGCTCGCGCTGAAGTTGTCGTTGCCCGCTCTCGCGTGAGCGCGGACATGCGCGGCCAGGGCCTCCAGCCACGCGCGCGGGCTCGCGGCCTGCGCGAGCGTCTCGAGCATGGTGGCCTCTTCTACGTACTCCCAAAGACCGTCGGTGCAGATCAGGAACGCGTCGCGTGCGCATAGCCCGAACGTGCCGGGCCGCGCCGCGATATTCAGCCCTTCGAGCGTGCCGAGCGCCGAGAACAGCACGTTGCGGCGCGGGTGATGGCGCGCGTCCGCGGCGCTGATGAGGCGCGCGTCCACCATGTCCTGCACCATGCTGTGGTCGCGCGTCTGCGCGACGATCTCGCCCGCGCGGAAGCAGTAGAGCCGCGTGTCGCCGCAATGCGCCCAGGCCGCGGTGCGCCGTTCGCGGTCGATCGCGAGCAGCGTGGCAGTGGAGCGCATGTCGCGCAGCGCAGTGCCGCCGTGCGCCTGCTCTTCCACGATGTTGGCGTTCGCATGCGCGAGCGCGTTGGCGAGGCGCTCGCCCGTGGGCGGCAACTCGGCAAGCGTGAGATAGCGCAGGTCGGCGAGCACTGTGTCGACCACGATGGCCGATGCGGTGTCGCCGCCGCCGTGGCCGCCCGCGCCATCGGCGACCACGCAGTAGAACAGCCGCCCGCTCGACCAGTCACCAAGCGAGTCTTCGTTACGCTGCCGCCCGCCCGGATCGGTCAGGCTTGCGAAGGCCAGTTGCACTTGCGCTCCCGTCTCGTTGCGGGCTTCCCCGTGGTCACTCGTGAAGTTCGTGATTGCAATGCGGGTCGTGCATCGGCGCGCAATGTTGCGCCGGGGCGGGCACCGGTGCCGCACGCGCGCCGTGCTCGTGCCGCGCGCCCGGCGCGCCCTGCGCGAGTTGCGATTGCTCCGCGAGAATCCCGAGCACGGCGAGCAGCGCAATGCGGTTCTCGACCGCGATCTCGATGCCCAGCGTTTCTTCGATCCAGCGTCCAATGCCGGTGCGCGCGAAGTCGGCGGGCATCGCCCCTTTGCGCAGCGTGACGCCCAGCTTGCGCGCGCGATGGTGATACGAGGCGATGCCGTAGCGCGCGGCGATTTGCGCAAGCCCGCCCTTTTCGGCGGAGAGCCAGCCGAGCGTGCCGGCCAGCAGCAGTCGCGCGGCTTCGTCGAGGCCGCTGATGAAGCGCACGGCCGAAGCGCGCACGCTGTCCTCGTCGAGGCCGTACTGGAATAGCGCGGCGCTGACCGGATCGGCGTGCATGGCGCTGCGCTGATCGAGTTCGGCCAGCACCTCGTTCTCGTCGATCGAAACGTTGCGCCGATGGCTCGCGCTGCGCAGGCAGTCGATCAGGTAGCGGCGGAAATAGCTGCACACGGCATGGTTGTTCGAGGGCGCGCTATGCGCCGGAAAGCTCATTAATTCGGCTGCGGGCGTTTCGAGGCGAAAGACCTTGCTGAAGAGAAACTGCGAAATGAGCTCTTCCTTGTCTTCGGCCAGCGCTTGAAGCTCGAACGGGTGATAGCCGGTCAGTGCGCGCTGCACGATGGTATAGAGCGAAGCCATTTCTGTATGGTTCAGAGCAGTGCGCCGCTGCCAGAGATCGGGCAGCGTGCACGGATTGTCCATGCCCTCCATGAGCGCTGCGCTTTCGATGTTCGACACGTTTTCCCCTCGTATCGCGTTTTTAGGCTCACTTCGCGTGGCGCGCATCCAGCATGCATGAATCGTTGGATTGGCTGTAGCGGGTTCACGTCGAGTCTATTAGCTGGCCGTGCGTATGACAAGCGTGAAAATCTGCAATGGCGTGTTTTAAAACATCTAGCCGTTCGGTGAATAAAAATTCTAAAAGAGCAGCTCTAGTGGTTTACGCGATCAGAATAACGAATTCGGATTCCATGGCGATAAAGCGCACGCGCGTTATCGAACATGTGACGGAGAAGAGTCGATCGTTCGGTATCCTTCGTTAGCGAACGTCACGTGCTCCATGGCACGGTAGGACGCCAGGTGAGAGTCACTTTTATAGTCATCCTGCATGATGGTTAACCCCTGGAAAATAAGGGCTGAAATCGTCTGTTTGGGAGCGATTCCACTGCAGTAAGATGCGTCCTGATCGCGCGCCATGACATGCCGGACAAGGCGAGATCGAGGTTTGGACGATTGCCTGCATGGCACAACGACTACTCGAAAGACAACTAGATTAAATGCGTGGCGAATTTATGAAAAATCGGGAACATGGTTTGCATCGAGGTGCGCTTTTCTTTTGTACCCGCCGTGCTATTCTGATAGCGACTCGTTAAGCTTCGAGCACCGATGGGCGCTTGCGAATTCGGCCTCCGCTGTACCGGGAAATATCAGAAATAGGTTCAGCCGCGCGCCATGCAATTTTTTATCCGCCTTAATACGCTTGCCCGGGCAGTAACCAGAACATAACCAATTCCACACGGACCACGGACCATGGCCATGCTAGATGCCGGGGCGCTGCTCGCGGAAGTGTCTTCCGCGTTGCCTTGCGGCGAGGACGTCGAATACGATCCGGCGTTTCTCGAACTCGAGCGCGTCGTGCACGGCAAGCCCGACGTGCAGTATGGCAGCACCGTGGTCGAGGCAGTTCCGCCCGACTGGAAGGAGGCCCAGGCGCTCGCACTGTCCCTGCTGGAGAAAAGCCGCGATCTGCGCGTGGCCGCGCATCTGGCGCGCGCGCTGCTCAATCGCACCGGCTTTGGCGGCTTTAGTGAAGGCCTCGACCTGATCGCCGGCATGCTCGAACAACGCTGGGCGCATCTGTATCCGCAGCTCGATCCCGACGACGACAACGATCCCACCGCACGCGTGAACGCGCTCGCGGGTCTCGTCGACTCCACCACCACGCTGGCCGAGGTGCGCGAAGCGGCGCTCGCCATCTCGCGCGCGCACGGCGAGGTGACGCTGCGCGACGTCGAATACGCAACCGGCGAGATTGCCGTGCCGGCGGGCGTGACCGCGCCCACGCTCAGCTCGATCGATCTCGCGATCAGCGATGCGGGCGAGAACGCGCGCGAATCGCTCGCTGCCTTGCGGCGTGCGCTCGAGGCTGCGACGCGCATCGAGACGGTGATCATGAACAACGTGGGCGCGGCGCAGGCGATCGACATGGACCCGCTCACGCGGCTGCTGCGCCATGCCGTGGCATTTCTTGGCGAGCGCGTGCCCGAGGAGCAGGCATCCGCGCCAGCGGAGCTCGCGCAAGACGGCGCGCCTGGCGGGGCGCCCGCCGTGGCCGTTGCCGCAGTGCCCGCGCGCGCGCCGGGCGAAGTCGAGTCGCGCGAGGACGTGCTGCGCGCCCTCGATCGCATCTGCAAGTACTACGAAACGTATGAGCCGGGGAGCCCTGTGCCCTTGCTGCTCAAGCGGGCGCGTCGGCTCGTCGACAAGAATTTCATGGAGATTCTGGAAGATCTCGCGCCCGACGGGCTTGCGCAGGCGCGCCAGATCGGCGGCGTCCAGAGCGAGGAGTGACGTAAAGGGCCTGTTATTCGTGTGAGCAGGCGCTGGTTTATCCGCAACGCCGCCCCGCGGCGCGCCCCAATGCGCGCCGCCGCGGCATCGACGAGGGGAAAGGCCGTGGCTAAAGAAAGCAGCCAGAAGTTCATTGCGCGCAACCGGGCGCCGCGCGTGCAGATCGAGTACGACGTAGAGGTGTACGGCTCGGAAAAGAAGATCAATCTGCCGTTCGTGATGGGCGTCATGTCCGATCTGTCCGGGCAGCCCGCCGAGCCGCTCGCGCCCGTGGCCGAGCGCAAGTTCCTCGAGATCGATGTCGACAACTTCGATGAGCGCCTGAAATCGATGAAGCCGCGCGTGGCCGTGCAGGTGCCCAACATGCTCACGGGCGAGGGCAATCTTGCGGTGGAGATGACCTTCGAGAGCATGGACGACTTCTCGCCGGCCGCCGTCGCGCGCAAGGTGGATTCGCTCGCGAAGCTGCTGGAGGCGCGCGGCCAGTTGCAGAACCTCTTGACCTATATGGACGGCAAGACGGGCGCCGAGGATCTGATCCAGAAACTGCTCAACGATCCGGCACTGCTGCAGGCGCTGGCTTCCGCGCCCAAGCCGCAGGAATAGCGCCGCGCGCGGTGATGCGCGCACCCACCCGTTAGCTATCGTTGGCTATTTGTTAACTATCTAGTTAGCCATCCGTCGAGAGGGAGTCTGACATGGCCGAACCCAGTACCCAACAGCAGGAAGCCCGGCAGGGCGGCGAAGCACTCGAGGCGAGCGAGTTCGCGAGCCTGCTGGAAAAGGAGTTCAAGCCCCGCAGCGACAAGGCGAAAGAGGCCGTCGAGACGGCCGTGCGCACGCTGGCCGAGCAGGCGCTGCGCGACACCAACGTCGTGTCGGGCGACGTGCTCGCGACCATCGAGTCGCTGATCGCGCAGATCGACCAGAAGCTCACCGACCAGGTGAACCTGATCATCCACACCGAGGCGTTTCAGAAGGTGGAGAGCGCGTGGCGAGGTCTGCACTATCTGGTGAACAACACCGAGACCGACGAGACGCTCAAGATCCGCGTGATGAACATCTCGAAGAACGAGCTGCACAAGACGCTCAAGAAGTACAAGGGCACCGCGTGGGACCAGAGCCCGCTGTTCAAGAAGCTCTATGAAGAAGAGTACGGCCAGTTCGGCGGCGAGCCGTACGGCGCGCTGGTGGCCGACTATTACTTCGACAACAGCGGTCCGGATGTCGACCTGCTCACTCAGGTCGCCAAGGTCGCCGCCGCCTCGCACGCGCCGTTCATCACGGGCGCCGATCCTTCGGTCATGCTGATGGAATCGTGGCAGGAGCTCGCCAATCCGCGCGACCTCACGAAGATCTTCCAGACGCCCGAGCACGCCGCGTGGCGCTCGCTGCGCGAATCGGAAGACTCGCGCTATATCGGTCTCGCCATGCCGCGTTTTCTTGCGCGCGCGCCCTATGGCGCGAAGACCAACCCGGTCGACGAGTTCGCCTTCGAGGAAGACACCGCGGGCGCGGACAGCAAGAAGTATGCGTGGGCCAACGCCGCTTATGCGATGGCCACCAACATCAACCGCTCGTTCAAGCAGTACGGCTGGTGCTCGCGCATTCGCGGCATCGAATCGGGCGGCGCGGTCGAGAACCTGCCCGTGCATTCGTTCCCGACCGACGATGGCGGCGTGGACATGAAGTGCCCGACCGAGATCGCCATCAGCGACCGCCGCGAGGCCGAGCTCGCGAAGAACGGCTTCATGCCGCTCGTGCACAAGAAGAACTCTGACTTCGCGGCGTTCATCGGCGCACAGTCGTTGCACAAGCCCGCCGAGTACGAGGACCCCGACGCCACCGCGAATGCCAATCTTGCGGCGCGCCTGCCGTATCTGTTCGCGTGCAGCCGCTTCGCGCACTACCTCAAGTGCATCGTGCGCGACAAGATCGGCAGCTTCAAGGAGAAAGACGACATGCAGCGCTGGCTGCAGAACTGGATCTTGCAATACGTGGACGGCGACCCCGCGCACTCGAGTGAGGAAACCAAATCGCGCCGCCCGCTTGCCGCAGCCGAAGTCGTGATCGAGGAAGTCGAGGGCAATCCGGGCTATTACACGTCCAAATTCTTCCTGCGTCCGCATTACCAGCTCGAGGGCCTCACCGTGTCGTTGCGGCTGGTGTCCAAGCTGCCGTCCGCCAAGGCGGCATAACGTAAGTCCGTGTGCATGGCCGCGTACCGGCGCGAACTGACGCAAACTTTCCAAGTGGAGAACAGAAATGGCCGTTGATATTTTCATCAAGATTGGCGACGTGGCGGGCGAGTCGCAGGACAAGACGCATGGGGGCGAAATCGACGTGCTCGCGTGGAGCTGGGGCATGTCCCAGAGTGGCACGATGCACCTGGGCACGGGCGGCGGCGCAGGCAAGGTGTCCGTGCAGGATCTTTCGTTCACGAAGTATGTCGACAAGGCCACGCCGGTGCTGATGGGCGCGTGCGCGAGCGGCAGCCACTATCCCACCGCGGTGCTCACGGTGCGCAAGGCCGGCGGCAAGTCACCGCTCGAATACTTCAAGATCACCTTCACGAAGGTGCTGATCTCGTCGATCAGCGAAGGCGGCTCGGGCGGCGAGGACCGCTTCACGGAGAACATCTCGCTGAACTTCGAGAAGTACCACGTGGAGTACCAGCCGCAAAGCGCCACGGGCGAGAAGGAAGGCGGCGTGGTCGAGACCAAGTGGGACATCGCGAAGAACGTCGCGGAGTAAGCCGCGGAACGGTGGCGGCGCGCGCGAGGGGCGCGCGCCGCCGCATGTATTGCAGCCCCCGACCGACGCCCATGAATGCTGGCTTGACGGAGCCAATCGACAATGACAGCAGAAGAGAGCTTGCGCGCCGGTGACCTCGACGCGTGCCTGAAGCAGTTGCAGGACCAGGTGCGCGGCAACCCGGCCAACGTGTCGTACCGCGTGTTCCTGTTTCAGCTGCTCGCCGTGCGCGGCGCGTGGGAGCGCGCGCTCACGCAGCTCAACGTGGTGGGCGATCTCGACGCCGCCGCGCTGCCGATGGTGCAGCTCTATCGCGATGCGCTCCAGTGCGAGGCGCTGCGCGAGGACGTATTCGCCGGGCGGCGCGCGCCGCTCATTTTCGGCGAGCCCACCGCATGGCTCGCACTCCTGATCGAAGCGTTGCGTCTCGAGGGCTCGGGCGATTCCAGGGCGGCGGCCGCGTGCCGCGCCAATGCACTCGAGCAGGCGCGCCCCACGACGGGCACGCTCAACGGCGTGCCGTTCGCGTGGATCGCCGACGCCGATTCGCGCCTCGGCCCCACGCTCGAAGTGATTCTCAACGGCCGCTATTACTGGGTGCCGTTCGAGCGCATCCGCCGCATCGAGCTCGAAGCGCCGGACGACCTGCGCGACCGCGTGTGGATGCCGGCCGTATTCAGGTGGGCCAACGACGGCCAGGCGGCGGGACTGATTCCGGCGCGCTATCCCGGCACCTTGACCGCGAATGTGACCCACTCGGCGGCCGATGCCAATGCACTGGCGCTCGCTCGCGCAACTGAATGGACCGACGCGGGCAGCGGGGAATTCGACGAGGCGCGCCCGGTCGGGCAGCGCATGTTCACGACCGACGAGAACGACTACGCGCTGTTCGACGTGCGCACGCTCGTGCTCGATGCAGAGGCGCCTGCGGGCGAAGTGACGCAAGACCGCGCGCAAGACCATGGCTGAGCTGACTGGACGCGACCGGCTGCAGCCCTCGCTGCTCGACCGCCTGACCGATCTCGAGCCCGGCACGAAGGTCGAGAGCCGCGAGCGCCGCGTGCTCTCGATGCGCGCGCTGCGTCTGGGCGTGCAGCGCGATCTGGCGTGGTTGCTCAATGCGAGCGGGCTCGGCAGCGTGCAGGATCTCTCGGCATGGCCGCTCGTCGAGCGCTCGGTGCTCAACTACGGCTTTCCCGATATCGCGGGCAAGACGGCATCGGGCATGAACCTCGCGCGCCTCGAGCGGCAGATACGCGACGTGATCGTGGCGTTCGAGCCGCGCATTCTGCGCGACACGGTGAAGGTGACGGCAGTGCTCGAGGAGGAAACGACCGGGCACCACAACACGGTGGTGTTCGCGATCGAAGGGGACTTGTGGGCGCAGCCGTATCCGGAGCGGCTTTACTTTCGCACCGAACTCGATCTCGAGGGCGGCGAGGTGCGCGTGATCGACCAGGGCGCGGCGCGCTGAAAAACCACCACGCACAAGCAACGCACAAGCGACGATGAACCCCGACCTGATCCGCTACTACAACCAGGAACTCGCGCATTTGCGCGAGATGGGCAGCGAATTCGCGCGCGAGTTTCCGAAGGTGGCCGCGCGCCTGGGTCTCGAAGGGCTCGAATGCGCCGACCCCTATGTCGAGCGCCTGCTCGAAGGTTTCAGCTTTCTCGCGGCGCGCGTGCAGTTGAAGATCGACGCCGAGTTTCCGCGTTTCACCCAGCATCTCATGGAGCTGGTGTATCCGCATTACCTCGCGCCCACGCCGTCGATGACAGTGGTGCGCATGCAGCCCGATCTCGCACATCCGGCGCTTGCGGGCGGCGTGACCGTGCAGCGCGGCAGCGCGCTGCACGCGGTGCTCGACAAGAACGGTTCGACGCGCTGCGAATACCGCACGGCGCATGCGCTCACGCTGTGGCCCGTGGAGATCGTCGAGGCGAAGTTCTTCACGCATACCGGCGCGCTCGGCGGCGCCGACATGGCGCTACCGCCCGGTGTGAAGGCAGGCGTGCGGCTGCGCTTGAGCACCACTGGCGGCGTGAAGTTCAGCCAGCTTGCGCTCGATACGCTCACGCTCTATTTGCGCGGCGCGGATTCGCTGCCTGCGCGAATTTACGAGCGCCTGCTCGCCAGTTCCGTGGGCGTGGCGGTGCTGCCGGTCGCGCGGCCCGCGCCATGGCACCGGCTGTTGCCAAAGAGCGCCGTCAAGCCGGTCGGCTTCGACGACAGCGAAGCGCTGCTGCCCGTGAGCGGCCAGTCGTTTCAGGGATTCCGTCTGCTGCAGGAATATTTCGCGTTTCCGCAGCGCTTTTTGTTCGTTGCCATCGACGGCTTGCAGAGCGCGCTGCGCGCGTGCGCCGAAAGCGAAGTGGAAGTGATCGTGCTGCTCGACCGCGCCGACCCGCTGCTCGAACAGACGCTCGACGCGAGCCACTTCTCGCTCCATTGCACGCCAGCGATCAATCTGTTCGCGCGCCGCGCCGACCGTATCGCCTTCGATCCCGCGCAATTCGAGTATCAGGTGATTGCGGACCGCACGCGGCCGCTCGACTTCGAGATTTATCGCATCGAGGAAGTCACGGGACACGGCGCGGGTTCGAACGACGAGCAACGCTTCGAGCCCTTCTATCACGCGCGCGATTTGTCGGCGGCCGAGCAGGGCAGCGCGTACTACCAGGTGCGCCGCGAACGGCGCTTGCAATCTTCGCGCGCGCGCGAGCGCGGCCAGCGCACCAGTTACCTCGGCAGCGAAACCTTCATCGCACTCGTCGATGCGGCCAATGCGCCGTATCGCGCGGATCTGCGCCAGCTCGGCCTCAAGGTGCTGTGCACCAACCGCGATTTGCCCCTTACGCTGGCCACCGGCACCGGCGCATCGGATTTCACGCTCGGCGTGGAAGCCCCCGTGGAGAGCGTGCGCTGCGTGAGCGGTCCGAGCCGGCCCTTGCCGTCGTTCGCGCACGGCGCGGTGGCTTGGCGGTTGCTGAGCCACTTATCGTTGAACTACGAGTCGCTGATCGATACGAATGCCTCCACAGGCGCGCGGGCGCTGCGCGACTTGCTGAGCCTCTATTGCCCCGTCGACGATCCGGCCGCGCAGCGGCAGATCGAAGGCGTGCGCTCGGTCGAGGCCAAACCGGTCACGCGCCGGCTGCCCGTGCCGGGGCCGATCGTGTTCGGGCGCGGCCAGCAGGTGAGCGTGACGTTCGACGAAACCGCCTTCGAGGGTTCGGGGGCCTTCGTGCTGGGCGCGGTGCTCGCGCGATATTTTTCACTGTACGTCTCGATGAATTCGTTCACCGAGACGGTGGTGCGCACCACGGCACGCGCCGAGATCATGCGCTGGCCTGCGAGGGCGGGACAATGCGTGACGCTCTGACCGTGCTGAAGCTGCTCGAAGACGAGGCGTACCGCTTCGACTTCTTTCAGGCCGTGCGCCTGATCGAAAACGCGTGGGCCGCGCAGCCGCGCGTGGGCGAGTCGCTGCGCCCGCGCGACGACGCCGTGCGCTTCACGCAGCGGCCCGAACTCGTGTTTCATCCGACCACGCTGGCCGCGTTCTCGCAGCACGATCATGGGGAAGGGGGCATGGCGCCGCGCCTGGCCGTGAACTTCTTCGGCCTGCTCGGGCCGCATGGCGCGCTGCCCACGCATCTGACCGAATATATCCGCGACCGCGAGCGCAACGCCGACGATCCCACCTTCGCGCGCTTTCTGGACTTGTTCCATCACCGCATGACGAGCCTGTTCTACCGCGCGTGGGCCAATGCGCAGCCGGCGGTGAGTCTCGAGCGCCCGGGACGCGACCGCTTCGCGATGTATGTGGGCTCGACTTTCGGCATGGGCGAGGAGGCGCTGCGCGGGCGCGATACCGTACCCGATTTCGCGAAGCTCCATTTCGCGGGGCTGCTCGGTTCGCGCACGCGCCCCGCCGCGGGCCTCGCGCTGATTCTCACGCGCTTTTTCCGGCTGCCCGTGTCGATCGAGGAATGGGTGGGCCACTGGATGCCGCTGCCCGCCGGGACGCACACGCGCATGGGCTTGCGCGACGGATCGTCGGCGCTCGGGGTTTCCACGCTGCTCGGCGCGCGCGTATGGGATTGCCAGCATAAGTTTCGCATCGTCATCGGCCCGCTTTCGATGGCCGATTACGAGCGTTTCCTGCCCGGCGGCGACAGCCTCAAGCGGCTCGCCGACTGGGTTTGCAACTATGTGCGCGACGGCCTCGACTGGGACGTGAACCTGCAATTGCGCGAGGCCGAGGTGCCGCGCCTGAAGCTGGGCCGCCACGCGCGGCTTGGGCTCACGAGCTGGGTGCTTAGCGGCGCGGCGCAAGGCGATCAGAAGCAGCTGAAACTCAATCCCGCAAGCGGCGCTGCCGCGCGCGAGCGGAGGCAGGAAGACGTGCAACGAGCGACGGAACACGCCGCGGCGCTCGACCTTCACCCGGGAGAATGAAGACATGGCCGAAATCAAGCGGGCAGCGCTCTTTGGCAAGCTCAACCAGCCAGGCTTTCGCGCGCTCGAAAGTGCGAACATGTTTTGCCGTTTGCGCGGCAATCCGTATATCGAGCTTGTGCACTGGTTTCATCAGATTCTCCAGTTGCAGGACTCGGACCTGCACCGGCTCGCGCGCCACTACGGGATCGATCCCGCGCGGCTCGCAAGCGATCTCACGGCGGCGCTCGACCGGCTGCCGCGCGGCGCGGGGTCGGTCACGGACATTTCCTCGCAGGTGGAAGAGGCCGTCGAGCGCGGCTGGGTGTTCGGCTCGCTGATGTTCGGCGAATCGCAGGTGCGCACCGGGCATCTAATGGTTGGACTCCTGAAGACACCTTCGCTGCGCAACACGCTCTACGGAATCTCGCGGCAGTTCGAGTTGATCAAGCTCGATGCGCTGTGTGAGGAATTCGACCGCCTGCTGCGCGATTCACCCGAAGCGGCAATGGGCGCGAGCGACGGCTTCAATGCGAACGCCAGCGCGGGAGCGGGGGCTGGAGCGGATGCTGCAGGCATGCCCCCGGCGGCGATGGGCAAGCAGGAAGCGCTGCGCCGCTTCACGACCGATCTCACCGAGCAGGCGCGCAGCGGCAAGCTCGATCCCATCGTGGGCCGCGACGAGGAAATCCGCCAGGTGGTGGACATCCTCATGCGCCGCCGCCAGAACAACCCGATCCTCACGGGCGAAGCCGGCGTGGGCAAGACGGCGGTGGTGGAGGGCTTTGCGCAGCGCATCGTTGCGGGCGACGTGCCGCCTTCGCTGCGCGATGTCGAACTGCGCGCGCTCGACGTGGGCCTGTTGCAGGCCGGCGCGAGCATGAAGGGCGAATTCGAGAACCGGCTGCGCCAGGTGATCGAAGAGGTGCAGGCCTCGGAAAAGCCCGTGATTCTCTTTATCGACGAAGCCCATACGCTGGTGGGCGCGGGCGGCGCGGCCGGCACCGGCGACGCCGCCAACCTGCTCAAGCCCGCGCTCGCGCGCGGCACGCTGCGCACCGTGGCGGCCACCACGTGGGCCGAATACAAGAAGCACATCGAAAAGGATCCCGCGCTCACGCGGCGCTTCCAGGTCGTGCAGGTGGGCGAGCCCGATGAGGAAAAAGCCATCCGCATGATGCGCGGCGTGGCCTCCACGATGGAGCAGCACCACAAGGTGCAGGTGCTCGACGAGGCGCTGGAAGCCGCCGTGCGGCTTTCGCACCGGTACATTCCGGCGCGCCAGTTGCCCGACAAGTCGGTGAGCCTGCTCGACACCGCATGCGCGCGCGTGGCCGTGAGCCAGCACGCTACGCCGCCTTCCGTGGACGATGCGCGCAAGCGTATTTCAGCGCTGGAGACGGAGCTGGAGATCATCGGCCGCGAAAAGGCCGTGGGCATCGAGACGCGCGAGCGCGAAGCGGCGGCCGGCGAAAAGCTCGCGGTGGAGCGCGAGCGTCTCGTGGAACTCGAAGCGCGCTGGGAGAAGGAGAAGGCGCTGGTCGAGCGCATTCTTTCGTTGCGCGCGCAACTTCGTGATAAAACCGGCAAGGTGGAAGACGGTGCGGATGCCGCGAGCGCAGCCGCCGCGCCGGCAGTCGAAAATGCGGCGGAAAGCGCGGCGAGCGCGGAGAACGCGGAGAACGGCGCGGGCGCCGCCACCGCGCAGATCGACCCCGAAGCGCTGCGCGCCGAATTGCGCGAATTGCAGGCGCAGCTCGCGAGCCATCAGGGCGACGATCCGCTGATCCTGCCCACCGTCGACCGCCAGGCCGTGGCCTCGGTCGTGCAGGACTGGACCGGCATTCCCGTGGGCCGCATGGTGCGCAACGAGATCGAGAACGTGCTCAAGCTCGCCGAAAATCTCAACAAGCGCATCATCGGCCAGGGCCACGCCACCGAGATGATCGCGCGGCGGATCCAGACCTCGCGCGCGGGCCTCGACAATCCGAACAAGCCGATCGGCGTGTTCATGCTCGCGGGCACCTCGGGCGTGGGCAAGACCGAGACCGCGCTCGCGCTGGCCGAGGTGCTATACGGCGGCGAGCAGAACGTCATCACGATCAACATGAGCGAGTACCAGGAGGCGCACACGGTTTCGTCGCTCAAGGGCGCGCCGCCGGGCTACGTGGGCTACGGCGAGGGCGGTGTGCTCACCGAGGCGGTGCGGCGCCGTCCCTATAGCGTGGTGCTGCTCGACGAGGTGGAAAAGGCCCACCCCGACGTGCACGAGATCTTCTTCCAGGTGTTCGACAAGGGCTGGATGGAAGACGGCGAGGGCCGCGTGATCGACTTCAAGAACACGCTCATCTTGCTGACCACCAACGCGGGTACCGATCTCATCACGAACCTTTGCAAGGATCCCGAACTGATGCCCGATCCAGAGGGCATCGCGAAGGCGCTGCGCGAGCCGCTGCTCAAGGTGTTCCCGCCCGCGCTGCTCGGGCGCGTGGTGACGATTCCGTATTACCCGCTCTCCGACGAGATGCTGGGCGCGATCATCCGCCTGCAACTCTCGCGCATCGAGAAGCGGCTGCGCATATCGCACAAGGTGCCGTTCCTCTACGACGACGACGTGGTCAAGCTCATCGCGAGCCGCTGCACGGAGCTGGAGAGCGGCGGGCGCATGATCGACGCGATCCTGACCAACACTTTGCTGCCGCGCGTGTCCACCGAGTTCCTCACGCGCATGATGAATGGCGGCAGCGTGACGAAGGTGCAGGTGGGCGCGCACGACGGCGAGTTTGTTTATACGTTCGACTGAACAGGCGCTGGGAGAATTGCCATGCCTCAACAGGTCAGCATGGGGGCCACACTGCAATGCTCGTTCGGCGCCGCGCCGTCGAGCCTCGTAGTGCTGCCCGCCAACCAGGTGATGGGCGAAGGCCCGCCCGCCGCGAACATCATGGACCACATACCGATGGTCAACATCATGCCGTTCGGCGTGTGCTCGTCGATGGCCAATCCCACGGTGGCATCGGCCGCGGCGGCGGCGCTCGGCGTGCTCACGCCCATGCCGTGCATTCCCGCGACCTTCTCGCCGTGGGCCCCCGGCGCGCCGACCGTGCTGCTCGGCAACCAGCCCTCGCTCGATAACGTCTCGAAGTGCATGTGCAACTGGGGCGGCGTGGTGTCGATCGTGAACCCGGCCACCGTCAACACGATGATTCCCTGACTGATTGCTTGAGATGACTTCGCAAGATACGAACCGCAACGTAACAGTGAGTTGCAAGGGAACCGGGGCGAACCTGCTGTTTCTGCGCATGACCGGCAGCGACGAACTGGGCCGCCTGAGCGAATACCGCGTGGACCTGCTGTGCGAGCAGAACAGCGTCGCGCCCACGCAGGTGCTCGGCCAGGACCTGTCGATCGCGCTCGCGCTGCCCGCGGGCGGAGAGCGCCAGTTCAACGGCATCGTGACGGTGTTCCGCATGACTTCGCCGGGCAACCAGCAGTACGGCAGCATGGCTGGCTATCACGCCATCGTGCGCCCGCGCCTGTGGCTGCTCACGCGCGGCTCGCATTGCCGGTTCTTCTACCAGAAGACCGTGCCCGAGATCGTGATGAGCGTGCTCAACGACTACAACGTGGACGTGACCAACCGCTGCACGGCAACGTATCCAGCGCGCGAGCACTGCGCGCAGTACCGCGAGACCGATTTCGACTTCGTGAGCCGACTCATGGAGCACGAGGGCATCTACTACTATTTCGAGCACGCAAATGGCCGCCAGACCCTGGTACTCGCCGACGCGGGCGACGTGCACGCGCCGATCCCGAACTACCGCGGCGTGCCGTATCGCGACCGCGACGCGGCCGCGCGCGAGGACATGGAGTGTGTCTACGAGTGGTTCTCGGGCGGCGAGCTTCAGACCGGCTACTACGAAACCAACGACTACGACTTCGAAAAGCCTTCCTCGAGCCTGCAAGGCGGCTTGCGCTCGCGCGCCACGCGCACCCAGCCTTACGACGCGCCAAGCTACACGATGCAGGAGCACCTCACGGGCCATACCGTGCCTGCCGACGGCGACCGCTACGCGCGCGTGGGCGTGGAGATCCGCCAGACGCGCAACGACAGCATCGAAGGCCGGGCTTCCATGCGCGGCATCTGGCCGGGCGGATTGCTGCAACTGAGCGAGCATCCGCTCGACGACTGCAACGACGGGTATCTGGTCGTTCGTGCGACATACGAAATCAATTCGGATGCCTATGTGTCTAGTCGCGTTGCGCAAGGGCAGGGCAAGATGCCGTTTTTCGACTGCGCGTTCAGCGCGTTGCGCAAGGACAACCAGTTCCGCGCGGAGCGGCTCACGCCGCGCGCGGTGGTGGGTGGCCTGCAAACGGCAGTGGTGGTGGGCGACGCCGGCTCGGAGATCTTCACCGACGAATACGGCCGCATCAAGGTGCAGTTCCACTGGGAGCAGCTGTACGAGAACGAAAGCAGTGAGGTCACCGACCGCTGCTGGGCGCGCGTCTCGCAGGGCTGGGCGGGCAAGACCTGGGGCATGTTCTTTCTGCCGCGCGTGGGGCAGGAGGTGATCGTCGAGTTTATCGAGGGCGACCCCGATCATCCGCTCGTCACGGGCAGTGTCTACAACGCGAGCCTGATGCCGCCGTACAAGCTGCCCGCCAATTCGGCCTTTGCCACCATCAAGAGCAATTCCACGCCCAATGCCTCGGGCAACAACGAGGTGCGCTTTCTCGACAAGGCTGGCGGCGAGCAATTGTTCTTTCATGCGCAGAAGGACCACGAAACCTGGGTGGTCAACGACGCGCTGATGAACGTGGGCAACGACCGCCACCTGAAGGTCACCGGCAACGAGTACGTGCAGGTGAGCGGCGAGCGCCACGACCACGTGAGCGGCGCGCAGAACGCCAAGGTCGACGGCACGGCTTCGCTCGACGTGGGCGGCAAGCTTCAGGAGAAGGTCGGCACCGACTACGCCATCGACGCGGGCAAGAACATTCATATCAAGGCGGGCATGAACGTGGTGATCGAGGCGGGCATGAGCATTACCTTGAAGGCGGGCGGCGCGTTCGTGGTGATCGGGCCGAGTTCGGTCGCGGTGTCGGGCATGCCGATCCAGCTCAATTCGGGGGGCTCGGCGGGCTCGGGCGACGGCTCCTCACCCACCGCGCCCACCGACCCCAAGGACGCCGACGATGGCACGAAGAAAGTGGAATCGTGAGGCGTCTCGTGGCGTTGTTGATAGATCTGCAATCCTGATGAAATGACGGAGGGGAAGGGTAATGCGCAGGGTAATGCGATGCAACTGACCAATCCGATTCTCACGCTGCGCGTGGCGAAGTACAACGACGAGCCGCTTGCCGAGCCGATCGCGGTGCGCTTCGGCCCGGACGGCGGCACGATCGGCCGCGCCACCACCTGCACGCTCGTGCTGCCCGACCAGCAGCGCGCGATTTCGCGCGTGCATGCGCGCGTGGAGCGCCGGGGCGGCGAGTATCTGCTGTGCGATCTCGGTGCGAATCCGAGCGTGCTGAACCAGCGCGCGCTAGGCGGCACGCGCGAGGCGCGGCTTGCGCACGGCGATCAGCTGATGATCGGCGCGTATTTGCTGGAGGTGGCGCTGGCCGAGGCCACGGCGCAGGAGGAGGCGAGACCGTTCGGGCGCGATCCGCTCGCGGGCGTGCAGGTGTTGCGCGGCGCGCCGCTGGCTGAGAGGGCGGCGTTGCCAGAAAATCCGTTCGCGCCTGGGGCAAGCAGCTTTACAGGCAACGCGGGGAGCATCGGCGGGATGGGTGGCATGGGTGGCATGGGTGGCATGGGTGGCATCGGGGCAGGCGGTCTCGATGCGCTCGGCGAGGCACTGGGGGCGGGCGGACGCATGGCCGTGCGGCCCGGCTACACAGGGTCGGAGAGCGACCATGTATCGCCCGAGTCGCAGGCGCTCGCGCCGCCTGCGCTTGCGCCCGCTTCGTTCGGTGCGGCAGGCGGCATTCCCGACGACTACGATCCGCTGGCCGATGTGCATGGCGCGTCGGCGCCCGGCGTAGCGACGCCCGGCGCTTTTTCCCAGCATGCCGCGCCTGCGATGACGCCGGTGTCGCCGCCGATGCCCGCCGCGCCCGCGCAGGCGTTCGCGGCCATGCCTGGCGTAGCCGATCCGCTCGGTCTTGGCGCGCAGGGGCCTACCGGCCTGCCCGCGAGCCTGCTTGGCGACGCCGCGCCGCTCGGTGAGACGCCGTTCGACGATCTTTTTTCGCCGGCTGTTCCCGCTGCGCCAGCTAATCCCGCTGTACCGGCTAGCGTCGCGCCACAAGAGCAAGCGCAGCCGCAAGCGCATCAGATGCTGCCATCGGTCACGCAGATCTTTGTGCCGGCCGCACCTGCCGCAACTGCCGTGGCGGCGCAGCCCGAGTTGCCGCTGCCCATGCCCGCCAGGGCCGAAGAGCCGTCATTGTCTCCGCCTTCGCCGCCGCAACAGGAGCCGCAGCGTCAAGGCGCGCCCGCCGTTGCGCCGGCCGTTGCGCCAACTCTCACGCCGGCTCCAGCCCCCACCGCGCCAGCCACGCCCGCGTCACCGCAAGACGAAGCCGTGCTCGCCGCGTTGCTCGAAGGCCTGGGCATCGAACCGGGCCGGGTGCCGAACCTGCCCGCCGCCGATCTCGCGCGGCTCGTTGGCACGATGTTGCACGACTCGCTGCGCGGGACCATGGCGGTGCTGCGCGCGCGCTCGATGACCAAGCGCGAAGCGCGGCTCGACACCACGCTCATCGTGGCGCGCGACAACAACCCGCTCAAATTTTTCCCCGACGTGGACAGCGCGCTCGCGCAAATGCTCACGGGCCGCGCGCAAGGCTACTTGCCGCCGGCCGAGGCGGTCGCGCGGGCGTTCGTCGACATCGAATCGCATGAACTGGCCGTGCTCGTGGGCATGCGCGCGGCGCTTGCGCATGTGCTCGCGCGCTTCGATCCGGCCACGCTCGAGGCGCAGTTGAGCGAGCAGGGCATGCTCGACCGCGTGCTCTCGAACCGCAAGGCGAAGCTCTGGGACCGCTTCGTGGAATTGCGCGCGGGCATCGCGCGCGAAGCGGAGGACGACTTCCAGAAGCTTTTCGGCAAGGCGTTCAACGACGCATACGAGGCGCAGGTGGACGCGCTGCAACGCGCGCGCGAGGACGCCGCGGCCAAATCGGACAAATCGGATAAACCGGAAACGGGATCCGCCTGAAGCGGCGGCCCCTTTAAACCTAGACGATACATACGACGACGAGAACAACGTGTCCTGGAACAGCAAAGTCATCTGGTCGGAAGGCATGTTTCTGCAGCCGCATCATCTGCAGCAGCATGACCGCTATTTGCAGGCCCAGCTCGAGACGCGCGCGGGCGGCCTGCGCCCTTATGCATGGGGCTTCGCGTCGCTGGAAATCGACGAGCAGCTGCTCAAGCTCGGCAAGCTCGCGCTGCTGTCGTGCTCGGGCGTCTTTCCCGACGGCACGCCGTTCAACCTGCCCGCCGACGACGATTTGCCCGAGCCGCTCGACATTCCCGAAGGCACGCGCGGCGTGCTCGTGACGCTCGCGTTGCCGGTGCGCAGGCCCGGCGTGCCGGAAACCGGCAATGAGGATAGCGAAGAAAATTTCGCGCGCCATCGCCGCGCGGAAGCCGAAGTGGCCGACAGCAACGACCCGAACGCGAGCGCGGCGCTGGTGGAAATCGGCAAGCTGCGCGTGCGCCTCGCGCTGGAGCCCGACGTGGCGAATGCCTACGCCACGGTAGGCGTGGCGCGCGTGATCGAGCGGCAGCCGGACAACCGCGTCGTGCTCGAAGGCGACTACAGCCCGCCCTGCATGGACTATCGCGTGGCGCCGCGTCTGCGTGCGTTCGCCGACGACCTCGTGGGCCTGCTGCACCAACGCGGCGAGGCACTGGCCGCGCGCCTCGTGCAACCGGGCGTGACGGGCGTGGCCGAGGTCTCCGACTTCCTGCTGCTCGAACTCATCAACCGCGCGGAGCCGCTCGCGGCGCACTTCTCGACGATGACGGGCCTGCATCCCGAATCGCTCTATTGCATGGTGGTTCAGCTAGCGGGCGAATTGGCCACGTTCAGCCAGAAGAACAAGCGCCCCAGCGCATATCCGGTCTATCGGCATGACCGCTTGCGCGAAACCTTCGCGCCCGTGATCGACGATCTGCGCGTGGCGCTCAGCATGGTGATGGATCCGCACGCGGTGCCGATCCCGCTCGAAGAGCGCAAGTTCGGCCTGCGCGTTGCGCTGGTGCCCGACAAGAACCTGTTCGCCTCGGCCACCTTCGTGCTGGCCGTGCGCGCGCAGATGCCGGCCGAAGCCATCCTCACCGGCTTCGCGCCGCAAGTGAAGATCGGGCCGATCGAGCGCATCCGCGACCTCGTGAATCTGCAATTGCCGGGCATCGGCCTGCGCGCGCTGCCGGTGGCGCCGCGCCAGTTGCCGTTCCATGCGGGATTCACGTATTTCGAGCTCGACCGCGGCAACGAACTGTGGAAGCAGTTCGCCGCCTCGGCGGGCATGGCATTGCACGTCGCGGGTGAATTTCCCGGCCTCGCGATGGAATTCTGGGCGATCCGCCGCTAAGCGCGCCTGGCGCCGCGCCATCGATTGAGGAGGACGTGCACCGTGTCATCCGACGACTCACCCATGAGCGCCGATCCCGGCGCCACCATCCTGATTCCGACGCCGGGCGGCGCGCGCGCGCCGTTCGTGGCGGCGGCCACCTCGGTCGCGCCGATTCCGCCCGGCGCGGGCGGCCTGAATCCGCTGCTGCGCGCGGCCAATCCGCTGATCGATCTCGCGCTGCCGTTGCGCCAATTGCCCACGCACCCCGACATCGAGCAGTTGCGCACGCAACTGATTCAGATGATGCGCGGGTTCGAGACGCAAGGGCGCGCGAGCGGCTACGACGACGAAAAGCTCGGCGCCTCGCGCTACTGCCTGTGCACGTTCCTCGACGAGGCGATCTCCAGCACGCCGTGGGGCGCGGGCGCATGGGCGAGCCGCAGCCTGCTCGTGACCTTCCATAACGAGGCCTCGGGCGGCGAGCGCTTCTTCCTGATTCTCCAGCGGCTCGCGCAAAATCCCGGCGCGAACGTGGACGTGCTCGAACTCATGTACGTGATACTCGGCCTTGGCTTTGAAGGGCGCTACCGCCTGATCGACGGCGGGCGCACGCAACTCGATCAGGTGCGCGAACGGCTCGAACAGATGATCCGCGCGCAGCGCGGCGCGCTCGAGCGCGAGCTCTCTGCGCACTGGCAGCCCGTGAACGCGCAGCGCAAGCCGCTGCTGCAACTCGTGCCGCTGTGGGTGGCGGCGGCGGTGGCGTGCGTCGTGCTGGTGGTCGCGCATCTGGTGCTGAGCTTCCGGCTCAACGACGCATCGGATGCGGTGTTCCAGGCGCTGCACGCCGTGCGCGTCGCGCCACCGCCGGTGCTGGCGGCGAAGATGGAAGCCGCGCCCAAGCCCGCTCCGAAGCTGTCGAAGTTCCTCGCGCCCGAGATCGCCCAGGGCCTCGTGCGCGTGACCGAGCAGCCCGACCGCACGATTGTCGAGGTGAACGGCGACGGCCTGTTCGCCTCGGGCAGCGCTGAGCTCACATCGACATATCTGCCGATCGTCCAGCGCATCGGCGACGCATTGAAGGACGTGCGCGGCAACGTCGTGGTCATCGGGCATACCGACAATCAACGGCTCATTTCCGCGCGTTTTCCGTCGAACTGGCACCTCTCGCAGGCGCGTGCGGAAACCGTGAAGGACCTGCTGATCGCGCGCACCGGCGCGCCCGCGCGCTTCACCTCCGAAGGGCGCGGCGACACCGAACCCATCGCGCCGAACGACAGCGCGGCCAACCGCGCGCGCAATCGCCGCGTGGACATTGCCGTGCTCGCACCGGGAGCCACGCCATGATCAAGAAACTGGTGGACTGGCTGCGGCGCAAGATCGTGCTGTCGTTTCTCGGCGTGCTTGCGCTCGCGCTGATCGTCTGGATCGAAGGGCCGCTGTTCGCGTGGGCCGGCAGCGCGCCGCTCGAAACGAGCGCGAGCCGCTGGATCGCGATCGCGGTGCTGTTCCTGCTGTGGGCGCTTTACTGGTTCGCGCGCTGGCTGCGCGCGCGCCTCGCGAACGTGAAGTTCACGCGCGTGGTGGCCGAAGGCGCGGGCGAAATGCCGCCCGGCAAGGAGCAATCGGACGCGGACGTGAACGCGCTGCGCAAGCGCTTCGAAGAGGCCATGGCCATTCTGCGCAAGTCGCGCGTGAAAGGGCGCTTCGGCAACCAGTACGTGTATCAGCTGCCGTGGTACATGTTCGTGGGCGCGCCCGGCACCGGCAAAACCACGGCGCTCACGCACTCGGGCCTGAAATTTCCGCTCTCGACGCAACTGGGCGATCAGGCCGTGGGCGGCGTGGGCGGCACGCGCAACTGCGACTGGTGGTTCACCGACGACGCGGTGCTGCTGGATACCGCGGGCCGCTTCACGACCCAGGACAGCTTCGCTGCCGCCGATCAGGCCGCGTGGGGCGGCTTCCTGCAACTGCTGCGCAAATACCGGCCGCGCCGTCCGCTCAATGGCGTGATCGTCGCGGTGTCGGCGCAGGACCTGCTGCAGTTCTCGGACACGCAGCGCGCATTGCAGGCTCAGGCCGTGCACGAGCGCCTGAAGGAGCTTTATGAGCGGCTCGGCACGCATTTCCCGGTCTATGTGCTGGTGACGAAGTGCGATCTGCTGGCCGGCTTCGCCGAGTTCTTCGACGATCTGGGCCGCGACGAACGCGAGCAGGTCTGGGGCATGACGTTCGCATTCGACGAGGGAGGAAGTCCGGACAAACCAGGCAATCCGAATGATGTCGCCGCGCAGATCTCGACTCAATTCCCGGCCGAGTTCGCCGCGCTCTCGCAGCGCTTGCAGGCGCGCGTGCTGCATCGCATGCAGCAGGAGACGGATACGCGGCGGCGCGCGCTCGTCTACGGTTTCCCGCAGCAGTTCGCGGGGCTCGAAGGCGTATTGCAGGCGTTCCTCAACGACGCATTCAGCGCGTCGCGCTATGAAAAGCCGGTGCTGCTGCGCGGCGTCTATTTCACGAGCGGCACCCAGGAAGGGCGGCCGATCGACCGTGTGATGAGCGCGGTGGCGGCCACGCTCGGCCTGCAGCAGCAGGTCCTGCTGCCGGACGCCTCGGCGGGCCGCGCGTACTTCATCACGCGGCTCATGCGCGACGTGATCTTTCACGAGGCGGGGCTCGCGGGCACCAATCGCGGGCTCGAGCGGCGGCGCGCGTGGATTCAGCGCATCGCGCTCGGTGCCATCGCGCTGCTCACGGTGCTGGCGCTCGGCGCGTTCTTCATCAGCTATCAACGCAATGAAGCCTGGGTGGCCCAAGCGGCGCAGCAGGTCGACGCGCTCAAGCAGCTTGCGCAGGCCACCCCGGCCACCGACAATCCACTCGCCCTGCTGCCGCTGCTGAACGCCGCGCGCGACTTGCCCGGCGGCTATGCGCAGCGCAACGCGAGTGCTCCGTGGCTCTCGCGTCTCGGCCTCTATCAGGGCGACAAGCTCGGGCTCGAAGCGCAGGCGAGCTACCGCCGGCTACTCGCGCAAACGCTGTTGCCGCTCGTGGTGCGGCGCATGGAGGAAGAGCTGCGGCGCGGCGATGCGAACAACGGCGAGTTCCAGTACGCGGTGCTGCGCGCGTACCTGATGCTCGGCGACCCCTCGCACTACGACGCCGACGCGGTGCGCCTGTGGGCCGACGTCGACTGGCAGCGCGGCCCGTTGCGCGATGCGAGCGATGCGCAACGCAGCGACCTCGACGGCCATCTCGCGGCGCTGTTCGAGCCGGCGTTCTTCGATCCCTCGCTGCCGCTCGACAAGAACCTGATTCAGCAGGCGCGCACGAACCTCGCGAAAATGCCGCTCGCGCAGCGCATGTTCGAGAGCTTGCGGCGCGATCTCGACGCCCAGCATCTGCCCGATTTCAGCGTGGCGGGCGCGGGCGGCCAGAACGCGCCGCTCGTGCTAGTGCGCAAGAGCGGCGCGCCGCTCACGCGCGGCGTGCCGGGCGCGTTCACGCTCGCGGGCTATGCGAAGTTCCTCGCGGCGCGCGATGCGGCGGTGCTCGACGTGGCGCGCGATAACTGGGTGCTGGGCCGCGACGAGCAAGTGCTCACGCCCGCGGCGGCCAGCGACCTCAGGGCTGCGATGACGCAGCTTTACTACGACGAATATATTCGCCAGTGGGATGCGCTGCTCGGCGATATCGCCGTGGTGCCGTTCGATGGCGTGGACAAGGGCGCGCGCGTGGCCTACGCGCTCGGCAATGCCGATTCGCCACTGCGCGCGGTGATGGTGGCGGCGGCGCGCGAAACCACGCTTGGCAATCTCGGCCTGGGCGGATCGATTGGCGCGCAGGCTGGGGCGCTCATCAACGGCAAGATCGAGGCGATGAAGAAGAAGCTGGAGAGCGCGCTCGGCAACATGCCCGACGACGCGGCCAACAGCGCGCCCGCGCAGGTCAATCCCGTCGATGCGCATTTTCAGCCGCTGCATGACCTCGTGGGCAAGCCCGGCGCACCCGGGCCGTCGCCGCTCGATACCCAGCTCGCGGCGCTCAAGGACGCGGCCACTTACCTCCAGGCGGCCGATACCGCACGCCGGCAGGGCCTCGCGCCGCCGCCCGGCGACGCCATCGGCAAGCTCAAGCTCGCCTCGCAGGGCGCGCCCGCGCCGCTCGCGGCGGTCGTGAACGACGTCTCGAACGGCGCCACGGCGCTGATGGCGGGCGGCGAGCGTGCGCGCCTGAATGCCCTCTGGATGGCGAACATCGGGCAGTTGTGCAAACAGGCGCTCGACGGGCGCTATCCGCTCGTGCGCGCCTCCACGCGCGACGCCGCGCCCGACGACTTCGGCCGCCTGCTCGCGCCGGGCGGCCTGATCGACGACTTCTTCCAGAAGAATCTGCAGAACTTCGTCGACATGTCGGGGCCGGTGTGGCGCTGGCGGGCCGGAACCGAATCGCCTGGCATTCCCGATGATGTGCTCGTGCAGTTCCAGCGCGCCGCGCAGATTCGCGATGCGCTGTTCCGCGCGGGCGGACGCGATGTCTCGGTGCGCTTCACGGTCAAGCCGATCGCGATCGATCCGTCCATCACGCAGTTTACGCTCGACGTGGACGGTCAGCAGTGGGTCGTCAAGCCGGGCGCGAACGAGGGCATGGGCTTCCAGTGGCCGAGCGGCAAAGGCACGGGGCAGGCGCACGTGGAATTCGCGCCGCCCGGCGGCGGCGACGCCCCGCGTGCAGACGGACCGTGGGCGCTGCTGCGTCTGATGGACAAGGCGCAGATGCAGCAGATGGGCCAGCCCGACCGCTTCAAGATCGATTTCGTATCGGACGGCCGCCACGTGCAGCTGGAACTGGACGCGAGCAGCGTGACGAACCCGTTCCGGCGGGGCATGATCGATCAGTTCCGGTGTCCTGATCATCTATGAACGAGACGGGTTTCTTCGGCAAGGTGCGCACGCATGGCGACTTTGTCGCGCGGCGGCTGCCGGCGGCGTTTATCGAGCCGTGGGATCGCAGCGTCCAAGCTGGCATGCTGGAGGCGCGGGCGCGTTATGGCGCGCAGTGGCTGTCGCTCTATCTGAACGCGCCGCTATGGTGTTTCGCGCTCGGCGAGACCCTGTGCGGCGCGCCGGCCTGGGCCGGCGTGCTGATGCCGGGCGTGGACCGCGTGGGCCGCTATTTCCCGTTCACGCTCGCGCGGCCGGTGGCGCCCGGGCTGCTCGCGAACTGGCTGCACGGCGCGCAGCCATGGTTCGAGATGGCGGTGGCGCTCGCGCTCTCGACGCTTGCACCGTCTTTCGATCTGGAGCGTTTCGGCGATCAGGTGCGCATGCTCGATGGACTCGATGAAGAAGGGCGCACGCCCTGGCATTATGCTTGTGCGTGCGAGGGCGAGGAAAACGGCCTCGCGCTGGGCGAGTGCCTGGCCGCGCACGCGGTGGCGGGCGACAGCCTGTGGTGGAGCGAAGGATCAGCTGAGGTGGAGCCCACGCTGCGCGTCGCCACAGGGCTGCTCGACGGGCCGCGTTTCGCGGATTTGCTCGATGCGGCGCGAGCGCCGTGGAAGGCGGCGCTCGCGTTGCAGCGCGTTTGAAGCGGCCATCAGACGCTCGCGCGTGGACAAGATTGCATTCAATGGAGAGATGACATGTTGGCTAACGTGAAGAACCTTTCGCAAGCGCGGCTGCGGCATGCGTGGCCCGCCGCGCTGGCCTGTTGCGCGGTCGTGCTCGCGGGCGCGATGCAAATCCCGGCCCAGGCCCAGGTGATGAAGGAGAAGGACATCACCGAGCAGTCCGTCACCAGGGCGCTCACGCCGAACGAGACCACCGGCGACGTGCTCACGCGCGGCTTCGTGCTGTCGAACCAGCAGCCCGGTGCGATGTCGGCGAAGGCGAAGCGGCCCGCGAAAGCGCCATCGGCGCAAATGCTCATTACCTTCGCGACCAATTCGACCGATCTCACGAGCACCGCGCGCGCGGCGCTCGACAAGGTCGCCCACGCGTTGCAATCCGACAAGCTCGCCGCATACAAATTTCGCGTGGAAGGCCACGCCGACCCGCGCGGCAATCCGGACGCGAACATGACGCTGTCGCGGGGCCGCGCCCAGGCCGTGGTGGACTACCTCACGCAGCAGGATGGCATTGCAGCGGAGCGCTTGACCGCGATAGGCAAGGGGTCCGGCGAGCCGCTCAATACGCGCAATCCAGCCGCGCCGGAAAACCGCCGCGTGACGATCGTGACCGTTACCGATTGAACGGCGTGGCGTTCTTGCGCATCTCCGGCTGCCTGCCGGGAGCGGGTTCGCACGCGCGTGCCGGCATCGCTAACGTTGCGTGCGCAACGTTAGTGGGTATGTGTGCCGGTTTCGCCTCGCCGGGCGTGTTTGCCTCGGGCGTGTCCAGCGCGCCGGCGGCAGTGCCCACGCTGAGCGCCGAGCTCGCCAGCGCGTTCGCGCCGAACCCCGAGGTCGTGCGCCTGCCGCTCGCGCAGCTTGCCGGCGCATTGCCGCCGGGCCCGACGCTGCGGCTCTATGCCATCACAGACCAGCCCGGCCTCTACGTGATGCATGCGCCGAGCCTCGCGGCGCAGGGCGCGATGTTCTCGCGCGTGGTCGCACTGATCGAGCGGCGCGACATGCCGCACGACCGTGTGGTGTCGATGAGCGCCGTCGCCGCGAACGCGCGGCGCTTCGGCGAAGATCCCGCGGGGCTTACGGCGGGCAACAATTTCAGCGCGGTGCAGATTGCGCAGTTCTTCGAGGTGGCGCAGCGGCAGCGCGCGAGCCTGACTGAAGGCGAGCGCGCGTTGCAGACGCTGCTCACGCAGTGGGGGCTCATCCATCGAGAGGCTGGTGAGGGCGGCACGACGTGGCGCGCCGCGTCTTCGCGCGATTTTCTCGTGACGATTCCCGGCATGGGCAAGGGGCCGGCGGGCGAGGTGATCGACGCCGAAGTGCGTGCGGCGATCCTGAGCCACGAACTCGGGCATTGGCGCTTTTTCTCCGACGCCGCCTATGCCCATGCGTGCCGCGCCTTCTGGTGGCATCAGTTGACGTACACCGAGCGCGAGGCGCTGACCGGGGAACTGGCGGGCATGGGTTACGACCCGTCGGACCGCATCGTGATCGACGAAATGCAGGCCTATTTGCTGCACACGCCCGCGCGCTACATGCCGCTCGCCGATCAACCGGGCGCGGGCGGCGTGGACATCGCACGCGTGAAGCGCGGGCTCGAACTGAGCGTGCGCAGTGCTGGGCAAAACGCGCGACAATAGCGCTTTTGCCTGTTTCGTCACTACCTCGGCACCCCGGCCGTCACGCCAGCATGCAGAACGATTCCCACGCCAACGACTCTTCGATACCCAGCGCTCACGCCGATTCGTCTCGCGACGCGAACGCAGCACCGGAGCTCCCGGGCCGCGCGAGCTATACGCAGTTCGCGCAGCGCTACGCGCAAATGGCCCCGGAGAAACCGCACAACGCACTCTACGAGCGCCCGGCCACGGCTGCGCTGCTCGGCGACGTGGCGGGACTTCGCGTGCTCGACGCAGGCTGCGGCCCCGGCATCGTCAGCGCCGAACTGGCGCGCGCGGGCGCGCGGGTGCACGCATTCGATGTGACGCCCGCGATGGTCGAACTCGCGCAGTCGCATTGCGCGAGCCTGCCCGTGGAGGTCGCGCAAGGCGATCTGGGCCAGCCGCTCGCGTGGCTCGACGACGAGCAGTTCGACCGCATCGTCTGCTCGCTCGCACTCGACTATGTGGAGGACCTCGCGCCCGCCTTCGCGGAATTCCGGCGTGTAGCGCGGCCCGGCGCGCTGCTGGTGTTCTCGATGGCGCATCCGATGCGCGACTGGATCGACACGCGCACGCGCGGTGGCCGCTCGTACTTCGAGACCACGCGTTTTGGTCTGCACTGGGCCGGCTTCGGCGAACCGAAGCCTTATGTCGAGGCGTATCGGAGACCGCTTGCCGATATCGTCAATGCGCTGACCACGAGCGGCTGGACGATCGAGCAACTGGTCGAGCCACAGCCGCAGCCGGAGATGAAGGCCGTGGCGCCCCGGCTCCATGCGGAGCTGGCGCTCGCGCCCGCGTTTCTCTGTGTGCGGGCGCGGCGCGCCTAGCCGCGCGCCTGGCCGCGTTCAGCTCAGCGGCGGCCAGCCGCCGAAAGCGACTCTTCCAGCGCGGCCACGCCGGCAGGCAAATCGACAGCCGCGCCCAGGTCGCACATCGTGCGGCCGAGCGCATGGACGGTGCGAAACAGATGGTGCTCGCGACATTGCTCGCCCATCTGCCCGATGCGCACGATGGGGAGTCCGAACGATCCGGCGATCTCCACCTGGTACTGCTGCGAGATATGGCTGCACACGTCGCGCGGCGTGACGCTCGCGGGCAGCGCGATGCCGACCACGGAGTTCAGGCGGCACGCCTCGGGCGTATAGAGTTCGAGACCGAGCGCCGTCACACCGCTCTGCAGCGCGAGCGAGCAGCGCTGATGCCGAGCGAAGCGCTTTTCCAGCGTCTCGGTGCAGACGAGCCGCAGTGCTTCGTGCAGCGCGAGCACGCCCGAAACCGGCGCAGTGTAGTGATAGCCCGCGTTGTGCCAAAAATTTTCGGCGAGCATGGCATCGAGGCACCAATGCGTGTTAGGCACGGTGCGCGCGCGCACGCGCTCCCAGGCCGCATCGGAGAACGCGATCAGCGAAACGCCGGGAATCGACGACAGCCCTTTCTGTCCGCCGGTGATGACCACGTCGATGCCCCATGCGTCCATCTCCAGCGGCATCGTGCTCAGCGTGCAGACCGCGTCGACGACGACCAGCGCGCCCGAGGCCTTCGCGATGCGCACGATGTCCTGCAACTGGCGGTTCCAGACCGTGTTGGAGGTCTCGCCGTGCACCACGGTGACGACCTCGGGGCGCGTGCGCTCGATGACCTGCGCGAGCGTGTCGAGCGAGACGATCTCGCGGTCGGCCACCTCGAGCGTCGTGACTTCGGCGCCCACGCGCCGCGCCATTTCCGCCATCCGTGCGCTGAAAAAGCCGTTCACGATGGAGAGTACGCGCGTGCCGGGCCACGCGAGATTCGACACGGCCATCTCCATGGCCGCGGAGCCGGGGCCGGCCACGCCGAGCACCCAGTTCGAGCGCGTCTGGAACACGTAGCGCGCCATCGACTTCACCTGGTCGATTACGCGCGCCATGGTGTCGCCGAGGTGATTGATGACGACCGAGTTGGCCTTCGCGACCGCATCGGGAATGGGCACGGGGCCCGCACCCATCATGAGGAGCGGCTCTTCTGGCAGGATGCTGGTGAGCGGATCGACGCCCGGGCAGGGGACCGGCGCCGCGGCGGCCGCCGCCGCTGCCTGTTGCTGGGTCAGGGTGTCGGTGGGGCGCGTGATGTCGGTCATGTCGAGGTCCTTTGCGGTGCTGGGAGAAAACGCGCGCGTGCGCGCGGTGGGAAAGAGTACAGTGTTTTCCGTGGCTGCCTATAAAACCATATACAGTTGCACGGATTTTTTCTGAACAGTGCACGGGCGCTGCCCGGGTCCGCGGGAAAGCCCTGGGGCTGCGGCCTATAATGGCGCGGGCCAGACCGGCACCGCACATCGACATCATCAAGGAGACCACGGCATGCCGCAATTCGCCGTCGACAACCCGTTTCTCGAAACGCTCGGCGTAAGCATCGCGCAGTGGCGCGAGGGCTATGTGGAACTGCTCATGCCGATCGACGCTTCGAAGCTCAACCGCCAGGGCGTGTTGCAAGGCGGCGCGATCGCCACGCTGCTCGACGCGGCGGCAGGATACGCGGGCCTGTTCGCGGAGCAGGGTCAGCCGCCGAGGCATGGTTTTACGCTCTCGCTCACCACCAATTACCTGGACAAGGGGCTCGGGCAGCTCGTGCGGGCCAAGGGCTTTCTCGAGCGCGGCGGCCGGTCGGTGTTTTTCGCACGCGCCGAGGCGTGGGTGGATGAACGCTTGCTGATCGCGAGCGCACAGGGCACGTTCAAGTATTCGAAGACGGCTTGACGTTGTGTTTCGGCATGGCGCCGGATTTGGTTCGGATTCCTTTTCTCATTGCCGTAGACGCAAAAACCCGTCAACCGTAAGGCTGGCGGGTTTTTGCGTTCGAGGCGTGCGCTGCGTTTGGCTCGTTTGGCCTCGCTTTCAACCCAGCAGCAGCGCGTCGTCGTCGAGCTTCTCGTGGCGCGTCTGCTCGAACATGCGCAGCAGGTCCGGCACATCGAGCCCACGGCGCTCGTCGCCGGACACGTCCAGCACCACTTGCCCCTGGTGCAGCATCACGGTGCGCTGGCCGTAGTCGAGCGCCTGGCGCATGCTGTGCGTGACCATCATGGTCGTGAGCTTCGCTGCTTCGACGATGCGCGCGGTCAGTTCCAGCACGAACGCGGCTGTCTTCGGATCGAGCGCCGCCGTGTGCTCGTCGAGCAGCAGGATGCGCGAGGGCTGGAGCGAGGCCATCAGGAGGCTCACTGCCTGGCGCTGGCCGCCCGAGAGCAAACCAATGCGGTCGGTCAGGCGGTTTTCGAGGCCGAGGTTCAGGAGGCGCAGCTTGTCGCGGAACAGTTCACGGTCCTGCTTCCTGAGCGCGGGGCCGAAGCCGCGGCGCTTGCCGCGCGCCATCGCGAGCGCCATGTTCTCTTCGATCGTGAGTGCCTCGCAGGTGCCTGCCATCGGGTCCTGAAACACGCGCGCGACGAGGTGCGCGCGGTCCCACGCCTGCTTTTTCGTGACATCCTGGCCGTCGATGGTGATCTTGCCGCCATCGACCATCTGGTCGCCGCTGATGGCGTTCAGGAAGGTGGACTTGCCCGCGCCGTTCGAGCCGATCACGGCCACGAATTCGCCCGTGGGGATTTCCAGCGTGAGCCCGCGCAACGCGCGCGTTTCGATCGGCGTGCCGGGATTGAAAGTGAGTCTGAGGTCTTGTGCGCTGAGCATCGCTTAGGCCCTCCCGTTCTTGCGGGCGAAAAGTTTCTTGCGCGTGGCCGGCAGCACGAGCGCGATCGTCACGAGCACGGCGGTGACGAGATTCAGGTCCTGCGCCTTCAGGCCGATGAAGTCGCTATTGAGCGCGAGCGCAATGAAGAAGCGATAGAGAATCGCGCCGAGCACGGCCGCGAGCGTCGTGAGCACAAGGCGCCGAGCGGGCAGGATGCTTTCGCCGATGATGACCGCCGCGAGCCCGATCACGATGGTGCCGATGCCCATCGAGATGTCCGAGCCGCCCTGAGTTTGCGCGAACAGCGAGCCCGCGAGCGCCACCAACGCATTCGAGAGCGCCATGCCCGCGAGCGTCGCGCGGCCCGTGGCGATGCCCTGGGCGCGCGCCATGCGCGGGTTCGCGCCGGTCGCGCGCAGCGCGAGGCCGTATTGCGAGGAGAAGAACCAGTCGACGCCGAACTTGGCTGCGAGCACCACGACGAACAGCGCGAGCGGGCGCAACACATAGTCGGGCAGCCAGGCGGGCTGAATCTTCGTGAAGACCGTGGCCTCGGAGATGAGCGGCACATTGGGCGCGCCCATCACGCGCAGGTTGATCGAATAGAGCGCGATCATCATGAGAATGCTCGCGAGCAAATCCATGATCTTCAGGCGCACGTTGAGCCAGCCGGTGATGAAGCCCGCGAGCGCGCCGGCGATCATCGCGCAGACGGTGGCGAGAAACGGATCGTGGCCGCTCGCGATCAGCGTCGCGGCGACGGCGCCGCCCAGCGGAAAGCTGCCGTCGACGGTGAGATCGGGGAAGTTGAGGATGCGAAACGAGATCAGCACCCCGAGGGCGACGAGGCTGAAGATCAGGCCGATCTCGAGCGCGCCCAGTAGCGAGTAGAGGGACATGGGGAAATCCTGTTGCGGTCTGCGGCGCACGGATGGTGGTTGCTGCGCCGGATCGTTCGCCGCAAGCGCGCGGCCCGGGTGAGGCGGCGCGCTTGCGGGCGCGGGGGCCCGTTCTGGGCCAGTAGTTTTTTACGGCTCGGCTGCGGTGTTGCGTGTGGCTTTTGCGTGCTGCTTTTGGGCGTTTCCCAGCGGCATGTTCGCGCTGGTTTCGCGCGGCCTTTCCGTTCGGAAACGGCCCGGTTTGCGCGCCGTTTCCGATCAGCAATGCCCCGCGCGCGGGGCGGGTGCGATGCTTGACGCGGTGGCGGGCGTTACTTCACGACCGTGGTGGCGTCCTTGAGCAGATCGTCGGAGAGCTTCACGCCTTGCTTCTGCGCGGCGGCCGGGTTCACGTACAGCTGCAGCTTGTTGCTGGTTTCCGATGCGATCGCGCCGGGTTTTTCGCCCTTCAGGATGCGCACGACCACCTTGCCGGTCTGATGGCCGAGGTCGCTGTAGTCGATGCCGAGCGCCGCGACGGCGCCGCGCTTCACGCTGTCCGTGTCGGCGGCAACGAGCGGAATCTTCGCGTCGTTGGCCACTTTCACGAGCGCCTCGTAGGCCGAGACCACGTTGTTGTCGGTGTTCGTGTAGATCACGTCGACCTTGCCGATCAGGCTCTTCGCCGCCGGGCCAATGTCCACGGTGCGCGGCGCAGCCGCTTCCTTGAGCGTCATGCCTTGCTGCGCAAGCAGGGTCTTGAGCTGCTTCACGACCACGACCGAGTTGGCTTCGCCGGGGTTATAGACCATGCCCACGTTCTTCGCATTCGGCACCACGCGCTTGATGAGCGCGATTTGCTTGTCGAGCGGGAGCTTGTCGGACACGCCGGTCACGTTGGTGCCGCTGGGCGCCCAGGTCTTCACGAGCTGTGCGGCGACCGGATCGGTCACGCCCGAGTAGACCACCGGCACCGTCTTGGTTGCGGCCACAACGGCTTGCGCCGAAGGCGTGGCGATCGCGACGATCGCGCTCGGGTTGTCGCCCACGAACTTGCGGGCGATCTGCGCGGCCGTGCCGGTGTTGCCCTGTGCGCTCTGGTATTCCCACTTGAGGTTCTTGCCGGCGTCGTAGCCGGCGGCCTTGAGCTCGTCGCGCACGCCGTCGCGGATTGCGTCGAGGGCGGGGTGTTCGACGATCGACAGCACTTCCACGGTGGTGGTTTCGGCCGCGTGGGCCGCGCCGGTGGCGAACGTGATCGCGGCAGCGCCGGCGATCAGGGTAAGGGTGGCGGTCTTGGCGGCTTGCGTGAAGCTTTTCATTGTCTCTGATCTCCCCCGAATGCTCGGTTCTTTCAATTCAGCACGGGTGTGTGCGGCGAGGCAGCGAGCATACCACTGCGCCGCGCGTGTCCGGAACGTGCGCAAGGCCGATGGTGCCCGGATGCGACGGTGCCGTGGCGGCGCGTAGTAAACCATGCCGGCGATTTTCAGGAAAAATCGGCGGATTGCCGGAAGTTTTCCCGGATTCCAATTGGAAATAATGGTTCGATGTGTACTGGTGAGTTATGTGTTTGATATTTTTTGGATACGGTATTTCATTGAAATGAAAATGTAATTTTTCGCAATAAAATCAATAGGTTGCGAATATTTGCATTTAGGGTTTGTACTTATTGTGCGAGATGGATGATCGGGTGGTTGGGTAATTATATAAAATGATGCTCGGCGCAAATAAATATAATAGATAAGGTGCTGCAGCGATTTTTTAGAAAAAATCAGATTTTCTGATTGGAAACCCGTTTCTCCACACCGCCGCCAGACGGGCCTGTGGCGGCCATCAGCCCTGCCTACCACCCCGGGTCGCCGATATTTCAAGGGTTTTCCGCACATCCTGGGTGGTTTTCGTCAATTGACTTACGTCAATATAGCCATCGATATCCGAAAAAACCCTCGGTTGCGGAATGGGTAGGTTTATTGATAGCATCCGCGGGTCGCTGATTTTGGCCGGATCACCTTCCAGGTTTGAAATGCAGCGAACGGGGCAGGCGGATCGCTTGCGCAATAGGGGCCGTATTCACGGTCTCTCCGAACTGAAGCCGCTACCAGGCGGCCGATACATGCCGGGCCCCGTTGCGTCTGTTGTCTTTCTGGCCCGTCCTTGTTGTCCTCCCTGGCCACATTCTCGGGGTGCTGTTCGTTTGCGCAGGTCATGCCGCTTGCCCGGTTGACCCGAAAACAATCGAGGAGCTCCTGATGACGCCGCTGTCCTGTTTTAACCGTAACCGCCTTGCTTCCCTTTCCGTGGCCGCCGCGCTGCTCGCCTTTGGCGCCGCCGCGAACGCCGAAACAGTGAAGATCGCCATTGCCGGCCCGTTCAGCGGCCCGGTCGCCCAGTACGGCGACATGGTCAAGGCAGGCGCCCTGACCGCGATCGAACAGATCAACGCCGCCGGCGGCGCGAACGGCAACAAGCTCGAAGCCGTCATGATGGACGACGCATGCGAGCCGAAGCAGGCCGTCGCCGTCGCGAACAAGATCGTTTCGCAGCACATCCACTATGTGATCGGCCACGTGTGCTCGGGCTCGACGATTCCCGCTTCGGACATCTATGAGAATGAAGGCGTGGTGATGGTCACGCCGTCGGCAACCGCGCCGCAGCTTACCGAAGGCAAGAAGCGCCAGTACATCTTCCGCACGATCGGCCGCGACGACCAGCAAGGTCCCGCCGCTGCCGCGTACATCATCAACAAAGTCAAGCCGAAGAAGGTCGCGATCCTGCACGACAAGCAGTCGTACGGGCAGGGCATCGCCACTTCGGTCAAGGCCGCGCTCGACAAGGCGCACATCCCGGTGGTGGTGTTCGAAGGCATCAACGCAGGCGATTCGGACTACTCTGCAGTCGTCACCAAGCTCAAGTCGCAGGGTGTGGACTTCGTCTACTTCGGCGGCTACCACCCGGAAATGGGCCTCCTGATGCGCCAGTCGCGTGAGCAGGGCGTGAAGGCCACGTTCATGGGACCGGAAGGCGTGGGCAACAAGGACGTGACGGCCATCGCCGGCCCCGCTTCGGAAGGCATGCTCGTCACGCTGCCGGCCGACTTCGCTTCGGACCCGGCCAACGGCAAGCTCGTGAAGGCGTTCGCCGACGCCAAGCGCGACGCGAACGGTCCGTTCCAGATGCCGTCCTATGCTGCGGTCGAAGTGATCGCCGACGGCATCGCGGGCGCCAAGAGCACCGATCCGACCAAGGTCGCGGCCTGGATGCACAAGAACGCGATGAACACGCCGATCGGCAAGGTGGAGTACGACGCCCAGGGCGACCTGAAGTCGTTCCGCTTCGTCGTCTACACGTGGCACAAGGACGCCACCAAGACCGCCGCGAACTGATCCTGGCGCTGCGCTGCGGGCGGGGCGTTCTTGCAACGCCCGCATGCGCGGCGAAATACAAAAACTCGGGTCGACACCGCTTTAAGGTCTCTCATCGGCTTCACGGCCGCGGGGCTTACGCATGAATGATTTTCTTCCGCAGTTCACCCAGCAGCTCGTCAACGGGCTCACGCTGGGCGCAATCTATGCGCTGATCGCCATCGGCTACACGATGGTCTACGGCATCATCGGCATGATCAACTTCGCTCACGGCGAGATCTACATGATCGGCGCCTATGTGGGCCTCGTCACGCTCACGGCTCTCGGCACTTCGGCGGGCTATCCGCTGCCGCTCGTGCTGGGCGCGGCGCTCATCGTCTCGGTGCTCGTCACCGGGCTCTACGGTTTCGCGGTCGAGCGCGTGGCGTATCGGCCGCTGCGTGGCGGGCCGCGTCTCGTGCCGCTGATTTCCGCCATCGGGATGTCGATCTTTCTGCAGAACTACGTGCAGATCGGGCAGGGCGCGCGCGACGTGTCCGTGCCGCAGCTGATCTCCGGCGCGCTCGACTTCAACATGGGCGGCAACTTCGAAGTGACGATTCCGTACGCGCGCATGCTGATCGTCGGCGTGACGGTCGTGCTGATGATCGCGCTCACGCTCTTTATCTCGCGCTCGCGCATGGGCCGCGCCTGCCGCGCCTGCGCCGAGGACATGAAGATGGCCAACCTGCTCGGCATCGACACTAACCGCGTGATCTCGTTCACGTTCGTGCTCGGCGCGATGCTGGCCGCGGTGGGCGGCGTGCTGATCGGACTCACGATTGGCAAGCTCAATCCGTATATCGGCTTCATCGCGGGCATCAAGGCGTTCACCGCCGCCGTGCTCGGCGGCATCGGCAGCATTCCGGGCGCGATGCTCGGCGGTGTGCTGCTCGGTCTCGCCGAAACGTTCGCTTCGGCCTACATGCCGTCCGAGTACAAGGACGTCGTGGCGTTCGGCCTGCTCGTGCTCGTGCTGCTGTTCCGTCCCACCGGCCTGCTCGGCAAGCCGGACGTCGAAAAGGTGTGAGGTCGCCATGAGTCAGACTGTTTCGGTTCGCATGGCCGCTGAAGGCCCGTCGTCGTCGCAGACCGTGAAGGGCGCGCTCGCCGCGGCCGTCGCGACGATCATCCTCACCGCGCCCATCCTGGGTTTGCAGCTCACGCTCGACGGCTACCAGGTCGTGCTGCAGCAGCACTGGCGTCCCGTGTGGATCGCCGCTGCCGTGGTGTTCGTGTTCCAGCTCGTGAAGCCGATGTTTGTGCGCGCAACGAGTTCGGTGCGTCTGCCCAAGGCGCCGGCGCTCGGCGCGCGCCAGCAGCGCGCGGCGATCTGGGTGCTGCTCGCGTTCGGCGCCGTGTTCCCGTTCATGGGTTCGCGCGGCGCGGTGGACGTGGCCACGCTCGCGCTCATCTACGTGATTCTGGGCTTGGGCCTGAATATCGTGGTGGGCTTCGCGGGCCTGCTCGATCTCGGCTATGTGGGCTTCTACGCGGTGGGCGGCTATACCTATGCGCTGCTCAACCAGTATTTCGGCTTCACGTTCTGGGAATGCCTGCCGCTCGCGGCGCTTGCCTCGGCCACGTTCGGCTTCCTGCTCGGCTTTCCGGTACTGCGCCTGCGCGGCGACTACCTGGCGATCGTGACGCTCGGCTTCGGCGAGATCATCCGCCTGCTGCTCAATAACCTCACGAGCATCACGGGCGGCCCGGATGGCATCTCCGGCATCGCCAAGCCCACTGTGTTCGGCTACGAACTCGCGCGCCACGCGAGCGTGGAAGGCGCGAAGACGTTCAACGAGCTGATCGGCATCGAGTACAACGGCGTGCACATGGTGATCTTCCTGTACCTGCTCGCGCTGGTGCTGGTGGCGTTCACGCTGTTCGTCACGAGCCGTCTGCTGCGCATGCCGATGGGGCGCGCGTGGGAAGCGCTGCGCGAAGACGAAATCGCGTGCCGCTCGCTCGGCCTCAATCCCACCCGCATCAAGCTTTCGGCGTTCACGCTGGGCGCTTCGTTTGCGGGCCTTGCCGGTGCGTTCTTCGCGGCGCGCCAGGGGCTCGTCACGCCCGAGTCGTTCACCTTCATCGAATCGGCGCTGATTCTCGCCGTGGTGGTGCTGGGGGGCATGGGCTCGCAGCTGGGCGTGGTGCTCGCGGCGGTGCTGCTCACGGTGCTGCCCGAAGTCGCGCGCGGCTTTGCCGAATACCGCATGCTGATTTTCGGTCTGGTGATGGTGCTGATGATGATGTGGCGTCCGCAGGGCCTGTTGCCCGCAAGCCGTCCGCACGTGGAGTTGCCGCAATGAGCGCACAAGCGTTGTTGAAAGTAGCAGGCCTGCAGATGCGCTTCGGCGGTCTGCTGGCCGTGGACGGCATCGACTTCGATGTGCGTCCGAACGAGGTGTTCGCGATCATCGGGCCGAACGGCGCAGGCAAGACCACGGTGTTCAATTGCGTGGGCGGCTTCTACAAGCCGACCGCGGGCGACATCGTGCTCGACGGCCACGCCATCACGGGGCAGCCGAGCCATCAGGTCGCGCGCCGCGGCCTCGTGCGCACGTTCCAGAACATTCGTCTGTTCAAGCAGCTCACGGTGCTGGAAAACCTCATGGTTGCGCAGCACCTGAAGGTGAACCGCAACATGCTGAGCGGCCTGTTTGCGACGCCCGCATACCGCCGCGCCGAACGCGGCGCGCTCGAGCGCGCCGCGTACTGGCTCGATCGCGTGGGTTTGAAGCAGGTGGCCAACCGCGAGGCGGGCACGCTTTCGTATGGTCACCAGCGCCGCCTCGAAATCGCGCGCTGCATGATTACCGATCCGCGTCTGCTAATGCTCGACGAACCGGCCGCGGGCCTGAATCCGCAGGAGAAGATCGAGCTCCAGCAGATGGTGGACGGCTTGCGCAACGAGTTCGGAATCTCGGTACTCCTGATCGAGCACGACATGAGTCTCGTGATGGGTGTATCGGACCGCATCCTCGTGATGGAGCATGGCAGGCCGATCATGATCGGCCTGCCCGACGAAGTGCGCAACGACCCGCGCGTGATCAAGGCCTATCTCGGAGAGGACTGATGCTGAAGCTGGAAAAGGTCCATACCCACTATGGCGCGGTGGAAGCGCTGGCGGGCGTGTCGATCGAAGTGAACAAAGGCGAGATCGTCACGCTGATCGGCAGCAACGGCGCCGGCAAGACCACGCTCATGATGACGGTGTGCGGCACGCCGCGCGCCTCGTCGGGGCGCGTGACGTTCGAAGGGCAGGACATCACGCGCAAGTCCACGCACGAAATCATGCGCATGGGCATGGCGATTTCGCCCGAAGGACGCCGCGTGTTTCCGAGCCTCACCGTGCTCGAAAACCTGCAGATGGGCGGCTTCTTCTCCTCGCCGCAGGAGATCGAGGCGGGCATCGAGCACGTGTTCAAACTGTTTCCGCGTCTGAATCAGCGTGCGAAGCAGCGTGCCGGCACGATGTCTGGCGGCGAGCAGCAGATGCTCGCGATCGGCCGCGCGCTGATGAGCAAGCCGCGCCTGCTGCTGCTCGACGAGCCCACGCTCGGCCTCGCGCCGCTCGTGATTGCGCAGATTTTCGACATCATCCGCGCGATCCGCGAGGAAGGCGTGACGGTGTTCCTCGTCGAGCAGAACGCCAACAAGGCGCTGCACGTGGCCGATCGCGGCTATGTGCTCGAAACGGGGCGCGTGGTGCTCGCCGACAGCGCCGAGAACCTGCTCGCGAACGACAACATCAAGCGCGCCTATTTGGGCGGCTAAGCGCCCGCGCGTTCGTTCTGAACGCGCGGGCTGTCACTTGGCTTCTCAGCTCATCGGGCATTCCGGCCCGCGCAATCCACCGCAATCGTGCGGCGGTTGCGCGGGCCGTTTTCATTCCAGTGCCTGCCAAAAACTTTCAATTCATTTTCGATTGGCCGCGAATTTCTTTCTGATTGCAACATGCGTTACGAAGGCTGGACAAGCGGGCTGCGCTCACGATAATTGAGCGTCCCCTGCGTGCGGCGGCACGAGCCATGCGCAGTGCGCGGGGTATTCGAGTCACACCGGGGAGTGGTTGGATGTCTGAAGATTATGAAGTGCACGGCCCGCACGATCATGCGGTCGAGCATGCGGCCGCGGGCCATGACGCGCGCGATCCGTTTCCGGGGCGCATGGCGGTCGTGACCGCGATTCTCGCCTCGATTGGCGCGATCCTCGCTTACCAGAGCGGCAACAGCGAAAATCTCGCGCTCTACTATAAGAACGAGGCGGCCATTCGCAAAACCGAGGCGGCGAATCAATGGGCCTGGTATCAGGCCAAGGGCGAGAAGCAGCACCTCGCCGAACTGGGCGCTGAGCTGGCGGCGCTCACGCCGGGCTCGACCGAAGCCCGGCGCCGCTTCACTGCCGAAGCCGATCGCTATCGCAAGGAGAAGGAGCCGATTCGCACCCAGGCGGAGTCGCTGGAAAAGCAGGTGGCCCAGGACGATGCTCACGCGGAGGAACTGCTGCACGGCCACCATCGCTGGGCGCAGGCGACCACGCTGATCCAGATTTCGATCGCGCTCACGGCGATCACGCTGCTCACGCGGAGCAAGTGGCTGATGTGGGCTTCGCTGGGTGTGGGCGTGACGGGCGTGGTGCTGGGCGCTCTGGCGTTCTTTGCGTAGCGCGGGCCGTGGGCGTGGCGCGGCCGTTCTTGTGTGCCGTTTACCGGCCCTTGCCCGCTGCTTAGCCGCCGCAGACGATGGCCGTGAGCAGCAGCGGCACGACCGACTGCACGGTCGCGTCGCTGTTGGCTTCGTGCACGCGCGTGCGGACCGATTCCGCCGGCGCGGAAACCACCACGCCATAAAGCGGCGCATCGATTTCCTTGCCCGCGCCGCGATGAAAGAGGGCGTCGTCGTGCGCGTAGCCGAGCACGACGTAAATGGGAAAGCCGAACGCGCTCAGGCGGTTGCCGTGCACGGGGCGAAAGGCGTTGACCGAATTCGCTTCCACCCGGCTCGGCTTCGGGTCGATGGATTTTTCTTCGATCAGCGCCGAAATGAACTCATGCGGGTTCGACTTGCAGTCGAACTGCTGGTCGTGCGTCCGGTCGTGTGCCGAGCCCTGCGATTGCGCCTTGGCGACGCGCGGCACAGCAAGAGCGGCGAGCCCCGCGCACAGCGCGCAAAGCACGATGAACAGGGGCATTACGGTGACTTGGCGCGGGTTCATGAGTGACGGGACAATCACTTGCGTTTCGCTTGATTACATTCGACACCCAAATGCCGTCGGTGTTCAAGGGGCGCGGCATGGAAATTGCGCAGTTCTGCGCCGCGCCGCACATTCAAGCCGAATATGGATGTGGGCAAGACGGCCACCTCGCGCGCATGGCCGTCTTGCAACTTCCGTTAAAGCATCGATCTCGCCTGAGTCAGGAGCGTGTCGCACACTTTTTTCTTGGCGGCTTCCTGGAGGCCGGCGCTCGAAAGGTCGAGCTGCTGGCCATTGCCGGTCTGGAGGATGCCGTTGGCGCCCTGCTTGTAGCCGGGGTCCGTGCTCGACGCGCCGCCGGGCAGCTTGCCGAGCAGCGAGTTCTGCACGCTGCTGGCGGTATCGGCATTGAGGAAGTTGTTCTGGACGCAGTACTGGATCAGGCCCGTGACGTTGCCGAGGCCGCCCGAGGTGAGCGAGGAGCCGGAGAGCGCGCTGCCAAGGTTGCCGAGGTTGCCCAGACTGCCGGCTGCGCCGGCGGCCGAGGTCGAGCCGCTGCTGCCCACCTGGTTGAGCAAGTTGCCGAGCTGGGCTTGCGCGGCATCCCACGGCGCGAGCAGAGCCGCGGCGACACCCGCCACGGCGATCAGAGCGCGCGCGCTGCGCAATGCGGAAGTATGCATACACGAATCTCCTGGATAACTGGCGATTTGATGATTAAAGCTTTCGTACTATAAACGCAATTGCCGCGCGGACTTTGCTGCGTGGCTGCGGCATAAAAGTCGGTTTCCGCGGTGCGTTCGCGGTCGTGTTCATGTGTGTGTCCATCGCCACAGATACGCATGCGCGAGGCATGAGGTGCAGGGTGAAGGCGCCAACGAAGCGGGATTTCATTCCCATGTCATTTGTTGCGTGCACAACTGAGTTTCAGTGGCAGACGAAACGCGACGCGTCGATGAAAGAGGATAGGGGCCTCGGAAATCGAATGGGGCGATGCTGCACTGGGCAATATGCTTAATGAAGCAGTCAGTCGAAGGTGTCGTCACGGGGTCGGGCACTTCGAGATGCATTTGCATGGCATCGAAGTATGGGGCAGGAAGATGAAGGACTTGGAGAAAGACCTCACGAAGACTTTGCGAGGGCGAAAAAGCCCTTGATGCAAGGGGTTTTCGCGGTCGGGAAGGGGGCTCGAAGGCGCGTTTTGCAAGTGCCAATGGGCATAAATCGGGCCACAAAAAGCGTTACTTTGTTTCTAACCGTAACACTTATTACGGCCCTCCTCATCGGCTGGTCTCAGGTGGTATGCTTCCTGCACAAATTCTCCCTTGCACGAGTGAGACCACGTTCCTTGCGTCATTTCCGTGAACATACGCACTGTCAATGTGCAGCCGGGGATGCCAATGAACCTGTCATATAAACATATGGTGCAACCGAGCACGCCAACGCGGGCAGCAAGACCTGCGAGCGAAGGCTCCGTCACAGCAGCCCCGGTCCGGCTGCGTGGAGAACAGCATGAATTTCGAAGAACTGAGCGACGACGAGTGGGTGCTAGTGTCCTCGCTCGTATCCGATGAACCGCCCATACGCTTGAACCGCCGCGGTCGCCCGCGCGCGGAGCCACGTGTCGTGGCCAACGCCGTGCTGTGGATCTTGACGACCGGTGAGTCCTGGTCGCGTCTGCCTGCGCGCTATCCGTCCGGTCCCACCTGCCGGCGCCGTTTCGAGGAATGGCACATGAGCGGCACGCTCAACGAACTGGTCAAGCTGCTCGTCGAGCGTGGCCGCAGCTTCGTCTACGTGCCGGAGCCCGTGCAGGCCCAGGCGCCGGCGAACCACGCGCAGGCTTCGCAGTCCGTGGCTGCAGCCGTGGCGTCCGGAGTGTCGGTGGCCGAAGAAGTCGTCGAGGACGACGGCTTGCCCGCGGTCTACTGGAAGAGTCCCGAGGCATGGCAGGCGCCCGCTTCGGTGGTCGATGCGCCGCTGGCAGACCCCATCGAGAGCATGACCAGGCAACTCGTGAGCCAGGACGATGAGGGCCGCGCGCCGTTCCCCACGATGCATCAAACGCACAAGCAGGTGCCGCATCGTTCGCAGCCGACGCATTCGGGCGCTGTGCCGCGCCCGGCCGATGCGAGCGTGAGCGCGCCTGTTGTCAGCCGCACAGTCGCGCCGATCGCCGCCGAGCCCTCGGAGCACGCCGCCGCGCCATGGACGAGCGCCACGCCGCCGGCCGTGCAGGTCGTGGAATGGGGCGGCTGCGAGATCCACCTGAGCGTGGAACTCGCGCGCAACGACATGTATCGCGCGGCCGTGGAAATTCTCAAGGACGGCAAGCGTCTCGAGCGCTCCGGCCTGATCGGCCCGCCGTTCGAGAATTGCGAAGCGGCACGCCATTACGCGTTCGACTGGGCGTGCCAATGGATCGAGCGCGAGGTGCCTGCGTCCGCAGGTGCTTCGTCCGCTGGCAGCGCCAGCGCGTGCGCGAATGGTCCGGCTCTCGCCGTGCCACCTGACCACGCAACGCATCACGCAACCAGCAGCGTGGTGACGCGCGCCATGCCCGCGGTCGCGGCCAACGTGGTGAGCACGGTGTCGTCCAATGCGGCGAACAACGTGCGCCTGGCAGCGCTGCAGCGCTACGCCTCGAACCCCGTCCTGCGCAACGGTGGCGAGGCACGCGACCCGGCCGCTGCAAACGGTGCGGGCGCTGAACGCCGCCACTACATCTCGCGTTACAGAACGCATCTGGGCTAAGGGCAGGGGCCGGCGCTCGCCGGCGCCTGCGTCCGCTCGCATCACCCGCTTCATTGGCCGCTTCATTGGCCGCTTCATTGGCGATTTCGCCGCTGCTTTTGCAGCGGTTTTCGTGTTCGTCGTGCGCGCATTAATCGCCGCACTAATTGCCGCATTACTCGCCGCAGTTGCCAGCGCATTGACCACGTTCAGCATGACCATCTCTTGCTCGTGCTTGCACTCACGGCCGTAGCGGCTGCGTCTTCAATCGCCGCCACGGCCGTCCGTGCTGTCTCCGTCCACATTGCTCATCGATTTTCTGCTTGTGCAGCGGGGCGCTCTGCGGCGCCCCTTGACCTGCATTGACTTGCCTTTACCGCATGACTTGCGTTACTGCCGGCCGTACTGATCGTCCAGACGCACGATATCGTCTTCGCCGAGATACGAACCCGATTGCACCTCGATGATTTCGAGCGGCATCTTGCCGGGATTCTCGAGGCGGTGCGAAACGCCCAGCGGAATGTAGGCCGATTCGTTTTCCGAAACGATGAAGCGCTCGTCGCCGCGCGTGACGAGTGCCGTGCCGCGCACGACGACCCAGTGCTCGGCGCGATGATGATGCATTTGCAACGACAGGCGTGCGCCCGGTTCCACCACGATGCGTTTCACCTGGAAGCGCTCGCCGCTGTCGACGCTGTCGTAGTGGCCCCACGGGCGATGCACGAGACGATGCGCGACCGCTTCGCTGCGGTGTTGCGACTTCAGGCGCTGCACGATCTTTTTCACGTCCTGGGCGCGCGAGCGGTCGGCCACGAGCACGGCGTCGGCGGTTTCGACCACCACCAGATTCTCGGTGCCGAGGCAGGCGATCAGGCGTCCATCCGAGTGCGCGAAGGTATCGTTCGCGCCTTCGAACATGACTTCGCCCTGGGCCACGTTGCCGGCTTCGTCCTTCGAAGCGACTTGCCACACGGTGTCCCACGAACCGAGATCGGTCCAGCCCGCCGCGAGCGGCACCACCACGCCGCCGGCCACGGTCGTGTCGCCGGAGAGCGGCTCCATCACGGCGTAGTCGATCGAGTTGGACGGCGAGCGCGCGAATGCTTCGCTGTCCACACGGAAGAAGTCGCCGTCTTCCTTGCCGTTCTGGACGGCGGCCGAGCAGGCTTCGTAAATAGCCGGCTCGAAATGGCGAATCGCCTTGAGCCACGTGCTCGCGCGCATGATGAAGATGCCGCTGTTCCACCAGTAGCGCTGCGAAGCGACGTACTGCTGCGCGAGCTCGAAGTAGGGCTTCTCGACAAATCCGTTCAGGCGTCGTGCGCCGGCCTCGTCGCCGGCGGCAAGCGGCTCGCCCACGTGAATGTAGCCATAGCCCGTTTCGGGGCGCGTGGGCACGATGCCCATCGTCACGATCTGGCCGCTGGCCGCATGACGCACGCCATCAGCCACGGCGGCCTGGAAGGCTTCGAGGTCGGCGAGCGCGTGGTCCGCGGGCATCACGACCATAATGCCGTCCTGACGTTCGGCGACCACGGACAGCGCGGCGAGGGTGAGCGCGGGCGCGGTATCGCGCGCAAGCGGTTCGAGAATGAGGCGCGCTTCCTTGCCTGCCGCGCGAACCTGGTCGGCGGTGGTGAAGCGGTGTTCCTCGTTGCAGACGATCATCAGCTTGTCGGCGAGGGTGACGCGTTCTGCGAGCGCATCGAGACGGCCTGCCGTATCCGCGAGCAGCGAATGCTCGCCCACGAGGTTGATCATCTGCTTCGGGTACTGTTCGCGCGACAGTGGCCACAGCCGCGAACCCGCGCCGCCCGCAAGCACCACGGGGCAGACTTGCAGCGAGTTGCGCGATGCGGCGCGCGCGTCGGTTGCGCGTGCCGATGTCGTTGCGGAACCCGTATCCGTCATCTCATTCTCCAAAGGGGTTTCGGTTACGAGATTTGTAGCACGCTTAAGATCGATATAAATAGAATCGTAAAGAAGAAAACGGAAAATATTCTAATCAAATTGAAAATAATCAATCCGTCACAATGCGGTGCCAATAAAAAATCGAATAAAAATGGCGCGGCGGCTTCGCGCCGGAGCTGGAGACTTAAAAATTAATCAGGGTCGGGCGCGATGAATGCGGCAATTTTTGCTGCTCAGGCCGTGCTGACGCCGGCCCGGCAGGTGTGATTTCCGGCAAACGTTGCCGAAAAAATCACACAAAAAATAGACAGTTAGCAACGAAACATTTGGAGATACTTTTGGGCGTTGCGCTATCAATTTTTATCGTGCTTTATTAGGGTTTATTCGGATACGCTTCGTCTGCGCCGGGAGAGCCTGGTGCAACTTTCCCTGACTTCTGTATTTCCTGTTAGCGGCGGCCATGATGCATCGCGCGTGGCTGCGATTCTTTTTTTCTAAACCGAGGTGCCGGACATGCTGAGCGTTCTAGCCAGAATCATCGATGTTGCCGCCATCGCCGCTGGCGCCCTGGTGGCCGCTGCCTTGCACCACGGTAAATTCACCGCGCTTTCCGATATGGAGAGCGTGGCGCTCGCGTTCAACTGCGTGCTCGCGATCTGGATGTTTCCGGCATTCGGCATTTACCAGTCGTGGCGCGGCAAGTCGCTCTACGTGCTTGCGGCCCGCGTGTGCGCCGCGTGGATCGCGGTGGAGTGCACCGGCATTCTGCTTTCGTTCAGCGTGCACCGCGCCGATTCGCTTTCCCGCATCTGGCTCGCGTACTGGGTGGTGGCATCGGTGGCGTTCCTGATCGTTTCGAAGACGATGGTGCACATGGTGCTGCGCGGCCTGCGCCGCGAAGGCTACAACCAGAAGGCGGTGGCCGTGGTTGGCGATCATCGCTGCTCGCGTTTCCTGATCGAGCAGATGAAGAGCCATCCCGAGGCAGGCTTTCATCCCGCGCTCGTGTTCGACGAGGACAGCGACGCCGATGGCGATGCGCAGCTCGACGGCGTGAAAGTCGAGCGCGACCTGCAAGCCACGCTCGAATACGTGCGTGAGCACGGCGTGCGCGAACTGTGGCTCGCGCTGCCGATCACGAAGGAGCGCACGATTCATCGCATCGTCACGGCGCTGCGCAACGATTTCGTGAACATCCGTTTCATTCCGGACGTGCGCAGCCTGTCGTTTTTCAGTCAGCCCGTGGTCGATCTGCTTGGCGTGCCAGCCATCAATCTGGCCGCTTCGCCGGTCACGGATCTGCGCGTGCTGCCCAAGCGCGTGTTCGACATTGCCTTTGCCGGCGCCGTGCTGGTGGCGCTCGCTCCGTTGCTGGCGGCCATTTCGATTGCAGTGAAGCTGACCTCGCACGGACCGGTGTTTTTCAAGCAGCGCCGCAAGGGGCTCGACGGCAACGAGTTCGAGATCTACAAGTTCCGCTCGATGAAGGTCCATGCGGAGGTGGCGGGGCAAGTCACCCAGGCGCGCCGCAACGATCCGCGTGTCACGCGCGTGGGCGCTTTCCTGCGCCGCACGAGTCTCGACGAACTGCCGCAATTCATCAACGTGCTCAAGGGCGAGATGTCAGTGGTGGGTCCGCGCCCGCACGCGCTTGCGCACGACGACATCTACAAGGACCTCGTGCGCGGCTACATGGCGCGCTATCGCATCAAGCCCGGCATTACCGGCTGGGCGCAGGTCAACGGTTATCGCGGCGAAACCGACCGCGTGGAGAAAATGCGCGACCGCGTGCGTTTCGACCTGCACTACATGCAGCACTGGAGCTTCGGTCTCGATCTGCGGATCGTGGCGATGACCATGTGGAAAGGCTTCGCCGGCCAGAACGCATACTGAAGTGGACCGGGCGCGCAATCTGCGCATGCCGCGCTCATGCGTTTCGCATGAGTAGTGCGGACCGGATGGGCACCAACAGGCAATTACTTTTGAGGTGGGCATGAATCTGACGATCATTGGCAGCGGTTATGTGGGTCTCGTAACGGGCGCGTGTCTGGCCGACATCGGCAACGACGTGTTCTGTCTCGACGTCGACCAGCGCAAGATCGACCTGCTCAATCAAGGCGTCGTGCCGATTCACGAGCCGGGCCTGCAGGAGATCATCGAGCGCAACCGGCGCGCGCGCCGGCTCACGTTCTCGACCGACGTGGAAGCCGCGGTCGCGCACGGCGACGTGCAGTTCATCGCGGTGGGAACGCCCCCCGACGAGGATGGCTCCGCCGATCTGCAATATGTGCTGGCCGCCGCGCGCAACATCGGGCGCCACATGAAGGGCTTCAAGGTGATCGTCGACAAGTCGACGGTGCCCGTGGGCACCGCCGCGCTCGTGCGCGACGCGATTGCTTCCGAATTGCGCAAGCGCGGCGAGGACCACATGTTCTCGGTGGTCTCGAACCCCGAGTTCCTGAAGGAAGGCGCGGCCGTGGAAGACTTCGCGCGCCCCGACCGCATCGTGCTGGGCTGCGATGAAGACGTGCCCGGCGAGCGTGCGCGCGAACTGATGAAGCGCCTGTACGCGCCGTTCAACCGCAATCGCGAACGCACGCTCTACATGGACGTGCATTCGGCCGAATTCACGAAGTACGCGGCCAACGCCATGCTCGCCACGCGCATTTCGTTCATGAACGAACTCGCGAATCTGGCCGACCGCGTGGGCGCGGATATCGAAGCGGTGCGCCGCGGCATCGGCTCCGATCCGCGCATCGGCTACGACTTCCTCTATGCGGGCTGCGGCTATGGCGGCTCGTGCTTTCCGAAGGACGTGAAGGCATTGATGCGCACTGCAGAGGATTTCGGCGAGCCGCTGCAAATTCTGCGCGCCGTGGAAGCCGTGAATGACGCCCAGAAGGAAGTGCTCGCGCAGAAGATCGTCACGCGCTTTGGCTCCGACCTCACGGGCCGCACATTCGGCCTCTGGGGCCTCGCATTCAAGCCGAATACCGATGACATGCGCGAAGCGCCGAGCCGAACGCTGATCGCCGAGCTGCTCGCGCGCGGCGCGCGCGTGGTGGCCTACGACCCGGTCGCGATGGAAGAAGCCCAGCGTGTGCTCGCGCTCGATCTGGCGAAAACGCCCGAGCAGCTCGAACGCCTCGTCTACGTGGAGGATGCGATGGACGTCGCGAGCGGCGCGGACGCGCTGGTGGTCGCCACCGAATGGAAGGTGTTCAAGGCGCCGGACTTCGAGACGCTCAAGCAGCAATTGAAGACACCGATCGTGTTCGACGGGCGCAATCTCTACGATCCGCCCGCGATGCAGGAGCTCGGCATCGAATATCACGCGGTGGGCCGCGCGAGCGCCACGCAATCGGGCCGCGCGCGCGCCGAAGCGGCTGCGCAGACGCGCGTTCCGGCATAAGCCGCATCGAGCCCCGCGTTCGATGAAGCAATAAGCAAAACCGAGGAGCCATCGGGTCATGATCAAGGACGTATTGATCGTCTGCCATGCCAATGTCTGCCGCTCGCCCGCGGCGGAGCAACTGTTCCGCGCACGCTTTCGTGAACAAATGCGCGAGCACGCGGGACAGTCGGGGAAGCACGCGGGCGCGTTTCATTCGGCGGGCCTGCGCGCCCGCAACGGCGACGACATGGACCCGGTGATGCAGCGTCTGCTCGCCGAGCGCGGCGTGCAGGTGGGCGAGCATCGCTCGCGCCGCCTCACGCCGCGCCTCGTGCGCCGCGCCGACCTCGTGCTCGTGACGGAGCGCCACCAGGTGAGCGCCGTCGAGCGAATTGAGCCGTCCGCGCGCGGCAAGGTGTACGCGCTCGGAAATTGGGAAAACTCGGATGTCGCCGATCCGCATGGCCTCGATGAGGTCGCGTATCGCGAGAGTCTGGAGTTGATGGATCGACTGGTTAAGGGATGGCTGAGCCGAATATGCCAATGAGAAAACTCAATCTAATGACTGCTCTTGCGTTGAGCGCCTTCGTTGCTGCGTGCTCCACGGCGCCCGGCAACTACCTCGACACCTCGAACCTGAAGGAAGAGAAGAGCACTGAGCCGCAGAAGCAGTACGACGTGCATCTGATCACGTCGCAGCTCGTCATGCAGCAGGCGCAGGCCGCCGTATCGTCGCGTAACGCCGCGCTGCCGCCGAGCAAGTACGCGAGCACGGCCGACTACACGTATCACATCGCGCCGCAGGACATTCTTGGCGTGACGGTCTACGATCACCCCGAGATTTCGACGCCGCAAGGCTCGACCTTCTCGTCGGGCGGCAATACCACACAGACGGTGGGTCAGGCGCTCACGCAGCCGTACACCAACGCGCTGCCGGGCGAGGCCGACCCGTACGGGCAGACCGTGGCGAAGGACGGCACGATCTACTTCCCGTTCGTGGGCCGCGTGGTGGCGGCGGGCAAGACGCCTGGCCAGCTGCGCGATCGGTTGGCCTCGGGTCTCGGGCCCTACATCAAGAACCCGCAGGTTGACGTGCGCGTGCTTTCGTACCGCAGCCAGAAGGTGCAGGTCACCGGCGACGTGAAGACGCCGGGCCCGCTCGCGATGAGCGACGTGCCGCTCACGCTCGTCGACGCGATCACGCGTTCGGGCGGCACCACCGATGGCGCCGACATCAACCGCGTGCGCCTCACGCGCAACGGCAAGCTCTACGTGCTCGACGCGAACGCCTTGCTCGACGGCGGCGACACGAGCCAGAACGTGGTGCTGCAAGACGGCGACATCATCAATGTGCCGGACCGCAACGAGAGCCGCGTGTTCGTGATGGGCGAAGTGAAGACGCCGACCCAGACCACGCTGATCCGCGGCAAGCTCACCATTGCCGATGCGCTCACGACGGCCGGCGGCATTCTGGACACCGATGCGAACCCGCGCCAGATCTTCGTGATGCGCGGCATGAAGGACAACCCCACCCAGCCGGAGATTTACCGACTCGATATGACCAAGCCCGATGCGATCATGCTGTCGTCGCAATTCCAGTTGAAGCCGCTGGATGTCGTGTACGTCGGCACTGCCGCCTCGACCACCTTCAACCGTGTGTTGCAGCAGGTACTGCCGACCGTCCAGACGCTCTTCTACCTGAAGCAGCTCACGCGCTAAGCGCGCGAGAGCCGTCTTTTCTTGCAACATGAATCAAAACGGGATCGAAACGTGAGTACGCAACAAGCTATCAGTCAGCCGGCCCCGGCGGCCCGCACAGAGGAAGAGGACGTCGTCCTCGGCCAGTTGCTGCGCGTCATTTTCGACGACATCGGCTGGCTCATCATGATCGCGGCAGTGGTGATCGGCGCTGCGGTGTTCTACTGCTTCGTGGCCAAGCCGGTTTATACGGCAGACACGCAGGTCCGCGTCGAGCAGCAGGACTACACGTCCCAGGCGCTCACGCAGACGCAGTCCGGTGCGAACGTCACGAGCGGCCAGCAGGGCAGCCTGCCGACCGACGCCGAAATCCAGATGATCCAGAGCCGCAGCGTGCTCGAGCCGGTCGTCAAGCAGTTCAAGCTGAACTTCACGGCCGCGCCGGTTTCGCTGCCGGTCATCGGCAGCTTCGCCGCGCGTCTCGCGACGCCGGGCTCGCCCGCGCGTCCGTGGTTCGGCCTCAAGGACTACGCGTGGGGCGGCGAGGTGCTCAACATCGACTCGATCCAGGTGGCGCCCGAGCTCGAGAGCAAGAAGCTCACGCTGACCGCGCTTGACGACAACCGCTACGTGATTTCCGGTCCCGACGGCGGCCGCCTGCTCGAAGGCACGGTGGGCCAGCGCGTGCAGGGAGGCGGTGTCACGCTGCTCGTGAACGAACTGAAGGCGCGTCCGGGCGAGCGCTTCAAGGTCATGCGCCTGAACGATCTGGACGCGGTCTCGGCGTTCCAGAGCGCCGTCAAGGTGCAGGAGCAGGGCAAGCAGACGGGCGTGATCGACATCTCGCTCGAAGGTAAAGATCCGCAGGCGGCTGCCGATATCGCCAACGCGATTGCGCAGTCGTACATGCGCGAGCACGTGGCGAGCAAGCAGGCCGACGCAAGCAAGATGCTCGACTTCCTGCGCAGCGAGCAGCCGCGCCTGAAGGCCGATCTCGAGCGCGCCGAAGCGGCGCTCACCGCGTATCAGAGCAAGTCGGGTTCGATCAACGCGAGCGACGAAGCCAAGATCTACCTCGACGGGAGCGTGCAGTACGAGCAGCAGATCTCCGCGCTGCAATTGCAGATCGCCTCGCTCCAGCAGCGCTTCGGCGACCAGCACCCGGTGCTCGTCGCGGCGCGCCAGCAGCTCGCGCAATTGCAGGGCGAGCGCGCGAAGTACGACGCCAAGTTCCGCAACCTGCCAGGCACCGAAGTGAAGGCCGTGCAGTTGCAGCGCGATGCGAAGGTGGCGGAAGACATCTACGTGCTGCTGCTCAACCGCATTCAGGAGCTTTCGGTGCAGCGCGTGGGCACGGGCGGCAACGTTCATATCGTCGACGCCGCGATGCGCCCGGGCGCGCCTTCGAAGCCGAAGAAGCTGCTCATCGTCTCGGCGGCCACGATGCTCGGCCTGATTCTCGGCACCGGCTTCGTGCTGATGCGCCGGAACATGTTCAAGGGCATCGTCGATCCGGACCAGATCGAGCGTACCTTCGATCTGCCCGTCTACGGCCTCGTGCCGCTCTCGGCCGAGCAGGCCGCGCTCGAAAAGCGCGCCCCGACGCGCGGCGGCACGCGGCTGCGTGAAGTGCTCGCGAATGCAGCGCCCAAGGACCTCACGGTCGAGAGCCTGCGTTCGCTGCGCACCTCGCTGCAGTTCAGCGTGGCGGATGCGCGCAATCGCGTCGTTGTCCTGACCGGTTCGGTGCCGGGCGTGGGCAAGAGCTTCCTCACCGCGAACCTGGCCGTGCTGCTCGCCCACTCGGGCAAGCGTGTGCTGATGATCGACGGCGACATGCGCCGCGGGGCGCTCGAGCGTTACCTGGGCGGTTCGCAGGCCAATGGCTTCTCGGAGCTGCTCTCGGGCCAGATTTCGCTGGACGAGGCGATTCGCGCGACCGAAGTGGACAACCTGCACTTCATCTCGTGCGGCCGCCGTCCGCCGAATCCGTCCGAGCTGCTGATGTCGCCGCGCCTGAACCAGTATCTCGAAGGGCTCGCGAAGCGCTACGACATCCTGCTCGTGGACACGCCGCCGGTGCTGGCCGTGACCGATGCCGCGATCCTGAGCGGCCATGCGGGATCGACGTTCCTCGTGCTGCGCTCGGGCATCCACACGGAAGCCGAGATCGCCGATACGCTCAAGCGTCTGCGCAATGCGGGCGTGCACGTGACCGGCGGGGTCTTCAACGGGGTGTCGGCGCGCGCGCACGGCAAGTACGCCTACGGCTACGCAGCCGTGCAGGAATACCTGAGCGCCTGATCCTGAGCGCCTGATAATAACGGAGAAAAGCGCGATGAAAGTGACCGTGCTCGTGCCGACGTATCGGCGTCCTGAAGATCTGGCGCGCTGCCTCTCCGCGCTGCTGCGTCAGGAGCGCACGCCCGAGCAGATCGTGGTGGTGGCGCGCGCGGAAGACGAAGCCACGCACGCCTGCCTCGCGGAGCACGTGACGCCTCGCGTGCTCAACGTGGAGGTCGCGATCGTGGACGAGCCGGGGCAGGTGGCCGCGCTCAACCGCGGCATCGAAGCGGCGACGGGCGATGTGATCGCCATCACCGACGACGATGCCGCGCCGCACGCCGACTGGGTTGCGCGCATCGCCGCGCATTTCGAAGCCGACGAGACGCTGGGCGCGCTCGGCGGCCGCGACTGGGTGCATGAGGATGGCCGCGTGCTCGACGGCGAACGCGAACTCGTGGGGCGCGTGCAGCCCTCGGGCCGCATCGTCGGCAATCATCATCTGGGCGCGGGCGAAGCGCGCGAAGTCGACCTGCTCAAGGGCGCGAACATGAGCTACCGGCGCGCCGCGATTGGCGATCTGCGCTTCGACCGCCGCCTGCGCGGCACCGGCGCGCAGACGCATAACGACATGGCGTTCAGCATGGGCGTGAAGCGCGCGGGCTGGAAGCTCGTGTACGACCCGCGCGTGGCCGTCGACCATTTTCCGGCGCCGAGGCCCGGCGAAGATCCGCGCAATGCGCAGACGCTCGCCTCGATCCGCAACGCCGCCTACAACTTCCACCTCATCCTGCGCGGCAATCTTTCGCCGCTGCATCGCGAGGCCGCATGGTGGTGGTGGGCGCTCATCGGCACCCGGGTGTATCCGGGCCTGCTGCATACGGGCCTAGGCGCATTGCGCGCCGGCTCGCCCGCGGCCGCGTTCGCGCGCTGGCGCGCCGTGCGCGGCGGCGCACGCGAGGCACGCCGCGCAATCGCCTGAAGCAACTGAGGTGCTTCTGGCGCACTTTGTAATCGATTCAACGGAGGACCTCGAATGAGCGGTACGCAAGTCCACGTTCACCTCTTTTATGGCGCCGATCCGCGCCGTTACCGCAAGGGTGAGAACATTGGCTCCCTTTACGGCTATCACCACGCCGAGTCGGCGGAATTCGCACTCAACTACGCACGGGACGTGAGCGAAAGCGCGCCAGTGCGTCTCGTGCGCCGCGCGCTGAAGGCGGCGCTCGGCTTCGACTTTATTCACGCATGGCGCAATCGCCGTGCGATTCTCGATTCGGACGTGATCTGGACGCACACGGAGCAGGAGCATCTGGCCGTGGCGCTGGTGCTGCTGATGCACGCGAAGAAGGGCGGCGCGCGGCCGCTGCTGCTCGCGCAGAGCGTGTGGCTGCTCGACCGCTGGCCCGGTTACGGCGCACTGCGCCGCGCGCTGTATCAGCGCCTGCTCAAGCGTGCCGACTTGCTGACCACGCTCGCGAGCGAGAACGCTGCGCTGTGCGGCGACTTTTTCGGCCGTCAAGCGCGTCACGTGCTGTATGGCCTGAACACCAGGGATTTCCCGCTGCGTCCGCCTTCGCAATGGAAGCCGAATACGCCCGTGCGCGTGGCTGGCATCGGCAACGACCGCGACCGCGACTGGACCACGCTCGTGGGCGCGCTCGGCAACGACGCGCGCTATCAGGTGCGCATCGCCACGCGCAGACGCATGCCGGCTTCGGCGCGCGCGTCGAACGTGGAGATCGTGCGCGTGTCCGGCATCCAGCAGCAGCACGCGCTGTATGAGTGGGCGGACATCATCGTCGTGCCGCTGCGGCCCAATACGCACGCATCGGGCATCACCGTGATGCTCGAAGCGGCGGCGCTCGGCAAGCCGATGATCGTGACGAAGGTGGGCGCGCTCGAAGATTACTTCGACGAAAAGGCCGCGTTCTACGTCGAGCCGTTCAACACGGAGCAGCTGCGCGATGCCGTGAATGCACTCGTCGACGATCCCGCGCGTGCGCTCGCTCAGGCACGCGAGGCCTGCGAGCAACTCACTACGCGCGATCTCACCACCGAGAATTTCGCGCGTCAGCACGCGCAGCTCACACGCGAGATGATGCGCGAGCGCGATCCGCGCGTGCCGCATCATGCGCACGCGCATGCGGGCGAGCATCCGATGGGACAGCCTGCGGGGCAGGCGGCAGGGCAGGCTGCGAAGCAGACCGCAGGCCGGGTGTAATCATGCGTATTCCGTCCGCTGCTCCCGCACCCGCCCCGGCTCCACGCCAGCCTGTCCCGCGCGTCAACGCACCGCTCAGGCAGGCGGCGCCTGCAGCGCCTGCGCCGCGCCAGCGTTCGGCGCTGCGCCGTGCGATGGACCGCGACACGCTGCCCGTGGTCGCGCTGTGGGGCTTCACCGTATTGCTGATTCTCGCGCACCAGGGCACGGTGCTCACGCTCGCGTTTCCGGTGCTCGCCATTGCCGTGGGCTTCTGGCTCTACTTCGTGAATCCGGTCCGTTATATCGGCTTCATGTGGTGGCTGTGGTTCCTGAGCCCCGAAGTGCGCCGCCTCGCCGACTTCGGCAAGGGCGGCTTCACGCCCACGAGCCTGATTCAGGTCGCGCCGCTCGCGGTCACGATGATCAGCGGGCTGTCGCTGTTGCGCTACTATCCGGTGCTCGCGCAGCGCCGTGGACTGCCGATCGTGCTCACGCTGCTCGGCATCGGCTATGCATTCGTGGTGGGTGTGGTCGCGAGCGGCCCGGCTGCCGCTGTCTATGACCTCGCGAACTGGATCTATCCGATCCTGATCGGCTTTCACATCATGGTCCTCACGCGCCAGTATCCCGAGTGCCGCGAGACCATCGTGAACACCTTCATTTACGGCATGCTCGTGATGGGCGCCTACGGTCTCGTGCAGTTCTTCATCATGCCGCCGTGGGACGCCATGTGGATGATCGGCTCGGACATGAACTCGCAGGGCGATCCGGTGCCGCTCGGCGTGCGCGTGTTCAGCACGATGAATTCGTCGGGCCCGTTCGCCTTCGCGATGATGGGCGCAATGGTGCTCGTGATGGCCGCGAAGCATCGGGTGCGCTGGGTGGCTGCCGCGTTCGGCTTCTTCTCGTTCGCGCTGTCGCTGGTGCGCTCGACCTGGGGCGGCTGGGCGCTCGCGATGGTGATCCAGTTGGCGAAGTCGAACAACAAGGTGCGCATCCGCATCATCGTGAGCGCGCTCGTGCTCGCGGGCGTGTGCGTGCCGCTGCTCACCTTCGGCCCGGTGGCCGAGCGCATGCAGCAGCGTCTCGACACGCTCGTGAACCTGAAGGACGACCAGAGCTACGCAGCGCGTAACCAGTTTTACGCCGACTTCGCGAAAAAGGCCTTCACTGACGTGACCGGCGAGGGCCTGGGCGCCACCGGCGCATCGACCAAGCTTTCCAGCAGCAACGGCCAGCTCGGCCAGTACGGCAGTTTCGACAGCGGCGTGATGAACATACCGTTCGTGCTCGGCTGGCCCGGCACGCTGATGTATCTGTCCGGCGTGCTGTGGCTCATCGTGCGCGCCGTGCGCATCTCGCTGCGCATGCCCGAGGACCGCTATGTGTGCGCGTGCCTGAGCCTTACGGTGTCGATCTTTGCGATGCTCGTGTTCACCAACTCGCTGGTCGGCACGGGCGGTCTGCTGCTGTTTTCGAGTGTGTTTTCCATTCTCAGCGCGGGACACTGGAGCAAGCTGACTCGCCTCCAGACCCGCAACATGGAGGTCTCCGATTGAGAGTCGCAATCGTCACGCATGTGGTGCGCCACAACGACGGCCAGGGGCGCGTCAATCATGAAATCGCGCGCGCGGCCCTCGACGAAGGATTCGAGGTCACGCTGGTGGCTTCGCATGTCGCGCCGGAACTGGCGGTGCATCCGAAAGTGAGGTGGGTGCCGGTGCAGCCTTCGCGCCTGTGGCCCACGAATCTGCTGCGCCAGCAGGTATTCGCGCTCAAGAGCGCGCTGTGGCTGCGCCGCCATCGCCGCGAATACGACGTGTTGCATGTGAACGGCTTCATCACCTGGGCCCATGCCGACGTCAACACCGCGCACTTCGTGCACGGCGGCTGGGGACGCAGCAAGTATTACCCGTTCGGGCTCACGCGCGGGGTATGGTCGGCGTACCAGTTCATCTACACGCGTGCGAATGCGGTGCTCGAGCGCTGGGCCTACCGGCGCTCGCGCGTGATTGCAGCCGTGTCGCGCAAGGTCGCCGACGAGATCGTCGCCTCGGGCGGCAACCCCGTCGAGCGGCTCGACGTGATCTACAACGGCGTGGACACGCGTGGCTTCGCCTCGGCCAGCGCCGACCGTGAGAAGTTCAAACTGCCGGAAGACAAATTCTTCCTGCTGTTCGTGGGCGATCTGCGCACGCCGCGCAAGAATCTCGGCACCGTGCTGCAGGCGCTCAAGCAACTGCCCGAGCGCGTGCATCTGGCGGTGGCGGGCTACCTGCCAGGCAGCCCGTACCCGGAGATGGCGCGCGAGCTGGGCATTGCCTCTCGCGTACATTTTCTCGGGCTGGTGCGCGAGATGCCGGTGCTGATGCGCAGTGTCGACACCTATGTATTTCCTTCGCGCTACGAAGCAATGAGCCTCTCGCTGCTGGAAGCGATGGCGGCGGGCCTGCCCGTGGTCACCGCGCAGACGGCGGGCGGGGCGGAAATCATCACGCCCGATTGCGGCATCGTGCTGGACGATCCGGACGACGCGCCGGCGCTGGCCAGCGCCATCCTGCAACTCGCCGACGACACGCCGCGCCGCCTCGCCATGGGCGAGGCCGCCGCGACGCTCGCGGGCGAATTCGGCTGGGCACGCATGGCTGCGCAATACATCGCGCTCTATCGCCAGTTGGCGGGCGACGCGGGCGCCACTGTGCGCAACGAATCACGGGGCACCGAGCGTGGCTTCGCGGGGGCGCCGCTGCATGGCGGCCAGACGCTGCAACGTGCCGAGACTCCCTGAAACAAGGATAAAAGATGACGAAACATTCCATCCGATCGCTACAGATCGGCATGCACTGGTTTCCGGAACGTGCGGGCGGGCTCGACCGCATGTATTACTCGCTCGTGGGGGCGCTGCCCGGCGCGGGCGTGAAAGTGCGCGGCGTGGTGGCCGGCTCCCCCAAGGTGGCCGAGGACAGCAACGGAGCGATCAATGGATTCGGCTCGGCGGCGCGTTCGCTGCCGTTTCGCTTGATGGATGCGCGGCGCGCGTTGCGTCGCGAGATTCAAAGCCATCGGCCCGATGTGATTTCCTCGCACTTCGCGCTTTATACGTTTCCGGGGCTCGATGTGACGCGCGGTATTCCGCAGGTCTCGCATTTTCAGGGGCCGTGGGCCGATGAGAGTTTTGTCGAGGGCGCGGCTACGCTGAGCCAGCGCATCAAGCATTCTCTGGAACAATCGGTGTACGAACGATCGTCGCGGCTTATTGTGCTGTCGAAGGCGTTCGGCGACATTCTCACGAAGCGCTATGCGATTTCGCCCGAGCGCGTGCGCATCGTGCCGGGTTGCGTGGATACTGCTCAGTTCGATCCCGCCTGCACGCGCGCCGAGGCGCGTCTACGTCTGCAATTGCCGCAGAACCGCCCGATCGTGCTGGCTGTGCGCCGTCTCGTGCGACGCATGGGGCTGGAGGATTTGATCGACGCGATCAAGGTGGTGAAGCAGCGTCATCCTGATGTGCTGTTGCTGATTGCCGGGCGCGGGCGTCTGGAAGCGCAGTTGCAACAGCGTATCGATGAGGCAGGGTTGACCGATAACGTCAGGTTGCTGGGGTTCGTGCCCGATGCGCAGTTGCCTTCGCTTTATCGCGCTGCGACTTTGAGCGTCGTGCCTACGGTGGCACTGGAAGGTTTTGGCTTGATCACGGTGGAGTCGCTTTCGGCTGGCACCCCCGTGCTGGTTACGCCGGTGGGCGGTTTGCCCGAAGCCGTGGCCGGGCTCTCGCAGGATCTCGTGTTGCCGGAAACTGGCGCCGCCGCGATTGCCGAAGGGATTGATGCTGCGTTCTCTGGGCGCATCAAGCTGCCCGATGAAGAGGCTTGCAAGACCTATGCGCGGGAGAATTTCGATAACGCCGTGATTGCCAGGCGTGTGGCTGATGTTTATGCGGAGGCGATTGCAGCTGCCAATGGCGTGCATTGAAGCGCAGAAATGAAACCGCCGCCCGGAAGGGCGGCGGTTATTAGCAGTGCAGGGGGAACAAGAGTAAAGCGAATCGGCGGAATCAGGCCGTATTCAACCGCTTGCGCGCCTCCTCATACATCCATCGCAACGTCCCCTCGATAGGCGTACGCGCCGCGTCCCCCACAATCGATCGCAACTTCGCGTTCGACCCCACCAGGTGCCGAACTTCATTCGCACGCACGAATCGCGGATCGACCTTGACCTCGATCGCATAACCCGCGATACGTGAAAGCATCGCAAGCACTTCGCCGAGCGTCCAGCCGGTGCCCGAGCAGACATTGACCGTCTCGCCGCGAGGCGCCGCCGCAATGAGCTTCGCGTAAGCATCCACCACGTCGCGCACGTCGGAGAAGTCGCGGCTGACCTCGGTGTTGCCGAGCGAGATCGACCGGTCGCCGCGAGCGTAGTGCTCGACGATCTTGGGCAGCAGAAAGTCGGTGCTCTGGCCCACGCCCGTGTAATTGAACGGCCGCGCGATCACCAGCGGCAATTGTGAGTTCCAGCGCTTCGCGACGTATTCCATCGCGAGCTTGCTCACGGCGTAATCGTTCGCTGGCTGCGGGGGCACCGCTTCGTCGATCACGCCTGGCGTGGCGTTGCCATAGACGTTCGCACTGCTCGCGAGCAGCACGGCGCGCGGCACATGACGCTGGCGCGCGAGCACGTCGAGCAGATTGCGGGTGCCCACCACGTTGACGACATAGGTGCGCGCAACGTCGCCATTGGCGACGTTCGCCACGGCTGCGAGATGCACGAGCGCGTCGGGCTGCACCGTTTCCACTGCGTGCGCGAGCGCTTCGGGGTCGAGCAGGTCCGCGGCGAGCGGCGTGATGCCGCCCGTCACGCCCGTGGCGTCGACGGGTTCCCCGGCCCGCACGGTGCCCCAGATGCGGTAGCCGTCTGCGGCCAGGCGTGCGGCCATGTAGCGGCCCGTGAAGCCGCCCACGCCCGTGATGAGTGCACGGCGCGCGCGAGGTTGATCGTTAGAACGTGTCATGTCGCTCGTTGCGCGTGAGATCGGCGGTGACCATCATCTGGCACAGTTGCTCGAGCGAGGTTTGCGGTTCCCAGCCGAGCTTGCTGCGCGCCTTGCTCGCGTCGCCGATCAGCAGATCGACTTCGGCGGGGCGGTAGAAGCGCGGGCTCACGCGCACCAGCGTGCGGCCCGTGGCGATGTCCACGCCGATTTCGCGCTCGGCGCGGCCCGACCATTCGAGCTGGAAGCCCGCTGCCGCGAACGCCATCGTCACGAAGTCGCGCACGGTTTCGGTGCGGCCCGTGGCGAGCACGTAGGTGTCCGGATCGTCGGCTTGCAGCATGCGCCACATGCCTTCCACGTATTCGGAGGCGTAGCCCCAGTCGCGCTTGGCGTCCATGTTGCCCAGTTCGAGCACGTTTTGCTTGCCGAGCTTGATCTTCGCGACGGCGTCGGTGATCTTGCGCGTCACGAACTCGCGGCCGCGCAGCGGCGACTCGTGATTGAAGAGAATGCCGCTGGTCGCGAAGATGTCATAGGACTCGCGGTAGTTGACCGTGGACCAGTGCGCGAACAGCTTGGCGATGCCATACGGGCTGCGCGGGTAGAACGGGGTGTCTTCGCGCTGCGGCACGGCCTGAACCTTGCCGAACATTTCGGAGGTCGAAGCCTGGTAGAAGCGCATTTTCGGGTTGATCACGCGAATGCCTTCGAGCAGGTTCAATGCGCCGACGCCGGTCACTTCGGCCGTGGTCACCGGCTGGTCGAACGACACGCCCACGAAGCTTTGCGCGGCGAGGTTGTAGACTTCGCCCGCCTGGGCACGTTCGAGCAGGCGCAGCGTCGATCCCGCGTCGGTGAGATCGTGCTCGACGAGTTCGAGCGAAGGATGATCCGTGACGCCGAGTTCGTTCATGCGCCAGAAGTTGACCGAACTGGTGCGCCGGTAGGTGCCGACCACCTGATAGCCCTTGTCGAGCAGCAGTTTGGTCAGATACGCGCCGTCCTGGCCGGATACGCCGGTGATGATCGCTTTGCGTCGTTCGTTCATGTGTCGGTACCTTTGAAATAGCGAACGTGGATTCGGAGCACGTTTATCGTTTATCGGATCGGGAATCAGGACTGCGAGGTCGGAGCGCTCACGCTGGCCACGGTGGCCCGGTGCGATTGCCGGCGGCGCGGGCCGCGCGTGAGACGCTTTTCGAAGAGAAACCAGCTGGCGCTCGCGTAGGCGAGCGTGAGGGCGAGTGCGATGGCGGCGCTCACGGGGCGGCTGTAATGGAGCGGCCACACCGCATAGAGAATCGTGAGGTGAATCAGGTAGATCGTGTAGCTGATGGTCCCGATGTAGACCAGCACCGGATTGCAGAGCACGCGCTTGACGAAGCCCTTGGACTGCAGCGCGAGCACGACTGTGGACGTGCACAGCACGAGCGACACGCTGTAGAGCAGGGCGTTCGAGAGCGGCGTGTTGGCGGCGCGAAAACGCGGGTAATGCAGATGCAGCCACGCGAGCACGGCGAGCGCGGCAAAGAACAGAATGGCCGCCGGCACTTTGAAGGGCGCGAGCGCATTGCGCTCGCGCCGCACGAGCACGGCGAGCAGCGCGCCCATTGCGAGCAGGTCCATGCGGAACGGCGTGAGGTAATAAATGGGCCAGAACGAGTCGAACCATGGCGTCGCGATGGCGCGCAGCACCGGCACGACCAGCACGAGCGCGGCCGCCACCACGGCGAGCATGCGCTGCGGCAGCAGCAGCACTACGAAGGGCCAGAAGATGTAGAACTGCTCTTCGACCGCGAGCGACCAGAGAATGTTGAGGCTGTCGTGGCCGCTTTGGCCCAGCGCGTCACCGATATTGGTTGCGAAGAACGCGTACCACGGCCAGTAGTGCGCCCAGCCGAAACCGAATAGCAGCGACGAGACGATCATCAGCAGGATGTACGGCGGCAGGATGCGGCGCACGCGGCGTGCGTAGAAGTAGCTGAAGTACGATTGGCCGCGCGCCTTGCGCTCCAGCAAGATGCCGGTGATGAGAAAGCCGCTCAGCACGAAGAACAGGTCGACACCCATCCAGAGCGGCGCGCGCAATGCATGCTGCGCGAACACGGCGAGCACGGCGAAGGCGCGCAGGCCATCGAGCTGGACGATACGGTGGGAGTGTTGCGGCGGGCTGGCGAGGCTGTTTACGGTCATCGGCTATCCGGTTGTTTCATGCATGCACAGGCCGATTCATTCTAAAAAGAATTAAATGGTCAAAAAGCCGAAATATATTGGCTGGTGATTTTTAAAATGAACGCAATTGGATTGGTTGAATATGTTCTGGGCTATTGCGACAATGCAGCGACGATATGGCGACAATTTCGTTGCGGCGGCATTGCGGTTTCCTTTCGGAAAACGGGACAAGATCGCGCGAGGCCCGCCGCACGGGCCTTGGCGCGCGGCGCGGCGATTTATTTCGCATCCGAACGGGCAGGCCCGGCGAATACTGAATTTTTTTGAATTATTTTCGCTTTTTGTGGAGCGATTTTTCTTCATGAATGTACGGCATGATCCAGTCGGATTCACCCGACCGGAGGAATTGCCTTGCCGTTTCCGATTCCCGACCGCCGTATGCGCAGGACGCTGGCGCTCGCAGCACTCAGTGCGTTCGTTTGCACCTCTTCGGTACAGACCCTCGCCGCGCCGCAACTCAATGTAACGACATCGTGGATCGGCAACACGTTTGGCAACGGCCAGGGTACGTGGACGCAAATCAATATCACCGCCATCTCCGTGACGCCCGAGGGCAAGGTCTACACCGACGCGCCCTGGGATGAGAGTGGCGCTGAAATCAGCGCGTATCAGGACGGCAAGATGCTGGGCTTTGCTGGCGGCACCCATGGCTGGGGCGGATACGGCGGCAACGCGGTGGCCGTGAACAGCCGCTTTTTGTACGCAGCCGTGGCCGTGGGCAACGAACGCGGGCATCTGATCGGGCCCGGTATCTGGCCAGAAAAGGGGCGCCAATGGTACGGCGTCACGCGCCGTCCGATCGACGAGCCGAAGCGCGCGGCGGCCTTCCAGCCCTCGCCCGATCCGGTCAATCCGCACGCGCAGCTCGCGGGTGCCTTCCTCAAGATTGCCGACCTGCCGGCCGTCTCGCATCCCGACCTGGGCGCGCCTGCCGAGGTGGGCGGCCTCGCGGCCACCGACTCGCTGCTTTACGTGAGCCACACCACGGCCAATCGCGTTGAGATGTACGACGCGAACGCCATGCAGCGCAAGTCGGAATTCGAGGTGCATGAGCCCGGCAAGATCGCGATCGCGGGCGACGGCTCGCTGTGGGTGATCACGGACAGCGTGACCGGTTCGAAGCCGCGCATCGCGCACTATTCGGCCGACGGCAAGCCGCTCCCGAACACGATCGAGCTGCCTGCCGACTCGGTGCCCGTGGATGTGGCCGTGGATCCTGCGCAGCGCATTCTGGTGGCGGACAACGGCCCGCGCCAGCAGATCCTCATATACTCGCGCGAGGGTGGCGGCTACAAGCAGAGCGGTACGCTCGGCGAGCGCGGCGGCATTTTCTCGGGCTCGTCGAACGATGTGGGCCGGCCGGGGCCGGGCCGCTTCAATGGCCTGACCGGCGTGGGCACCGACGCGAAGGGCAACATCTACGTGTCGACCAACGGCATCGGCCCGCGCCACGGCTCCATCGGCGCGGGACTAGGCGCGACGCTCGAAAGCTATACGCCCGCCGGCAAGCGCCTCTGGAACGTGGAGGGTTTGCTGTTCGTGGACGGCGCGTGGTTGGACCCGTCGCGGCCCAATAGCGTCTATACCGGCAACAAGCGCTTCGAGCTCGATCTTTCCAAGCCGCCGGGGCAGGACTGGAAATACGTAGGGTTCCTCTCCAATCGCTTCAAGTACCCACAGGACCCGGTGTTCAACGGCGACATGTGGCCGGGCCTGCCGACCGCGCGCCAGCTGAACGGCCGCACGTTCCTCTATCTCACCGACATGTATGCGGATCACCTGAAGATCTACCGCTTCGATCCGCAGCGCGACGGTGAGACCGCGATTCCCTCGGGATTCATCGCAGGGCGCGCGCGGCCCGTGCAGAAGGTTCCGAACGCCCCGCCAGGCGGCGACTGGATCTGGCGCGACGCCAACGGCAACGGGGCGTTCGACTCCGGCGAGTTCACGCGGTATCCGGGCCCGGGCCACCTCGCCGGTGGTTGGGGCTGGTGGATCGACACGCGCGGCGACATCTGGCGCGCGCGCGACAACAAGGGCATCACGCGCTTTCGCTTCGGCGGCATCGACGCGAAGGGCAACCCGATCTACTCGTATGAAAAGAGCGATCAGTACCCGATGCCCGCGCCGTTTACCGAGGTGCATCGCGCGATTTACGAGCCGAAAACCGATTCGCTTTATGTGGCGGGCTACACCGCCGACGCGCCGCACGACCCAGGCTTCGTGAAGGAGGCGGGCCGCGTGCTGGTGCGCTACGACAAGTGGTCGAGCGGCAACCCGCAGCAGGCCTGGCTGCTGCATCTGCCCTGGGATCCCAAGGCCAGGCCGCCGGTCACGCCGGCAGGCGTCACCGTGGAAGGACAGTACGTATTCATGGTCGAGCCCGCGGGCAAGGTCCACGTTTTCGACAAGGACAGCGCGAAAGAGATCGGCACGTTCGGTCCAGGCGCGGAAGTCGGCAATACCTCGGGCTGGGTGGACGTGCCTTTCGGCATTACCGCGAGCCGTCAGCCCAATGGCGAATACCTGATCTTCGTTGAAGAGGATGCGCGCGGCAAAGTGATGATGTACCGCTGGAAGCCGACCTGATTGGTCTGGAGAGGGCTCGACAGGCCGCACGCGGGCAGGCCATTGCACGCCGCGCCGCACGCTACGGAACACATATGGATAAAGGAATACTGCGCAACGTCGCGATCAATCTGTTTGGCCTCGTGCTGCCGACCTTCGTGTCGCTGGTCACGGTGCCGACATACATCAAGCTGCTGGGCGTCGATCGCTACGGCGTGATTGCGCTCGTGTGGACGCTGATCGGCTATTTCAGCGTGCTCGATCTGGGCATGAGCATGGCCGCGCAGAACCATATTTCGAAGGCCTATGCATCGAAAGACACCGACGCCTGCGAGCGCGTGTTCTGGAGTGCGTTCTGGCTCAACTTCATTACCGGCGCAGTGGGCGGCCTGCTGATCTACTCGGGTGGTGCGCTCTATACCGCGTACTTCACGCACGTGACGCCGGAACTGCGCCACGAGGTCTATCTCGCGCTGCCGTGGCTCGCAGTGGCGATTCCCATTGCGAATGTCTCATGGGTGTTCGCGGGCGCCATCAACGGTGCAGAGCGCTTCGGCATCTACAACACCAACCAGACGCTGGGCACCTTCCTGTTCCAGCTGCTGCCGCTCGCGGCCGCGTGGGCGCTCGGGCCGAACCTGCAGACCGTGCTGGCCGCCGCCGTGCTCGCGCGCCTGTTCGCGGGCCTGCTGCTCGGCCGCTCGGCGCTGCGCGTGCTCGGCATCAGGCATGTGCGCGGGCCGCGCTTCGACACCTCGAAGGCACTGTTCAATTTCGGCGGCTGGATGCTGGTCTCCAGCGTCACGACGATGGTTGCCGATTCGCTCGACCGCATGATGCTGGGCGCGGGCATGGGCGCGCGCTTCGTCACCTATTACACGGTGCCGCAGAACCTCGTGACGCGGCTGAATATGGTGCCCAACGCGCTCGTGCGCACGCTATTTCCGCGTCTTTCGGCGCTGCACCGCGAGCATGCCGATGAAATCGCGGCGCAGTCGCTGCAGTTTCTCAATGCGGTCTTCACGCCTGTGGCGATCGGCGCAATCGTGGTGCTCGAGCCCTTCCTGCGCGTGTGGGTCGGCCCCGTGATCGCGGGGCACGGCGCGCCGGTCGGCCGTTTCCTGATTGTCGCCGTCTGGCTGATCGGGCAGGCGGGCGTCACGCGCATCCTGATCCAGTCGCAGAACAATCCTGCCGCCGCCGCGCGCGTGGGCCTCATCGAACTGCCGCTTTACGCCGGCCTGCTGTGGCTGGGCATCTCGCGCTTCGGCCTGCCCGGCGCGGCGGCGGCGGTGCTGTTCCGCGCCTTGTTCGACTACGTCGTGCTGCTGTGGCTCTCGCGCATTCACAGCCGCACCATCGTGGTCGACATGTTCGCACACCTGAGCTTCCTGGCCGCCGCACTCGCGATTGCATGGTGGCTGCCCGACGCGATTTATGCGATCGGCGCGGGCGTCGTGCTGGCGCTGGCCAACTGCGTGTGGTCGGTGGCCACCACGCCGCTGCTGCGCGGCTACGCCCGTTCCCTCCTGTTTCGTCTGAACCTACGGAAAAGCGCATGAGTCACGAATTGATCGACGAAGTGGCGCCGTCCGAAAGCGCCCCCGCGCCCGCTCAACGGCGCAATGCCTACACCGATATCCACGCTGATGTCCGTGGCGAATCCACTGCGAGCGCGCGGCGTCCGCGGCACGAGGCAAGTCCCGTGCGGGCCGCGACCCGCAAGCCGCGCGTGGCCATCGTGCACGACTGGCTGGTCACCTACGCGGGCGCCGAGCGCGTGCTCGAGCAGATCATCGACTGTTTCCCCGACGCGGACCTGTTTTCGGTCGTCGATTTCGTCGAGGAGAAGGACCGCAAGTTCCTGCGCGGCAAGCGCGCCACCACGTCGTTCATCCAGCGCCTGCCGAAGGCGCGCACGAAGTACCGCGCATATCTGCCGTTCATGCCGCTCGCCATCGAGCAGCTCGACGTGTCGGGCTACGACGTGGTCATTTCGAGCTCGCATGCGGTGGCCAAGGGCGTGCTGACCGGCCCCGACCAGTTTCACATCAGCTACGTGCATTCGCCGATCCGCTACGCGTGGGATCTCCAGCACCAGTATTTGCAGGAATCGCATCTCACGCGCGGGCCGAAGTCGATGCTCGCGCGCGTGATTCTTCACTACATCCGCAACTGGGACGTGCGCACAGCCAATTCGGTCGATCAGTTCGTGGCGAACTCGTCGTTCATCGCGCGGCGCATTCACAAGGTGTATCAGCGCGAGGCCGAGGTGGTGTATCCGCCCGTCGACGTCGATTCGTTCGAACTCGAGACGCACAAGGAAGATTTTTATCTGACCGCGTCGCGGCTCGTGCCATACAAGAAAATCGACCTCATCGTGGAGGCGTTCTCGCGTATGCCGGGCAAGCGCCTCGTGGTGATCGGCGATGGTCCCGACATGCAGAAGGTGCGTGCGAAAGCCGGCCCGAACGTCGAGGTGATGGGCTATCAGCCGTTCTCGGTGCTGCACGATCGCATGCGCCGCGCGAAGGCATTCGTATTCGCGGCCGAGGAGGATTTCGGCATCTCGGTCGTGGAAGCGCAGGCCTGCGGCACCCCCGTGATCGCCTATGGCAAGGGCGGCGCGCTCGAGACCGTGCGCGATTCGGGTCCGCGCCCCACGGGGCTGTTCTTCGAGGAGCAGCGCGCCGAGTCGATCATTGCGGCCGTCGAGTCGTTCGAGCGCGATCCGAAGCAGTTTCGCGCCGAGGATTGCCGCGCGAATGCCGAGCGTTTTTCAGCGACGCATTTCCGCGAGCAATTCTTCGCGCGCGTGGCGCGGGCCGTGCCGGCTATCGCCGAGGCTGGGCTGCCGCGCGCCGGCGCGCCGAAAGTTTCCGATGCGCAACATCCATCCGATACGTCCAGCTCGGGCGGTGACGATGACGAAGGCGGACACCCCGCGGCTCAGAATGCGCCCCGCGTCCTGGCGATCGACCAGAGCGGCGTGCTGGGCGGCGCGGAGCTTTCGCTGCTGGAAGTGGTGAAGGGGCTGCGTGCGCGCATCGAAGTGCTGCTGTTCAACGATGGGCCGTTTCGCGAGGCGCTCGACGCCGCTGGCGCGCGCGTGGATGTGCTCGACTCCGGCGCGCTGCGCAACGTGCGCCGGGACGGCGGCGCGATGCCGAAATTCGGCGTGCTCGCGGGCATTGCCGCGCTCGTGCGCGAGACGCGCAGGCGTGCGCGCGGCGTCGACGTGCTCTACGCCAACACACAGCGCGCGATGGTGATCGGCGTGCTGGCGGGCAAGCTCGCGCGCAAGCCTGTGGTCTGGCATCTGCGCGATATCGTGAGCGACGAGCACTTCGGGCGCGTGCAGCGCGCGGTCATCAAGGGCTGCGCGAAGCTGGGCCTCGCGCATGTTATCGCGAACTCGCACGCTTCGGCTCAGGTGTTTTCGGAGCTCACGAATTTCGACTCGCGGCGCATCGACGTCGTGCACAACGGCGTGGACGAGTCGCCGTTCCGCGCGCTCGCGCGGGTGCCGCAGGCGCAGTTGCGCGCGCAGATCGGTTTGCCGGAAGACGCGTTTCTGGTAGGGGCGTTCAGCCGGCTTGCCCGCTGGAAGGGACAGCACGTGCTGCTCGAAGCGCTGCTGCTCGAGCCGCGCGCACATGCTGTGTTGGTCGGCGCGCCGCTGTTCGGCGAAGACGCCTATGCGCAGGAACTGCGCGAATTCGTGGCCGCGCGCGGGCTCACCGGCCGGGTTCACTTCCTGGGCTTCCGGCACGACATTGCGGCCTGCATGCGCGCGATGGACGTGATCGCGCATACCTCGATCACACCGGAGCCGTTTGGCCGCGTCGTGGTGGAAGGCATGCTCGCGCAGCGGCCCGTGGTGGCCTCGCGCGATGGCGGCGTGAAAGAGATCGTCGAGCATGGCAAGAGCGGCTTGCTCTGCACGCCGGGCGACGCGCAAGAGCTTGCGCGCACGCTTTCCGCGCTGTGCGATGACGAGACGCTGCGCGAGCGGCTTGCGCAAAATGGCCTTGCCGTGGCGCGGGAGCGCTTCGGTAAGGAGCAGTATGTGGAGGCGGTCGGGCGCGTGCTGGATGGGGTTGTGACGCGCGCGCGATAGGTTTCGCGAAAGCGCTGCAGCGCCGTTGAAGAACGACGACGAGAGCGGGGCCATGGAAGTGGCCCCGCTATTTTTTTGAGTGTGGCTCCGGGCGTGGGTGAAAGAAAAAGGGCCGCTTGCATAGCGGCCCAATATTCACGAGATGGCTATGCGCGATCTAAAGCGTGCTTTCTGCATTCCTCATGCAGCCCGTTTGCGCAGGCGCGCAGCAACATTCAGCGCCGGCAGCTCAAAGAGCCGATAAAACACCCACGCAACCGGCAGCACGGCGAGCGTGAAGCCGAACGAAGCCCAGATCGAGGTTTGCAGGGCCGAACGGAACAGCAGCGAGCCGAGCAGCACGAAAAGCGGCAGGTGAATCAGGTAAAGCGAATAGCTGAATGCGCCGAGCTTCGAAAACACTTGCATGATCACGCCGCCCGGCGCGCCCGGCCGCGCAAGCGCTTTCACGAGGTAGCACGCGAAAGAGCAGGCCCAAAGCTGGAATGCGCCGTATTGCCCGAAGTGGAACGCCACGCAGCCCGCCACCGCGAACAGCGCCGAGGCCGCATAGGCAAAGCGAAAGCCCTCCGAACCGCGCAAACGCGCTTCGGCAATCCACGCGCCGAGCATCCACGAGAACCAGTACGACGTGAAGAAAACGATCTCACGCGGCGCGAGCGTGAGCGCCGAAACCACGTTGATCGCCGCAATGCCGATGAGCACCGCATTGAGCCCGACGCGCCGGCGCACGGCGAAAAGCAGCGGATAGAGCAGGTAGAACTGCACTTCGAGCGAAAGCGTCCAGAGCGCGCCGTTCGAGCCGTAGGTCGGGCCCGCTACGCCTTGCAGCGAGAACAGGTTGACGAGGAACGCGCGCGGCCCGATGTCGAGAATCTTGTGGCTCACGGGCGTCATCGTGAGACTGAACGAATCGGCCACGAAGGTGAGCACGAGCGCGGCGAGCAACACGGGATAGATCCGCACGAAACGGCGCAGCCAGAATTGCCCGGCGTCGAGCCGGAAGTCGGGGTTCCTCAGCAGGCGCGCCGCGCCGCTGCGGTGAATGCAATAGCCGCTGATGACGAAGAAAATCGGCACGCCGGCCGAACCCCACGCGACCGGAAGCGTGAGCCACGCGGCGATCGTGCCGGGGTTCGCCAGGCTCGCGTGGGTCTGGTGGAACGCGCCCATGCCAATCCAGGTGACCTGGCGGCAATGGAAATACGCCACCAGCAGGGCAGCAAAGCCGCGCAGCGCGTCGATCAAGTGGTCGCTCGCGGCGGCGCTGGCCACTGCTGGCCGCGCGGCGGCGGGCATGGCGGTTGCTCGGGGTACGACGGTTTCGAGTGCGGGATCGCTCATTGGGGCGTGGCGTGCGTGATAGTGGGAGGCTACCTGGCGATCATAGGGGCCTCGCAGGGGGAAATTATGCGAAATTTTTTCAAAAAGTATTCGGGGGTAATTACCTGAAATGGCGTAAAAAATCTGCAATTCCGCCGAAATCGAAAAATAAAACCTTGTAACGCGAAAGCGATTTATTTGTGTGATTTGAAATGCTAGTTTGATGGGGATCGCCTTAGGTCGATGGAGATTTCGATGAACCTGCATTTGCTGGCCGGCATTGCCGTGCTGTTGATTCTCGTCGCGGTGTCGGCGTATCGCGAGGCGCTGCGCAACGAGCCTATCAGACGTTCGCGCACGCAAACGGGCGGCTTGCCGCCCGCGGACGAAGTCGAGTAGACTGCGCGGCCATGCAATATCTGAATTGCGTCGCTCATATAGCGCCATGATTGCAAATCGCTTGAATCTGCTTGCCTGGCAGATGGAAATAATGGCAACCGGGTCAGGAAATTCATGCCGATTATCCGGACTGCATGGTAATTAATCAGGCAATAATTTCCGCAAGTCTGTTTGACTTTCGCAATCGGAATTTCGTCCAATTTTTTTCATGCTGGACGGACCCGACCCTTTTGAAAATAAAAACTGCCCCATAGACCCTCGGGGACGCCGGCTTGCCTTGCTGCGAGACCGTTACTCAAACGATCGAAGTGGGAATGAACATCATGCTCAAAGTTACCAAAGCGGTATTTCCTGTTGCGGGCCTCGGTACGCGTTTCTTGCCTGCCACCAAGGCCAGCCCCAAAGAGATGCTGCCGATCGTCGACAAGCCGCTCATTCAATACGCGGTGGAAGAGGCGATTGCCGCGGGAATCACCGAAATGATTTTCGTGACCGGCCGCAGCAAGCGCGCGATCGAGGATCATTTCGACAAGTCGTACGAGATCGAAGCCGAACTCGAAGCGCGCAACAAGCAGAAGCTGCTCGATCTGGTGCGCAGCATCAAGCCGGCCAACGTGGACTGCTTTTACGTGCGCCAGGCTGAAGCACTGGGCCTCGGCCACGCCGTCATGTGCGCCGAAAAGCTCGTGGGCGGCGCGCCGTTCGCCGTCATTCTCGCCGACGACCTGCTTTACAGCCCCAAGCCGGTCATGAAGCAGCTCGTCGACACCTTCAATCACTATCACAGCTCGATCGTGGGCGTGGAAGCGATCGCGCGTGAAAACAGCGCTTCGTACGGCATCGTCGATGGCCGCGAGTGGGAAGAAGACGTGTTCAAGCTTTCGGGCATCGTGGAAAAGCCCGCGCCGGAAGTCGCGCCGTCGAATCTGGGCGTGGTCGGCCGCTATGTGCTGATGCCGACGATCTTCAATCACCTGCGTTCGCTCAAGCCGGGCGCGGGCGGTGAGCTCCAGCTCACCGATGCGCTGCAATCGCTCCTCACGGAAGAGCAGGTGCTCGCGTATCGCTACATGGGCACGCGTTTCGACTGCGGCAGCAAGATCGGCTACCTGAAGGCCACGGTTGAATTCGCGCTGCGCCACCCCGAGGTGAAGGACGAGTTCGAAGCCTATTTGCAGAACCATCTGCCGCAGGCATTGGCTGCAGCCGCCTGAGTCACCTGTAGCTGAACGTTAGCTATCCTTAAAAGGCACGCTGCGCACGTTGGAATGCAGCGTGCTTTTTGCGCATATTTGTACGAGTTATCACGCTTTCCGGTCCGCTGCGAGGAAATGTCGCATCAGCACGAACGCTCCGGCGCATATAAGATGTAAATAAAATACATCTTTTAGCCGGAGAGCGAACATGGATCTGTACCGGATTGGTGGGCCGCCCGCGCGTGCGCCGCGTGGCTTTGCATTGTGGGCGCTCGGTTTTCGTCCGTTCTATCTGGGCGGCGCGCTGTTCGGGACGGCGGCCATGCTGGTCTGGCTGGCCGAACTCGGCGGGCATCCGCTGCCGGGTTTGCATCCGTATTTACCGGGCATGCTTTGGCATGTCCATGAAATGATCTTCGGCTTCGCCGCCGCGATCGTCGCCGGTTTTCTGCTGACCGCGGTGCGCGCATGGACCGCCATTACGCCCGCACAGGGCAAGTCGCTCGCGGCGTTGTGGCTGTTGTGGCTCGCCGGGCGCCTGGCGGTGGGGTATGCTCCGCTGGCGGTCGCCATGGCCGTCGACGTGGCGTTCTTGCCGATTTGCGCACTCGTGTTGCTGCGCGTGCTCGTGCATGCGAAAAACCGCCACAACATCTTCCTGCCCGTTGCGTTGGGGTTGCTTGCGCTGACCAACCTGGTCTTTCATCTCGCCGCAATCCTGGGGCGCCCCGACTGGGCCCTGCATGGCGCGTATATCGCGGTCGGCTTGCTCGTGATGTTCGTCACGATCATCGGCGGGCGCATCATTCCGTCCTTTACCGTAAACGCCGTTCCCGGTTATGCGTTGCGCCGCTGGCGTTTTGTCGAAGCGGCCGTGCTGCCGTTGACCGCGCTCGCGTTCGTGCTCGATGGGTTCGGCGCGCCGGATCCTGCCATTGCTATCGCCGCCGCGCTCGCCGCGTGTGCGCAAGGCGCGCGCATTTTGGGCTGGCGTTCGTGGCGCGTCGGCAATCGTCCCATTCTTGCCATCCTGCATATCGCCTACGCGTGGATACCGCTTGGCTTTGCGATGCTCGCGCTCGCGGCGCTGGGCCTGGTCGGTCATTCGCTAGCGATTCATGCGTTCACGGTGGGCGCAGTCGGTTGCGCCATCGTGGCGATGATCACGCGCACCGCGCGCGGCCATACGGGCCGGCCGCTGAAAGCGGGACACGCCGAGCACGTTTGTTACGGCTTGCTCGTGCTTGCCGCGATCCTGCGCGTGCTGGTTCCGGCGCTTTGGCCGCAGCAGATGCTGCTGGCGATCGAAGTTTCGGGTGCTTGCTGGATCGCCGCATTTGCCGTGTATTGCGGGCGCTACGCTGGCTGGCTTTGGAGTCCTCGCCTGGACGGTAAGGAAGGCTAATAAAATTCGATTTGAAGAGCATGGTCTGGTCAAGGCTAGCCAATCCCGAGTGATGGGCACGCGGCATGCTTGACGGCGTGCTTTCCCATGCGTGCCGCATGTGCGCTCGACGCGCTGCAAAGGATGCTCGATGCATCGGTAACCATGGCATGGATGTCGGCGATGCACGCCGCGCGTGGAACTCGCATAATCGATTGCGTGTCCGAACGCGAACGGTTACGTGTTCATCGAGGAGATCCGTCCATGACCAGGCATCCCGTATCAGATTCCGGCGCAGGCAGTGAACATCCGGTGCCCGCCGGCGCGCAATGCATGGGTGCGTGTGATCCCACGGAGCATTTCAACGTCGTTGTGATCGTGCGTCGCCAGTCCGAGCGTGCATTTCGCGAGCTGGTCGAACGGATCGCGACGGGTGCGCCCGGCGCGCAGCCGATTTCCCGCGAGCAATACGAGCAGCGCTTCAGCGCCGATGCCGCCGACGTCGCGCGCGTGGAGGCATTCGCAAAGACGCATGGCCTCGCGGTCGTGAAGGCCGATCGCGATACGCGTCGCGTCGTGCTCTCCGGGACTGTGCAGCAGTACAACGCGGCGTTCGGCGTGGACTTGCAGCGCTTCGAGCATCAGGTCGGCACGCTCAAGCAGCACTTTCGCCAGCCCACCGGCCCAGTGCATCTTCCCGAAGACCTGCATGGGGTGGTCACGGCCGTGGTCGGTCTCGACAGCCGTGCCAAGGTGCAGCCGCATTTTCGCATCGATTCCCAACCGCCCGCGACGAACCCCGAGAAGGCCTTGCAACCGGACAATGGCGCCGTGCATGCGCCGATCCGCGCCGCGCGCGCGGTGAGTCGTTCGTTCACGCCGCTGCAACTCGCTGAGCTCTACGATTTTCCGCCCGGCAACGGCAAGGGCCAATGCATCGCGCTGATCGAGATGGGCGGCGGCTATGCGCAATCCGATCTCGACGCCTATTTCGGCGCGCTGGGTGTGACGCCGCCGCGCGTGGAGGCCGTGTCGGTGGATCAGGCCACCAATGCGCCGAGCGGCGACCCCAATGGACCCGATGCCGAGGTCACGCTCGACGTGGAGATCGCCGGCGCGCTTGCGCCAGGGGCGCTGATTGCCGTCTACTTCGCGCCGAACAGTGAAGCCGGTTTCGTCGATGCCGTAAGCGCGGCCCTGCACGACAGCCAGCGCAAGGCATCGGTCATTTCGATCAGTTGGGGCGCGCCCGAATCGGTATGGTCGCAGCAGACCTTGGGCGCGCTCAACGATGCGCTGCAAACGGCCGTGGCGCTGGGCGTGACGGTATGCTGCGCGTCGGGCGACAGCGGCTCCTCGGACGGCGTGGCAGATGGCGCCGACCATGTCGACTTTCCCGCGTCCAGTCCGTATGCGCTCGGCTGCGGCGGCACGCACCTCACTGCCGCGAATGGCCAGATCACGCGCGAGACGGTGTGGGGCACCGGTACGAACGGCGCGACCGGCGGCGGCGTGAGCGCGGCCTTCGCGCTGCCGGCGTGGCAGAAGGGCTTGACAGTTTCGCGCGGTGGCGGCGCGACTCGCGCGCTCGCGCAGCGCGGCGTGCCCGACGTGGCCGCCGACGCCGATCCTTCCACCGGCTACGAGGTGCGCATCGGCGGCACGAATACCGTGGTGGGCGGCACGAGCGCCGTCGCGCCGCTCTGGGCCGCGCTCATCGCGCGCATCAATGCGGGTAACAGCGCGGGCGGCGGCAAGGCGGCTGGCTTCATCAACGCGAAGCTCTATGCGCAGCCTGGCGCGTTCAACGACATCACGAGCGGCAGCAACGGCGACTACTCGGCGCGGCCTGGCTGGGACGCATGCACGGGGCTGGGCACGCCCGTGGGCACACGGGTGGCGGCCGCGCTCGGCTCGGCGTAGCATCGGCGTACCACGGGCAAGGAGACGATATGAACGACGAAGCTCAGTCCAACGGCGGTAAAAGCAAGACGGCAAGCGGTAAAAAAAACAAAGGCGGCAACGGCAAGCACCGCAGCCCGAACGACCAGCCGTGTTTCGATCCCACTGCCTACGGCAACGGTCCAGACGACTTCGTGACCGACATGACCGAGAGCGCCGCGGTCACGCATCATGCAATTCAGATCGGCGGCGAGGCGATTGCCTATACCGCAACCGCGGGCCATCTCGTCACGGTCGACCCGAGCAGCTCGCAGCCCAACGCGAAGATTTTCTACGTGGCGTTCACGAAGGACGGCGTGCAGGCGCAGGACCGCGCCGTAACGTTCTTTTATAACGGCGGCCCGGGTTCTTCCTCGGTATTCGTGCTGCTCGGCTCGTTCGCGCCCAAGCGCATCAAGACTTCCATGCCGGGCTTCACGCCGCCCGCGCCGTACACGCTCGAAGACAACCCCGACAGCCTGCTCGACAAGAGCGATCTGGTGTTCATCAATCCGGTGGGGACGGGCTACTCGGCGGCCATCGCGCCGCATCACAACCGCGACTTCTGGGGCGTGGACCAGGACGCCGACTCGCTCAAGCAGTTCATCAAGCGCTACCTGAGCGCGAACGACCGCTGGAATTCCCCGAAGTTTCTTTTCGGAGAATCGTATGGCACGGCGCGCAGTTGCGTGCTCGCGTATCGGCTTCACGAGGACGGCGTGGATCTGAACGGCATCACCTTGCAGTCCTCGATTCTGGACTACACGCAAAGCGGCAATCCGGTCGGCGCGCTGCCCACGGCGGCGGCCGACGCGTGGTATCACAAGCGGCTGGACGTGAAGCCCGCGCCCAGGGACTTGCAGACGTTCGTGGCACAGGTCGCGCAGTTCGCACGCACGGACTATCGCGTGGCGCTGGAGCATTTCCCCGATCCGAAAAATCGGGCGATTCCTGCCGCGCTCAAGAAACTTTCGCAATTCACGGGCATCGATACGCAGACGCTCGAAGCATGGAATCTCGATATCGCCGCCTATGACAGCCGTGGCAACTCGCTGTTTCTCACCACGCTGCTCAAGGACAAGGGCGTGGCGCTCGGCGCGTACGACGGCCGCGTGACCGCGATCGACACGGGCATTGCGGGCAACATCGACCCGAATGCGGGCGGCAACGACCCCACCATGACAGCGGTGAGCGGCGTGTACACGGCCATGTGGAACAGCTATCTGAACGAGACGCTCAAGTTCCGCACCAACTCGTCGTTCACGGACCTCAACGACCAGGCGTTCAAGAACTGGAACTTCGGCCATATCGACCCGACGGGCGCGCAAAAGGGCGTCGATGCACAGGGCAACATCGTGCTCTACACGGCGGGCGATCTGGCTGCGGTAATGGCGCTGAATCCGGATTTGCGCGTGCTGTCCGCGAATGGTTATTACGATTTTGTCACGCCGTTCTACCAGACCGTGATCGATCTGCAGAAGATGCCGCTAGTGGACCAGAAGGTGCGCGACAACCTGAGCGCGCGGTTTTATCCCTCGGGACACATGGTGTATCTCGACGGCGCTTCACGCACGGCGCTCAAGGCCGACCTTGCGAAGCTCTATCAGGGCGCGGTGGCAGACCAGCCGGCGATCGCGCGCATTCGTGCGCTGCAGCGCATGAGCACGATGAGCGCCATGCACCACTGACCGGCGATGCCGGGGGCGTGCGGTTAGTCCACGCGCCCCCGCGCCATGGCCGAGAGGCATGCGCGCGCATCGCCCTGCACGATGCGCGCCGCGCACGCGATCATGAGGTTCTTCGACAGGCCGAAATCCTCGATGAGAAAGCCGCGCTCGCATAGCCGGCCCTGTGCGCCCGGTTGCGAAGGCACGCGCTCGATCAGCGTGCCGGTGTCGGCTGTGTAGGCCCAGATTTCCTTGCCAAGAGCGGCGGCAAAGCCAATCTCGAATGCGGTGCCAGAGTCGGGTTCGCCCGGGCCGCGAAAGTCGTTGACATTCGCCATCACGATGTCCGCGCTGCGGATCGCGTCGATATTGGCGCGATAAATCCACGCGGCCTGTCGCGGGCCGTCGAGGTTTTCGGGCACGTGAACGTCGAGCGGGTACAGGCCTTCGAAGCCGAATTCGCCGCAGGTGGCGACCAGATGGGCGCCATACGCGAGCGCATCCGTGCGAAACACGTCGAAGCCGGCGAGATAGACGCGCGGGCGACGAGGCGAGGCGGCATGAGTCATGGCTCCTCCATGCAATGTGTCCGATAGGAAACTCACTGACGATTCTAGCCAGGTGCCTGGCCCGACCGCAGATTCGTCACGCTTACATAAAGTTGACAGTGCCGATTGCGCGCCGCTACGATTATGCGCCTTGCGGGTGTTGCATGGCGGAGGGCGTGACCGATAACATTCGAGCCGGAAACGCCCGGCATAAGGCCACCGGCATAAGGCCCGATTTTTGTCGGCCCGCCTTGGGCAGCGTTTTGGCCTGTGCCGCTTGAACGAGTGTGAACCGCCCCAGCACGCCAGACCCATGAGGTGGAGACCATGAATACAACGACCAGCGCGACGACCAGCGGCCTTGCGAGCGCCGAACGACAAAATATCGAAGCACGGGCCTATGCGAAAGCCACCCTGCGCCTGTTGCCTTTTCTGTTTCTTTGCTACGTTGCGGCTTATCTGGATCGCGTCAACGTCGGCTTTGCCAAACTGCAGATGCTGAGCGACCTGCAATTCAGCGAGACTGTTTACGGTCTCGGTGCTGGCATCTTTTTCATCGGCTATTTCTTCTTCGAGGTCCCTAGCAATATCCTCATGCACCGCGTGGGAGCGCGCAGGTGGATCGCGCGCATCATGCTCACGTGGGCGGTCATCTCGGCGGCTTCGCTGCTCGTGAAGACGCCCACCCAGTTCTATATCGTGCGCTTCCTGCTGGGCGTGGCCGAAGCCGGCTTCTTCCCCGGCATCGTGCTCTATCTCACCTACTGGTTTCCCGCCGCGCGGCGCAGCCGTATGAACGCGCTCTTCATGATCGGCATTCCGGTTGCCGGCGTGTTCGGCGGCCCGCTTTCCGGGTGGATTCTCGCGGCCTTCGACGGCAAGGGCGGCTGGGCGAGCTGGCAATGGCTGTTTTTCATCGAAGCGCTGCCTTCGCTCGTGCTGGGCGTGATCACGCTGTTCTATTTGCCCAACAGCATTCGTGCGGCGAAGTGGCTGTCGAATGAAGAGCGCGCCGTGCTGGAGGAAAACATCGAGCGTGACCAGGCGGGCAAGGGCCATGCGTCGATTGCCTCGGTGTTCGGCAATGGCCGCGTGTGGCTCATGTCGGTGATTTATTTCTGCTGCATGATGGGCCTCTACGGCATCAGCTTCTATTTGCCCACGCTCATCAAGGCGAGCGGCGTGAAGGACGCGCTCGACGTGGGCTTGCTGACCGCCATTCCCTACGCGTGCGCCGTCGTCAGCATGCTGTGGGTGGCCAAAAGCGCGGACCGTCACGGCGAACGCCGCTGGCATTTCGCGGTCGCCTCGCTTGCGTCCGCGCTCGGGCTTTACTTCAGCACCGTGTTCGGCCATAACGTGCCGCTTGCGATGCTCGCGCTGTCGGTTGGCGCTGCCGGCATGCTCGCGACCATGCCGGTGTTCTGGACCTGGCCGAGCGCGATACTCGCGGGCGGCTCGGCTGCGGCGGCCATCGGCATGATCAATTCGATTGGCAATCTCGCGGGCTTCGTGAGCCCGACGATCATCGGCTGGATGAAGGACGTCACGCATAGCACCAACGCGGGCATGTACTGCGTGGTGGCGGCCATGGTCCTCGGCGCAGCGCTTTCGCTGCTGCAGCCGAAAGAGATCGTCAACGGCTGAACCCGGAGCGGGACATGTGGCTCGCGCACGCCGTGCCCCGCGCTTCACTTCGTTTATCATCGAAACCGCATTGGAACGGACATCGGCAATGGGGGAGCGAGTCATGAACCGGCTCAAGCGTGTGGCGCAATGGCGGGGGGCGGCGTGGTGCGTCGGTCTGGCCGGTGCAGCAACGCTCGTTTTGCCGCTGTTGCTGGCGCAAGCCGCTCGCGCCCAGGTGGCGCAGCCCACGCTCGAAAAAATCCAGGCGGCGAATGCGATGGCGATCGGCTATCGCGAGACTTCCGTGCCGTTCTCGTATGTGGATGAGAACGGCAACGTGACCGGTTTTTCGCAGGACATCTGCAACCGTGTCATCGACGCCGTGAAGGCCAGGACACATCGCCCGAATCTGGCGGTGCGCTTCATTCCCGTCACTTCGCAGAACCGCATTCCGCTCGTGCAAAACGGTACCGTCGATCTCGAATGCGGCGTCACCACCAATCTCCGGGCGCGCCACAGTCAGGTGACGTTTTCCGATACGTTCTTCGTCGCCAGCACGCGACTCCTGACGCACAAGAATTCTGGCATTCGCGATTTCCCGGACCTCGCCGGCAAGACCGTGCTCACCAATCAGGGCACGACATCCGAGCGCATCCTGCGCCGCATGAATCTCGAGAAGCATATGAACATGCGGGTGATCAGCGCGAAGGATTACGGGGAAGGGCGCGCGATACTCGAATCGGGCCGCGCGGTCGCATACATGATGGACGACGTGCTGCTCGCGGGCACGAGATCGTTGACCGCGCATCCATCTGACTGGATGATCGTCGGCACGCCGCAATCCTGGGAAGCCTATGCATTCATGCTGCGCAACGGCGATCCGGCTTTCCAGCAGCTCGTGAACGACACGATGAGCGCACTCATGAAAAGCGGCGAGATCGATGCGCTCTACGCCAAGTGGTTCAACCAGCCGGTGCCGCCCAAGGGCGTGAACTTCGGGTTTCCGATGAGCGACATGCTGCGCGCGCTCTACGCGGCACCTAACGATCGTGCGTTCGACTGATGGGTGGCAGCCGCGCGGGCCGGCTGGTGGTTGGGCCGGCGCGAACGGGGCTTTGCCGTTCGACGCGCGGACGTGAGATGATTCCGGTCCCGGCGCGCAGGCCGTGTGCGGCGCAAGCCCGGATTGGCAAGGCGCCGTGCTCAATGAGCATGGCCCATGCGCGCGGCGAATCAACGAACGGGAGCGGACATGCGGGAAGCAGGCAATACGGTAGTGATCGTCGGGGCAGGGCATGCGGGCGGCAACGCGGCAGCGCTGCTGCGGCAGTATGGTTTCGAGGGACGCGTCGTGCTGGTGGGCGAAGAGCCGGTGCCGCCGTATCATCGCCCACCCCTGAGCAAGGCCTACCTGAAGGGCGAAACGGAGCTCGAGCGGCTTTGGCTCAAGCCGCGCCAGTTTTATGACGACCAGCGCATCGAGCTGAAGCTCGGCGCGAGCGCACAGTCGCTCGACTGCGCGAACCACACACTCGCGCTCAGCGACGGCACGACGCTGCAATACAGCAAGCTCATTCTGGCAACCGGCTCGACGCCGCGTGCGTTGACGCTGCCCGGGCACGAGCTCGCGGGTGTCATGGCGCTGCGCTCGCTCGCCGACGCCGACGTGCTGCGCGAGCGCGTCAGGCCCGGCGAGCGGCTCGTGGTGATCGGCGCGGGCTATATTGGTCTCGAGGCCGCCGCCGCGGCGCGCCAGCTCGGACACGAGGTGACCGTGCTGGAGGCCGCGCCGCGCGTACTCGGGCGCGTGACCGGCGAGACCGTTTCCACCTTCTACGAGAACGAGCATCGTGCGCAAGGCGTCGATCTGCGCCTGAACGCGAAGATCGAGGCGTTCGTGGGCGAACAGGGCAAGCTTACGGGCGTGAAGCTCGCAGATGGCGAAATCGTGCCGGCCACGCTCGCGTTGATCGGCATCGGCATTACGCCGAATGTCGGGCTGGCGCAGGCGGCGGGCATTGCGTGCGTGAACGGCATTCAGGTCGATGAAGATGCGCGCAGCTCCGACGCCGACGTGTTCGCCGTTGGCGACTGCGCGAGCCGGCCGCTCGCACACTACAGCCGCACGGGGCGTCTCGAGAGCGTCCACAACGCGGTCGAGCAGGCGAAGCTCGCCGCATCGGCCATCGTCGGAAAGGCGCGTCCCACGTGCGATGCGCCGTGGTTCTGGTCCGATCAGTACGACCTCAAGCTCCAGACCGTGGGCCTGAACGAAGGCTATGACGAGACGGTCGTGCGCGGCGACCCGGCAGCGCGCCGCTTCGCGGTCTACTACCTGAAAAACGGCGCGCTGCTGGCGGTCGACGCGGTGAGCTCGATGCCGGATTTCCTGTTCGGCAAGAAGCTCGTGGGTTCGGGCAAGCGGCTCGACGTGGGCGCGCTGCGCGATCCGGCCACGGACCTCGGCAAGTTCGCGGCGGCGGCGCTGGCATAACCGCTGGCATTGCGCGCTTCGACTGAAATGCCAATGTCGTAACATGTTGCCTCGGGCCGGCTCACAGAGCCGGCCTGCACAGTGTTTCTTATCGGCAACAAACACCACCAGGCGACATGGCCGCATTTTTCACGCTTCTCACGCTTCGACTCCGCCCCGGACCCTGCTCGTCTCCTGCTGCAATTTCCTCCACGGCTCACGGAGGCCGCGTTTGAGCGCGCGCGAATTGCCCGCTGGGCTGATGCTCGTCCACGGCAACGAGCCGGAGCGGCTTCGCGACCTGATCGTGCAATGGATCAGCCAGCACCCGATCGCACCGCTCGAAAAGGAAATGCTGCTGGTGCAGAGCAACGGCATTGCGCAATGGCTCAAGCTCGCCTTTGCGGCCGATCCCGAGGACGGTGGCTGCGGCATTGCGGCCGCGCTCGAAATGTCGCTGCCGTCGCGCTTTCTCTGGGCGGTCTACCGCGCCGTGCTGGGCGAGGACGCGGTACCGCCGGTTTCGCCGTTCGACAAGTCGCGCCTCGTCTGGCGCCTCATGCGTATGTTGCCCGCGTTGCTCGATACGCCCGGCTATGAACCGCTCAAACGTTTCATGGCGAGCGACGAAGAGCAGCGCAAGTGCTTCCAGCTCGCGCAGCGCGTGGCCGATCTGTTCGACCAGTACCAGGTTTATCGCGCCGACTGGCTCGCCGCATGGGCCGCGCACGACGATGTGGTGATCGACGCGCGCAACAACCGCATTCCGCTGACTGACGAGGCGCGCTGGCAGGCTGCGCTCTGGCGCGCGCTGCTCGACGACGTGAGCGCGAATGCGCCGCAAGGCAGCGCGGCGGCGCTCACGGGCCGCGCCGCCGTGCACGAGCTGTTCATGCAGCGCGCGCAGGCGTGGCAGGAGGGCGATGGGCGCCCGCGCGGGCTGCCGCGCCGCCTCGTCGTGTTCGGCATTTCGAGCCTGCCGCGCCAGTCGCTCGAAGTGCTCGCGGCGCTCGCGCGCTGGAGTCAGGTGCTGCTGTGCGTGCACAACCCGTGTATGCATTACTGGGCCGATATCGTCGCCGACCAGGATCTGCTGCGCGCGCGGCACGCGCGCCAGCGCCGTCGTGCGGGCACGCCCGTGGCGCTCGACGAGTCGCAACTGCATCTGCACGCGCAGCCCTTGCTGGCGGCGTGGGGCAAGCAGGGGCGCGACTTCATCGGCATGCTCGACGAATACGACAGCGACGAAGCGCGCGAGACCTACGCGCCGCATTTCACGCGCATCGGCCAGCGCATCGACTTGTTCGACGGCGGCGACGCGCACACGTTGCTTCAGCAATTGCAGGACGACATACGCGATCTGCGGCCGCTGGCGGAGACGCGCGAACACTGGCCCGCCGTCGATCCGCAAGTTGACGAATCGATTCGTTTCCATGTCGCGCACAGCGCCCAGCGCGAAGTAGAAATCCTGCACGACCGGCTGCTTGCGGCGTTTGCGGAGGACCCCGCTTTGCGGCCGCGCGACGTGATCGTCATGGTGCCCGATATCGAGGTTTACACGCCGCATATTCAGGCCGTGTTCGGGCTCGTCGATAGCGACGACCCGCGCTATATCCCCTTCAGCATCGCGGACCGCGCGCAGCGTGCGTTCGACCCGCTGATCGGCGCACTGGAGATGCTGCTTTCGCTGCCGCACGCGCGCGTGACGGTCAGCGACGTGCTCGACCTGCTCGAAGTGCCGGCCGTGCGTGCGCGCTTCGACATCGACGCCGAGGACGTGCCCACGCTGCGCAACTGGATCGATGGCGCGAACATCCGTTGGGGCCTGCATGGCGAGCAGCGCGCGAGCCTCGGCTTGCCGCAGGGCGAAGACGCGAGCGCGCCCAATAGCTGGGCCTTCGGGCTGCGGCGCATGCTGCTCGGCTATGCGGCGGGCGATCGCTCGGGCACGTGGCGCGGCATCGAGCCGTATGCGGAAATCGGCGGGCTCGACGCCGCGCTGCTCGGGCCACTCACGCGTCTTGTCGATGCACTCGATCACGCGTGGCGTACGCTGCGCGAGCCGGCCACCGTGAACGTCTGGTGCGAGCGCCTGCGCGAATTGAAGACGACGTTCTTTGCGGCGGGCGAAGGCGAGGACGCCTATACGCTCGAACGCCTCGACAACGCCCTGGAAACGTGGCGCGAAGCGTGCAGCGAGGCGGCGCTTGCGAATGCGCTGCCGCTCGCGATCGTAGCGGAGAACTGGCTCGGGCAACTCGACGGCGGCGGCCTTGCGCAGCGCTTTTTCGCGGGCGCGGTGACGTTCGCGACGCTTATGCCGATGCGTGCGATTCCGTTTCGTCACGTCTGTCTGCTCGGCATGAACGACGGCGACTATCCGCGCAGCCGCACGCCGCTCGATTTCGATCTGATGCGGCGCGACTATCGGCCCGGAGACCGCTCGCGCCGCGAAGACGACCGTTATCTGTTTCTCGAAGCGCTGCTTTCCGCGCGCGATCATCTGCATATTTCGTGGGTGGGCCGCAGCGTGACCGATAACACGCCGCGTCCGCCCTCGGTGCTCGTCGGCCAGTTGCGCGACCATCTGAAGACCGGCTGGCGCCTCGAACACGACGAGAACGATGCGCATCGCGCACCGCAGGCGTTGCTCGATGCGCTGACGATCGAGCATCGTTTGCAGCCATTCAGCGCGGACTATTTTCCTGCCGACCAGAACGGCGCAACGCTCTACACCTACGCGCATGAATGGAGCCGCCCCGCGCCGCTGGCCGGTGCGGCGCAAGCGGATGCGCCATTGCCCCCGTCCGAGCGCGACGAGCCGCTTTCCGTGCGCGAACTCGGCGAATTCCTGCGCGATCCGGTGCGCAGCTTCTTTCGTCAACGCCTGCGCGTAGGGCTCGAAATGCAGGACGAGGCGAGCGAGAACCACGAGCCCTTCGAAGTGGATGCCTTGCAGGCGTGGCAATTGCAGGGCGAATTGATTCGCGCGCAGATGACGGCCATGGAGCGCGGCGAGGAGAATCTCGATGCCGTGGCGCGCGCGCGGCTCGATCGCATGCATCGCAGCGGTGATTTGGCGGCTGGCGGCTTTGGCGAAGTTATCGGCGAGGAACTGCTCGCGCCGATACAGGACCTGTTCGACGCGTGGCGCAAGGCGCTTGCGCGCTGGAGCACGCCGCTCGCGCGCCAATACGAAATTCGTCTCGATGCGCAGATCGATGGCCGCGCGTTAGTGCTTCAGGACTGGATCGACGACGTGCGCGAAGGCGAAGGCGGCGCACTGGGGCGCGTCATTCTCGATGCCGGCACGCTGGTGAAGGACAACAAGTATCGCGGTGATCGTCTCGTCGCCTATTGGGTCGCGCATATCGCCGCGCAACTTGCGGCGGGTGCCGTGACCACGGTGATCGTGAGCAAGGTGGGCATGGTGGAGTTCGCGCCCGTCGCGCCGGAAATCGCGCGCCCGTGGCTGCTCGCGTTGCTTGCAGCGTGGGACGAAGGTGGGCGCAGGCCATTGCCGCTTGCCGTGAAGACCGCGTTTGCCTGGCTGCGCAAGCTGCCGGCGGATTTCGATCCGGCGTCCTCGATGGTGCCGCCGCAAGCGTGGGACGCTGCGCGCACGGCGTATGAGGGTGCGGCGCGCCTGGCGGGCGAGCGCGATACCAATCCCTATTTGCGCAGGGCGTTTGCCGATTTCGACCGGCTGGTGGATGGCGGAGAATTCGCTGCGCTGGCAACGTCATTGTTGCTGCCGATACAGCGCGCTCCGCTTGCTTCATCGAAGCCGGGGCGCGTCGCGCCGAATGTTGCCGATACCGCTGGAGAAGCCGAATGACCCCGCACACGACCCCGCCGGACGACATGGTCGCCGACGTGCTGGAGCCGTTGCGCTTCCCGCTTCATGGCAGCCGCCTGATCGAGGCGAGCGCGGGCACCGGCAAGACGTTCACGATTGCGATGCTGTACGTGCGGCTCGTGCTCGGCCATGGCGGGCAAGACGCGGACGTCGAGCAGGACGAAGCGATGAGCGCGCCCGAGGGGATGCGCCCTTTGACGCCACCCGAGATTCTCGTGGTGACCTTCACGGATGCCGCCACGAAGGAACTGCGCGAGCGCATTCGCGCGCGGTTGATCGAAGCGGCCGAGTATTTTCGCGCGCTGCCCGAAGACATGGCGCGGTGTTCGCCCGGTGCTGATCTGTTGCATGATCTGCGGGAAGAGTACGCGCCAGAGCAGTGGCCCGCATGCGCCCGACGCTTGCAGCTTGCCGCCGAATGGATGGACGAGGCCGCCGTTTCGACGATCCACGGCTGGTGCAATCGCATGCTCAGTGAGCATGCGTTCGACAGCGACAGCCTCTTCTCGCAGACGCTGGAAACCGACCAGGCCGAATTGCGTGCCGAGGTGGTGCGAGACTATTGGCGCACCTTTATGGCTGCGCTCGATGCACAGAGCGCTGGAGAAGTGCGCGCATGGTTCGCGAGCCCCGATGACTTGCATGGCGCGATTCGCGGCTTGCTTGCGCACACGGAGCTGCTGCCCGAGGCGCCGGCGCCCGAGGTGGCATTGCGCGATGCCCGCGAGCGGGCCCAGCAGGCGCTCGAAGCGCTCAAGGAACCATGGCGGGCCGGCGTCGACGAAGCGCAGGCGCTGATCGCCGCCGCGCGCGCAAAGAAGCAGTTCGACGCGAAGAAGCTGAATACGCGGCACAGCGAAATGTGGTTCGACAAGCTGCGCGAATGGGCAAACGATCCGTTGGGCACGCATCCCGGCTTCAAGGACGACGCGGCAGTGTGGACTCGTCTCACGCCAGCCGGGCTTGCCGAAATCTGGAAGGACGGCGAGCCGCCCGCTCACGCGTGTTTCTCCGCGATGGAGACGTTGCGCGAAGCGCTCGCCGCGCGCCCCGAGGCGAAGCTGCCCATTCTGTGCCACGCCGCGCGCTGGATCGCGCAGCGCTTCGAGCAGGAGGTAGCCCGCCGCTCGCAAATGGGTTTCGACGACTTGCTCACGCGTTTGCTTGCTGCGTTGAAGAACCCCAACGGACCGCGTCTTGCCGAGATCATTCGCAAGCAATATCCGGTTGCACTGATCGACGAGTTTCAGGACACGGATCCAGTGCAGTATCGGATCTTCGATTCCATCTACGACATCGAAGCGAATCGCAGCGAGACGGCAATCGTCTTGATCGGCGATCCCAAGCAAGCGATCTATGCGTTTCGCGGCGCCGACATTTATACCTATCTGCGTGCGCGGCGCGCGTGCACGGGGCGTCTTTATACGCTGAAGAAAAATTTCCGCTCCACGCGAGCGATGGTCGATGCGGTTAATCGTTGCTTCGAAGCCGCGGAGTCGCGACCGGAAGGCAGTGGTGCGTTTTTGTTTCGCGGCGGGCAAGGCAAGACGAACGCGTTGCCGTTTGTCGCGGCGGACGCGCATGGCCGCGCCGACGAACTGGTTGCGGACGACCGCGCACTCGCGGCGCTCAATATATGGTGGCTGCCCGCCACGGAAGACGGCAAACCGTTGAGCAAGACTGCATATTTCGCCAGCATGGCTGCGAGTTGCGCGAGCGAAATAGTGCGGCTGCTGAATCTGGGGCAGACGCAGGCAGCGGGCTTCGATGGTGAACATGGCATGAAGCCCTTGCGGCCGGCCGATATGGCCGTGCTCGTGAACAATCGCGATGAGGCGCGGGCCATTCGTGAGGCGCTTGCGCAGCGTGGCGTGCGCAGCGTTTATCTGTCCGATCGCGATTCCGTTTACCAGACGCCGCAGGCGGAGGAGTTGCGCTACTGGCTGGGCGCTTGCGCGGAACCCGACGACGGCCGCCTCGTGCGCAGCGCGCTTGCAACGGCAACGCTGGGCCTCGCGTGGGGCGAGCTCGATGCGCTCGGTCGCGACGAAATCGCCTGGGAGGCGCGCGTGCTGCAGTTCCGCGGCTATCGCGAGGTGTGGCGCAAGAAGGGCGTGCTGCCGATGCTGCGGCGTTTGCTCAACGACTTTCATGTGCCGCAGCGTTTGCTCGGGCAGAGTGCGGCCTCGGGTCTCAACGGCGAACGCGCGCTCACAAATCTGCTGCATCTGGCCGAACTGCTCCAGCAGGCCAGCACGCAACTCGACGGCGAGCATGCGCTGATTCGCTATCTCGACGAGCAGCGCGAGGACGAAAGCGCGGGCGGCGCAGGCGACACCCGCCAACTGCGCCTCGAAAGCGATGCGGGGCTCGTGCAGGTGGTGACGATACACAAGTCGAAGGGGCTTGAATACCCGCTCGTGTTTTTGCCCTTCGCGTGCGCCCATCGCGCCGTGAAGGACGACGACGTGCCGCTCAAATGGCACGACGAGAACGGCGATCTCCATGTCACGCTCGAAGCGGACCCGCACGTGCTCGTGCAGGCCGACCGTGAGCGGCTTGGCGAGGACCTGCGCAAGCTGTACGTCGCGCTCACGCGCGCGCGTTACGCGACGTGGATCGGCTATGCACCTGTGCAAAGCGTGGAGGCGAGCGCGTTCGGCTACCTCGTCGGGGGCGGGGCGACGTTGCCGGTGGACCAGAGCGAGACGCTGCTCGAGACATTGCGTGGATCGTGCGCCGACATTGCCGTGACGCAGGCACCGAAGCCAGGCAACGAAATATTCGCCTTGCAAGCGCCGGACGAGGCGCGCGGACAAGCTCGCGTGTTCCCGCGGCGCGCGCGCATGCCGTGGTGGATCGCGAGCTATTCGAGCCTGAAGACGGTGGAGGGCGCGCAGGATGCCTACGCGGCGCGCGCGGAAGAGGATGCGCGCACGGCCCCCGATACGCGTGGCGAAGACGTGTTCCTCGAACTGCTGGGCGCAAGCGCGCCCGTTGACGAAGATGCGGAGCTTGTCGTGCCCGAGTCCGCCGCAATCGCGCCGATGCACGGTTTCGAGCGCGGCGCGGATGCAGGCAGCTTCCTGCATGAACTGATGGAGTGGGTCGCAAACGAGGGGTTCGCGGAAATCGCGCAAGACCGCGACACTGCGCGTTTGCGCGACATGATCGCGCGCCGTTGCAGCGTGCGCGGCTGGGATCGCTGGATCGACACGCTCACGCTGTGGATGCTGGAATTCATCAGCATGCCTTTGCATTTGCCGCCGATCGGCGGCGAGGCCGTGTCGCCCGTCGAGCTTTCGTCGCTCGACAAGCCGTCGTATATGGCCGAAATGGAGTTTTGGGTCGCCGTGCACAAGGTGGACACGCAGGAACTCGATGCGCTCGTCACGGCAATGACATTGGATGGCGCGGCCCGTCCGCCACTCGATGCGGCGCGGCTGAATGGCATGCTCAAGGGTTTCATCGACCTCGTGTTCATCCACGAGGGCCGCTATTACGTGGCCGATTACAAGTCGAACTGGCTCGGCCCCGACGACGCTTCCTATACGCCTGCAAGAATGCGCTCGCAAATTCTCCACTCGCGCTATGAATTGCAATACGTGCTGTACCTGTTCGCGCTCCACCGCCTGCTCAAATCGCGCCTGCCCGAGTACGATTACGATCGCCACGTGGGCGGCGCGGTCTACCTGTTCCTGCGCGGCGGCCACTCGCCGAGTCAGGGCCTGCATTGCGAACGCCCGCCGCGCGAACTGATCGAGCGACTCGATGCGTTGTTCGCGCATCGCGGCATGCTGGAGGGCGCAGCATGACGAAGCGGCGTACCACGGCGGCGCGCGGGCCGAAGGACGGCATCGGCGTGACTGGGGATCTGTTCGCGCAGTTCGACGAGCCACTCGATGCCGGCCAGGACGGGAGGGCGAATGAGCCGGCACCAATCGCTGGTCAGGTCGATATGGTTGTGCATGCAACGTCATATGAGTCGTCCGCGCGGATGCTCGGCACGCTCGGCCGTTGGGTTGAGCGCGGCTGGCTGCGCACGCTCGATGGCGCCTTTGCCCGTTTTCTGCTCGACGAAGCGCCCGGCGCGCCGCCGCTCTTGTTGCTGGCGGCAGCGCTTGCGAGTCATCAATTGGGACGCGGACATGTTTGTCTCGACTTGCAGGCGACGCTCGACGATCCAGCGTTCGCACTGTCCTTGCCACCCGACCGTCCGCAGTTGCCCTCCGACGAGCCGCCGCTGCCGCCTGCCGAAGTGCTGGCTGGCGTGACGCTCACGCAGTGGCTGGCCGCACTCGACGTACCCGACCTGGTCGGACGCGAGCAGGGCAACACGCCGCTCGTGCTTGACGGCACGCGCCTCTATTTGCGGCGCTACTGGCAGTACGAGCAGGACGTGCGCGCGGGCATCGAGGCGCGGCTTGCACTGGGCACACGGCTCGAGGCCGGGTTGCCGGCGTCGCGCGCGCGCGACGCGCTCGACATCCTGTTCGAGCCGCGCCGCGCCAATGCGAAAGGCGCGGACTGGCAGAAACTCGCCTGTGCGCTCGCGGCGCGCAGCGCCTTCGGCATCATCACCGGTGGTCCCGGCACGGGCAAGACCACCACAGTTGTGAAATTGCTCGCGCTATTGCAGACGCTTGCGCTCGGTCAGGCCGCAGAGGGCGGGCGGCCGCTGCGGATTCGTCTCGCCGCCCCCACCGGCAAGGCGGCGGCGCGGCTGAACGAATCGATTGCCAGCGCCGTCGCGCGGTTGCCATTCGAGGCGCTCGCGCAGCAGCTTGGTTCGCATCAGGTGGACGCCGCCATGCTGCGCGGCGCAATCCCCACCACGGTGACCACCTTGCATCGCGTGCTCGGCACGCGGCCGGGCAGCCGGCGCTTTCGTCACGATGCGGGTAATCCGCTGCCCGTGGACGTGCTCGTGATCGACGAGGCCTCCATGGTCGACCTCGAGATGATGGCGGCCGTGCTCGACGCCTTGCCGCCCACGGCGCGTCTCGTGCTGCTCGGCGACAAGGACCAACTGGCCTCGGTGGAGGCCGGCGCGGTGCTGGGCGAACTTTGCAACCGCGCGCGTGAAGGCCACTACACGCAAGCGTCGCGTGCGTGGCTCGAAGCCGCGACGGGCGAACGAATCGATGCCGGGATGCTCGACGCGCACGGCACGCCGCTCGATCAGGCGGTGGCCATGTTGCGCGAGAGCCACCGTTTCGCATCGCAAAGCGGGATCGGCGCGCTTGCCGAACTCGTCAACGTGGGCGACGCCACAGGCGTGGCGAAGATCTGGCGACACGGGTACGCGGATCTTGCACGGCTCATCTGCCCCGCGCACGATGATGCGCCGCTGCGCGCGCTGATCGTCGATGGCATCGTGAGCGAGACACTGGATGAAGGTGCACGTGAACGGCACGAGAACGTTGTACAGCGGCGCGGCTACCGGCATTACCTGCTCACCATGGGCGTCTTGCGTCCCGCGCCGGGTGCATCGCCCGAGGCTTTGTCCGTCTGGGCGGCCGAGGTGCTGAAGGCGCACACCGAGTTCCAACTGCTGTGCGCGCTGCGGCGCGGGGCGTGGGGCGTGGAAGGGCTCAACCGGCGCGTCGCGCGGATTCTGCAGGAGGAGGGGCTGATCGAGCCGCTCGGCGACTGGTATGCAGGCCGGCCAGTGCTCGTCACGCATAACGACTACGAACTGGGCTTGATGAATGGCGATATTGGCATCGCGCTGGATTTGCCGGTGGTGGTCGGCATGCCCCCAGTGTTGCGGGTGGCGTTTCCGGCCGGCGACGGCACGGGCGGCGTGAAATGGGTGTCGCCGAGCCGCTTGCAGGGGGTCGAAACCGTGTTCGCGTTGACCGTCCACAAGTCGCAGGGCTCCGAGTTTACGCATGCAGCGCTCGTGCTGCCCGATACCTACAGTCCGATTCTCACGCGCGAACTCGTCTACACCGGCATCACCCGGGCGCGCGCGTTTCTCACATTGGCGCTTCCCGAAGGGCGTTCAGTGCTCGACCGCGCAGTGCAGGCCAAGGTTCAGCGTGCGAGCGGCTTGATGGCGGGTCTTGCCCACGATGTAGCGGCCGCCTGAAGCTGAAGCGCCGGATCGCCGGGCCGGAGTTTCTCATCCGATAACGGGAAAATAAAACGGTCGAGCCGCGCAGGCCTGCGCGGCTCGACCGTTCCGATCGGAAATCGAGAAAATAACCGGCGCGTCGTTAGACGATCGTCAGCGTGACGTCGATGTTGTTGCGCGTGGCGTTCGAGTACGGGCACACGATATGGGCCTTGTCGACGAGTGCCTGGGCAGCGGCACGGTCCATGCCGGGCAGAGAGATGCGCAGTTCGACTTCGATGCCGAAGCCGTTGGGAATCGCGCCGATGCCCACACGGCCAGTAATGGAGGCGTCGGCCGGAATGGCGATCTTGTCGCGTGCAGCGACGAACTTCATCGCACCGATGAAGCAGGCGCTATAGCCAGCGGCAAACAGTTGTTCGGGGTTGGCGCCATCGCCGCCCGCGCCGCCCAGTTCGCGCGGCGTGGTGAGCTTGAACGCGAGATGGCTTGCGGGCACCACTGCGCTGCCATCGCGGCCCCCGGTTGCGGTTGCTTCTGCAGTGTAGAGAACTTTTTCGATCGACATGGCTGACTCTCCTTGGTGAGCTTTGCAGCAAATGGCGCTGCGGGTGTGAATCGGCTGAATCATTAGTCGTCCAGACCGAGGGCGGTCTTCGCGACGAACTGCGCTACAACGTTACAGCGACAATATCGACCATTCGTGGCGTCGCATGATCATAGTCGCCTATTCACTATCTAGTGATAGATAGACAAATGCTGCCATAAAAAGGCGGCACGCCGCCTTCGTTCAAACATTTCCGATCGTCCCATCAGGGAACGGCTTTCCACATTGCTTCCACGTCTTCGAGCCGCGCCTTCGTATGAAACAAGCGGCTCGCCAGCACGCTGCCCTGCAGCGCCGCGAACAACGTGCGTGCCGCGCTTTCCGGCTTGCCGCGCGCAACTAGCGTGCCTTCCTCTACGCCTTGCGCCAGCACTTTTGCGAGCCACGCTTCGTTGGCGCGGAAGAATGCTTGCACAGCCTCGCGCACCGTCTCTGGCAGTGTGCCGATGTCGGCGGCCAGCATGCCGCACAGACAGATCTGGTCACCGTCGCCAAGCGTCTTGCCGAACATCCGCGTGTACCTTGTGAGCTTCTCGTTCGCGGGTAGCGCCGGGTCTACTGCCTGCAGGGCGCGCATGACTTCGCCACTGTACTGATTCACCGCTTCGAGCACCAGGTCGTCTTTCGACGGGAAGTAATAGTGGATGCTGGACGTTTTCACGCCCACGAGTTCCGAAAGGTCGCGATAGCTGAAGCCGTTGTAGCCGCGCAGCATCATCAACGTGATGGCGTGGTCCAATACCTGCTCGCGTACTGTCAACTTCGTTTCCATGGGTTGGAATTTATCTACTGGAAGATAGATTGTCAAGTGCGGAAACGAAATTTTGTTTCCTTTGTTTATCTTCGCTCCCTGTTGCTCCGCGGATCAGCCGTGCTTCAGAGCCCTCGCCGGCCCGCGCTGAGGATCAGCCGCAAGCCTAGTGCGGCGATCGCGCCCGCCGCGATGCGGTCGATCCAATGCTTCGCGCGCAGATAAATATCGCGCGGGCGCTGGCTCGAAAAGCAGAGCGCGACTACGGTGTACCAGCCGGTTTCGATCGCGAACACGAGCGGCGGCAGCGCGAAATAGCACCAGAGCGGCGGATGCTGCGGGAGCAGCGCCACGAAGATGCTGCCGTAAGCCACGGCCGTTTTCGGGTTGCTCAATTGGGTCGTCAGGCCGGTCCAGAACGATTTGCCCGGACAGGCTCCCTGTGCTTCGCCCTTGCTCATGATCACAGGCTGGCCCGCGCCGCGCCAGATGCGCGAGGCAATGTAGAGGAGGTAAAGGCCGCCAGCGATCTTGAGTCCGGCGTAGAGCCACTCGACGGTGGAGAGGAGTGTATAGAGACCCACCAGCGCAACGCCGGCAAAGCAGATCGCGCCGATGCCCATGCCGAAAGCAGTCGCGACACCGTCCCGGCGCGACAGGCCGATCGCGTTGCGCGCGACCATCACGAAGCTGGGGCCGGGGCTCATTGCGCCGAGCAGGACGGCGGCGAGAATGCTGACGACAGCAGTAGTGGGAGACATGGCGGGGCCGAAAGCACGGAATAAGTTTTTAACACTAGCACGCGCATAGACGCTTCGCACGAGCCAATTGGCGATGTTCGAATGCCAAAGTGTCCATGCCGATCGGGGTTTCCGAAGCGAATCCAAATGCCGGTTTGGTTCCGGATTGGAAACTCACGCGGGCGTCCGCTGCTTTTCGAGCCTCAAGCCGGCGTCAAGCAGGCTTCAAGCCCCATGCGCGTCACGCTCCCGGCTCCAGTGTTCGAGCAGCACGCGCGTTTGTTCGCCGATGTTCGCCTTGAGGAACTCGGCTTTTGCGGCATCGATGTCTTTCCATTCGAGCATCGTGAGCGTCGAGCGACGCGCGACGTAGAAGAGCAGAAATTGCCCGTAAAGACTGAACATGCGCACGATGGTGAGCGGATCATCGGCGGCGAGGCCCGTGATGCGGGCCAGCAGTGCCGAGTTCACTACGTTCAGCGGCATGCGCACACGCTCGCGCAGCACCTCGGTGCCGATTTCGGGCTCGCCGCCGCCTTGCTCGCGCGCGAAAAAAAGCCGCTGGTCCGGCTCGCAGTGCTTTACGAAGGTGCGGTCGGCCACGCTGCGCTGAATGTCGAGAAACGCTTCGATGAGCACGGCGGTGTCGGCGTCGCGCTCGAGCGCCGTGCGGGCGCGCAGCACGGCGGGCTCGAAGGCCTCCCACGAAGCGTCGGCGAGTGACTCGGCACACGCGCGGTAAAGCCCTTCCTTGTTCTCGAAGTAGTACTGCAGCGCCGGTGCGTTGACGCCGGCGCGCGCTGCGATGTCCCGCGTCGAGGCGCCCTCGAAGCCGTGCTGCCCGAACAGGCTGATGGCGGCTTCGATGATCTTGCGGCGCGTTTCGTCTCCGCGCGCATAGCCGCCCGCCGCCGGGCGGCGCAGTCGTTTCGGTTCGTTCATAAGCATCCGGTTAGCACCCAGGTTTTCAGAAATATATCACTTGACACAATTTTTCCGAATGGAATAATTTTGCCAACTGGAATAATTCCGATCATTTAAGGTTCATGCAAACATGTCTACGACTGCGGGGGCATCGGGGCGCGAAGCGTCGAGCGATGCCGTTTCGGCTGAAAAGCGTGGCACCCGGCGCATCGTGCTGGCGGCGCTCGGGCTCGTGGCGCTGGTTGCTTCGGTGGCATGGGGCGGCCACTGGTGGCTCGTCGGGCGCTTCATCGAGAGCACCGACGACGCTTATCTGAAGGCCGATAGCGTGACAATCGCGCCGAAGGTGAACGGCTATGTCACGGATGTTTATGTGGCCGACAACCAGGGGGTGAAGGCCGGCGACCCGCTCGTGAAACTCGACGCACGCCAGTACCAGGTCGCGCTCGATCAGGCGAACGCGACTGTGGACGCACGCAACGCGGACATCCAGCATGCCGAGGCGCAACTCGCGCAACAGCATGCCAACATTGCCCAGACCCAGGCGCAGCAGGAAGTGGCGCGCGTGGGCCTGCACCACGCTCAAGACGAAGTCGCGCGCTATGCGCCCCTTACCGCAATAGGCGCGGAAACCGCCGATCGTCTCGCGGAACTCAAGAGCCAGCGCGAACAGGCTCAGGCCAAGCTGGCCGCCGACACCGCCGCCGTGGAAGCCGCGCGCTCACAGATCGCCGCGCTCACCGCACAGATCGCACAGGCCCGCGCGCAACTCGAGGCGGCGCGCGCCAATGCTGCACAGGCGCAACTCGATCTGGACAACACCGTGGTGAGGAGCGCGCTCGCGGGGCGCGTGGGCGACCGCACGGTTCGCGTGGGCGAGTATGTGCAGCCCGGCACGCGCATGCTCACCGTGGTGCCTGTGCAGCAGACTTACCTCACCGCGAATTTCAAGGAAACGCAGATTGGCCGCATGCGCGTGGGCCAACCTGTGGAGATGCATGTCGACGCACTCCCGGGCCATACGCTGCATGGGGTGGTGGACAGCTTTTCGCCGGGCACCGGCGCGCAATTCGCGCTGCTGCCGCCAGAAAATGCCACCGGCAATTTCACCAAGATCGTGCAGCGCGTGCCGGTGCGCATCCGTGTCGAGACCGGTCCCGACACGCGCGGCGTGCTGCTGCCCGGCATGTCCGTGACCGTGGACGTCGACACCCGTTCCGCTCGCGAGGACGACCGCCGCATCGACGCCGAGAACCATCGTGGCTGAACACACCACTGGACAGGCGGGCGCCGCGCATCCGCCCGGCGAGCGCGCGAGCGTGGCCGACTGGATCGCGGTGGCGGCCGGCGCGCTTGGCGCGCTGATGGCGACGCTCGACATTTCCATTACGAACTCGGCGCTGCCGCAGATTCAAGGCGAGATTGGCGCGACCGGCACCGAGGGCACGTGGATCTCCACGGGCTACCTGATGTCCGAGATCGTGATGATTCCGCTTGCTGCGTGGCTCACGCGGGTCTTCGGACTGCGAAATTTTCTGCTCGTCAATTCCGCGCTTTTTATCGGCTTTTCGATGACGTGCGGCTGGTCGAACTCGCTCGGCCTGATGATTGCAGGGCGCATCGGCCAGGGCTTCACGGGCGGCGCGATGATTCCCACCGGCCAGACCATCATCCGCACGCGTCTGCCACTCTCGCAGTTGCCGATCGGCATGACGGTGTTCGGCCTCATTGTGCTGCTCGGGCCGCTGCTTGGTCCGGTCGTGGGCGGCTGGCTTGCGGAAAACATCAGCTGGAGCTGGTGCTTCTTCATCAACCTGCCCGTGTGTCTCGCGCTCATCACGCTGCTGATCGTCGGTCTCGAGCCCGATCGCCCGCATTGGGAAGCATTTTTCAAGGCTGACTGGCTCGGCATCGCCGGGCTGGCGGTGGGACTGAGTTCGCTCACCGTCGTGCTCGAAGAGGGGCAGCGCGAGCGCTGGTTCGAATCGAACATGATCGTCATGCTCTCGTGGGTGACGATTGCAGGCATGGCGCTTATCGCGCTTTCGCAGTTCATGGCCAAAAAGCCGATCCTGCGCCTTTCGCTCATGCGCAATCCGCGCTATGCGAGTGTGATCGTGATCGTGTTTGCAGTGGGTGCGGGGCTCTACGGCATTTCGTATTTGCTGCCGCAGTTTCTCTCGCTGGTCGCGGGCTATAACGCGGAGCAATCGGGCGCGATCATGCTGCTTTCCGGCTTGCCCGCGTTCGCGATGATGCCCGTGTTGCCGCGCCTGCTGGGCAAGGTGGATTTTCGCGTGCTGGTGGTGAGCGGGCTGTTGCTGTTCACGCTCAGTTGCATGCTCGATATTTCGCTTACCGCACAGAGCGTGGGTCACGATTTCGTGTGGTCGCAACTGGTGCGCGGCACGGCGCAGATGCTCGCGATGATGCCGCTCAATCAGGCCTCGATGGCCGCCGTTTCGCGCGAAGACTCGGGCGATGCGGCAGGGCTCTATAACATGGCGCGCAATCTGGGTGGGTCGGTGGGGCTTGCGATCATCGGCACGCTCATCGACCGCCGCGAGACGTATCACACCGCCGTGCTGCGCGAGTCGATCAGCGCCAACTCGCTGATCGGACAGGAGCGCCTGGCGGCGGGCGCGGCGAACTGGTTCACGCAAACGGGCGACATGGCTCATTCGCAGATGCGCTCGCTCGGTCAGATCGCCCTGCAGATCCAGCAGCAAGCGCTGGTTATCACGTTTTCCGAAACATTCTGGGTGCTCGGCATCGCACTGGCGGCATGCGTCCCGCTGGCGCTTCTGCTCAAGAAACCGCAGCCCGGCGTGGATACGTCGTCGGCCGGCCACTGACGCTTCAACTTCTGACTCATGACGGCAATTCGCTCTTCCCGATCCGCAATCGCGCCGCTTACGGTACTGACGGTGCTGGCTGCCGCGTGTGCGCTCGCAGCCTGCACCGTGGGCCCCGACTATCGCGGTGCTCCGGAGGTCGAGCCGGAGGCGGTCAGCGCCGCCACCTTCGTTCGCACGCCTGCGCGGGGCGTGACGCCCGAACGCGCGCCCAGTGAATGGTGGCTCTCGTTCGACGACCCTCAGTTGAATGCGCTGGTTGCCGCTGCCTTCGAGCACAATCCCGATCTGCGCGCCGCCCAGGCGCGGCTGCGCCAATCGCGCGCGCAGTTGCAGCAGCAGCGCGCTGCGGAGCTGCCCAAGATCTCGGCCAACGCCGCCGCGCCGCGCTTGCGCGAACCCAATCTCAACGCATTCTCGCCGCAGCCCGGGAGCTCCGGGGCGGGGCGCGGCCCGCTGCAGTTTTACACGGCCGGCTTCGACGCATCGTGGGAGATCGATCTGTTCGGCGGCACGCGTCGTGCCGTCGAGGCGGCAAGCGACGAAGCCGATGCGGTGCAGGCCGATCTCGCCGATGTGCAAGTCTCGCTCGCGGCCGAAGTGGTTCAGGCTTACGTCGATCTGCGCGACGAACAGCAGCGCCTCGCGATTGCGCAGCGCAATGCGGATTTGCAGCAGCAGATGCTGACGTTGACCGAGCAGCGGCGCGCGGGCGGAACCGCGGCGGAGGTGGATGTCGAGCGATTGACCACCCAGGTCGAGACCACGCGCTCGACGCTCGCACCGCTTGCGGCACAGGTGGAAATGTCGCTCGACCAGTTGGCGGTGCTCACCGGCAAGGCGCCCGGCGCGCTCGATGCCGAACTGGCCGCGCCGCGTGCGCTGCCGTCGCTGCCTGCTTCGGTGCCCGTGAGCGACCCCACGACGATGCTCGCACAGCGCCCCGATATCCGCGCGGCCGAGCGCCGGCTGGCATCGAGCAATGCGCAAATCGGCGAGCACGTGGCCGACTTTTTGCCCAAACTCACGCTATTCGGCAGTCTGGGCTTCACGGCCGCCGACCCGGGCCATCTGATGCGCAAGAACAACTTCAGCTGGGCGGGGGTGCCCTATCTGCAGTGGAATGTGTTCGACTTCGGCCGCACGCTGGGCGCAGTGCATGGCGCCGAGGCCGCGCGCGACGAAGCCGAGGCGCGCTACGAAAAGGCCGTGCTCGCCGCGCTGCAGGACGCGAACGGCGCGCTTTCGCGCTATGGCTACCAGCGCGAGCATCTGCTGACGCTGCAAAAGGTGCAGAACTCGGCGCAGCGTTCGGCCACGCTGATGCGCGCGCGCTATCGTGCCGGGGCGTCGACGCTCGTCGATCTGCTCGACACGCAGCGCGCCGAATTCCTCGCGCAGCAAGATGTGATTGCGGGGCAGGCGCAGTTGCTCAAGGATTTTGTTTCGCTTCAGAAAAGCTTGGGGCTCGGCTGGTGCAGCAACGCAAGCTGAGCGCGGTGGCGCTCATCGGAAATCAGCCGGGCTCGGCGGCGGTGTGTTCGCGCGCCGCCGGCTCGTGATAGCCCAGTCGCGCCGAGATCGCCGCGCCCGCGCGTTTGAGCAGCGCGACGTAATGCGGTTTCGTATCGGCACCGCAGCGCATGGTCGGAAACGAAATCGACAGCCCTGCGGCGACACGCCCGAAACGGTCGAACACTGGCACGGCGAGACACTGCAAGCCTTCCTCCTGTTCTTCGTTATCCTCACCAAAGCCTTGCTCGCGCACGTGCGGAAGAATGCTCAGCACCGCATCGGCACAAGAAAGCGTTTTCTGCGTCGGCTTCCGGAATTCCACGTGCGAGAGGGTTTCCGCTGCCTCCTTGGGGTCCATCCAGGCGAGCAGCACCTTGCCGATCGCGGTGCTGTGCAGCGGATTGCGCCGGCCGATGCGCGATTGCATGCGCAGCCCGTAGTCGGCATCGATCTTGTGGATGTAGATGATCGCGTCCTCGTCGAACGCGCCCAAATGCACGGCTTCGCGCGTCATGGCCGCGATGCGGCGCATCTCGATGTCCGCTTCGCGCACGAGATCCACGCTCTCCAGCGCCTGCGCGCCGAGTTCGAAGAGGCGGATCGTCAGGCGGTAGCGGTCCGTTTCCACCTCCTGGGCGACATAGCCGAGTGCCTTCAAGGTTTGCAGCACCCGGTGCACCGTGGTCTTCGAGAGCGCGAGCCGTTGCGAAAGCTCGCTGATGCCGATCGGCCCGCGTTCGCCGAGCGCGCCGAGAATGGCAAAGACGCGTCCGATCGACGAGGCCGATTCGCCTTTCTCGCCGCCGGCGTCGAGTTCGTTCATTGCGCCCGTCGTATTGCTGTGCGCACGCGCCGTGGCGCGCTCGCCTTGCGCGCTGCGTCGGCCTTTGCCCGTTGCTGCCATTGTTCCTGGTCCGTGTCGATGGGTGGTGCGTCAAGCATACCGCGTCCCGCGCCCGCTAGCGGGTCAGCCAACCGCCGTCCACCGCGAGCGTATGTCCATGCACGTAGTCCGACGCGCTCGAAGCGAGAAATACCACTGGCCCCGCGAGGTCTGCGCTCGTGCCCCAGCGGCCAGCCGGAATTCGTCCGATGATTGCCTCGTTGCGCTCAGCATCTTCGCGCAGTGCCGTGGTGTTGGCGGTGGCCATGTAGCCTGGCGCGATCGCGTTCACGTTGATGCCGCGAGGCGCCCATTCGTTCGCGAGCAGGCGCGTGAGGCCGACCACGCCGCTCTTGGCGGCCGTGTAAGAAGCCACGCGGACGCCTCCCTGAAACGACAGCATGGAAGCGATGTTGATGATCTTGCCGCCGCTTTGCTGCTTGACGAACTGACGTGCAGCGGCCTGGGCGAGGAAGAAGACGCTCTTGAGGTTGACGTTCATGACGGCATCCCAGTCGTCTGGCGCGAACTCCAGTGCGTCGCAGCGGCGGATTATGCCGGCGTTGTTCACGAGCACATCGATGCGCCCGCAGGCTTCGAGCGCGGCCCGCACGATGTCCTCGACAGGCGCGATGGAAGCGAGGTCGGCACGCACGTCGATGAAGCGGCGTCCGGTTGCTGCCACGCTCGCCGGCGTGTTTCCCGGCCCGCGCCGGCTCACGCCGACGATATCGCAACCCGCCTGTGCGAGTGCGGTGGCCATGCCGGCGCCGAGGCCGGCGTTGCAGCCGGTGACGAGCGCGACCTTGCCGCTGAGGTCGAATGGATTGACGGTGCTGAATACCATGGGCTCGGTGCCTTGCGAAAGACGATGCGGCGGACGAAAGTTTTCCTGATTTCCGATGAGAAAGCGTGCGTGCGATCAGCGCAGATCGCGCACGCCGACATGGTCCATGTCGCTGAATACCTGGTTTTCGCCGGCCATGCCCCAGATGAACGTATAGGCGCGCGTGCCGACACCCGAGTGAATCGACCAGCTCGGCGAAATCACGGCCTGTTCATCGTGCACGATCAGGTGCCGCGTTTCACGCGGCTCGCCCATCATGTGAAACACAGCTGCGTCGTCGGCGAGGTTGAAATAGAAATACACTTCCATGCGCCGCTCGTGCGTGTGGCACGGCATGGTGTTCCAAAGGTTGCCGGGTTCTAGCTTCGTCACGCCCATTGAGAGCTGGCATGTGGACAGAACTTCCGGCACGAGGAATTTGTAGATCGTGCGCCGGTTGCTCGTGGCGCGGTCGCCCAGCGTCTGCGGCGACGCTTGTGCAAGCGTGATCGTGCGGGTGGGGTGCGTTTCGTGCGCAGGCACGCAGTTCAGATAAAACTTCGCCGGGCGCGCGGCTTCGTCGCTGCCGAAGGCGAGATTCCGCGCGCCTTTGCCGATATAGATCGCTTCCTCGTTGCGCACGGCGTGGCGCGCGCCGTCCACGTCCACCCAGCCATTCCCGCCGATATTGATCGCGCCCAGTTCGCGCCGCTCCAGCAGATGGCCCACACCGATCGACTGGCCGAGCGACGCTGGCACTTCCACGGCGCGTGTGACGGGAAACGCTCCGCCAACGATGATGCGATCGACATGGCTGTAGGTGAGGCGCAACGCGTCGCGCTCGAAAACCCGCTCGATGAGAAATGCCTTGCGCAGTCCTTCGGTGTCCAGCGTCCTTGCATATTCGCTGTTGATGCTTTGTCGCACTTCCATGCAGGCTCTCCGTTGAATGGAAAGGCGCGCTCGCGCCCGATTGGATTGACTATAGTGCAGATCTAAATTTTCGGAACATCGGTCCGAAACGGTGCGCTGCCATAGCGAGCCTCTCAAGCAAGCAGCCCAGATAATGGGAAAATCCAATAAATACGCGGGTATACGTTGACGAAAGCTGAATGAGAAATCGGAACGATGTTCCTTTTACGCTGCTATTCTTTTCTCGAAGGGAGCATCTCGACCACAAGCCGGACGCCATGCACTTGAGTGCCGATCCGGCGAAGCGATGTGAAGTTCAAGGAGGAGGCATGAAGCTGAAGAAGGCCATCGATCGCATACCAGGCGGCCTGATGCTGGTGCCGTTGCTACTCGGCGCCTGTGTTCACACGTTCGCGCCCGGCGCCGGCAAGTACTTTGGTTCATTCACCAATGGATTGATCGCGGGAACCGTGCCGATCCTCGCGGTCTGGTTCTTCTGCATGGGCGCGACCATCGACCTGCGCGCAACCGGCACAGTGCTGCGCAAATCGGGCACGCTGCTCGTGACGAAGATGGCAGTGGCGTGGGTCGCCACGCTGATTGCAGCGCGCTTCATTCCGGTGGATGGCGTCAAGGCCGGTCTTTTCGCGGGGCTATCGGTGCTCGCGATCACGACTTCGATGGATATGACCAACGGCGGTCTTTATGCCGCCGTCATGCAGCAGTACGGCACCAAGGAAGAGGCGGGCGCGTTCGTGCTCATGTCGATCGAATCGGGGCCGCTCGTCAGCATGATCATTTTCGGCGCAACGGGCGTGGCGTTCTTCGAACCGAGGCTCTTCGTGGGCGCGGTGCTGCCATTCGTCGTGGGCTTCGTGCTTGGCAACCTCGATCACGAGTTGCGCGACCTGTTCGGCCGTTGCGTACATCCGCTGATTCCGTTTTTCGGTTTCGCGCTCGGCAACGGCATCGATCTCAACGTGATCGTGAAGAGTGGCTTTGCGGGCGTGGTGCTCGGGCTTGGCGTGATCGTCGTGACGGGCATTCCGCTGATTTTCGCCGACCGCTGGATCGCGGGCGGCAACGGGGCGGCGGGACTCGCGGCGTCGTCCACGGCAGGCGCCGCAGTGGCGAATCCCGCGATCATCGGCGAAATGATTCCCCGCTTCAGGCCGCTCGTGCCCGCGGCCACGGCAATGGTCGCTACCGCGTGTCTGGTCACGGCAATACTCGTGCCCATTCTCACGGCGCTCTGGGTGCGCAGGAGGAGTGCGCGAGACGCCTTGCGCGAGGAATTCATGGGGCCGGCGGTGCCGCCGATCGTGGGGCACGATGCACATGTTTAGGTACACGAACTAATGTGCTAGCACGCTAACGCATTCATGTACTGCAGCGCGCCGCGCGAAACCCTCGTGCGCGGCGCGTTCGTCTATCAACGATGCTCGGTGACGAACTTGGTCACGAGATACGCTTCCATGGCTTCAGTGCCGCCTTCCGAGCCATAGCCCGAGTCCTTCACGCCGCCGAACGGCACCTCGGGCAGGGCGAGCCCATGGTGGTTGATGGACAGCATGCCCGTCTCGATGTCTTCCGAAAGCGCCGCCGAGGTCGCGCTCGAGCGCGTATAGGCATACGCGGCGAGGCCGTAGGGCAGGCGGTTCGCTTCCGCCACGGCGTCTTCGTAGCGCGAGAAACGCGTCACGGGCGCGAGCGGGCCGAACGGCTCTTCATTCATGATGCGCGCGGAGAGCGGCACATCGGTCAGCACGGTGGGCGCGAAGAAGTAGCCTTCGCGGCCCACGCGCTCGCCGCCGGTCAGCACCTTTGCGCCGTGCTCGCGCGCGTCGGCCACGAGGCGCTCCATGGCGGCAAGGCGCCGGTCGTTCGCGAGCGGACCCATCTGCACGCCTTCGGCGAGGCCGTTGCCCACCTTGATGGCCTTGGTGGCCGCCACGAAGTGCTCGAGGAACTCGTCGTACGCGGCGTCTTCAATCATGAAGCGCGTGGGCGAAATGCATACCTGGCCCGCGTTGCGGAACTTGGCTCCTGCGAGCAGCTTCGCGGCGCGCGGGATATCCGCGTCGGCGAACACGAGGGCGGGTGCATGGCCGCCGAGCTCCATCGTCGCGCGCTTCATGTGCTCGCCGGCCTTGGAGGCCAGCAGCTTGCCCACGGGCGTGGAGCCCGTGAAAGAGATTTTGCGGATGGCCGGGTGCGCGATCAGATACGACGACACTTCCGAAGGCACGCCGAACACGAGATTGAGCGCGCCCTGGGGCAGGCCCGCGTCGATGAACACCTGCACCAGCGCCGCGCAGCTCGCGGGCGTTTCTTCCGGTCCCTTGAGCACGACGGTGCAGCCCGATGCGAGCGCGGCCGATACCTTGCGCACCGCCTGATTGAGCGGGAAGTTCCAGGGCGTGAAGCAGGCGACCGGGCCCACGGGTTCGCGCGTGACGATCTGGCGGACCGCGTCGGTGCGCGAGGGCACCACGCGGCCGTAGGTGCGGCGGCCTTCTTCGGCGAACCAGTCGATGACGTCGGCGCCCGCGAGCGTTTCGCCCTTTGCTTCGACTAGCGGCTTGCCTTGCTCGCGCGTCATGATCGCAGCGATGTCGCCGGCGCGCTCGCGCAGGATATCGGCGGCGCGGCGCATCAGCTTGCTGCGTTCGAGCGGCGAGACTTTGCGCCAGGTGGCGAAGGCGCGTGCGGCGGCGGAAGCGGCGTCCGAGAGGTCCTGCTCGCTGGCGAGGCTCAGGCGGCCGATCTCCGCCTCGGTGGCGGGGTCGATCACGGCAATCTTCTTTGCGCCGGCGCGCCACGCGCCATCGACGTAAATCTGGGTATCCGGATAAGGCTTCACGCTGGAACTCATGATCGAACAATCCTCTTCAACGGTGCAACGGTGGGAAGCGGGCGCCGCGCACGGCAACGCGGGAGGCGCCGTGGCCGGGAACTGCCTGAGAGCCGTCCATTCTGCCATCGCCGCGCGCATTCTGCAGGCTCGTGTCCCCCCGGACCACGGGCATTCTGCCCTGCACCAGTTCGATAGCGTGACGCAAGCGACAGCGGGCCTTGCTCGACCGCCGCTTCATTTGAGTCGACGCAAACCCGTGAAATGGCTCAGACGCTATGCTTGCGGCCGGCATGCATATTCGCGCACCGGCACAGATGTATTTGCGGTTCGAGTGCGAATCTTTACAGTAGCGCCGATTAATTAAATACGTGCTCGCGTGCCTGAAACTTGCCCGAATGCATTGGTGATGAAATTCACGAAACGGAAGTAAAGTTACACTGTTGTTCCGCGGCACAAACGACTATTCAGGGGTTGAAGCTCAACGTTGCGAAATCGGCCTGCCAGGCCAATTAAAGGAGAAGAAGCGTGACGCAAAAGTTTACCAGGTTGGCACTTGCCGCTGCGATTGCTGGCGCATTATGTGCTTCGGGAGGTGCCGCAATGGCGGCATCGAAGGCGGCATCAAAGGCAAACGCACCGTCTGCCGCGCATAAGCCGGATCCGGCGGCAATCGATGCGCTGGTCAAAATGAACAATTACTTGCAAACCGTCAAGCAATTCGCTCTCGATGTCGATTCGACGACGGACCAGATCATGGTCGATGGTCCGACGACGCAACTGATCCAGATGTCGCACAACACGAAGATGACCGTGAGCCGCCCCGATTCCCTCAAGGCGGATATCGTTGGCGGCGCGCCCGGCAACAGCCGCCACGCGATTTATGACGGCAAGACCTTCACGCTCTATACGGAGCCGGCCAACTATTACGCAACGGTCCCCGCGCCGTCGACGATCAAGGAACTGATCGGCGATCTCGAGTCCAGGTATGGCGTTGAATTGCCGCTGAACGATATCTTCTCGCTGGGCGCGGATCCGGCAGCCTTTGCCGATGTGATTTCAGCGGTATATGTAGGCGACGAAGTGGTAAGCGGAAATACCTGTTCGCATTACGCTTATCATCAAAAGCATATCGATTGGCAAATCTGGATTCAGAAAGGCGAGCAGCCGCTGCCATGCAAGTTGAATATCGTGACGTCGGCGGACAAGGAGCGACCCCAATATACGGCTGTGTATCGCTGGAATCTCAAACCCGAGATCACACCGGCGACATTTAAATTCAAGCCGCCTGAAAATGCACATCAGATCAAATTTGTGCAATCCAGCGCCGCCCAATAATATTTTCATACAGGGATCACCATGCACTCGAAAAAATTCTTGATGACAGCGGTCGCCGCGCTGTTAGCGGCGGGAGTGGCAACGACCGCCGGCGCGTTTCAGACTCGAGGCGGCGCGCGGACATCGGTGAGCGGGGCTAACGGAGGAGGCGCGAATCCGGCCAATGTCCAGACCCGGCAAGAGAACCGCACCGCGCGCTCGGCCGATCGCCAGAACACCATGCAGCAAACCAGTGCGAACCGGGCCAACGCGGCGACGAACATCAGCAACAACCGCGCGAATGTCGCGAACAACGTCAGCAATAACCGGGCCAATGTCGCCAATAACTACAACGACAACCACAACAGCTGGTACAACGACCATCCGGTGGCAACGGCGGCTGCCGTGACCACGGCGGTGGTCGGCACAGCGGCCGTGATCGGTTCCATCGTCCACACTTTGCCGCCTAGTTGCTCGGCCATGACCGTCAACGGCGTGACGTACCAGCAATGCGGTTCGACGTGGTATCAGCCGCAATACTCGGGCACTACGGTGCAATACGTGGTGGTCAACGCGCCGCCGCACTAAGGAGCGCGCGGGCGCCTGTGCCTGAACCGTGTCGCCCCGGCAGGGCATCAGGGGGCGACGCCGGTTGCGGGCATGGGCACGCCCGCGAGCACGTCGGCGGCGCGGTGCGGCTGCGCAACCTGGTCGACGATGAACACCTCGCCGCTCGAGTGCTGCGTGCGCAACGGCAAGATGGCCTGATAGGCTTGCGAGCAATACCACGCTCGTGCGCGCTTGCGGTCGTCGAATTCGATCACGATCAGATTGCCCCTGAACTTTCCTTCGAGCCGCTCCACGGGGCCGCCGTGGATGATGAAGCGCCCGCCGAACGGCGCGAGCGTGGCGTCGATCTTCTCCAGATATTCGACGATATCGGCGCACAGTTCGGTCTGGTGCAGATGGGCGATGGCGTAGGCGGTCATGATGTCCTCGCGGAGGCTGGGAAATGGGTGGGAGCCGCCTGCGAGAATAGGGCGGCGCGCGAGGCGAATCGATTACCTCTGGGGTAATGCAAAAAAGTGCTTGCAAATGCCTGGGGAAAACCCTAGAATGGTCTCGTCTCCTCCATGTCTCCTCCTGATATGGATTTAGCCCGCCTGCTCAGGCGGGCTTTTTCTTTTCCGGCGTTGGAAATGCGCCTCTCTCGTGTCCGGTCCGGACCTGTCCCCATTCACTTGCGGTCAAGCTTCGAGCGTAAAATTGACTCATCGGCGTCCCCGCCGGGACGCCCAGGCGCTCAACGCAGCACTCAAGCCCCAATGAAATCGTCTCCCGCGCAAGACCCGAACAAGCGCAAGCAGCCGCCCACCTGGGTGCTCAACACGCTAACCGTGCTCGTTGGGTTGCTCACGCTCGCCGTAGGCCTGGGCTGGCTGATCTACAGCTGGGAAGTCGACCGGGAGATGCCTTATTTCGCGATCCCGCTCGTGCTGTGCGTGCCGGTGATCGCGGCCGTGGCGTTCCGCAATATCTGGGACTGACGCAAGCGGGCCGGGCGCGGGTGGCGCTACCGGCTGAAGCGCTCCACGCACGCCTGCCGCACGCGCTCGACCGGCGCGTGCCATGTTTCGTCGACGGACTGGCGGAACAGTCGCACCGTCTGCGGATACCACGGCGAATCCTCGCGTGCGTGAAGCCAGCGCCAGTCGACGTCGCGGCGCGGCAGCATCACCCAGCAGGGCGTGCCGAGCGAGGCGGCCAGATGGGCCGTCGAAGTGTCCACGCAGATCAGCAGATCGAGCTGCGAGACGATAGCGGCCGTATCCACGAAATCGGCAATTTCTCCCCCCAGGTGCAGGATCGGCCGCTGCGCTTCGTTCGCCTCTTCCGCTTCGTTTTCTCCCGCGCCTTTTTGCAGGCTCACGAATTTCAGCCCCGGCACGCTCCAGAGCGGCGCGAGCGCCGCGAGCGAGGGAATCGAGCGATGCGTGTCGTTATGGTGCTGCGGATTGCCTTTCCACACGAGCCCGATACGCGGGCCGGCGCCGAGTGTCGCGAGGCGCGCCCCCCATTTGCGTACGAGCCCGGAGTCGAGCGCGAAGCGGGTGGGCGGCGGCGTCGTGTCGAGGGTCGTGGCGAGATGCAGCGGCAGGCTCAGCGGACTCGCCCAGTAGTCGAACCCGGCGGCGCGCGCGACGGCTTCGGCGTGAGTGAGCACGGCGTCGATGCCTTCGACGCCCGCGAGCACGCGATGCAGGGCGTCGACGCAGCCGAACGCCACCCGCGTCGCGCCGCGCGCCTTGACGAGGCGCGCGTAGCGGGCGAACTGGAGCATGTCGCCGAGGCCGTCTTCCTGCCACAGCAGCAGCGATTTGCCGGCCAGCGGCTGGCCTTGCCAATGCGCGCAGCTGAGCATCCCGCGCGAGGCGAAATGCACGAAGCCGGTGTTTTCGTAGCGCCGTTCGTAGAGGCGCCAGCCTTCCTCGTAGCGGCCCATGGCGATGAGCAGCGTGGCGAGGCGAAACACGGCATCGCCGTAAGCCGGTGCGAGTGCAATTGCGCGGCGATATGCGGCTTCGGCTTCTTCCAGCGCGCCCAGCTCCTTCAGGACGCCGCCCAGATTGAAATGGGCTTGCGCGAGATGGGCGTCGCATTCGAGCGCCTGCTGAAGTATCGCGAGCGCTTCGGGCAGACGGCCTAGCGTGCCCAGCATGCAGCCGAGATTGTTGAGCGTTTGCGCGTGCGCCGGGGCGAGCCGCAGGGCCGTGCGCCAGGCCGTTTCGGCTTCGGGGTAGCGTTCGAGCTGTTGCAGCGCGACGCCGAGGTTGTAATGCGCTTCGACATGGTCGGGGCGCAACGCGAGCGCTTGCCGATAAAGCCGCTCGGCTTCGGGCTGGCGCTTGAGTTCCGTGAGCACGCAGCCGAGGTTGTTGAGCGCATCGACATAGTCGGGCCGTATCTGGATCGCGAGGCGGCATGCGAGTTCCGCCTCGACGAGCCGGCCGAGCGACTTGAGCAGCGCGCCGTAGTTGTTCAGCGCCTCGGGGTATTGCGGCTCGGCGAGCAGGGCCTGACGCCAGGCCTCTTCCGCGGCTTCGAGTTGGCCGCGCTCGCGCAGCAGCGTGCCGAGATTGTTGTGCGCGCGCGCATGGCGCGGGTTGTGCTCGAGCGCCGCGCGCCAGGACGCTTCGGCTTCGTCGCGGCGGCCCGCGTCGTGCAGGACCACGCCGAGGTTGTAATGCGCGTCCACGTGCCCCGGCTCGCGCGCGAGCGCCATGCGGCAGGCAAGCTCAGCTTCCTGCGTGCGCCCGAGCCGATGCAGCACGATGCCGAGATTGCTGTGCGCATCCGCGTGATGGGGGGCCACGGCGGTCAGTTGCCGCCAGACCATTTCGGCGGCAGCCCACTGGCCGAGCGCGGTGAGCATCGCGGCCAGGCCGTGCCAGGCATCGACGAACGCGGGCTTTGCGTCGATGCAGCGCTGCCACAGCGCATGCGCGGCATCGGTCTTGCCGGCGCCCAGTGCGCATAGCGCCGCGAGATGGAGCGTGTCGGCGAGATCCGCGTCGTCCGCGCGCGCGCGGTCGCCGACGAGGGGCGCGAGCATGGCGAGCGCTTCGGCGAAGCGGCCTTGCGCGCTCAGTGCGCTCGCTTCCTGCTGGCGGTCGGCGTGGAGGGGCGAGTCGGTGGGCGTCGGGGTCACGGTGGGCTGAGAAACAGAATGGGATGCTCCGAGCTTACGGCAGGCGGTGCGCGGGCAACGGCGCGATTAGAGCGGGACGGACCGGCCTGTTCGGGGAATCGCGTGCTTGCGGCTGCCTGCGGTTGGCTACGATTGCCTGCGGCTGATCGCAATGGCCACCACACACAAGGTCGGCTCGGTGCCTTCCTCCACTACGGCAATGCCGAGTGTGACGGGATAGCGCAGGCCATTGAGCTTGATATCGTCAGCCAGTTCTGCGAGTTCATCGTCACTGTGCATCGGGAACATCGCAAAGCGTGGGCGTGGCCGGGAGGATGTATCACGAGCGCTACTGGCATGCGCGCGAGTTCGAGACCATCGAGACGCTGCGCGGCATCGTCGCGCAGGCCGGGCAGTCGCTCACGACCGCGTCGGTGGCGTGGGTGCTGGCCAATCCGCTCGTGACGTCGGTGCTCATTGGCGCGAGCCGGCCCGAGCAGCTTGACGCGTCGATCGCAGCAGTCGACCTCGCACTCGATCCCGCGCTGAAAACGCAACTCGACGAGGCGAGCGCTGCGTATCGTCTGGGCGATGCCGCGCGCTAAGCCGGCATTGATAATCCATAAATGATTTGCGATCCGAAATAAATCGTGGATGCAGAGAAGGGGCGCTTTGTGCGCCCCTTGCTTCATTACCGCAACGCCCGGACGGCCTTCAGGGTATCAGCACCTGACGCCCCACCACCTTCCCTTGCGCAAGCGCTTCGAGCGCCGCGTTGATTTCGCCGAGTGGCCGACTCGACACCGGTGAGGGCTGCATCTTGCCCTCGCGCATCAGTGCGACCAGCTCGCGCAATTCGGGCAGCGTGCCCACATAGCTGCCCTCGATCTTCAGCGGCCGCATGGGGATGATCGGCAGCGAGAGCGTGATGTCGCCGCCCATCAGCCCGACGATCACCACATGCCCGCCGCGCGTGCACGCATCGAGCGCGAGCTTCACCGTGGGCGTCGCGCCCACGAGGTCGAGCACGGCGCGCGCGCCGCCGCCGGTGGCCTTGACGACCTGCTCGACGGCGTCGGGTGCGCGCGCATCGATGACGGCAAGCGCCCCTTCCTTGAGCGCGGCCTCGCGCTTGGCGGCGTCCACGTCCACCACGATCGCGCCTTTCGCGCCCAGCGCCTTCAGCACCTCGATGGCCATCATGCCGAGCCCGCCCGCACCGATGATCACGACCGGCTCGTCATGAATGCGCGCGCCGAACTTCTTGATTGCCGAGTACGTGGTCACGCCCGCGCATGCGAGCGGCGCGGCCTTCACCGGGTCGAGGCCGCCGAGATCGACCAGATAGCGCGGATGCGGCACGATCACGTAATCGGCAAAGCCGCCGTCGCGCATCACGCCGAGCGACTGCGGCTTCGTGCAGATGTTTTCCTCGCCGCGCAGGCAGGCCACGCATTGCCCGCAGCCGATCCACGGATGCACCACCGCCATCGTACCGGTCTTCACGTCGCCGGCCTCGCGGCCGGCGCTCACCACTTCGCCGCATATTTCATGGCTCATCGTGAGCGGCAGTTTGATGCCGCGGTCGGCGAGCGAGAGCTTCCTGCCGCCGCCCAGGTCGTAGTAGCCCTCCCAGATGTGCAGGTCGGAATGGCAGAGTCCCGCGGCTTTCACGCGCACAAGCACTTCGGTGCCCGTGGGTTGAGGCGTTTCACGCTGCACGAGTTCTAGCGGCTGGCCATGGTGGGTCACGCAATAACAACGCATCTGCATGGATGTCTCCGTTGGAGTGGTGTGAGGCGATGTCGATTGGCTTCCATCATAACGGATCTGCAAATAATTCGTCCGGTCGTTCGATTTTATGGGAAGTCCTTCAGGCGCGCGCAGATGGGCGGTTATACAGTTCGTATAACGTATTAATTGTGAGGTGGGGGGTGCTACGACCGAAGCAGAACATCGCATCGAAAGAATTCGAAAATAGCCTGAATCAGGGACTTATCGTGTCGGATTGATTGCATGGCTAACGATAACCGTTTATCCTGTAGCCATGTTCGATCAGTGTCTTTACTTCAATACGTCGGCGCTCGCGCGACGGCTGGAACGGGAATGGTCCGAGGCCTTCGAGCCTTTTGGCCTGACGCCGCCGCAAGGTTTCATGCTGCGCGCGGTGCTCGAGCGGCCCGGCTCGCTGCAGCGCGAACTCGCGGATCTGCTCTCGATTGCGCGGCCCACGGCCACGCGCGTGCTCGACGGGCTCGAGGCGCGCGGCTACGTGGCGCGCCAGCGCACTGCCGGCGACCAGCGCGAGGTGGCGATCGTGCCTACCGCACAGGCGAGCTCGATACGCGAGGCGCTCAATCACGCGAGCGCGCAGGTCACCGGCCGCATCAAGCGCTCGCTGGGCGGCGAGGCATTCGTGGATACCGTGAGCCGGTTACGCACGGTGCGCGCGACGCTTGGCTGACGCGCCGCGCACATCATGAGTTTGGGAGTTTCAACATGCGGCGCATAGCTGCTTTTTTTGTTTCGACGTGGCTTGCAGCCGCGATTCTGTATCTGGGCCGCCATTCGGTGCCGATGATGGCGCTAAGCGGCGTGCTGGTGTTTGCGGGGCTCGATCTGTGCCGCCCCGACCGCGCGGGCGCGGAGGGCGCACAAGCGCGCGACGATGGCGAGCGGCGCGGGCGTTCGTGACGCACCGGATCTTCCCAGGATGTTCAATCCAACCTCATCGGTAATTGGCGCCAGCATGTCAGCTGCTACCCAAGCCGAGTTCTTTTTGCGGGTTTCCTTGGCCACGTATCAGCGTGCATAACGTCCGAGGGCCGTTCAGTAGTTCACGCTCATCCACAATGAGGTAGAGGCTCGTCAATATTCGGGGGCAGGGACCCGATTACGATGTTGAACCCGGTCGCACTGCGGCCACAGGTTCAAAGTCCATGAGCACGCGCGTTCCTCCTGTACCCACAGCATCGCCAGCACCCGCCTATACGCCGCTGAACTGGGCCTTTCCATTCACGCCGTCCGGCAATGGTGGCGCCACCGACCCGTTGACGTACATGAAGGCGCTGGCGAAGGCCGAGGACGGTTTCTATCCGCTTGGCGTCAGCGGGATATGGCACGGCGGCGTGCACTTCGACCGCAACACCGCCGCGATGCTCAATCAGGATGAAGGCGTGCGCGCCATCGCCGACGGCGAGATCGTGGCCTACCGGCTCGACAGTAAGTATCCCGAACAGATCTGGCGGGACAATCGAAAAGCACTCTACTCCACGGGCTTCGTGCTGATCCGTCACAGGCTGCCGTTGCCGCCGGCGCCTGGTGTTACGGGCAAGCCCGCGTCGGACGAAACGCTGACGTTCTTCAGCCTGTACATGCACCTGATGGACTGGAACAGCTATCAGGCTGCGAAGAAACAACCTGATCCGGCCATACCGCACCTGGAGCCGATGCCGTTCTGGGAAGGCGAGCGCTACTACCGCGTGGGCGACAGGTCGAACGACATGCAAACGCTGCCGAAACCCAAGCCGCCGCAGCCCGTGCCGGTGGACATCGCGAACCGGGACCTGCTTGGCGAATTCATCGATGCGGATTTCGTCGTTCCACCCCAGCCGCCCGTAGTCCAGCCGGTTGACAACACGCCGCCCCCCGTGCCCGTGAAGGGCATCCACATTCGCGACCTGGCGAACGGCAGGGTTATCGGCATCCTGCCCCGTGGCGCTGAACTCCTGCTGTCCGAATCGGACCAGAGACATCCCGGCTGGCGAAAGATCAAGGCGCTCAGAAGCGGCGAGCCGGTCGCCCCGATTGCCGGCCAACGGGTATCGGAGCATGCACGGTGGAGCTGGGTGTATGCGAAGGAACTCGATGCGGTTCTCGATCCGAAACCACTCGATACGGTGGTGGTGCTGAAACAGCCGTATCCCGTGAAGGCCGGCGACGTGGTGGGCCAGATGGGCCACTACGTGCGCTACACGGAAGCGAAGCTGCTGCCGCCGAAGCCGACCCGGCCGCTGCTGCATCTCGAAGTATTCGCGGGCCCGGAATTGCCGGCGTTCATCGAAAAGAGCCGCGCACGCGCAAAAGCGTTGCCGGCGGCGAAGACGTTTCTGGAGATTTCGCCCGGTGCGCGGTTCGTCATGGAGATCCCCGAGCCGGACCGGACGCTGCCCCAGAGCGCAGGTGGCCTGAAGCTCATGCCGGTGGGCAAGGCGGAGGGTTCGCGATGGGTCAGGGTCCAGCCGAAGACGGTGACGATGCCCGCCCGTGGAGGACACCGGGGCCAGCGCCCAACCCCGACGCTGACGAACGCCGGTTCCCCGGTGTGGGTGGAAGCCCAACTCGCGAACACAACGGCAACCGGCATCGTAAAGGGATGGTCGGATTTCCCGCTGAATATCTCCAATGCGAAAGGCCCAGGCGCGGACTTCCGCGACGTATTCCGGCGCACCGATCTGGACCGGCTGGGCGCGGGCAATGTCGCCGTCGACGACAAGGGGCTGCGCTGGTGGAACATCACGATCGGGACGAAGGATGGCTCAACCCTGCAAGGCTGGGTGTGCGAGGCACATCATCCGCTCGCGCGCCTGTGTGGCCCGTGGGACTGGCCGGGGTTCGAACTCATCGACAACATCAGCTTCAGACCGGTCGACCTGTTCAAACGGCACCTCCATGTCACGGACCAGTATCTGGCCGACGAGGACAAGACGGCGTTCGAGCCGAGCGCGCTGAAGGTGAATGCCGGCGATCTGATCGTCAAGCTGGAGAAGGCGATTGATACGAACCACGACGGCAAGGTGACGGCGTACGAGTTGCAGCAGGCGCGGGAAACCCCGTGGATGGCCGAGGCGATCACGCATCTGGTGGTGCGCTCGGAAACCGAATGGGGCGGCGGGATGGGCAAGTGGGAAGAGATGTCGCCGCTGATGAAGAATCTGCTGTGGCTGTGGCAGTCCGAGATAGAGCGGATCGGCAAGCTGCAGTGGTGGGAGCAGGTGACTTCCGTCGAGGGATTTCCGCAAGAGCCGACGCCGTGGCATTTTCATCCGGTGGGGGTGGTGGGGAATTTTGTGTGTAACTGCAATTGCATCAATATCGATGCGTTTTTGCAGGCCTACGAGGCTCAACATACCTCGTTTGAATCGGGTACGCATCCGCTGGATGCTACGTCGAAAGAACATCTGAGAATCCTCATTCAGGGCATCCTTGATTACTACAAAAAATACCAGAGTGGCAAATGCAACATTCCTTACATTGCCTATATGCTGGCTACCGCTCGACTTGAAACAAAGAAATACCACAAAGACCTGAAGATGTTCATTTACTTCGAACCTACATCTGAGAGCGGGGCGGTGCACTATTTCGATAAATATGATCCGGTCCTGGCGGACACCGAAAAGCGCAGGGAAAGAGCAGTGAGCAACGGCAATACGGAACAAGGTGATGGTTACAAATACCGTGGCCGAGGATATGTTCAGGTTACATGGAAGAACTCATATCGGGCCGTTGGAAAAAGGGTGGATGTCGACTTGGTCAACAATCCCGATCGTATGCAAGAGCCAGCCATCGCAGCCTGGGCAACCGTATACGGTATGGAAACGGGGCTTTTCACCGGTAGGAAGTTGTCTGACTACGTGAGCGACGAAAAGCAGGATTACTACAACGCAAGGAAAATCATCAACGGCCACGATCAAGCAGAAACGATTGCAGATTTTGCTGTTCGATTCAAAAAAATACTCGAGTCAACGAAATGCTGAGAAGCTTGGTAGTTATATTGATGATGGTCGTCACGTCCGGGTTGGTTTCGGCAGAAACACTTGTCGTTGATATCGGCCATGATGGTCACGCCGATAAGGCGATCGTGTCTCAGCAGGGGCATGCGGGCACGGTGGCGATTTATGAAGACGCGAAGCTGGTGGGGAAATTCGATAATTTGATTGTCGACCAGCCTGCGCTGTCTTCAAACGTGATCACCCTGACGGGTGGTGGTCTGGCCATCGAAATAGATTCAGACGGGTCGCGAAACAAATTTCACATGATTGCGCCTATCAGAAAAGCTGACGGACGTTTTTACGTTGATTGCATATATAAATCCATATATGACTCCGTAGACGAAACGATATCCGTTGGGACTTCCTGCGCAAAGCTGGAGCTGGGCAAGTTGGATGTCTCCTCGGCCATCAACGACAACGGATTAAAGCACTATGGTGCAGATCATGTGTGGCTGAAAGAAATCCCTGCTGCAACTTGCTCGAACGCGGTTGGGTTTGAGTACAGCAACTATCGAATCGCCAGATGTGCTGCAGATGGTGCGTCCGACACGCGGAAGCAAAAGATTGTGGCTTATGACAAGCAGGGCAAGACACTGTTTTCCGTCGCTGGCTATGAACTGATTCCTGGAGCAGATGGCAAGCGCTTCTTGCTGACTGGCGACCTGCAGGCGAAAACAGTAGTGTTTGAAGGAAATTTTGACTGCTTCGCTCAAGATACAATTCCTACTAGTGATATTTCCGGTAAGGCACGGGTGGCTCACAGGCTCAACATCAATTTCACGCTGGGCAGCGTTGGTGGCTGTCTGATCGGCCACTACTCATATGCAGGAAGGGGCGAAGATATTGTTCTCAGGGGATTAAAGCGGGACGGTCTGACCTATTTGCTGGAATTGGGTGCGAACAACGTTTCGACCGGGATGTTTGTGCTTGATAGATTGGACAGCGGCGCCCGCGGCGGATGGATTAGCGTCCCCCCAAGGCGTTATTTTCCCGTCGATTGAGTCCGGACTGCTGCGTCAATTCAGGTCGCGATGGCAAGCACTGTATTTGATCCGAAGGAGGTATATCGTGCCCCAACTCGACATGCCTGAACCGCCTCACACGATTCCATCCTCGAAAAAGCTATAGGATTTCGTTCGCGAATCAGCGGAACAGGACTCTCTCTCAAAACAAACTCAAGCCTCCTCAGCCCACGACATCCCCTCGCGCGCCAGCAGCGCCGACGAAGCCGCCGGCCCGAAAGTCCCCGCGGTATAAATGCGCGGACGGTCGTTGAGCTCCTTCCAGCCATCGAGAATCGGCTCCACCCAGCTCCAGGCGGCTTCCAGTTCGTCGCGGCGCATGAAGTGCGTGAGGCGCCCGCGAATCACGTCGACGAGCAGGCGCTCATAGGCTTCCGCGCGGCGCTCGGGAATGGCCTGCTGCAAATCCAGATTCAGGCTCACCGGCAGCATGTTCATGCCGCTGCCCGGCTCTTTCGCGAGCATCTGCAACTGGATTGACTCCTCGGGCTGAAGCTGGATCACGAGGCGGTTGCCGTAGTTGCGCGGCCCGCTCGGGAAGATCGAGAAGGGCAGGTCGGCGAATTCGATCACGATCTCCGACTGGCGCTTTTGCATGCGCTTGCCGGTGCGCAGGAAGAACGGCACGTTGGCCCAGCGCCAGTTGTTGATGTGCGCGCGCAGCGCCACGAAGGTTTCCGCCTTGCTGCCCGCCGGCACGTTGTCTTCCTCGAGGTAGCCGATTACCGGCTGGCCGTCCACGGCGCCCGCCGCGTACTGGCCGCGCACCGTGTCGCGCGCAATGTCGGCCACCGACATCGGCCGCAGCGAGCGCAGCACCTTGAGCTTTTCGTCGCGCACGGCGTCCGGGTCGAGCGAGACGGGCGGCTCCATCGCCACGATGCACAGCAGTTGCAGCAGGTGGTTCTGCACCATGTCACGCAGCGCGCCGGTGTGGTCGTAGAAGCCCGCGCGGCTGCCCACGCCCACCGTTTCCGCCACCGTGATCTGCACGCTGCGGATATACGGCGCTTGCCACAGCGGCCCGAAGATCGGGTTGCCGAAGCGCAGCACCATCAGGTTCTGCACCGTTTCCTTGCCCAGATAGTGGTCGATCCGGTAGATCTGCGACTCCGCGAAGTGGCGGCCCACCGAGGCATTGATCTCCTTGGCCGAAGCGAGATCGTGGCCGAGCGGTTTCTCCAGCACGACGCGCGAATGCTTGTCGAGCAGATGCGCGCTCGAGAGGTTGTCGCAGATCGTCGTGAACAGCTCGGGCGACGTCGAGAGATAGAGCACGCGTAGCGCGTGCTTGCGCGAGGCCTCGGCGAGGCGTTCGTAATCGCCGGGTGCGTTCACGTCGATGATCACATACTGGAACAGATCCAGGTAGCGGACCCAGGCCTGTTCATCGAATGCCTTGGCGTCGATGAACGGGCGCGACTGTTCTTCCATGAACGCGCGGTAATCGTCGATGCTCCAGTTCTTGCGGCCCACGGCGATGATGCGCGTGTCGGGCGGCAGGTTGCCGTGCAGGTGCGCCATGTAGAGCGCGGGGAGCAGTTTGCGCGCGGCCAGGTCGCCTCCGCCGCCGAAGATGATCATGTCGACAGGCAGTTCGGGCGCGGCGTGGGCAGGCTGATTCGTCATGGCGGGTCGCTCGGTTGTGGCGCGGTGAAAAAGGCTAATGTTGCATGGTTTCGCGCGAGTTTGCACGTTCGATGCGGACTTTTGCGCAAGCATTGGCAGACCGACCGCGCGGTCGGCGAACGATGGTTCGCGCACGCACGTGCAATGCCTGCTTGATGCATTGCTTCACGCGAGGCTTCACATGATGCATTACGCGTTGCTTCACGCGTATCGTCACGCGAGCCCCGGCACCTTCATGCCGAAGGTCTGCGCCAGCAGCAGCGCATTGAGCGCGAGCACGGCCGCCGCGCCTAGCACCGCGAGCCACGCGAGCGCCGGGCCGCTGCGCCAGACGCCCATGATGTCGCGCCGGCTCGTGAACCAGACCAGCGCGGCCATCGGAAACGGCAGCGCGAAACTCAGCACCACCTGGCTCGCGACGAGCGCCTCGGTGGCGTTCACGCCGAGGCCCACCGCCGCGAAGCTCGGCGCCATCGTCACCACGCGGCGCAGCCACAGCGGAATCTGGAAGCCCACGAAACCCTGCATGATCATCTGGCCCGCGAGGGTGCCCACCACCGAGCTCGACAGACCCGAGGCGATCAGCGAAACGAGAAAAATGCTGGCCGCCGCCATGCCGAAGAGCGGCGCGAGCGTGTGCCAGGCGGTGCCGATTTCGGCGACGTCGGCGTGGCCCAGGTGGAAGGCCGCCGCCGCCATGATGACCATCGCCATGTTGATGAGCCCGGCAAACGACAGCGCGATCGCGACCTCGATGTTCGAGAAGCGCAACAGGCGCGTGCATTGGTGCGCGTTGCGCGGGCGCACGCGCGCCTGGGTGAGCCCGGAGTGCAGAAACAGCGCATGCGGCATGACCGTCGCGCCCACGATGCCCACGGCAATCGTCACGGCCTGCGCGTCGGGCAGGCGTGGCGCGGCCAGATGTCCGAACACGCCGCGCCAGTCGACGGGCGCGATGAACAGCTCCAGCAGATAGCACAGGCCGATCACGCCCACGAGCGCGCCGATCACGAGTTCGAGCGGCCGAAAGCCCGCGCGCTCGAAGAGCAGCAGGCCGTAGGTGAGGAGCGCGGTGACGGCCATGCCTGCGATGAGCGGCAGATGCAGCAGGAGCGCGAGCCCGATCGCGCCGCCGAGGAATTCGGCGAGATCGGTGGCCATGGCGGCGATCTCGCTCACGATCCACATGAGCCAGACGAGCGGCGCGGGCAGGTGCGCGCGGCACAGTTGCGCGAGATTGCAGCCGGTGACGATGCCGAGCTTCGCGGAGAGCGCCTGGAACAGCATGGCGACGAGATTCGCAAGCAGCACGACCCACAGCAGCGCATACCCGTAGCGCGCGCCAGCCTGGATATTGGTCGCGAAGTTGCCCGGGTCCATGTAGGCCACCGAGACGATCACGGCCGGCCCCGCGAGCGGCAGCAGCAGCGCGGCGCCGCGCCGGCGGCCGTCGAGCGCCTCGCGCACCTTGCGCGCCGTGCGATCGGAGAGTCCGCCCGGCGGCTCATGCAGGCTGTCTTCGCGGGTGCGATGGAGCATGAACACCTCGTCGAGAGTAATGGGCCCGTCGTTCAGGGGCCAAAACACCGCCCAAAGCAACGGGCGGCCGATGAAAAGCCCTTAAAAAAAACCGTTGCGCGGCCCGCGCGCGTCATCGCAAAACCACCCTGGTGCGTTAAGGTAATGTCGTGTGCGCCGGTTTCGCTGCACGCTGGTTTGTGTGGATTCCTGGGTGGATTCGATCGGGATTTCAACTGGCTTTCGCCCGCTTTGCGGCGCGCCAGCATCTATCTCAGCACAAACCGGCGCCGCGCGTGCTTTCACCGGTTTATTCCCGCCGGCTTACTTCCTTACGAAATGCCCCACTTCCCGATTTTTACCCCTACCAGGAACCGCCTTGCAGCGGCGGTGTTCCTTGGCTCGCTCGCCTTCAGCGCACTCGCCCATGCAGGCGGGAATCCGAACACAAGCAGCAACGACAAGGTCATCGTGCTCGACTCGGGCGAAGCGAAGCTCTCGCTCATCGACCAGAATAGCCGCAGCGTGGTGGGCACCGAGCCCACCGGCAAGGAGCCGCATCACCTGATGATCACGCCCGATGGCCAGTCGCTCATCGTGGCCGATTCGGTCTCGAACGACCTGATGTTCCTCGACCCGCACACCGGCAGGGTGCAGCGCCGCGTGGAGGGCATCGAAGACCCGTATCAGCTCGGCTTCTCGCCCGATCACAAATGGTTCGTCACGGCGGGCCTGCGTCTGGACCGCGTCGACATCTACGGCTACAACGGCCATGACGTCTCGCTCGTGAAGCGCATTCCGCTTGGGAAGACGCCCAGCCACATCAACTTCACCGCGGATAGCCGACTCGCGTTCGTGACGCTGCAGGACACCGGCGAAGTGGCCGCGATCGACCTGGCCACCCAGAGCGTGCTGTGGAAGCTGCCCGTGGGCAAGACACCCGCCGGCCTGTGGATGACGCCCGGCGACAAGTACCTGCTGGTCGGCATGACGGGCGAGGACGATGTGGCCGTGGTGGACTGGCGCAACCGCACGGTCGTGAAGCGCATCCAGACCGGGCGCGGCGCGCACAACTTCCGCAATCTCGACGACGGCAAGCACGTGGCCGTGTCGAATCGCGTGGAAAGCACCATCAGCATTCTCGACTACACCACGCTCACCAAGGTCGCCGACATCACGGGCCTGCGTCCCGGCCCCGACGACATGCAACTGTCCGCCGACAAGCGTTACCTGTGGGTCACGTTCCGCTTCGCGCGCCACGTGGGCATCATCGACCTCACGACGAACAAGCTGATCGACACGATTCCCGTGGGCCGCTCGCCGCACGGCATCTACTTCGCGAACAGCGCGCCCGTGTACGCGCCGAACCCGGATTGACGAGCGAGGCCTCCCGAGATGCTTGATACGCTGCTGGCGCAAGCCGACAACCTCGTGTCGACGCTGCAGACGCTCGTGTTCGTGGACGTGGTGCAGCCGCTCTTCTACAAGGTTGGCTTGATGGGCTACGACGAGGACACCTACGACGCGCTCTACTGGGTGATCGTGGGCGTGCTGCAGATCTGCGCGTCGTACCTGCTGCTGCGTCCGCTCGAAGCGCTGCGCCCGGCGGAGGCGTGGGGCGACCGCAAGGCGCTGCGCGCCGACGTCTGGTACACGTGGATCGCCAAGCTCGGCATCCTGAACATCGCATTCTTCTTCATGCTCACGCCGCTGTTCAATCACTGGCAGAGCCTGATGGCGATCCACAACGTGCCGAACATCGAAGTGGACAGCCTTTGGCCCGGCGTGACCGACAAGCCGTTCGTGTCGTTCCTGATCTACCTGGTCGTGCTCGATTTCGCGGGCTACTGGTATCACCGCGGGCAGCATCGCGTCGGCGTGTGGTGGGAACTGCACGCGGTGCACCACAGCCAGCAGCAGATGTCGCTCTGGTGCGACGATCGCAATCATTTCATCGACGATATCGCGCAGGCCGCGTACTTCGCGGGCATTTCGTTGTTCATCGGCGTGCCGCCCGCGCAGTTCGTCGTGCTCATCGCCGTGAGCAACTTCCTGCAAAGCGTGCAGCACGTGAACGCGCGGCTCGAATTCGGCTGGCTGCTCGAGCGCGTGCTCGTGAGCCCGGCGTTTCATCGGCGTCATCACGCGATTGGCTACGGCCACGAAGGCACGCGCTATGGCTGCAATTTTGGCGTGCTGTTTCCGTGGTGGGACATGATGTTCCGCACCGCCTCGTGGAACAAGGCGCTGGAGCCTACCGGCATTCGCGAGCAGTTGCCCGCGCCGCAAGGGCGTGGCGTGAACTACGGCGAAGGGCTGATCGCCCAGCAGTGGCTCGCGCTCGTGCGCATCGCGCGGCGGCTGGCGGGCAAGGGCTATCCGGTGGGCGGGCAGGCTCATTGACGCCGTGCCGGACCGCCCGGCCCGGCGCTTTCACATCAGGATTCCAGCGCAGGATTCCAGCGGTTCGCGCGGCCAGTGCGATAATCGCGGCTTGCCCTTCGCGCGGCGGCTGCGCCGTGTACCCATGCTGGAGAAAATCTTGAGCCGTATCGACAATCCGCAGCACGACCAGGAAGTCGGTTTCGCCGACGCCACCGAAGATTCCACCCGCATCGACGACGTGCGCATCGGCGCGGTGCGTCCGCTCATCTCGCCCGCACTGCTGCTCGACGAACTGCCGGTGCCGCAGGCCACGCAGACGCTCGTGGAAACGAGCCGCGCGCAGATCGGCGAGGTGCTCGCGCAGCGCGACGACCGCGTGGTGGTGGTGGTCGGGCCGTGCTCGATCCACGACCACGACCAGGCCATCGAGTACGCGAAGCTGCTCAAGGCAGAAGCCGACCGGCTCAAGGACGATCTGCTCGTGGTCATGCGCGTGTACTTCGAAAAGCCGCGCACGACCGTGGGCTGGAAGGGCTATATCAACGATCCGCGCCTCGACGGCAGCTTCCGCATCAACGAGGGCTTGCGCGCCGCGCGCCAGTTGCTGCTCGACATCAACGCGCTCGGGCTGCCCACCGGCACCGAATTCCTCGACCTGCTGAGCCCGCAGTACATTGCCGATCTCGTGGCATGGGGCGCGATTGGCGCGCGCACGACGGAAAGCCAGAGCCACCGGCAACTGGCCTCGGGGTTGTCGTGCCCGATCGGCTTCAAGAACGGCACGGACGGCGGCGTGCAGATTGCGGCGGACGCCATCGTCGCGGCGCGCGCGAGCCACGCGTTCATGGGCATGACGAAAATGGGCATGGCCGCGATCTTCGAGACCCGCGGCAACAACGACTGCCACGTGATTCTGCGCGGCGGCAAGAGCGGGCCGAACTACGACGCGGCATCGGTGGCGGCGTGCGCGGCGGCGCTCGCGAAGGCCGGGCTGCGCGAGCAGGTCATGATCGATTGCTCGCACGCGAATTCGAGCAAGCAGCACCAGCGCCAGATCGAGGTGGCGCGCGATATCGGCGCGCAGCTGGCGGGCGGCGAATCGCGCATCGTGGGCGTGATGATCGAGAGCCATCTGGAAGAGGGGCGTCAGGACCTCGAGCCGGGCGTGCCGCTCAAGCGCGGCGTGTCGATTACCGATGCATGCATTAGCTGGGCGCAGACGCAGCCGGTACTGGAGTCGCTCGCGCAGGCGGTGAGGGCGCGCAGGGAGAAGCGGGCGGGGTGAGCCTGCGAGAGTTTTGTTTCAGCGGGCTTGAATGAGCGACGCGCGGCGGACCGGGAGGTTCGCCGCGCGTTGTCGTTCTGGGCGCCGGCAAGCACTCAATCTTCGATCGCTTCATGCGTCGCCTGCGCCCCGCGCCGCCAGTACGCCGACGCGCGAATGCGCTTCTTGTCGACCCCGCGTTCGTTGCACAGATGCGCGCGCACGGCGCGAATCTCCGAGGCTTCGCCAGCGGCCCATACATAGCCGTCGCCAGGCGGCAGCCAGACTTCGCTCACGGCGTCGACGAGCGGCTGATCCGATTCGGATTCCTCGCGATAACACCAGACCACATAGAGGTCGGCTTCGGTCGGCAGCGCGATGCGCGCCGCGCGGTTCGCCACCTCCACGACCGCCGCCACCCGCGCGCCGGCGGGCAGTTCGGTCAGGCGGCGCTGAATTGCCGGCAGCGCCGTTTCATCGCCAATCAAAAGATGCCAGTCGTAGCCCGTGGGGATCACCATCGAGCCGCGCGGGCCGCCCACGCCCAGGAACTGGCCGGGCTGCGCCTGTGCCGCCCATGCCGTGGCCGGGCCGGCGTCGTGCAGCGCGAATTCGAGGTCGAGCTCGCCAGCCGCGATATCGAAGCGGCGTGGCGTGTAATCGCGCGCGGCGGGGCGCTCGACGCCTTCGGGAAAGGCGATGCCGTCGGGTCCGAGATGCGGCAGCACGGGCTTCTCCGCGCCCGCGGGCGGGAAAAATACCTTCAGGTGATCGTCGAACGACGCCGACAAGAAGTCGCTCAGGTCGCCGGTGAGCGTCACGCGCACCAGCGCGGGTGAAAGCGCTGTGACGCGCGCGACGCGCAGCAGGCGAAACTTCAACGGATGTCGAACGCGGACGACTTCAAGGGGGCTCGGGTTTTGCATCAATGACTCCGATAAGGCGATGGGGTGACGGGCGATGAGCTGGGCTCAAGCGTCGCCGCCTTTCTCGCCGTTTTCGATTTCGCGGGTGGCGCGCGCGAGGATGGCAGCGATGCGGCGCTGCTCGTCGGGCGAGACGTCCGTGCGGCGCAGCAGGGCGCGCTTGAGCGCGCGGCGCGCTTCGATCAGTTCGCGCACCCAGCCGGTGCCTTCAGCGGGATCTTCGCCCGCGAGCGCGCGGCGCATGACTTCCATCTTGCGGCCGAAATGCGTGAGCTTCGCGAGGATCAGGTCGGCGCGGTCGCGATTGGCGTCCAGATGCGCGCGGCCCTCTTTGGATAGTTCGTAACGCTTACGATTGCCTTCGAGCGCGACGCTGACGTAACCAAGTTCTTCGAGGTAGGTGAGCGCCGGGTAAACCATGCCGGGGCTCGGGCTGTAGAAGCCGTTCGAGCGCGCGTCGAGCGCCTTGATGAGTTCATAGCCGTGGCTCGGGCGCTCGGCGAGCAGCACGAGCAGCATCAACTGCAAATCTTCGGAGGTGAACTTGCGGGCGCGTCCCAAACCGTCGCCATTTTCTCCGAAGCCGCCGAAACCGCGGCCGAAGCCTTCGCCAAAATCACCGGGGCCGCCGCCGCGATGGCGGCCCATGGCGTGGCGCAGCGCATGCATGGGGTGGCGCATGGCGAAGCGAACGCCGAGGCGATCATCGTCTGCGAAAGGGTCGAAGCAGGCGTGGCCGGCGGCGCCTTGGCGCCAAAAATAGCCAATAGCGTGATGGTGGCGCATGAGGCCTCCTTCTCTGAGTATCTTAAAACATGTCGTAAGATATATATCTTACGAGTGTTTGTCAAAGAAAATTTCGCGGCACGAGTCCGAACCTTCCGCGCGACACGGACGCAACGCCGCACCCTGTCATATGCGGCATTCCGTTCCCCGACAAATCGCTGTCGGGTTCGGTGCAAACGGGTTTGCCTGCTGAGCTTGGATGGTGCCGCCACAGAGTCCGGTACGTTTGCGACGAGGCACGGAACTCGCGGGGTCATGTCGTGAACCGTATTCGCGCGCCGATGATCAACGAGGCATTCCTGGTGCCCGCGCCTGCATTCCATTTCAGGCGCGCACGCCCACCCTGTATCGCGTGACCTGGCGGTAGGTGCCGCCAGGGCGCAACACCACTTCATCGCGTTCCGGTGCGCCCATATTGATCTGGTTCGGGAGCGCGCCCGCTTCCAGGCACAGGCCCGCGTGGCGGACGCACGGCGTGCCGTGGCGCCCCGGCTGGCCTTCCAGATAATTTCCCGTATAGCACTGCAGGCCGCGCTGGTCGGTCGCAACCGTGAGCTCTCGTCCGCTGCCTGGCTCGTAGAGGCTCGCCACGGTGCGCATGGCCGGTGCGTGGCCTGCCTGGGCGGCATCGCGCAGAACGTAGCAATGGTCGAAGCCGCCCGCGCGCGCAAGCTGCTCGTGCGGCCAGTCGAGCCGCGCCCCCAGCGGTGCGCCATGGCGGAAGTCGAAGGCGCTGCCGCGGACTTCCGCCACGCGGATGGGGATCAACATGGGATCGACTTCCAGATAGGCGTCGGCATCGATCGTGAGGATGTGGCCGCGAATGTCCGAGCCCGGCTCGCCGCCGAGGTTGAAATAGCCGTGGCTCGTCAAGCTGAGTGGCGTGGGCGCGTCGGTTACGGCTTCGTACTCGATCGTGAGCGTGCCGTCGTCGTCGAGCGTATAGCGCACCTGCACGTTCACATTGCCGGGAAAGCCGCCGTCGCCTTCGGGCGACTCGAGCCGCAACAGCAGGGCGCCGCGCTCGTCCGCGACTTGCCACAGCGCCCGGTGAAAGCCGTTTGCGCCGCCGTGCAATAAATTGCCGTTCTCGTTGCGATCGAGTGCGTAATCGATCCCATCGAGCGTGAAGCGCGCGCCGGCAATGCGGTTGGCCCAGCGGCCCACCAGGCCGCCCATGTAGGTGGTGGCCGCGTGGTACTCCGCCGGAGTGTCGTGCCCTAGCAGGATATCGGCAAGCTGCCCTGCGCGGTCGGGCGCATACCAGCTAACCAGCGTGGCGCCCAGGTCGCTGATCGTCACCTTCATATCCTGCGCATTTCGCAGTGTGTAGAGTCGGCAGGCATCGCCGCCGGGTAGCGCGCCCCACGGTTCGGAGTTCAGTTGGCTCATTGGAAGAGGGCTGTTCATGAGGCGTGAGTCGTGAAAGTCGAATCGGCCGAAAGCCGGATCAGGAAGTTGAAGTGCATGCGGCGCGCGTGGCAGAAGACGCAGGGGGCGACGGTGGCTTCACGCTGTCCTGGTATTCGCGCGGCGTGCAGTCCAGTTCGCGCCGGAACACCGCATACATGTACTGGAGCGACGTGAATCCGCAACGGATGGCCACTTCCGCACTCGACGCGTCGTGGCTCGCGAGCATTGCCTTCGCGGCATCGAGCTTGTGCCGCAGGATTTCCTGGTGGACCGTGCAATGCAACTCGCGCCGGAAATATTCTTCCAGCGACGAACGCGAAACGCCTACGTAGTCGGCCACCTGCTCGGTCTTGATACCCTGGCACGCGTACTGGCGGATGAAGTGTCTTGCACGCATGACGTGCGGGCTCGACAGGGGTTTATGTTTCGTCGATTCCAGCACATTGATGCCGACGGGCGGCACCAGAATGCGCCGTCCCGGAAAACGTGCACCGCCCAGCATTTGATGCAGCAGGTGCGCCGCCGTTTTGCCCATTTCCGCCGTGCCCTGAATCACCGAGGAAAGCGGGATGCGCGCGAGCGTGCGTGTGAGCGGGTCGTTATCGATGCCGATGATCGCGACCTGCTCCGGCACGGCAATGCCGTGCATCAGACAGGCTTGCAGCAGATGCCGCGCGCGAGCGTCGGTCACCGCGATCACGCCAACGGGCTTTGGCAACGCATGGAGCCACGCGCTCAACTGCTCGATTGCCTGGTTCCATGACGGTGCACTCGTGGCGAGGCCGCGATAGATCGGCGCGTCCATCTCTTCGGCATGCGCGAGCGCCTGGAAGGCCCGCTCGCGCTCCTGCGCCCAGCGGTTCTCCAGTGCGGCGGGCAGGCTGTACATCGCGAGATGTGGCAGCCCCGCGCCGATCAGGTGCGTCCAGGCGAGCGAGACCAGCTTTCTGTTGTCGGTGGCGATATAGGGCAGCGCGGTGGGGTACTGGGCCGGGTCTTCGTACGACGAGCCGACCGCCACCACCGGAAGCGGTGAACCCCGCAGGGCTTCGGCGACGGCGGGGTCGTCGAAATCAGCGATGATGCCATCGCCTTCGAAACGCTCGATGCCCGCGAGCCGGCAGCGGAAATCCTCTTCGAGAAAGAGGTCCCAGGCGACGCGCGTCGAGCGCAGATAGTGGCCAATGCCCGCGATGATCTCGCGGTCGTACACCTTGTTCGCATTGAAGAGCAGCGCGATGCGGTGCGATGTCTGGGAAGCGGTGGCGCGGGTCATGGCATGCCGTACGGGTTCCTTTTAAGCGTCTGGCTATTCTAGGCCGAGTGCGAGCCGCACGCCCGCGCCGGCGAGGGGGCTGGCAGGAAACGTTATCCGCCTCGCGAAATTTCGTAATTGCCGCCCTTCGCCCCCGGCGGGCAGTATGAGGCCACATCGACGGGCGCTTGCCGCTGCGCCGCAACATAACCGCCCTGCATGGGAGCGGAGCGCAAAGCGCTGAAGCGCTCGCTGTGCATCGACCAAGGAGACGACATGTCGTATTTCGAAGCTATTCCGCCGATTCGCTATGAGGGTCCGCAATCGGACAATCCACTTGCTTATCGTCACTACGATCGCACGAAGAAGGTGCTCGGCAAGACGCTGGAGAACCATCTGCGCATTGCCGTGTGCTACTGGCATACGCTGGTGTGGCCGGGCGTCGACATCTTCGGCCAGGGCACCTTTCACCGGCCGTGGCAGCAGCCTGGCGAAGCAATGGAGCGGGCGCGCCAGAAGGCCGATGCTGCGTTCGAGTTCTTCACGAAGCTCCATGTGCCGTTCTACACATTCCACGACACCGACGTCGCTCCCGAGGGCCGTGACCTGAAGGACTACAAGGAGAACTTCGCGCGCATGGTGGATTACCTCGGCGAAAAGCAGCAGGCGAGCGGCATGAAGCTGTTGTGGGGTACGGCCAATCTGTTCTCGCATCCGCGTTACGCGGGCGGCGCGGCCACCAGTCCGAATCCCGAAATCTTTGCCTATGCAGCGACCCAGGTATGTCATGCGCTGGATGCCACGCAAAAGCTCGGCGGCGAAAACTACGTGCTCTGGGGCGGCCGTGAAGGCTACGACACGCTGTTGAACACCGATCTCGTGCGCGAGCGCGAGCAGTTCGCGCGTTTTCTCGCGATGGTGGTCGAGCACAAGGAGCGCATCGGCTTCAAGGGCACGCTGCTGATCGAGCCGAAGCCGCAGGAGCCCACCAAGCACCAGTACGATTACGACGTCGCAACGGTTCATGGATTCCTGACGCAATACGGACTGCAGAACGAAATTCGCGTCAACATCGAGGCGAATCATGCCACGCTCGCGGGGCATTCGTTCCATCATGAGATTGCGATGGCGCACGCGCTGGGCGTGTTCGGCAGCGTGGACGCCAACCGCGGAGATCCTCAAAACGGCTGGGACACCGATCAGTTTCCGAATAGCGTGGAGGAGCTAACGCTGGCGTTTTACGAGATCTTGCGGCACGGGGGCTTCACCACCGGCGGCATGAACTTCGACGCGAAGGTGCGGCGTCAAAGCGTGGACCCTGAAGACCTGTTTTACGGTCACGTTGGTGCGATAGATGTGCTCGCCCTCGCGCTCGAGCGGGCGGCGGTACTGGTGGAGAACGATCGTCTCCAGCAGTTCAAGCAGCAGCGCTACGCGGGCTGGGACACTGAGTTCGGCCGCAAGATTCTTGCCGGCGGTTATGCGCTTTCGTCGCTGGCCGCGGATGCCGCCGCTCGTGGCCTCAATCCACAGCATGCGAGCGGCCAGCAGGAGCGCCTCGAAAACGTCGTCAACCAGGCGATATACGGCTAACGCTGAGCGCGCAGCAAGACAATGCCGATGCTGCGGGCGCGTAGCAGCGCGCAAGCACCGGCATGCACAAGAAAGGATGGAGACATGTTTATCGGTATCGACCTCGGCACATCGGGTGTCAAGGCGGTGTTGCTCGAGCGCGCCGGCGACGTGATCGCCAGCGCGAGCGCGCCGCTTGCCGTCAGCCGGCCGCAGCCGCGCTGGTCCGAACAGGCGCCGGAGGACTGGTGGCGCGCGGCGCGCACCGCACTGCGCGAGCTGCTCGACGAGGTACGCCGCAAGGGCATCGACACCGCGAGCATCGAGGCGCTCGGCCTTACTGGTCAGATGCACGGTGCGACGCTGCTGAACGCGAAGGGCGAGGTGCTGCGCCCCGCGATACTCTGGAACGATGGTCGTTCGGATACCGAATGTATCGAGCTGGAGAGGGCCGTGCCAGAACTCCATGAGGTGGCGGGCAATCTCGCCATGCCGGGCTTCACGGCACCCAAGCTGCTATGGGTGCGCAAGCACGAGCCGGAAATATTCGCGCGCATTGCGCACGTGTTGCTGCCGAAGGATTATCTGCGCTGGCTCCTGACGGGCGTGCTCGCGACCGACCCTTCCGATGCCGCAGGCACGCTCTGGCTCGACGTTGCGAAGCGCGACTATAGCGAGGCGCTGCTTTCGGCCTGTGGTCTCACGCGCTCACACATGCCAAAGGTTTTCGAGGGCAATGAAGTCACTGGCACGTTGCGCGCTGAACTCGCCCGCGAGTTCGGACTGCGTGAGATTCCAGTGGTCGCGGGCGGCGGCGACAACGCGGCGGGCGCGGTGGGTGTAGGTATCGTGCGGCCCGGCGACGCAATGCTTTCGCTGGGCACTTCGGGCGTTTATTTCGCGGTCTCGGATGGATTTCTCGCGAACCCGGATTCCGCGGTCCATAGCTTTTGCCACGCGTTGCCGCGCACATGGCATCTCATGTCGGTGATGCTCAATGCAGCCAGTTGCCTCGATTTCACTGCGCGCCTGACGGGGCACGACACGGTTTCCGCGCTGCTTGCCGAGGCCGAAGCGCACTCGAATGCCGGGCTCGATCCGCACAGACCGTGGTTTTTGCCGTACCTGAGCGGCGAGCGGACGCCGCACAACAACGTCAACGCGAAGGGTGTGTTCCATGGCATGACGCCGCGGACCACGCGCGCGGATCTCGCCAACGCGACGCTCGAAGGCGTGGGCTTTGCCCTGCTCGACGGCATGGAAGCGCTGCATGCAACGGGCCTCGTGCCCGAAACCATCACGGTGATTGGGGGGGGCTCGCGTAGCGTGTGGTGGACGCAGATGCTTGCCGATATCTGCGGGCGGGCGCTCACGCTGCGAGCGGGAGGGGAAGTCGGTCCGGCGCTTGGGGCCGCGCGCCTTGCGCATCTCGCGCTCGAACCCGGAGCACCGCTCGATGCGGTTTGTCCGCAGCCGCCGGTGCTGGCCGTGAGGGAGCCCGACGCCACGCGCCACGCATGGTATCGCGAGGCGCGCCGACCGACCTTTCACGCGCTCTATCGCGCACTCGAACCCGTATTCGCATCCGGCGCCTGAAGGCACGGCGCTGGCGCAGGACTCCGCGCGGCACATTCTGTGCGTGCGGCGCATCGCTGGACCCGCTGTTGCATGTTGTTTTCGGTTTTTTGCCTGGTATTGCCTGGTATTGCATGGTATTGCCTGGTATTGCCGCGTCGTTTCCGCACGCGGGGCTCAGCACGAGCCTGGCCGTAAGTCCGCGCGTGCGCTCATATGCTGGTTATTCGATCACGCAACGATGTGCCGGCGGGCCATGCGCTGTCGGCGCACGACATCACGAGGAGTGGAGACATGAAGTTTGCCAAACGTCGTTCGGTTCTGGGGTCGCTGATCTGCGGCGCGGTGCTCGCAAGCCTGACGCTCGCTGCGCCGCTTGCCCATGCAAGCAAGGATCATCCGGAAATCGGCTTCTGCATCGACGACCTGCGCGTGGAGCGCTGGTCGCGCGATCGCGATTACTTTGTTGCCGCTGCCGAAAAACTCGGCGCGAAGGTCTCGGTGCAGTCGGCCGACGCGAGCGAGGAGCGCCAGATCTCGCAGATCGAAAACCTGATCTCGCGCGGCGTGGACGTGATCGTGATCGTACCGTTCAATTCGAAGACGCTCGGCAACGTGGTCGCGGAAGCGAAGAAGGCTGGCATCAAGGTTGTGTCGTACGACCGGTTGATTCTCGATGCCGATGTCGATGCCTATATTTCCTTCGACAACCAGAAGGTGGGGGAGCTGCAGGCGCAGGGCGTCTACAACGTGCAGCCCAAGGGCAATTATTTCCTGATGGGCGGGGCGCCCACCGACAACAACGCCAAAATGCTGCGTGAAGGACAACTGAAGGTTCTCAAGCCAGCGATCGATCGCGGCGACATCAAGGTGGTCGGCCAGCAATGGGTGCCAGAGTGGAGTGCCTCGACGGCCCTGCGCATCATGGAAGACGCGCTCACCGCGAACAACAACAAGATCGATGCAGTGGTCGCGTCGAACGACGGCACTGCGGGCGGCGCGATCCAGGCGCTGGCGGCGCAGCATCTCGCGGGCAAGGTGCCGGTCTCGGGCCAGGACGCGGACCTCGCCGCCGTCAAGCGCGTGATCGCGGGCACGCAGACCATGACGGTCTACAAGCCCCTGAAGCTTATCGCGGGCGAGGCGGCGAAGCTTGCCGTCAATCTCGCGAAGGGCCAGAAGCCCGCGTACAACGCGCAATACGACAACGGCAAGAAGAAAGTCGACACGGTGCTGCTGCAACCCACGCTGCTCACGAAGAGCAACGTGGACGTGGTCGTGAAGGACGGCTTCTATACACAGGCGCAACTGGCAAGCCAGTGAGCCGGCAGGCGGGGCGGCCCGCGTGTCGGGCCGCCACGAGCGGCTGCCGAAAGAGCGCGGCCCTTGAAGGCGGGGCACGCGGTTGGAGCGGAAAAGCAATGCTGAAAGGAAAGGTTGAAAGCGTATGACTGAGCCTTTGCTGACGATGCGCGGCATCGTCAAGTCCTTTGCCGGCGTGAAGGCGCTCGACGGCATCGACCTTACGGTGCGGCCCGGCGAGTGCGTTGGGCTGTGCGGCGAGAACGGCGCGGGCAAATCCACGCTGATGAAGGTGCTCTCGGGCGTCCACCCATACGGCACGTGGGGCGGCGAGATCCGCTGGGAAGGCCAGCCGCTCAGGGCGGCTGGCGTGCGCGACACGGAGGACGCGGGCATCGTCATCATTCATCAGGAACTGATGCTGGTGCCCGAGCTCTCGGTGGCAGAGAACATCTTTCTCGGCAACGAGATCACGCTGCCCGGCGGTCGCATGAATTATGCGGCGATGTACAGGCGCGCCGACGAACTGCTGCGCGAGCTCAACATCGATGCCATCAACGTCGCGCAGCCGGTGATGAATTACGGTGGCGGGCACCAGCAGCTCATCGAGATCGCGAAGGCGCTCAACAAGCGCGCGAAGCTGTTGATCCTCGACGAGCCGTCCTCCTCGCTCACGGCAGCCGAGACGAAGATTCTGCTCGACATCGTGCGCGATCTGAAGCGGCGCGGCGTGGCTTGCGTCTACATCTCGCACAAGCTCGACGAAGTGGAGGCGGTGTGCGACACCGTCACCGTGATCCGCGACGGCAAGCACGTGGCGACGGAGCAGATGGCCTCGCTCACGACCGATCGCGTCATCGCGATGATGGTGGGCCGCGAGATCAAGAACCTTTTTCCGCGCGAGCCGCACGAGATCGGCGAGGTCGTCTTCGAAGCGCGCAACGTCACCTGCCATGACACGACGAATCCGCGCCGCAAACGTGTGGACGACGTTTCGTTCACGGTGCGGCGCGGCGAGATACTCGGTGTCGCGGGGCTTGTGGGCGCGGGCCGCACGGAACTCATGCAGGCGATCTTCGGCGCGTATCCGGGGGCCAGCTCGGCAACGCTACTGCTCGAAGGCAAACCTCTCAAGATCCGCTCGCCGCTCGATGCGATACGCGCTGGCATTGCCATGGTGCCCGAGGACCGCAAGCGCCACGGCATCGTGCCGCAACTGGGCGTGGGGCACAACATCACGCTCGCGGTGCTGGAGCGTTTCACGCGGCATGGCCGCATCGACGCCGCGGCGGAGCTCGACACCATCCGCAACGAGATGGAGCGCCTTTCGGTGCGCGCGGCGAATCCCATGCTTTCGATCGCGAGCCTCTCGGGCGGCAACCAGCAAAAGGCAGTCCTCACGAAAATGCTGCTCACCGACCCGAAGGTGCTGATTCTCGACGAGCCGACACGCGGCGTGGACGTCGGCGCCAAATACGAAATCTACAAGCTCGTGTTCCAGCTCGCGAAGCGTGGCGTGGCGATCGTGATGGTGTCGTCCGAGTTGCCGGAGGTGCTCGGCATTAGCGACCGCGTGCTCGTGATCGGCGAGGGCGAGGTGCGCGGCGACTTCGTCAACGACGCCCTGACCCAGGAACACATTCTCGGCGCGGCGATCCAGAGCGCGCGCGCCCAATCCACCGAAGCGAGTGCTGCATGACCCCCGACATCACGACTCAAGGTGCGCGCGAAGACCAGTTGCCCGGCGGCAGCGGCGTCGCGCTGCGTTTTCAGCAACTGTTCGCGCGCTACAAGATTCTTGCATTGTTGCTCGCCGTGGCCGCGATATGGGTGTTCTTCTCGATGCTCACGCACGGTGCGTTCGTCACGCCACGCAACGTTTCGAACCTGCTGCGCCAGATGTCGATCACCGGCATGCTTGCGTGCGGCATGGTATTCGTGATCATTGCTGGCGAGATCGACCTTTCGGTGGGCTCGCTGCTTGGCCTGCTGGGCGGCGTGGCGGCCATTCTCGACGTGAACCGCCATTGGCCCATCGGCGTGAGCGTGCCGGTTGTGCTCGTGCTGGGCGTGCTCGTGGGACTCTTCAACGGCTGGTGGTCCACCTACCGGCGCGTGCCTTCGTTCATCGTCGGGCTGGGCGGCATGCTCGCGTTTCGGGGCGTGCTGCTCGGTATCACGGGCGGCTCGACAATTGCGCCCGTGTCCGATTCGTTCGTGTTCATTGGGCAAGGCTATCTGCCGCGCCTTGCCGGCGACACGCTCGCGCTCGCGCTGTTCGTGCTGCTGGCGGTGCTGACGGTGCGCCAGCGCGCGAACCGGCGCCGCTATGGCTTGAGCGTGGTGCCGCTGTGGCAGGACGGCATGAAGATCGTCGGTGCCGGCGCGATCGTGCTGGCGTTCGTCGTGATGCTGGACAGCTACGGCGGAATTCCCGTGCCGGTGCTTCTGCTGCTCGCGCTGCTCGGCGTCTTCACGTGGGTCGCCACGCAAACCGTGTTTGGCCGCCGCATCTACGCGGTGGGCTCGAATCTCGAAGCCACGCGCCTTTCGGGCGTCAACACCAACCGCGTGAAGCTGGCCATCTTCGCGCTCATGGGCCTCATGTGCGCCGTGGCGGGCATCGTGAACACGGCGCGGCTGGCGGCGGGGTCCCCTTCGGCCGGCACCATGGGCGAGCTCGATGCAATTGCCGCGTGCTTCATCGGTGGCACGTCGATGCGAGGCGGCTCGGGCACGGTGTATGGCGCGCTGATTGGCGCGCTCGTGATGGCGAGCCTCGACAACGGCATGTCGATGCTGGACGTCGACGCCTATTGGCAGATGATCGTGAAGGGCGGCATTCTCGTGCTCGCCGTGTGGGTGGATGTGGTGTCGAGGTCGAACCGTCGCTGATTTTTGCCTGACGCCGCGCGGGTAGGAGGCCATCGGGCGCGGCGGCGCGTTGGGAGCACACGCCAGCGTTGTCGCGCCTGCGTTGTTGCGACAGGCAATACTGGGTCCCTATTTAATGCGAGGCGGGGTGATTTCGATGTGACCCGTTTTGTAGTTGGCTTCATAAGCGTGGAGACCCTGAGTCCGCCAGGGTCTTGAGCGCGGCTCTACAATGGACAGTAAGAGTGAACAGGAGACCGTAATAATCGCGAGGCCGCCAGTCGTCATGACAGCGTGGCTTCGCGAGCGGTCTCCGAGCAATGCGGAGGTCCATATGAGCCAAAGCGCGACCGGAATGGACGAATGGGTTCGGCGCAAATACCAGCATGGATTCGTCTCCGACGTGCAGTCCGACACTTTGCCGCGCGGGCTCTCCGAAGACGTGGTCCGGTTGATTTCGGCGCGCAAGCACGAGCCGGAATTCATGCTCGAATGGCGGCTGGCCGCGTACCGGCACTGGCTCACGATGAGCGAGCCCCATTGGGCCACGGTCGAGCATCCGCCCATCGACTGGCAATCCATTGCGTACTATTCGGCGCCGCACACGCGAGGCGAGCGGCCGAAGAGCCTGGACGAAGTCGATCCGGAACTGCTGCGCACCTATGAAAAACTCGGCGTGCCGCTGCGCGAGCGCGAGGTACTGGCCGGGGTGGCCGTGGATGCGGTATTCGACAGCGTCTCGGTGGCCACGACGTTTCGCAAGCAGCTTGGCGAACTCGGCATCGTGTTCTGCTCGTTTTCGCAAGCGGTGCAGGAGCATCCGGAACTCGTGCGGCAGTATCTCGGCTCGGTGGTGCCGTATACAGACAACTTCTTCGCCACGTTGAATTCCGCGGTATTCAGCGACGGCTCGTTCTGCTATATCCCGCCGGGCGTGCGCTGCCCCGTGGAGCTGTCCACGTATTTCCGCATCAACGCGCGCAACACGGGGCAATTCGAACGCACGCTGATCGTGGCCGACAAGGGCGCGTACGTGAGCTATCTGGAAGGCTGCACCGCGCCGATGCGCGACGAAAACCAGTTGCACGCGGCCGTGGTGGAACTGGTGGCGCTAGAAGGCGCGCAGATCCGCTATTCGACGGTGCAGAACTGGTATCCGGGCGACGAGCAGGGGCGTGGCGGCATCTATAACTTCGTGACCAAGCGCGGCGACTGCCGCGAAGCCAACGCCAAAATTTCGTGGACCCAGGTGGAAACCGGCTCCGCTATCACATGGAAATACCCGAGCGTGATCCTGCGGGGCGACCGCTCGATTGGCGAATTTTATTCGGTGGCGCTCACCAATCATTACCAGCAGGCCGACACCGGCACGAAGATGATTCACCTCGGGCGCGATACGCGCAGCACGATTCTTTCGAAGGGCATTTCCGCTGGGCGCGGCAGGAACGCGTATCGCGGACTCGTGAAAATGGGCCGTTCGGCGCAGAACGCGCGCAACTACAGCCAGTGCGATTCGTTGCTGCTCGGCGACCGGTGCAGTGCTTTTACGTTTCCGTATATCGAGGTGAAGAATGCGAGCGCGAAGGTCGAGCACGAGGCGTCGACGTCGCGCATCGGCGAGGATCAGTTGTTCTATTGCATGCAGCGCGGGCTTTCGGAAGAAGACGCGGTGTCGATGATCGTCAACGGTTTTTGCAAGGATGTGTTCAAGGAATTGCCCATGGAATTCGCCGTGGAGGCACAGAAGCTGATGGGCGTGAGTCTCGAAGGGAGCGTGGGCTGAGAGAGGTAAACAGGATGCTCGATATCCGCAATTTGAGTGTCGACGTGGACGGCAAGCCGATTTTGCGCGGCGTCGATCTGCGCGTGAATGCCGGCGAGGTTCACGCGATCATGGGCCCGAACGGCTCGGGCAAGAGCACGCTCGCGCATGTGTTGACCGGGCGCGCACCGTGCGTGGTGACGGGCGGCAGCGTGCTCTACGACGGCGAGGACCTGCTGGCGCTCGCGCCCGACGAACGAGCGCGCCGGGGCGTCTTTCTCGCTTTCCAGTATCCGGTGGAAATTCCCGGTGTCAGCAACGCATATCTGCTGAAGGCCGCGCTCAATGCCCAGCGCAAGGCGCGCGGCGAGCCGGAACTGGACGCCATGGAATTTCTCGCGCTCATCAAGCAGAAGCTCGCCGACATGCAGATGGACGAAAGCCTGCTCTCGCGCGGCGTCAACGAGGGATTCTCGGGCGGCGAAAAAAAGCGCAACGAGGTGCTGCAGATGTCCGTGCTCGCGCCCCGCCTGGCGATTCTCGACGAAACCGATTCGGGCCTCGACATCGACGCGCTCCAGGTGGTCGCGCGCGGCATCAACCAGATGCGCGGCCCGAACCGGGCCATCGTGCTGGTGACGCATTATCAGCGCCTGCTCGATTACGTGGTGCCGGATCATGTCCACGTGCTCTCCGAGGGGCGCATCGTGCGCTCGGGACCGCATGAACTCGCGCTCGAACTGGAGCGCAAGGGCTACGGCTGGCTCAGTCGCGAATCGCGCGAGGAGCAGCCATGAGCGAAGCGCTGCGCGACTATTACCGCGACGCTTTCCGCGCAACGGTGAAGACGCTGCCGGGCGTCGAGCTGCCGTGGCTGCGCAGCGCCCGGCGGCACGCGTTCGAGCGCTTCGAGACGCTGGGCTTTCCGGGCACGCAGCTCGAAGCGTGGAAGTACACCAACGTGACGCCCATCGCCCAACCGTGCTGGCATTTCGCGCCCGCGCATCCCGCGCCCGCCGACCTGGGCGGCATCGCCGGGCTGGTGGGCGATCTCGTGCCGGATGAAGCCGCGAGTCGCCTCGTGTTCGTGAACGGCCGCTGCGTGCCGAAGCTTTCCCGGCTTGCCGACTTGCCCGAGGGCGCCTGGGTGGGCAGCCTGCGCCAGGCGATGCGCGAGATGCCAGGGCGGCTCCATGCCGTGATGGCGCGGCGCGAGTTGCGCAACGGCTTCGCGGCGCTGAACGGCGCGTTCCTCAGCGACGGCTACGTGGTCGTGCTGCCGGCAGGCGCGGTGATGAGCGCGCCGCTCCATGTGCTGTTTTTCGCCGATGAAGCGGGCCTCGCGATGCATCCGTTCAATGTCGTGCAGGCGGAGCGGGGGGCGCGCTGCGCGATCGTCGAGCAGTTCGCCGGAATCGCCGATGAACCGTATTTCGTCAACGTCGCCACCGAGATCGTCGCGGACAGCGAAGCCGAGGTCGAGCATTGCCGCATCCAGCAGGAAGCGCGCAGCGCGTTCCATATTGCCGATGTGGATGTTGCGCAGCGGCGGGCGAGCCGCTTCACCTCGCATTCGTTCGCGTTCGGCGGCGCGCTCTCGCGCACGCAGATCGAGACGCGGCTCGAAGCGGCCGATGCCCGCGCCGATCTGAACGGCCTGTATCTGGTGGGCGCGCGGCAGCATGTGGACCACCATACGCGCATCGATCATGCGCAGCCGCGCGGCACGAGCCGCGAGTACTACCGCGGCGTGCTCGACGGCGCATCGCACGGCGTGTTCGACGCGCGCGTGATCGTGCACCCGGACGCGCAGCAGACGGACGCGCACCAGGGCAACGACAATCTGCTGCTCTCGCGCGATGCGCAAATCGACACGAAGCCGCAACTGGAGATTCACGCCGACGACGTGAAATGCACGCACGGCGCGACTGTGGGCCAGCTCGACGAGACGCCGCTGTTCTACCTTCGCTCGCGCGGCATCGAAGAGCGCGTGGCGCGCGCGCTGCTGGTGTGGGCGTTCGCGCGCGCCTGCGTGGACCGCGTGGAAAGCGCCGCGCTGCGCAAGCGGCTCACGCAAATGTTGCTCGCGCGCGTGCCTGGCGGCGAGCATCTGCGGGGACTCGCATGAAACCGGTCGAACCCGTAAGGATTCCAGACGAGGAAACGGTGGCGCGCTGGCGGCGCGACTTTCCGATTCTGCGAGAACGCGTGCACGGCGTGCCGCTCGTGTATCTCGACAACGGCGCGACCACGCAGAAGCCCGAGTCCGTGATCGCGGCGGAGCGCGCGTATTACGAGCAGGCGAACGCGAATGTGCATCGCGGCGTGCATCTGCTTTCGCAGTGCGCCACCGATGCCTATGAAGGCGCGCGCCTGCGCATCGCGCGGTTCATCCATGCGGCGCGTGCCGAAGAGATCGTGTACGTGCGCGGCACCACCGAGGCGATCAATCTCGTGGCGCAGAGCCATGTCCGGCCCCGCGCGGGTCCCGGCGACGAGATTCTCATCAGCGCGATGGAGCACCACTCGAATATCGTGCCGTGGCAGATGGTCTGCGCGCAGACCGGCGCGGCGCTCAAGGTCGTGCCCATCGACGACACCGGCACGCTCGACATCGACGCCTGGGAGCGGATGCTGGGCCCGCGCACGCGCATGGCCGCGATCACGCACGCATCGAACGCGCTCGGCACCATCAACCCCATTGCGCGGCTGATCGAGCTCGCGCACGCGCGCGGCGTGCCGGTGCTGATCGACGGCGCGCAGGCGATCGCGCATTTGCCTGTGGACGTGGCCGCGCTCGATTGCGATTTTTATGTGTTTTCCGGGCATAAGGTCTACGGGCCGACCGGCATTGGCACGCTCTACGCGAAGGCGCACTTGCTGGAGGCGATGCCGCCGTGGCAAGGCGGCGGCGACATGATTCGCAGCGTGAGCTTCGAAAAGACCGAATACAACGTGATTCCGTGGCGCTTCGAGGCCGGCACGCCGAATATCGCGGGCGCCATTGCATTGGCGGCGGCGCTCGATTACGTGAGTGCGATCGGCGTGGAAGTCGCGGGTGCGCACGAGGCCGATCTGCTCGCTTATGCGAGCGATGCGCTGCGCGAGGTGCCGAACCTGAGAATGATCGGCACGGCGAAGGAGAAAGTGGGCATCGTGTCGTTCGTGATGGCGCACGCGCACGCCCACGATATCGGCACGATTCTGGATCAGTGCGGCGTGGCGGTGCGCACCGGCCATCATTGCGCGATGCCGGTGATGGCGCGTTATGGCGTGCCGGCTACGGTGCGCGCATCGTTCGCGCTCTACAACACGCGCGCCGATGTGGATGCGCTCGTCGAGGGCGTTGCGCGCGTGCAGGAGATGTTTCCGCTATGAGCGAGCTTCGCGAGTTATACCAGGAAACGATTTTCGACCACTACCGGCGGCCGCGGAACTGCCATGTGCCGCCGGGCGCGAATCGTCGGGCCGAAGGATACAACCCGCTGTGCGGCGACCGCATCACGCTGTATCTGCGCGTCGAGGACGGCATCGTCAAGGATGTCGGCTTCGAGGGGGCGGGCTGCGCGATCGCGACCGCTTCGGCCTCGCTGATGACCGAGGCGCTCAAGGGCCGCACCGAGGCCGAGGTCGACGCGCTGTTCGAGCGCTTTCACGCGATGGCGACAGCGCCCGCCGACCGGCCGCTCGACGACGAGGCCGGGCTCGGCAAGCTCGCGGTGCTCGCGGGCGTGCGCGAGTTTCCGGCGCGCATCAAGTGCGCGACGCTTGCGTGGCACACGTTGCGCGCCGCCTTGCGCGACGAAGGCGACCCGCTATCCACGCCATCCACGGTATCCACGGAATGACGCGAGGCGAACCATGAAACCCCCAGACGACTTGCCCGAACGCGACGACGCGCAGGGCAGCGGCGGCGACTTTCGCGCGCGCGTGATCGATGCGCTGCGCACGGTCTACGATCCCGAGATACCGGTCAACATCTACGATCTTGGGCTCGTCTATGGGCTCGACGTCGACGAGGAAAGCGGCCAGGTGGCGATCCGCATGACCTTGACCGCGCCGGGGTGCCCCGTTGCACAAACCTTTCCGTCGATCGTGGAGGACAGTGTGCTCGACGTGGCGGGCGCGAGCGCGGTGCGGGTCGAGCTGGTGTGGGATCCGCCGTGGACGCGGGCGCGGATGTCCGAGGCAGCGCGTCTGGAATTGGGGATGCTTTGACATGGCCGACTGGGTCGACGTGGCGCCTTGCGCCGAATTTGCGCCGGGCGCGGTGCGCAGCGTGAATGTCGAGGGCGCGCAGGTCGCGGTGTTCAATCTCGACGGCACCTGCTACGCGATCGAAGACGTTTGCACGCACGATGGCGGCGTGCTGACCGGCGGCGCGGTGGAGGGCGACGAGGTGATCTGCCCTCGGCATGGCGCGCGCTTTTGCATCAGAACCGGCAAGGTTCTCGCGCCGCCCGCCTATGAGGACGTGGCGGTGTTCGCGGTGCGCGTGGAGGGCGGCATCGTTCAGGTGCGGGACACGCGGTGGGACGAGAGCGGTTTTTGAGCCGCCGCTGCTATTTCATCCGCAGTTCCCGCGTCAGGCGCGTGCCTCGAATGCCTCGCTGTATCGCACGCTGGCCGCCGGCACGCTGCCGCGCAGCGCGAGCGCCTGGAAAAATTCGGCGGGAACGCCGGGCAGCACCAGCGCGGGCTCGGGCGTGAAGCCGAAGCGCCGGTAGTAGCGCGGGTCGCCGAGCAGCACGCAGCCCGCCGCGTGGCGCGCGCGCAACGCGTCGAGCGCCTGCTCGACGAGCCGGCTGCCGATGCCTTGCCCTTGGTGTGAAGGCGCGACCGAAAGCGGCCCCAGCCCGAACCATCCTGTGCTGCCATCCGAAAGCGCCACGGTGGACAGCGCGACATGCCCCACGAGTTCATCCCCTTGCACGGCTACGAGCGAGACCGCGAGCTCGCCGGCGGCGCGCAGCGCGTCGACGACGTAGTGCTCCGTGTGGCTCGTGTGCGCCGCGTGCAGAAAGGCGGCTGCGGTGAGCGCGTGGATCGCGGGAAGGTCGGCGGGGGTTTCGGGGCGGATTTCGAAGGACATGGTGGCGAGTCTGCGCGTGCGTTACAGGGTGCGAACAGGTGCGATCCCCCTCAAAAAATCGACTGCCCCGTCCGCGTGGTCAACCATTCCAGCGACTTCACCCCCGCAAGTGAGTTGCCGTTCGCGTCGAGCCCCGGCGACCAGACGCATACGGCCATCTCTCCCGGCAGCACCGCGACGATGCCGCCGCCCACGCCGCTTTTCGCCGGCAGCCCCACGCGATAGACGAAGTCGCCCGCGGCGTCATAGGTGCCGCAGGTCAGCATCAGCGCGGACAGGCGCTTGGCGGAGCTCGCGTCGAGAATGCGTTCGCCCGGGACCGGCGCGACGCCGCCGTTGGCGAGAAAGAGCGCGGCGGTGGCCAGCTCGACGCAATTCATCTCGATCGCGCATTGGCGGCAATACGCTTCGATCACCGTTTCAGGCGGCATCTTCAGGTTGCCGAAGCTCGCCATGAAATGCGCCATCGCGCGGTTTCGCTCGGCATGCTGGAGCTCGGAGCTCGCGACGCGAAGGTCATAGTCGAGATCGGCAGCGCCCGTGAGCCGGCGCACGAATTGCACCAGCGCCGTCTCGGCGCCGACGAAGCGGCGGCACAGCACATCGGTGACCACGAGCGCGCCCGCGTTGATGAACGGATTGCGCGGCTTGCCGCGCTCGGTCTCCAGCTGGACGAGCGAGTTGAACGCATTGCCCGAGGGTTCGCGGCCGACGCGCTCCCAGAGCGCATCGCCGAGCAACTGGAACGCGAGCGTGCAGGCAAACAACTTGGAGATGCTCTGGATGGAGAAGCGCTCGTGCGCATCGCCGATCGCATACACCGTGCCGTCGAGCGTGACGATCGCCATGCCGAAACGCTCGGCGGGCACTTTGGCGAGTTCGGGAATGTAGTCGGCGACACGGCCGGCGGTGCGCCATGGCGCGATGTCGCGATGGATCTGTTCGAGGATCGCTTGATAGTCTGGATGGTCCATGGCCGGATGACGCCCGTGAGCAAGGAACGCGATGATAGCGCACGGCGTGCGCGGTTTGCGTGTCCGGCTTCTCGTCAGGCGTCGCCCTTCATCTCGCGCAAGTGCTTGTACACCGTCGCGCGCCCCATGCCCAGCACCTTCGCCACGTAGTTCGCCGAGCTCTTGCCCTTGAACGCGCCTTCGGCATGCAGCGCCTCCACCAGCTCGCGCCGGTGCTCGCGCGTGAGCGAGTTGAGCGCCACCTGGCGCTCGCGCAGCCAGCCGTGCAGAAACGTGTTGATGCGCTCTTGCCAGTCGTCCTTGAACAGCTCCTCGGGCTGCGCGATCACGCCCGAGCCGCGCAGGAACAGGTCGAGCGTCGCCTGCATGTCGTCGAACGCGGCGATGTTGAAGTTGATGCACATGACGCCTGTGGCGCGCCCTTCGTCGTCGAACAGCGCCGTGCTCACGCAGCGCATGCGCCGGCCGTCCCAGTTCACTTTTTCGTAGGGGCCCAGCAGCTTGTTGCGGGTGGTTTCCTCGACGTCTTCCAGCGCTGAGTCGTCGCCGATCTCGCGCTTCGAGAGATTGTTCGACAGGTACGCCACGGTCTGGTCCGCGAGATCGTGGATCACCACTTCGGCGAACGGGAAGAACAGCGTCGTGATGCTGTCGGCCACGTGCGCGTAGCGTTCGAGCAGCCGCTCGCGCGGCGTCTTCGCGGGGGCGGGCGGCTTCTTCATGGGCGTGCCGCTCCGCGCAGATGCGTATAGAGCGCGTGGGCGATCGCGATGTCTTCGAGGCCGAGACCGATCGAGCGGAAGAACACGTGGCGCGCGTAGTCCGGGCGCGGGCAGGCGTCGTTCGAGAGCTCTGCAAGGTCGCCCACGATCGCGTCCGGCGACCAGCCGTGCTCGCGCGCGGCCAGCACCATTTCCCCGGCGCTCGATGGCGTGGTGCGGCGGTAGTCGCAATACACGTCGAGCGCGGGCAGCGCGGCCGGATCGATCTCGTGCGCCTGTGCGACGTTGGTGCTGATCGAGGTGATCAGCGCGGGCTTCGTGAGCGCGTCGAGCGTGAGCACCGGCTTGCCCGACGAGGTGCAGAGCATCACGACATCGGCGTCTTCGACGCATTCGCGCGCCGTGGCGGCGAGGCTCGCGCGGGCGTCGGCGGCGCGCACGCTCGCGGCGCGGCCGGTGTCGGCGGTGAGCCCCGGCGAGTACACGCGAATGCTGTCCCACGCGCGCAGCGGCGCGGCGTGGCGAATGTGCGCGAGCGCCACCGCGCCGGCGCCGATCACGGCGAGGCGGCGCGCGTCGCGCGGCGCGAGCCGGTCGATGGCGAGCGCCGTCGTGCCCGCCGTGCGCTCGGTCGTGAGCAGCGCGGCGTCGCACCACATCAGCGGCTGGCCGGTCTGCATCGACATCAGCGCGGTCCAGGCCGTGACGATGGGCCTGGCCCCCTGAGTCCCCGCGATATACGGCGAAAGCTTCGCGCCGAACACGCCCGCGCTGGACAGCACGCCGAGGTAGGTGATGAAGTCGCCCGCGTCCTGCGGGAACAGTGCGAGCGTCTGCGGCGGCTGGACGGCCTCGCCACGGCCGAGCGCGGCGAACATCTGCGCGAGCACGCCGCGCACATCGAGGGCGGGCAGCGCGGCGCGCACCTGTGCGGCGTCGGCGATGAACGGCGCCGCGAGTTGTGCCTCGAATTGTGCGTCGAGTTGCGCGTCGACTGGGCCTGCGGCGTTCGCGCAGGAAAGGGACGTATCGGTCATGCCGTGCTCCATGTAGACATTTTTGTCCATTCTAGACTTTATTTTTATTTTTCGTCTATATTCGCATCGTGGCGCGGGACTTCTTCACGAACGGCGCCGCCGATCTCTTAACGACTATGGTGACGACGATGAATACGAAGATGATTCGCTACGCGCGAGCGGTCCGCCTTGCGGGCCTGGCAGGCTTGCTGGGCGCGGGGCTCGGCATGACGGCGGGCGCGGTGCATGCACAGGGCGCGCAGACGTTGCGCTTCGGCGTGGAGGCGTCCTACCCGCCGTTCGAGAGCAAGACGCCGTCGGGCGAGCTGCAGGGCTTCGACATCGACATCGGCAATGCGGTCTGCCAGCGCATGCAGGTGAAGTGCGCGTGGGTGGAGAACAGCTTCGACGGCCTGATCGCGGCGCTCGAGGCGCGCAAGTTCGACGCCATCAATTCGGCGATGAACATCACCGACAAGCGGCGTCAGCAGATCGACTTCACGCCTGCCATCTACGTGATGCCGATCCAGATGGTCGCCCGGCGCGGCGCGGGGCTGCAGCCCACGCCGGCGAGCCTCAAGGGCAAGCACATCGGCGTCCTGCAAGGATCGACGCAGGAAGACTACGTGCGCAAGCACTGGGCGCCCGAGGGCGTGTCGATCGTCACGTACGAAAACCAGGACCAGATTTTCGCGGATCTGGCCGCGGGCCGTCTGGACGGCGCGGTCCAGGAAGTGCAGACTGCCACCGACGGCTTTCTGTCGAAGCCGCAAGGCAAGGATTTCGATTTCGCGGGCGCGCCGCTCAAGGACCCCGCCACGCTCGGCGAGGGCACCGGCTTCGGCATGCGCAAGAACGATGCGGCGCTCAAGGCGAAGGTAGTCGCGGCGCTCGACGCGTTGCGCAAGGACGGCACGCTCACGAAGCTTTCCATGAAGTATTTCGGCCGCGACATCATCGCGAAGTGATGCGCGCCGCAATCCCATCCATGACTTCCAGAGGAGCCGCATGAGCAAGGACGCAATCGTGCTGGGCGCGGGCATCGTCGGGGTGAGCGTCGCGTTGCATCTGCAGGCGCGCGGCGTGCGCGTCACGCTGGTCGACCGGCGCGAGCCCGGCGAGGAAACGAGCTTCGGCAACGCGGGGTTGATCGAGGCGTCGTCGGTGGTGCCGTATGGCTTTCCGCGCGATTGGCGCATGCTGCTGCGGCTCATGCGCAACGACTCGACGATGCTGCGCTACGACGTGCGCTCGCTGCCCGCGTACGCGCGCTGGCTCGCGACGTTCTGGCGCGAGTCGGCGCCGGCGCGGCTGGCGGGCGCGGCGCGCGATATGTTGCCGCTCATCGCGCGCTCAGTTGCCGAGCACGATGCGCTGATTGCAAGAACGGAGCTGCGCCCGCTCGTGCGCGCGGTCGGCTGGATCGAGGCATACCGCTCGCCCAGGCAATTCGAGCGCGAACGCGAGGACGCGCAGCGCGTGGCCGCGCAGCACGGGCTGCACATGGCGGCGCTCGATGCGGCGGGACTGCGCGCGGCGGAGGCGTCGCTCGCGGGGGGCTATGCGGGCGGGCTGCACTGGATGGATCCGGCCAGCGTGGCCGACCCCGGCGCGCTCGTGAAGGGCTACGCGCAATTGTTCCTGCGCGAAGGCGGCGCGTTCGCGCAGGGCGATGCGCTCACGCTGCGCGCGCAGGGCAGCGGCTGGCAGGTGCAAACCGATGCGGGGCCGCTATCGGCGCAACTGGCCGTCGTGGCGCTCGGGCCGTGGTCGGATCTCGTGACGGGGCCGCTCGGCTATCGCGTGCCGCTCAAACCGAAGCGCGGCTATCACATGCATTACGCCAGCGAGGCCGGCGCGCCGCTCACGCGTCCCGTGGTGGATATCGAGGGCGGCTATGTAGTCGCGCCGATGAAGCGCGGCCTGCGGCTCACCACCGGCGTGGAGCTGGCCGAGCGCGGGCGGCCGCCCAACTACGCGCAGCTTGACGCGGCCGAGCGCGCGGCGCGGCCCATGTTCGGCCTCGGCAAGCGGCTCGACGACACGCCGTGGATGGGCATGCGCCCGTGCACGCCCGATATGCGTCCGGTGCTCGGGCCCGCGCCGCGTCATGCGGGGCTGTGGTTCGCGTTCGGGCACAACCACCACGGGCTCACGCTGGGACCGGTGTCGGGGCGGCTCGTGGCGGAGCAGATCATGGGCGAGACGCCGTTCACTGATCCCAGGCCTTATTTGCCGCATCGGTTCGCGTAGCGCGATCGATGCGAGCGACGCGCTCGACGCGGCAGGCTCAATGCGCGCCTGCCGCGCCGCCGCCCCCCGAACCCTTCGTCGACTTCGTGATCCAGATGAGCGGAATGATCGCGAGAAAGATGATCGCCGAGATATAGAAAATGTCGTTCAGGCCCATCATCGCGGCCTGGGTCGAGAGCTGGAAATCGAACAGCGTGTGCGCCGAGGGTTCGCTCAGATGCAGCGCGGCCTGCGTCTGCGTCATCGACTGCATGAAGATCGGGTTGTTGACCGAAGCCTGCTCGGTGAGGCGCGCGTGGTGCAGGATCGTGCGGTTGTTCCACGCGCTCGTCGCGATCGACGTGCCCACGGCGCCGCAGAACACGCGCACGAAATTCGACAGCCCCGCGGCGGCGGGAATGCGCTGCGGCGGCTGCCCCGCGAGGATGATCGCCGTGAGCGGCACGAAGAACAGCGCCATCGGCACGCCTTGCAGCAGCGTGGGCAGCACGAGATGCCAGGTGTCGATCTCGATCACGTACTTCGAGCGCATGAAGAACACCACGGCGAACAGCACGAACGCGGCCGTCGCGATCATGCGCGCGTCGGTGCGCGGCAGCACGCGTCCGACCACGGGCGACAGCAGCAGCGCGAAGATGCCGAGCGGCGCGGTCACGAGGCCCGCATCCACCGAGCGGTAGTTCAGGTACTCCTGCATCCATTGCGGCAGCAGCACCAGATTGCCGAAAAACACTCCATAGGCCACCGAGATCGCGATGGTCCCGCCCAGAAAATTGCGCTGCGAAAAGAGCCGCAAGTCGACGATCGGATGCTCCTCGGTGAGCTCCCACACCAGAAAGAACGCGAAGCTCACGAGCGCGACGATCCCGAGCGTCACGATCACGGGCGAGGCGAACCAGTCGAGGTCCTTGCCCTTGTCGAGCAGGATCTGCAGCGAAGCGACCCAGGCGATCAGCAGACCCAGGCCCACCACGTCGATGGGCGGCTTGCGCGTGGCCGATTCGCGGCGCCGATAGATCGACCACACGATCGAGGCGGCGAACAGGCCCACTGGAATGTTGATGTAGAAGATCCACGACCAGTTGTAGCTGTCGGTGATCCAGCCGCCCAGCGCGGGACCCGCGATCGGGCCGACAGTGGTGGTCATCGCCCAGAACGCGAGCGCGCTGGCCGACTTGTCGCGCGGCCAGGAACCCAGCAGGATGGCCTGCGAGAGGGGGATCAGCGGGCCCGCCACGGCGCCTTGCAAGACGCGCGCGACGAGCAGGATCGGCAGGGTCGGCGCGATCCCGCACAGCCACGAAGCCAGCACGAACGACAGGATCGAGCACACGAACAGGCGCACCTGGCCGAAGCGCTGCGTGAGCCAGCCGGTGAGCGGAATGGACACGGCGTTGGCCGCCGCGAACACCGTGATGACCCACGTGCCTTCGTCCACCGAGACGCCGAGGTCGCCCGAGATGGTCGGGATGGCCACGTTGGCAATCGAGGTGTCGAGCACGTTCATGAAGGTTGCCAGCGAGACCGCGACGGTTCCAAGGAGCAGCTTGCCTCCGTGGAGCGGAGGCGGCGGCGCGGGGGGCGGCGCGGACGGCGAGGCCGATGGGGCGGCGGGCTGGTTCAAGCATCTTCTCCGCGAATGCTGGGGCAGCGGGGGGAGCGGGGCAATGCGCGCGCGGACTCGCGCGGCGGACCGGATGTGCGGCAAGGATACCCGCAATCGCGCCACGGCATGGGCGGGCGTGAAAGCATCCCCAGGCGGCGCAGGGACTTCGTCTGGCCGCGCCCGCGTTGATGTCATTACACTTGCCTTTCGTTTGACGGGCGGCGCAGGGCGGGCATACGCGGGCCGCAAAGGCGGCGTATGCTGGCGGCAGTCCGGTCTATCGGCGCTAGCGGGCGAAGTCGGTGGCGAAGTCGGTGGCGCAAGCAGCGGAAAAATGGCGGCAGCAAAGCCGCGGCAAGACGACAGGGGGTCAAGACCATGAGTTGGGAACCATTCGATGGCGGCTGGCGTCTCGCGCCGGCCGAAGGCGCGGCGCGCGCGCTCGTCGTGCTGCTGCACGGCGTGGGGAGCAATGCGCGCGATCTGATGCCGCTAGCCGACGCCTGGCGCGAGGCGCTGCCAGGCGTCGCGTTCGCCTCGCTCGACGGCAACGAGCCGTTCGACGGCGGCTTTGGCGGGCGGCAGTGGTTCACGCTGCGCGATGTGAATGAGGCCAACCGCGCCGCGCGTGTGGCGGCGGCGGCGCCGGTGCTGGAGCAGCGTCTTGTCAGCGAGCTCGCGCATTGGGGGCTCGGCTTCGAGCGCCTCGCGCTGGTGGGTTTCTCGCAGGGGGCGATTATGTCCCTATACCACGCGGCGACGCAGCCCGAGGGGGCGGCGGCCGTGGTCGCCTACGCGGGACGTCTCGTCACGCCGGTCGTCGCGAAGAGCCGCACGCCGATCACGCTCGTGCACGGCGAGGACGACGATGTGATACCGGTGATGGAGCTGGAGCGCGCTGCTTTCGCGTTCAGCGACGCGGGTTATGCCGTGGCGGCGTTCGCGCTGCCGGGCGTGGGTCATACGATTACGGCGCAAGGCGCGATGCTCGGGCGCGACGCGCTGGTGCGGGCGCTGGGATAGCGCTTTCGCTTCACCACGCCGCGCAGCGCGACCCATGATGGCGCGCCGCGCGGTCCTTCCAGCACATTCCGGAAATATGGCAGTCCGAATTTACTCGCGGCCATGCGCATGCGCGTCGAGCTTGTGCTCGGCGGCTTCGCCCACGAGGCCCGCGTAGTAGAGATGCACGCCGATGGCCAGCGAGTCGTTGCGGATCTCGTGAAAGGCCTTCCATGCCTTCACCGGATCCTTGAACACGAGGTAGTGCGCTTCCTGCGCGACGAGTTGCGCGACCTCGTGCAGGCCGTGGCCGTGCAGGACATCGACGAGGGCGTCGAGGCTGCGGTGCGTGCGCGCGTCGGTGCGCGGGTAGAGCATGTGGAGCACCGCCACGCGTTCGGATGCGAGCGCCGCCGAGAGCGCGACCACGATGTCCTGGTGATTGAGCGCGGTGACGGCGGCGTCTTCTGCAAGCTCGTCCTCTGCGAACAGGGTATCGACCGAAATGTTCATCTGTTGATTCCTCATCATGTTGTGCACACCGACCGGAGAGGGCGCGGCATGCGAGGCAGTATGTCAGAGCGAATCGGCCCCATGTTGCACTGCGCAAGCAAAATATTGTTGCAATAATCGATGTTAAGGCTGTTGAAAGCCTGCAATATTGCTGGTCAGGAGAGGCATTGTTGCTGGCATCGCTATCAATGGATGTTGCGCTGCGCCGTAAAATGCGGCGTGCGGTCGCAAGGTGGTTTGCAACGATTGTTGCGGCAGATTTTGCAGCAGGTCTTGCAGCCAGGCGGCCGGAAATACACCATGCAAGGACAAGTCATGATCGATGCAACGACCCACGCCACACTCACGATCCCCGGCCACGCAAAAGGCGTTGAACTGCCGGTCTACAAGGGCACGACGGGCCCGGACGTGATCGACATCCGCAAGCTGTACGGCCAGACCGGCATGTTCACGTATGACCCGGGCTTCATGTCGACGGCGGCGTGCAACTCGGCCATTACCTACATCGACGGCGACAAGGGCGAGCTGCGCTATCGCGGCTACCCGATCGACAACCTCGCGCAGAACGCCGACTTCCTCGAGACCTGCTACCTGCTGCTGAAGGGCGAACTGCCCACGCAGCAGCAAAAAGACGAATTCGTTGCGATGGTCACGAACCACACGATGGTTCACGAGCAGATGCACTTTTTCTTCCGGGGGTTCCGCCGTGATGCGCATCCGATGGCGATTCTGGTGGCGGCGGTGGGCGCGCTGTCCGCGTTCTATCACGACTCGCTCGACATCAACGATCCGACGCACCGTGAAGTGTCCGCGATCCGCATGATCGCCAAACTGCCGACGCTCGTCGCCATGGCGTACAAGTACACGATCGGCCAGCCGTTCGTGTATCCGCGCAACGACCTCTCGTACAGCGCGAATTTCATGCAGATGATGTTTTCCACGCCGAGCGAGGAGTACAAGGTCAACGACGTGCTGGTGCGCGCGCTCGACCGTATCCTGATCCTGCACGCGGACCACGAGCAGAACGCCTCGACCTCGACCGTGCGTCTCGCGGGCTCGTCGGGCGCGAATCCGTTCGCGTGTATCGCGGCCGGTATCGCGTGTCTGTGGGGCCCGGCGCACGGCGGTGCGAACGAAGCCGCGCTGAACATGCTCGAAGAGATCGGCTCGGTCGACAACATCCCCGAGTTCATCAAGCAGGTCAAGGACAAGAACTCGGGCGTGAAGCTGATGGGCTTCGGTCACCGCGTCTACAAGAACTACGATCCGCGCGCGAAGCTCATGCGCGAAACGTGCCACGAAGTGCTCGAGGAGCTCGGCCTGCACGACGATCCGCTGTTCAAGCTCGCCATGGCGCTCGAAAAGATCGCTCTGGAAGACGAATACTTCGTGTCGCGCAAGCTGTACCCGAACGTCGACTTCTACTCGGGTATCGTGCAGCGCGCACTGGGCATCCCCACGTCGATGTTCACCTGCATCTTCGCGATGGCGCGCACGGTGGGCTGGATCGCGCAGTGGAACGAAATGATCGCCGACCCCGAGCAGAAGATCGGCCGTCCGCGTCAGCTTTCGTGGGCGAAACCTCGCGCGAGGCCACGCCGATCGCCGCGCGCTGATTGCGCATCGCGCCGCGGTGAAACTGCAGTGAACCTGCGGCCTCCTGTTCGGACAAAGCTTTCGCAGGCCAGGCGCTCGAGCCACTACAATCGTGGCAATCGAGCCAGCGCGAACCGACCAGGAGGCACGCGATGCAGGATCCCGAATCACTCGGTGGCGTCACCCGCGAGGGCGGCGTGGACCATCCCGTTCACGAAACCGATAGCGCATTTATCGCGCCTGAAACACCCGAGATCGCAAGTGCGGATCAGCACGTGCTCAAGTCGGGCGACACCTTCATCGTCAACGATTCACAAGGCGACATCACCGGCGTGGACGATGGTCTGTTCGTCAACGACACGCGTGTGCTGTCGTCGCTGCGCCTCACCTTCGGCGGGCGCAGGCCGTCGCTGCTCTCGGGCAGCGTGAGCAGCGACAATACGGCATTCACCGCGCATCTGACCAACCGCCCGCTGCCGCCGCTCGGCGGCTCGACCACGCCCGAGGGCGTGATTCACGTCGAGCGCGAGCGCGTGCTCTCGGGCACCATGATGACCGAGGCCATCGAGCTCACGAACTACGGCACCCAGGAAGCGGTCGTGCCGCTGTCGATCTCGTTCGCGAGCGACTTCCGCGACATGTTCGAGGTGCGCGGCCTGAAGCGCGAGCGGCAGGGCACGGTCGTGCCGCCGCGCGTGGAAGACGGCGAGGTGCGGCTCGAATATATCGGCCTCGATAAAGTCGCGCGGCGCGTGCGCATCGAATTCTCGCCCGCGCCGGACAAGCTCTTCGCCGACCGCGCCGACTTCACCGTGGCGCTGCCCGCGCAGGCGTGCGTGTCGGTTTACCTCACGGTGGCCATCGAAGTGGAGCCGCTATCAGGCGCCGCGTCCGGCGCGTCGAGCGCGGGCATCATCCAGGCGCCGAATTGCCTTGCCGACTCGAAGGAATCGCGCGTGGGCCGCGCGGCCGTGCGCGCCGCGCTGGTCGACGCGCACATCGTGATGCGCGAGCGCCGCCGCGCGGCGGCGCACGTGCGTTCGAGCAATCCGCTCTTCAATGCGTGGATCAACCGTTCGATCGCCGACCTCGGCCTGCTCACCACCGATCTGCCCACCGGCCCGTATCCCTATGCGGGCATTCCATGGTTCTCTACGCCGTTCGGCCGCGACGCGATCATCACGTCGCTGCAGACGCTGTGGCTCACGCCCGCGCTGGCGAGCGGCGTGCTGCGTTTTCTCGCGGCGCATCAGGCGCTGGAGGACTCGGCGTTCCGCGATGCGGCAGTCGGCAAGATCATGCACGAGATGCGCAAGAGCGAAATGGCCGCCACGGGCGAAGTGCCGTTCGCGCTCTACTACGGCGGCGTGGACTCCACGCCGCTGTTCGTCGTGCTGGCGGGCGCCTATGCGGAGCGCACCGGCGATCTGGCGCTCATCGACGAGCTGTGGCCTGCGCTCGAGCGCGCGGCGGGCTGGGTCGCGGGCGTATGCGAGCGCAATCCGCTCGGCCTGCTCGATTACAAGCGCGAGTCGGAAGGCGGCCTTGCGAACCAGGGCTGGAAGGACAGCCACGATTCGGTGTTCCATGCCGATGGCCGCTTCCCCGATGGCCCGATCGCGCTGGTCGAAGTGCAGGCCTATGCGAGCGCGGCCTTCGAGACGATGGCGAAGTTCGCCACCCATCGCGGCCTCATTGAAGACGCCGCGCGCTATGCGGCCCGCGCCGCCAAGATTCGCCGTTGCGTGGAAGACAAGTACTGGATGGCGGACTCCGGGTTCTACGGCATCGCGCTCGACGGCCACGGCGAGCTGTGCCGCGTGCTCGCGTCGAATGCGGGGCATCTGCTGGCCTTCGGCCTGCCCGAGTACGAACGCGGGCGCGCCGTGGCCGGCGTGCTGGAGTCGGCGCTGTTTCATACGGGCTGGGGCGTGCGCACGCTGGCGGCGGGCCAGGCGCGCTTCAACCCGATGGCCTATCACAACGGCTCGGTCTGGCCGCACGACAATGCGCTATGCGCGCGCGGGCTCGCGCGCTACGGCCGCAAGGAAGCGGCCGTGCGGCTGTTGCAGGCGCTGTTCGAGGCCGCGGTCACGTTCGACATGCGCCTGCCCGAGCTGTTCTGCGGCTTCCCGCAGCGCCGCGGCGAGCCGCCCACCGCGTATCCGGTGGCGTGCCTGCCGCAGGCATGGGCCGCGGGTTCGCCGTTCATGATGCTCGAAGCGTGCCTCGGCGTGAGCATCGACGCGGCGCGCCACGAAGTGCGCGTCGAGCAGCCCATGCTGCCCGACGGCATCGACTGGCTCGAAGTGGGCGATCTGCGCGTGGGCAACGCCGCGGTAACGCTCACGTTCCGGCGCGTCGACGGCAAGGTGGTGGCATCGGCGGATCGCAGCGACGTGAAGGTCGTCGCGGTGCTGTGAAGTTGCATCTCCTGGCGCTTGCAGCGCTTCGGCGCCGGGCTGGAACACGGCGATGCCGGACCGGTCTGGCACTCTGGCCCCCCGGCAGCTTCGGCCGGCGCAGTCGCTTACGCAGGCGCAGTTGCTTACGCAAATAGGACTTTGGTCCGATTGTCCCGGTCAGGCGGCCATCCCATGCTGAAGAGCAGAGGGTGTCTCATCCCCTCTACGTACGGCGGGCCGTCGCGGCGGGCAAACTCCGCGAGCGACGGCTTTTTTCCGATCATCGTTCGTTCTACCTGGCATTGAGCCGGGGAGGCATCGTGGGCTTGTGTATGAAACGCCTCATCCGTGTCATCGTTGTCGCGGGACTGCTGCCGGCGAGTCTCGCGAGCGCCGGGCCGATCGTCTACCCGGCGAAGGGCCAAAGCCAGGCGCAGCAGCAGAAGGACCAAAGTGCGTGTTACTCGTGGGCCAAGAGCAATACCGGCATCGACCCCAAGCAGTTGTCCGCCGCGCCTGCGCCTTCCGGGCCGGCCGTCGGCGGCGGCGAGCGGGGCGGCGGCGCGGCGCGCGGCGCGGCGGGCGGCGCGGTGATCGGCGCGATCGCGGGCGATGCCGGCAAGGGCGCGGCCATTGGCGCGGTAGGCGGCACGATGGTCGGCGGCGCGCGGGCGCGCCAGAATCAGCGCAACGCGCAGGCCAATGCGCAAGCCCAGTCGCAGGGCGCCATGGATACCTTCAATCGCGCCTTCGGCGCCTGCATGGAAGGGCGCGGCTACACGATCAAGTAGCCCAGCCAGATGTAGGACCAAGGTCCGATAGGTCCTTTCGTTTGCATTTGACATCATAGGACCACAGTAGCGGCAGCGCGAAACGTCAGCTCCGTGATGGAAGCGTGCGTTGCGGGGCTTTTGAAGCCAATCGGAGGACGCTAATGAATCGAAGGACTTTTGTGCTTAGGGCTGCGCTGATGCCCGCTGCGGTGAGCATGGCCATCTCGGGTTGCAGCACGACCACCAGCAGCGGCGAGAGCCCGACAACCGACGCGTTGAAGCGTCAGCAGATCGATGCCGCCGTGGACAGCACGATGTCGAGATTGTACGCGACGGTGAAAGGCGCGCAGGAGCTGGTGACCAAATCGCGCGGCGTGCTCGCGTTTCCTTCCGTCGTCAAGGCCGCTTTCATTGCCGGCGCGGCGTATGGGGAAGGCTCTTTGCGCGTGGGCGGCATGACCTCCGGCTATTACAGCACGGCGGCGGCGTCGTTCGGATTCCAGGCGGGCGCGCAGTCGACGGCGATCGTCTACCTGTTCATGACGCAGGAAGCGCTCGACAAATTCCGCAATTCGTCGGGCTGGTCGGTCGGCGGCGATGTGCAGGTTTCGCTCGTCAAGCTGGGCGCGAACGGCAGCATCGATACGCGAACCGCAACGGCGCCTGTGCTGGCGTTCGTGATGACCAACACCGGGCTGATGGCGGATGCGTCGCTGTCGGGCGCCAAAGTGACGAAGCTCAATCTGTAGAACGGAGAGATCCATGCAGAAGTTAAAACTGTTGGCCGCCGCGATGCTCATGGGTGCTGCCCAGCTGGTATGCGCACAGGGACAAGCTGACGTGGCAGTGGCGAAAGCGCCGGGCAAGGTCAAGGTCATGGGCGTGCATACGGTGACGGCGGAGGTGTTGAACGTCGACCCCGCAACACGCGTTGTCAGGCTCAAGCGCTCCGACGGCAAGACCTTCGAGGTTCAGGTCGGCGAGGAAGCCCGCAATTTCGATCAGCTCAGGATTGGCGACAAGGTCACCGCGACGTATCGCGAGGCCCTCTCGCTGAGCCTGAAGAAGGGCGGCAACGGGGTGGCTTCGGTCGATGCGCCGGCGCCCACGATCGAGCGCGCGGCAAGCGGCGCGTCGCCAGGCGGTACCGTCGCCCGGCAAGTGAAGGTGGTGGCGAACGTGGTGGCCGTCCACCCGAAGAGCAAGACCGTCACGCTCAAGGGGCCGGAGGGTAACACCGTCGACGTGATGGTCGAAGACCCCGCCCAGCTGGCGAACATCAAGAAGGGCGACCAGGTCGAGGCCGTATACACCGAGGCCCTGGCCATCTCGGTCCAGCCGCTTAACACGAAGTAGCGCAGGAACCGCATTAGCGAAGCAGTCAGGTGCGCCGCGCATGCTGGGTATGCACATGCGCGGCCGCGACCCTACATCTAGCCGCAGATCGCCAGGCGTTGATGGCTCGGAAGCGACCAATGCCCGGACCGGCTTCGTCCTGGTGAATCGAATGAGCGCTTCGAGTCAATCTGTGGCGATCGTGGACGACGAAGAATCGGTTGGGCGCGCGATTGGGCGTCTGTTGAAGTCCGCGGGCATCGAGGCCGTTGTTTTCACGAGCGGCGAGGCCTTTCTCGAGGCCTTGCAGGCGATGCCCCCGTATCGGCCGGCCTGCGTGATTCTCGATTTCCAGATGCCGGGGCTGAGCGGCCTCGACGTGCAACAGCGCCTCTCGGGCACCGGTCTGCCCGTCATCATCATTACGGCTTACGACGGACCGCGTGTGCGCGAGCAGGCGCGCGCAGGGGGCGCGCTGGCTTATCTGTGCAAGCCGTTCGACGAATCGGACCTCATCGACGCTGTGCGCGCCGTGCTCGACGAGGATCCGGACGCCTGAGCCGGTATGTCGCCATGAGAGCCCAGTCCGATAGCGATCACCGCGATCACCGCGATCACCGCGATCACCGCGATCACCGCGATCACCGCGATCACCGCGATCACCGCGATCACCGCGATCACCGCGATCACCATCCCGCGCCTGCGGGATTGCTGCTGTGTCACGACTGCGATCTGCTGCAGCGGCGCGCGCCGTGTCCGCAGGGCGGCGTGCTGCGCTGCATGCGCTGCGGCGCGGAGCTCGAACGCGATCATGCCGATAGCGGGACGCGTTCGCTCGCGCTCGCAGCGGCGGCGCTCCTGCTGTTCGTCATCTCCAACCTCTATCCGATCGTGGGCCTCGCGGTCAACGGCAATGTCGTCCAGGCGACGCTGTGGGGTTCCGTCGAGATGCTGTACCGCGACGGCATGTGGCCGATCTCGGGCCTCGTGTTCATCACCACGATGATGATGCCCGCCACGCAGATCGTGGCGCTGCTGTGGCTGCTCGTGCCGCTCGCGCTCGGGCGCAAGCCGTGGCGCGCGAACATCGTGTTTCGCGTGATGGGCGTCGCGCGCTCGTGGGGCATGACCGAAGTGCTGATCCTTGGATTACTGGTCGCGCTCGTCAAGCTCGCCCATATCGCCACGGTCGTGACCGGCACGGCGTTATGGTCGTTCGGCGCGCTGATGATCGTGCTCGCCGGCGCGGGCGCGTCGCTCGATGTGGCCGCCGTCTGGCACCGCATCGCGCCGATGCCCGCGCCGCAGGATCCGCAGCGATCGGGGGCGCCCCTGCCCGGGTTCACCGGCGCGACCTGTGGCATCGCGTTGTGCCCCTGCTGCGAGCTGCTGGTGCGCATGCCGGCGCACGCAGGCGCGCTGGCGTGCCCGCGCTGCGCCACTGCGCTGCATTTGCGCAAGCCCGCGAGCCTTTCGCGCACGTGGGCGTTTTTGCTGGCGTCGATCGTGCTGTACGTGCCGGCGAACGTGATGCCGGTGATGGACACGAGCTCGCTGTTCGGCACGCAGAAAGACACCATCATGAGCGGCGTGGCCTATCTATGGGTGTCGGGCTCGTGGCCGCTCGCGGTGCTGGTGTTCATCGCGAGCATTGCGGTGCCCATGGTGAAGATACTCGGCCTTGCTTATCTGGCGTGGTCGGCGCAGCGCGCTTCGAAATGGCTGCCCGGCGAGCGCGCGCGCATTTACCGGATGATCGAGCTGATTGGCCGCTGGTCGATGCTCGACATTTATGTCGTCACGATGCTGGTCGCGCTGGTGCAGTTCAGCGCGCTCGCGATGATCAAGGCCGGGCCCGCCGCCATCGCCTTCGGGGCGGTCGTGGTGATGACGATGTTCGCCGCGAACGCGTTCGATCCGCGCCTCATCTGGGACCCCGTGGAGTTCGATCATGCCTGATCCCGGCCCTGGCGGCGCGTTGCCGGATCTCCCGCAGGCGAGGCCGGTGGCGGGCTCGCGCTGGCGCATGCAGCTGGTCTGGCTGGTGCCGATCGTCGCGCTGCTGATCGGCGGCTGGCTCGCCGTGAAGGCGGTGCTCGAAGAGGGGCCGACGGTCACCATCAGTTTTCGCAGCGGCGATGGGCTCGAGGCCGGCAAGACCAAGATCAAGTACAAGGACGTGGACATCGGCATCGTGAAGTCGGTGACGCTGTCACGCGATCACAAGCGCGTGATCGCCACCGGCGAGCTCGTGAAGGACGCGGCGGACATGCTCGTCGACAACACGCGCTTCTGGGTCGTGCGTCCGCGCATTTCCGGCGGCACGGTGTCGGGTCTCGGCACGCTGCTGTCGGGCTCCTACGTCGGCATGGACGAGGGCAATTCGAAAAAGGCCCGCCACGATTTCGTCGGCCTCGAAGTGCCGCCGGTGTTTCCGAGCGACATTCCCGGCCGCGAATTCGTGCTCCGTAGCGCGGACATGGGCTCGATCGACGCCGGCTCTCCGGTGTTCTTCCGCCGCCTGCAGGTCGGGCAGATTTCCTCGTACGAACTCGACCCGAACGGCAAGGGCGTGACGATGCATGTGTTCGTGAACGCGCCATACGACCGCTACGTGCGCAGCGATACGCGCTTCTGGCATGCGAGCGGGCTCGACGTGTCGCTGAGCTCCGATGGCGTGCAGATCAATACCCAATCCTTCGTCTCGATGCTGATCGGCGGCATTGCCTTCGAGACGCCGGACAGCGACCGCAACACGCCCGAGGCCGCCGAAAACACGCACTTCGACCTGTACGAAACGCGCACGGAAGCAATGCGGCCGCATGACCGCATCGTCGATACCTATATCGTGACCTTCTACGACTCGGTGCGCGGTTTGACCGTGGGTGCGCCGGTCGATTTCCGCGGCGTCGAGATCGGCGAGGTCACGCGCATCTTCACGCGCTTCGATCCGGTCAAGCGCCAGTTCAGCGTGCCCGTCGAGATCAACCTGTATCCGGAGCGCTTCACTTCGCGCTATCAGAACGGTCAGAAGCAGGCTGGGCGCATTGCGTCGTCGCCGCGCGAGCTTGCCGACTTCCTGGTAGCCAGCGGCTTCCGCTTCCAGTTGCGCTCGGGCAACCCGCTCACCGGGCAGCTATATCTCGCGTTCGATCTTTTCCCGGATTCGCCGAAGGCGACGATCGACTGGACCAAAACGCCGCCCGAGCTGCCGACTGCTCCGCGCACGCTCCAGTCGCTGCAGGAGTCGCTGACACGTCTGCTCGCGAAGCTCAACGGCATTCCGTTCGACCAGCTCGGCGCGCAGGCGCAGCAAACGCTGCAGAACACCAACGACGTGATCAAGAAGCTGGGCACCGATGTCGTGCCGCAGGCGCAAGGCACCTTGTCGTCGGCGCGCTCGGCGCTCGAAGCGGCGAATTCCGCCTTGCAGCCCGATACGCAATTGCAGCAGAACACCAGCGACGCCATGCGCGAACTGGCCCGCACGGCGGCTTCGGTGCGCAACCTCACGGATTATCTGGAGCGGCATCCGGAGGCGGTGGTGCGCGGCAAGCCGGGAGACAGCCCATGACGCGCGCCCGCCTGCTCGCCGCCGGCCTTATCGCGCTGGCCGCGCTGCTCGCCGGCGCGGGCTGCAGGTCAACCTCGCCGACGTTTTACGTCATGCACGGCGATGCGCAGCGCACCGATCCGTCCGCGCGCGCGACCATGAACATCGTCGTGAGTCCCGTTACGGTGCCCGACATCGTCGACCGTCCGCAGATCGTCACGCGCGGCGCCGGCAACCAGATCGAGCTGAACGAATTCGCGCGCTGGGCCGAGCCGCTGAAGACGAATATCGCCCGTGTGATTGCCGCCGATCTTGGGCAGCGTCTGGATACGGCGCGGGTCACGTCGTTCGAGACGGGCGCGAGCGCGGCATCGGAGTGGCATGTGCGCGTGGATGTCGTGAGCATCGATAGCGTGCGTGGCGAGGCCGTGACGATCGACGCGCAATGGGTCGTGCGCCCGCCTGGCAAGGGCGCGCCCGTGCTGGGGCAGACGGTGGCTCGCGAAGCGGTCGATGGGCGCGATTATGGCGCGCTGGTGGCGGCGCATGAGCGGGCGCTTGGGGTGATCAGTACGGATATTGCCGAGGTGATTCGTCGGGGAGCGGCGCCTTGAGCGCAACCCGGTACTATGGGGTGGTCGCGAAAGCGCAATAGCATCGACCTGAAATCTGCATGGGGTTCCCTTCGAATCATGCAACCAGACAAGTCAGATCTCAACGGCTCGCATCCCGCGAACGGGATGCAAGGATGGCTGCGCTGGCTGCCCGGCCTCGTCACGCTGAAGGAATACCGCCTCAGCTGGTTGCCGCGCGACGTCGCGGCGGGGCTCGTCCTGACCACCATGCTCGTGCCGGTGGGCATCGCCTACGCAGAGGCATCGGGCGTTCCTGGCGTCTATGGTCTCTACGCGACGATCATTCCGTTGCTGGCCTATGCGGTGTTCGGGCCGAGCCGGATTCTGGTCCTCGGGCCCGACTCCGCGCTCGCGGCGCCGATTCTGGCCGTCGTGGCGGCGACGGCCGGCGGCGATCCCGCGCGCGCGATCGCCGTCGCCAGCATGATGGCCATCGTGTCCGGCGCGTTCTGCATCGTCATGGGATTGCTGCGTCTCGGGTTCGTGACCGAGCTGCTCTCCAAGCCGATTCGCTACGGCTACATGAACGGCATCGCCATTGCCGTGCTGGTCAGCCAGCTGCCCAAGCTGTTCGCCATTTCCGTCGACGAGGGCGGTCCGTTGCGGGACCTGCTGAGACTCGCCGTGGCGATCGCCGACGGCAAAGCCAACTGGTACAGCTTCGCGGTGGGCCTCGGAAGTCTGGTTCTGATCCTGTTCCTCAAGCGCTTCGAAAAGGTGCCGGGCATTCTGATAGCCGTTGTGGTCGCAACCTTGTGCGTGAGCGTGTTCAATCTCGATAGCCACGGCGTCAAGGTGCTCGGCAAGATTCCGCAGGGCTTGCCGTCGTTTGCGATTCCCTGGGCGAGCGGCGCCGATCTGACCAGGATCGTTTTGGGCGGCTGCGCGGTCGCGCTGATCTCGTTCGCGGACACCAGCGTGCTGTCGCGCACCTTCGCGGCCCGGTTCCATAGCCGCGTCGATCCGAGCCAGGAGATGGTGGGTCTGGGCATCGCCAATCTGGCGGCGGGCTTCTTTCACGGCTTCCCGATCAGCAGCAGCTCGTCGCGCACGCCGGTCGCGGAAGCCGCGGGCGCGCAAACCCAGCTGACCGGGGCGGTGGGCGCGCTGGCTGTCGCGGCATTGCTGCTCGCGGCGCCGAATCTGATGCGCTATCTGCCCAACAGCGCGCTTGCCGCGGTGGTTATCGCGGCCGCTATCGGCCTGTTCGAATTCGCCGACCTCAAGCGCATCTATCGCATCCAGCAATGGGAGTTCTGGCTTTCGATGGTGTGCTTCGCGGGCGTCGCGGTGTTCGGCGCGATTCCCGGCATCGGCATCGCGGTGGTCATCGCGATCATCGAATTCCTGTGGGATGGCTGGCGGCCGCATTACGCGATTCTCGGCCGCGTGGAAGATGTGCGCGGGTACCACGACATCGAGCGCTACCCGCAGGCCGAGCGGATTCCCGGGCTCGTGCTGTTCCGCTGGGACGCGCCGCTGTTTTTTGCCAATGCGGAGCTGTTCCAGGAGCGTCTGCTGCAGGCGGTCGATACCTCGCCCACGCCGGTGCGCAGAATCGTGGTGGCCGCCGAGCCCGTGACCAGTGTGGACGTCACTTCCGCCGACATGCTGCGCGAACTCGTCCGCGTGCTGGACGAGCGCGGCATCGCCTTGCATTTTGCCGAGATGAAGGACCCCGTGCGCGACAAGCTCGAGCGTTTCGAACTGATGCCGCTGATTGGCAGCGAGCGCTTTCATCCGACCGTGGGCAGCGCGGTCGACGATTACCTCGGCGCAACGGACGCCGATCCGCAAGCGTGCCATCGCGGCGCGCCCCGACCCTGAAGCGCGGGCGGGGCTGCGCGTGCCGCTATTGCGAGTTTGTGCCGGGTTGTGCGCCAGATTGCGCGCCGGATTCTGCGCCGGCTGGTTTGGCCGATTGCGTGTCGGCTTGCGTGTCTTGCTCTTTCGTCCAGCCGGGGCCCGGGTCGAATGAGGTTATCGCTTCGGCCCTCGCCGCGCTGTCGGGGCCGAGGTCGCGCTCGTAGACCTGCCCGTAGTGGCTCACCATGAAGGTCTTGATGCCGGTGTCGCCGTATTTGACCGGCCATGCAATCACGCCGAAGCCGCCGAACAACTGGCCGCGCACGAGGTAGTCGTAGGCGCCGCCGGGGGCGTGCGGCCCCTGCGAGGTCAGCAGCTTGTAGTGGTAGCCGTAGTAGCCGCTGCTCTCTTTCATGCGCGCGCCCGCGGTGACGAACGCTTCACCGAGCGGGCTCGGATCTTCGTTGTCCCCGGTGGGCCAGTAAAGTCCGTCGTGCTTGCCGGGCGTGCTGGCGAGACGGCGCGCATAGACGTAAGTATCGCTGCCGTCGTGGTAGGTCGAGGCGTATTCGCGCTGCGCGTCGTAGATCGCGAGCATCGTCTGGATCACCGCGAGCTCGTTGCGGCCGATGCGGCGCACGCGCATTTCCTCGGCGCCCGCCGTCATGTCGAAATGCCAGCCGCGGGCGTCCTTGACGAGCGGCACCGGGAATGTCCAGCCGTCGTTGCCAACCGCGATATGGGCGTGGTTCTCGCCGGCGGGCTGGATCGCATGCGAGACCTTCCACTGCTCGAGGAAGGTCTCGCGGATTTGCGCGCCGGTCGGCGGCAGGAACTGCCGGAAGTCCGCGCCGAACAGTTTCCTCAGTTCTGCCTCGTTGTTGCCGGACACCGCATCGCCGAACGCGCTCATGGCCGCTTCGGGCGTGGCGAATGAAGCCGGCGCCGTGGCGGCGAACGGCCGCGCGGGATTGATTGCGAGCGCAACCGTCAACGCCGCCGCGATCGCGACGCGGGTGGCGGGGCGAAGTCGCTGAAGCGGCCGAAGTGGCTTAAGTAGCCGAAGTGGCGATCGTTCTTTCATGTTCGTTCTCCCTAGCGTCTGCCGCCGCCACGACCGCCGCCGCCTGCACGCACGCCGCCGCCGCCACCACCGCCACGATTGAAACCCGAGGAGCCCATGCTCGACCTGCCACGGTTGATATCGCGTTGCGTGGCGCTGCCGCCGCCCACGCCCTGGAAGGCGCTGTCGCGTCCGCCGCCGGCATAGCCGCCGCGTCCTCCGGGGCCGCCAGCACCGCCCGCGCCACCCACGCCACCGGGTCTCCCGGCGCCGCCCACGCCTCCAGGACCGCCAGCACCGCCAGCACCGCCAGCGCCTCCGGGTCTGCCAGCACCACCGACGCCGCCCGGTTTCCCAGGTCCGCCCACGCCGCCAGCGCCACCGACGCCGCCCGGCTTTCCGGGTCCGCCTACGCCGCCAGCGCCACCGACGCCGCCCGGTTTCCCAGGTCCGCCCACGCCGCCCGCACCACCCACGCCGCCCGGCCGGCCAGCACCGCCCACGCCTCCCGGTCCACCGGCGCCACTCGTGCGGCCGCGATAGTCGCGGCGGGCATCGCCGCCCGGCACATTACGTGCAAACTTCTCGCGCGAGGCGTTGTCGCGGTACGCGACACCCTGGCGGTGGCCGGGGTCGTGGCTCCACCTGCCGCCCTGGACCTTGGAGCTGTCGAAGTTGCGGTTGACGTTTCTGGCCTTGTTGACGTTGATGTTGACGTCGCCGCCACCCCAGTTGCAGTTGCCGAATATCGCGCCCGCCGCCGCGAGTCCGACGCCCCATGCGAAGCCCGTCATCAGCGCGCCGCCAGGGTAGTACGCGGGAGGCGGAGGCCAATAGGTCGGCGGATAGGCCGGATAGCTCCACGCGCCATACACCACGGTCGGGTTATAGGCGGGGACGTAAATCACCTCGGGGTTGGTGGGCTCGATGCGCACGACGGTCTGCCCGCCTTGCTGCTGGGGCTGCTCGACGATCACCTGCTGCTGCTCGTTCGACTTCAGGTTGCCGGCATCCTGAGCGCGGGCGCGCAGCCGCTGCACGGCGTCCAGCACGTCTTTTTCCTGGGCCAGGAAGGCGTCGCCGAGCTTCTGCGTCCAGTCGATTTTGTCGTTCATCGGCTCCAGAATCTGGGGAAACGCAACCAGCGATTTCACGCTGGTGTCCCACTGTTGATCCTGCACGGCCTTGACCGCTTCATCGCCCTTGAGTTTCGGATGCTCCTTGGACCAGCGCGCCGCGTGGACGACTTCCAGCGGATAGGTCGAAGCCATCAGAACCGTGGCGAGCACCGAGTCGGGGTAGAGCGCGATGGGCGCGACGAGCGCCTCGATCTCTTCGGGTTTATAGCTTGCGGATGGCGCCGGCTCTTGCGCGAGCGCCACGCACGACACGGCGCTCACCAACACCAGCAACAGCAGTCGGAACGCGCCGGAGATTCGCTTAGTCCACCAGATCATGGCCACTTCTCCCATTGTCCAGTCGAACCCGCCGATGCGCGGGTCGCGGCATGACGCAGCCGAGGAAGGTTATCGTTGCATACTCGCCATTGCGGCCAGCCGTAGCAATCGGACCAGAGTCCTATTGACTATTCAGATACGCGTACCGCGAATCAATATCCTCTGGGCGTATTAGTTTTGGCGTATGAAGCGCCCAGCAAATTTTCTTATTGTTCATATAATAAGCGATGCCTTGAATTCGGGCGTGATTTCCTTGTGTTGCCTGGAAGAGAACCGGGTATAACGCGTGTTTGAAATCCGGTAGTGATTAAGTAAAGTGATAGAGTCCGTGCGCAGCGCAAACGCGCATCGCGGCGCCAATCGAATGAGGTGATCTCATGATTCTGTCTCGCGTCCCATGGCGGCTATTGCTGATAACGCTGGCTATTGCATCGTTCTGCATGGGGCCGGCTCACGCGCAAATGGGTGCGCCGGGAATGAAACAAATGCAGGATGCGCAACGCAAGGCGGAGCATAAGGCGAGGACGAGCAAGCAGCCCCCGCCGCACAGTCAATCCTCGCAGCACAAGGACGCCGGCAGTGCCATGCCGGCATCGTCGCCATAAACACGAAGCGTGCTGCGCGCCAATCAATGTGCAATGCATATCGTGTAGACGAATCGGGAAAAATTGCCGGAACGCGGAATAAAGTTTACAAAAAGTTCATTTTTCCCCTTTATAATTTACGCGTGCTCGCCAGAGGTATTAAGCACGCATGCAATTAAGGCGGCGCCGCGAAGTTCATTTCCGTTGCGCATGCCATGCACGTTTCTATACCTCTATTCTCCACATCCGGGCCGCATAGCTTTGCCGGACATTTAAAAACACAGCAGTAGCTGCGGTTGTGAACACATAAAGATGTCGCCGTCTGCATGCAGGTAATGGAGAGATCTCGCGCATCCGGGAGTCTGGGGTTCGCGTCTGGCTGCATGGCGCCCGGGGAAGGGCGCCGGCGTAGGCCGCAATGTCGCAAACTCGAGGCGGGATTGTGCGTTCGGAGGACACCATGTATGGCCAGAACGCGGAACACGGGAAACGCACTTTTCGGCTGTCAGGTCCGGTGCATACGGGCGGGGACATATTTTTGTGGTTTGCCCTGGTGAAAGACCATTTTATTCATCGGGTAGCGTCGATCAAATCATTACAAGGACCACGTGCGAAGCGCGATGTCGAACCGGGGGCGCAGCACATGCTTTGCAGCGTGATCGACGTCGTGCCGGCCGCAGCGCTGGCGGTCGATGCGCAAGGAACCATTGTCTGCGCGAACGCGCGAGCCGCGCTGCTCTTCGGTTACGACATGGCGGAGATGTTTGGGATGCCGGTCGACGTCCTTGTGCTGCCGTTGCAGAGCAAGGAGATCGTTTCCCCGATCGGCCGGTCGTGGATCATGCACGCTGCCGCGGGCAGCACGACGCGTGCGGCCATCGCGCGCAGCAAGGACGGCGAGCAGCGCGACGTGCAGGTCACGAGATCCGTTTCGTTTGCAATCGACCGCGCACAGTATGCGGTGGTCGTGATCGAGTCCGCTCACGGCGCCGCCACGAGCGCGCCGGGGTCCGGAGTTCCAGGCGACGATCTGGCACGTCTGCATCGCGAACCGGTTTCCGATATTGGCGATATGGCCTCGGCGCTCGCGCATGAGGTCGATCAGCCGCTCACCGCCATTCTCAGCAACGCTCAGGCGGCCCGGCGCTTTCTGTCGAACACGCCGCCCGACACGGCCGAGTTGTTCGAGTTGCTCGAAGAGATCGTGTCCGACAGCACGCGGGCGCACGCCATCATCCGCAAGATGCGGCGCTTCGGCAAACGCGAGCAGGCGGAGATGGGCACGATCGACATGGCGCGTCTCGTGCGCGATGTTATGCAACATCTGCACCGCAGAAGTCGGGAGTGCGATGTATTGCTGAGTTCGCACATCGAGAACAGCTTGCCGCTGCTGCAAGGCGATGCGGTTCAATTGCAGCAGGTGCTCGTCAATTTGATCATCAACGCATTCGATGCCGTGCTGGACTGCGGCCCGGGCGAGCGCGCGGTGTTCGTCGATGTCGGCGCGATGCCGGGCGGCAGCGGGGTGCGCATTGCGGTGCGCGATCGCGGGCTTGGCATGAGCGACGAGCAGTTAGCGCTCCTGTTCAAACCGTTCTCGACGTCGAAGCCGGACGGCATGGGGCTCGGGCTGTCGATCAGCCGCATCATCGTCATGGGGCACGGCGGGCGCCTGTGGGCCGAACGCAACCGCGACCGCGGCATGACATTCCATATCGAACTTCCCGCAGAGGGCGCGGCCATGCCGACTGGCCTGCGCGAACGGTCATGAATGCACCCACCTCCGTTGTGTTCATCGTCGACGACGATGATTCGATCCGCCGCGCCTTCGCACGCCTGCTCGGTTCGGCGGGCTATGCGGTTCAAGCCTTCGGCTGCGCCAACGAGTTTCTCGAACGCGCCGACCTGACCAGCGCGCCGGCCTGCCTCCTGCTCGACCTGAAGCTGCCCGATCTGAGCGGCATTGCATTGCAGCAGCGGCTGCTCGACCGCGTGCCGATCATCTTCGTTTCGGGCCACGGCGGTCTGCGCACCGCCATCGAAGCGATGAAGGCCGGGGCAACGGATTTTCTGGTGAAGCCGGTGGACGAAAGCCTGTTGCTCGACGCGACCGAGCGTGCGCTCGCGCGCGCGCGGCAATTGTTCGAGCAGCGCGCGCAACGGGCTGAAATCCAGCGCCGCGTGGATCAGCTGACGCCGCGCGAGCGCGAGGTGATGGCGCTGGTCGTGGCGGGCCGGCCGAACAAGCTCGTGGCGGATGCGCTAGGCGCGGCGGAGAAGACGATCAAGATCCACCGCGCGCGGGTGATGGAGAAGATGCGGGCCGAGTCGCTCGCGGAACTGGTCCGTCTCGCGGACCGCGCCGACATTTGCGGTCCCGCATTGACGATGCCGGAGCTGGCGACGCTCAAGCCTCATTCGTGAGCGGCGCCGGCGCGGCCGAACGTTTGCAGACGCCCGGCGCTCAGTCCTCGCTTCGCGTCGGCATGACCTGGACGACGATCGAGTGGTTCTTCCAGAACATGTTGTGAATGCGCGGCTGAAACCTGCGCAGCGCCTCGGCATCGACGTTCTCGTAGCTCAGCATCACGCCGGGCCGCTCGCCGCTGCCGGGCACGTACTGGATAGCGTCGAACGGCGGCAGACCATATTTGCCGAGGAATTCCTTGAGCTCTTCCGGCGTCACGTCGGCTTCGATATTTCCAATCCACAATTCGGCCATCATTGTCCTCGCATTGGCTTGACCCCGGCTAACACCGACTCCGCCCGTTCGCGCTGCGCGGGCGTCTAGAAGGTTTCCGGCACGTATTTATAGGGGTACTCCGGCTCCACGTAGCCCGCCGCCTTTTGCCGTTTCGGCAGCACGATCCTGGTGCGCGGCACGGCCTCATAGGGAACCTGGCTCAGCAGATGGGTGATGATGTTCAGCCGTGCGCGCCGCTTGTCGTCCGAACGCACGACATGCCACGGCGAAAAGTCGAGGTCGGTCTTCGCGAACATCTCGTCGCGTGCCCGCGAATAATCGAACCAGCGGCTGTACGAATCGAGATCCATCTGCGACAGCTTCCAGGTTTTGCGCTCGTCGTGGATGCGGGCTTCGAGACGGCGTGTCTGCTCCTCGGGGCTGACTTCGAGCCAGTACTTGATCAGGATGATGCCCGACGCGATGATGGCTTTTTCCACCAACGGCACGGCTCCCAGAAACTCGTCTGCCTGCTTGGGCGTGCAGAATCCCATCACGCGCTCGACGCCCGCCCGGTTATACCAGCTCCGGTCGAAGATCACGATCTCGCCGGCCGCAGGCAGGTGGGGAAGATAGCGCTGCACGTACATCTGGGTTTTTTCGCGCTCGGTGGGCGCCGGCAACGCCACGATCCGGAACACGCGCGGGCTCACGCGCTCGGTGATCGCCTTGATCGTGCCGCCTTTGCCCGCGCCGTCGCGTCCTTCGAACACGATGCAGATCTTCGCGCCGCTCTTGACGACCCATTGCTGCATCTTCACCAGTTCGATATGCAGCTTGAGCAACTCCTTCAAATAGGCCTTGTTGCTCATTTTTTCCCCGGAGTTGGCCTCCGTGCTTTTTGCGTGGCTCGAGCGTCCGGACATCGCGTCACTCCCAGGAAGATGGCGTTGCGCTGCGCGCGGAATGCGCCGGGTGCACTCGAGGCTGCGCGCTCGAGGTTTGCGCATGTTCTTCCCGTGAGCATGAACCGCAGGTCCGGGGCGGCACCATAAGACCTTGGTCCTATTGAGCCGCGCCGAGGGTTTCTTTCAAAGTTCCAGTACGGCCGGCCAGGGCCGAAGTCCAGAGCGAAAGTCCAGGACGTAAGCCGATGACGTAAGCCGATGACGTAAGCCGATGACGTAAGTCTAGGACCAAAGTCCGATTGTTGACGGCATGGTGCATGGACATACTGGCTCTCGGCGAATCAGCGGCGGGTTTGCCGCGCAGCGCAGTTTCCCTGCGTGCAGGCATGACCTGGTGGGTACGTTCAAGCACTCAGAGGCAACGATGGCGCGCGCGTGCATGCATGAGAGAGAGCCGCAGCAATGGCGACCGGCGCCGGCATCGGCATGCCGGTCCCGCCCGTTGGGCAGGTTCGCGATGGCCTTCGCCATTGCGCTGCTGGGTCTGGTCGAGGGATGCAGCAAGAAAGAGGCGCTGCCGGCCGCGCCCCAGGTCGAGGTCACCGTCACGACGGTGGCGCCGCACGATACCCCCGTGGATTTCGATTTCACCGCGCAGACCGAAAGCTCGCGCGAGGTCGAGATCCGCGCGCGCGTCGACGGTTTCCTCGATCGGCGCATGTACGTGGAAGGGCAGATGGTCAAGGCCGGCCAGACCATGTTCCAGATGGACCCCAAGCCTTTCGAAGCGGCCTTGAGAACCGCCAAAGGGCAGCTGGCGCAGCAGCAGGCGCGCCTCGAAGTGGCAGAAGCGAATCTCGCGCGCGTGAGACCACTGGCGGCGGAAAACGCGTTGAGCAAGAAGGATCTCGACGATGCGGTCGGCAACGAAAAGCAGTCGCGGGCCGCGGTGATCGCCGCCCAGGGCGAGGTCGACACGGCACTGCTCAATCTGAGCTACACGACCATCAAGTCGCCGCTGAACGGTCTGTCGAGCTTCGCGCGGCAACAGGACGGCAGCTACCTCACCGCGACGCAGAACGGGCTGCTGACCTACGTCTATCAACTGGACCCGATGTGGGTCAACTTCAGCATTTCGGAGAACCAGCAACTGCGATACCGCGATCAGGTTTCGTCGGGGCAGTTGCGCTTTCCCGAGAACAACGCGTTTTCCGTGTCGCTTCAACTGGCCGATGGCTCGACCTATAAAGGGCGCGGCAATATCGACTTCGCCAATCCCGCGTTCAACACCGAAACCGGCACGTTTCTCGTGCGGGCGGTGTTCGCCAATCCCGAGGGCCTGCTGCGCCCCGGCCAGTTCGTGCGCGCGCGCATCTCGGGCGCGATCCGCCCGAACGCCATTCTCGTGCCGCAACGCGCCGTCCTGCAGGGCGCAAAAAGCCATTTTGTCTGGGTCGTGGGCAAGGATGGCAAGGCGCGTCAGCGCGTGGTCGAGGTGGGCGAGTGGCATGGCGACGACTGGTTCGTCCTGGACGGCCTGAAAGCCGGCGAACGGGTCGTCGTCGATGGTGCGATACGCGTCGTGGCCGACACGCCCGTCAAGATCGTTGCCAAACCCGATCAAGCCCAGCAGCCGGCAGCGGCTGCAGCCAACTGACGGGAAGCGCCGATGAGCATCTCCCACTTCTGCATCGACCGGCCGATCTTCGCGTCGGTCATCTCCATCGTCATCACGCTGGGCGGCGCGCTGACCATGCTGGCGCTGCCGGTCGCCCAATATCCGGACATCACGCCGCCGCAGATCACGATCAGCGCGTCGTATCCAGGGGCGAGCGCGGAGGTGGTCGCCAACAACGTCGCCGCGCCCATCGAGCAGCAGGTGAACGGCGCGGACAACATGATTTACATGAACTCGTCGAGTTCATCGACCGGCAATCTGACGATCAACGCCTTCTTCGAGATCGGCACCAATCCGCAGCTCGCGCAGGTCGACGTGCAGAACCGCGTCAATCTCGCGCTGCCGCAGCTGCCGCAGTCGGTGCAGGCGCAGGGCGTCCAGGTGCAGAAGAAGTCGTCGGCGTTCATGATGGTGATAGCGATCTATTCGCCCGATGAGCGCTACGACAGCACCTATATCGCGAACTACGCGAACATCTACGTGCTCGACGCGCTCAAGCGCATACCGGGCGCGAACCAGTCGAGCATCTTCGGCACGCCGGACTATGCGATGCGCGTCTGGCTCAAGCCCGACCGCATGGCGCAACTGGGCATTACGGTGGCCGATGTGCAAAAGGCCGTGCAGAACCAGAACCAGCAGTTCGCGGTGGGGCGCATCGGCCAGTCGCCCACGGGCTCGCCCGTCGAGCAGTCGTTCGCCGTCACGACGCCAGGACGGCTCGCCCAGCCCTCTGAGTTCGACAACATCATCCTGCGCGCGGCCAGCGAGGGCGCGGCGATCGTGCGGCTCAAGGACGTGGGCCACGCGGAGCTCGGGCAGAAGGACTACTCGATCCGCAGCCGCTATCAGGGCAAGCCCGCCACCATCATCGCGGTCTATCAGCAGCCCGGCGCGAATGCGCTCGACGTGTCGAAGCAGGTGCGCGCCACGCTCGAAGAACTCAAGCAGTCGTTCCCCGAGGGGCTCGACTACCGCATCGCGATGGACACGACCGAGTTCACGCGCGCCTCGATCTCCGACGTGGTGCACACCTTCTTCGAAGCGCTGGTGCTGGTCGTGATCGTCGTGTATGTGTTCCTGCAGAGCCTGCGCGCGACGCTGATTCCGATTCTGGCGGTGCCGGTGTCGATCGTCGGCACGGCGATGGGCATGGCGCTGCTCGGTTTCTCAATCAACATGCTGACGCTGTTCGGCATGGTGCTGGCGATCGGCATCGTGGTGGACGACGCCATCGTCGTGATCGAAAACGTCGAGCGCAACATGACGGTCCACAAGCTCGATCCCAAGGCTGCCGCCAAGCGCGCCATGGACGAGGTGGCCGGGCCGGTCATCGCCATCGTGCTGGTGCTGTGCGCCGTGTTCATTCCGGTCGCGTTCGTGAGCGGGATCACCGGGCAGCTCTACAAGCAGTTCGCAATCACCATCGCCATTTCCGTGGTGATTTCGGGCATCGTCGCGCTGACTTTGTCGCCCGCGCTCGCGTCGTTGCTGCTCAAGCACAGCCATCACGAGAAGAAGGGCTTCTTCCGCTGGTTCGAGAACGCGTTCGGGCGCATGACCAAGGGCTATGTCGGCATGGTCCATAAGGTCATCCGGCGCTGGGTGCTCTCGCTCGTGCTGTTCGCGGGCATGATCGCCGTCACGGTCGTGATGATGAAGGCGATTCCGTCCGCGTTCCTGCCGCCCGAGGATCAGGGCTACCTGCTCGGCGCGGTGACCATGCCCGATGCCGCGAGCCTCGACCGCACAGCGGAGGTGTCGGACAAGGTGTCGTCGTACTTCATGAAGCAGGACGCCGTGAGCGGCATCGCCACTGTCGACGGCTACAGCCTGCTCGACGTGCAGAGCAAGAACAACGCGAGCACCTTCTTCGTCGGGCTCAAGGGTTTCGACGAACGCTATTCGGGCGGGCATGCGAAGGAGCAGAATGCCCGCGCGGTGCTGATCAATGCATACAAGTCGCTGTCGGCCATCAAGGAGGGGATCGTCATACCGGTCAACCCGCCGTCGATCCCCGGTCTTGGCACGACGGGCGGCACCGAGGTGTGGATTCAGAGCAAGGGCGACGCGACCATCGCGCAACTCGCGGAGGTGGTGCGCCAGTTCATCGCGCGGGCGCGCCAACGGCCCGAGCTCGCGCGCGTCACGACCACCTTCAATCCCAATTCGCAGCAACTGCTCGTCGATGTCGACCGCGAGCGCTCCGAAACGCTCGGCGTGCCGGTGGAGGATGTGTACAGCGCGATGCAGACCATGTTCGGTTCGCTTTACGTGTCGCAGTTCAATCGATCGAGCCGGCTATGGCAGGTGATTCTGCAGGCCGATCCCGCCACCCGCCTGAGGCCCGACGATCTGGACCGCATCTATGTGCGCAGCAAGAGCAATACGATGGTGCCGCTGCGCGCCGTGGCGAACTACCACTACGTGACGGGGCCGGACCTGCTCACGCGCTTCAACAACTTCCCGGCCGTGCTGGTCACGGCCAACGCCGCGCCCGGATACAGCTCCGGCCAGGTCATCGCGGCGCTGGAGGAAATCGCGGCGCAGATGCCGAACGGATTCGGCGTCGCATGGAGCGGCGAGGCCTATGAAGCGCGCAAATCGGGCGGGACCTCGGGCGCCGTGTTCGTGTTCGGCCTCGTGATGGTGTTCCTGATTCTCGCGGCGCAGTACGAAAAATGGTCGCTGCCGGTCGGCGTGCTGATGGCGGTGCCGTTCGCGCTGTTCGGCGCGTTGCTCGCCATCTTGCTGCGCGGATTGGAGAACGATATTTACTTCCAGATCGGGCTCACCATGCTGGTTGCGCTGGCGGCGAAGAACGCGATTCTCATCTTCGAGTTCGCGGTGATGAACCGCGAGGGCGGCGCCTCGGTGCTCGACGCCACCATCGTGGCGTCCGAAGAGCGCTTGAGGCCGATCGTCATGACCTCGCTCGCGTTCATTCTCGGCTGCGTGCCGCTCGCCATCGCCACGGGCGCATCGGCCAACAGCCGTCACTCGATCGGCACGGGCGTGATCGGCGGGATGCTCGGCGCGACCGTGATCGCCGTGTTCTTCATCCCGATGTTCTACTACCTGCTCGAAACGCTGTCGTCGCGCAAGAGCAAGGGGGCGGCCAAGCCGGACGCGGGCGGCCCGGCCGCCGCAGGGGCGCCGGAGGGAACGCCTTCCGCACCGCGCGAGGATCACTGAGATGCGCGCGCCCGCCCGAGGTTCCGTCCATGTTCCGGCACGCCTGTCGACTCGCTTGTCGACCCTGGTTCGCCGGCTCTCGCCGCTGCTGGTGTTCACCCTGAGCGCTTGTCTGCCGGGCCCGAACTACGTGCGCCCGAACATCGAGGTGCCCGCGACCTACCGCTTTGCGAGCGGCGAAGTCGCCGACGTGGCCAATACGGCGTGGTGGGAACAATTCCAGGACCCGGTGCTCGATCAGCTGATCAACACGGCGCTCGAGCGCAATCGCGATGTGAAGATCGCCGCGGCCCGCATCGATGAATTCGCCGCGCAGCTGCAGATCACGCGTTCGGCGTTCTACCCGCAGGTGGGCGCGGGCTTCAGCGCGTCGCGCCAGCGTTCGTCGTCGCTTGGCGGCGTGCCGCTGCCGGCAAGCGTCGATCCGGTCTACAACCTGTTTTCGCCGACGCTGGCCGCCTCGATGAACATCGACCTGTTCGGCCGCACGCGCCGCCAGACCGAGGCCGCGCGCGCCGAACTCGCGGCGACCGTGCAAGGGCGGCGCGACACCATCCTCACGCTGGTGGTGTCGGTGGCGGTTTCGTACTTCAATCTGCGCAGCCTCGACCGGCAACTCGAGATCGCGCAGGCCACGGCCACGAGCCGCGCCGAGTCGGTGCGCGTGTTCTCGCTGCGCTTCAGGCATGGCGAAGTGTCGCAAATGGAGCTGGCGCAAAGCCAGTCCGAGTACGAATCCGCGCTCGCCACGATTCCGGTGATCGAGATGCAGATTGCCCAGCAGGAGGATGCGCTGTCCGTGCTGCTCGCGCAGAATCCCGGCCCGATCCCGCGCGGGCGCGACCTGCAGTCGATCGAGCTGCCGGCCGTGCCCGCCGGCGTGCCGTCGGACCTGCTGGTGCGGCGTCCGGATCTGCTGGCGGCGGAGCAGAACCTGATCGCGGCCAATGCGCAGATTGGCGCGGCGCGCGCGCTGTACTTTCCGACCATCTCCGTTTCGGGGCTGATCGGCGCGGCCAGCACGGTGTTTTCCAGCCTGCTCACGGGGCCGGCCTATATCTGGTCGGTGGGCGGCGCCATCACGCAGCCGATTTTCACCGGCGGCAACATTACCGGGCAGGTGCATCTGGCCGAAGCGCGCGAGCAGGAGGCGCTCTATACGTATCTGCAGTCGGTGCAGACGGCGTTCCAGCAAGTCGAGGACGCCTTGATCGCACTGCAGAAGACGCAGGCTCAACTGGTCGCCCAGGGCCGCCAGGTCGATGCCTTGACGACCTATGCGCGGCTCGCGCGCAAGCGTTATGAAGGCGGTTACACGAGCTATATCGAGGTGCTGGATGCCGAGCGCAGTCTCTTCAATGCGCAGCTTTCCTATACGCAAACCGAGGCGTCGGTGCTGACGTGGTACGTCAGCCTCTACAAGACGATGGGCGGGGGATGGGTCACGCAGGCCGAACGCATGACGACGCCGGCGCCCGCGAATCCCGCTTCGGAAACCCAGGCGCCGCAAGCGCAGCAAGGTGGCGCGGCGGCCGTGGCTACCGTCAGGGACGCCGGCTACGCCACGGGCGGATAGCGCCGCCGGGGCTGACCTGGCCAGTCTGCGTTCACTCTTCCAATGTCCGGCCGATTGCGTGGCGCGTGGCTTCCTGGACGCCGTGAACGGCGGCTGCCACGATCAACCCCGTGATCACCAGGCCGACCAGCCCCAGCAGCACGGCGTCGATCCGGCCGAACGTCGAAGTCGGCACGACGTCGCCGTAGCCGATGGTCAGGGCGGTGATCGCGCAGAAGTACACGGTCTCGCCCCACGGCGAAGGTGTCCGGTTCGCCGTTTCGACGGGGCCGCCGAAGTAGTACATGCCGATCGTCAGCAGCGCGAACATCACCAGCAGCCCGCACAGGATCGCCCGCACATACCAGAGGGTCCGGCCCATTCCCAGCAGTATGTCGCGGGCCCGCGGACGGAAGGGGGCAGCGCTTTTTTCCGGTTTCATCGCAGATACCTCGTTGACGACATCTCGCCGCCGTTAGGCCCTCAGCCCGCGCCGCGCCGTTGCTCGAAGAGCAGGAGCATCAGGCACGCATAGACCGTGACCGCCAGAAAGAGCCCCATGCGCACCGCGAAGGCGGTGTACACGTCCTTGCCGGCCACGCTGTCCTGCACCGATTGACCGAGCAGGATGATCATGGTGACGAAACTGTTCAGCCAGAATCCCGGCGAATAGCGCGTCGGGCTGAGGCGATACAGCTTGCGGCCGACCAGCAGGCCGAATAGCGCCATCCACAGGAAAAACATCCACAGGTTCACGAACAGCCTGAGCGAGAACCAGAACGCGATCGCGAGCAGGCCGCCCAGCAGGGTCGAGCCGATCAGATCGCGCGCCGCAGTGCAGGCCGTCGTGGTGCAGCTCTGCCTGCCGAGGCTGACGGACTTCATGATGATCGGCATGTAGCTCGCCGGATCGGTCATCGCGAGCAGGTAGGCCGGCATCACCACGAGCGCGGCGCGCAACGCAATGCGCTGTGCCTGGGCGTCGGGCAGCGCGCGCGCGGCAGGCGCCTGCGCGTCCGCCGGTTCGGGAAGCAGGCGGTGCGTGAGCGCCGACACCAGCCCGGCCAGCAGCAGCCCCTTCGTCAGCGCGCCGATCACCGTCACGGCCAGCTGGAAGTCGCTCGTCCCCGCAGCGGAGATCATCGTCAGTCCCGCCACCAGAAAGGTGGCGACCAGATTGTTGCCGCCGCGCAGTCCGTAGCGAAACGCGAGAAAGAGCAGCAGGGCGACGATCAGCACGCCGGCGAACGCGTAGTGGCGCAGCAGCGGCACCAGCAGCAGCCCGCTGCCAGTGGTCGACGCCACCACCAGCACGAGCACCGTGCCGGTCTTGAGCGATAGCGGCCGGGTTTGGGTCGCGAGCAGAAACACGGCGAACACCGGCGCGATCACGGGAATCGGGAAATCCAGCGCGAAACTGATCGCGAGGCACAGCGCCGTGCCGGTAGCGAGGCGCAGCGCACGGAGGCCGGGAATCCAAAGTCTGTTTGCCGTCGGCATGATCAGCGCATGGTCAGTAAATGTACGAAACCCAGCTCATCACGCGCACGAACACGCGGCCCAGCGGGTTGAGCGGATTGGTCTGGGTGGGAAACGCCATCACCTCGGCCTGGCCGCCCACGCGCATGTCGCGCAGGCGCGTGCGTTCGTTCGGATCGAACTCGACGATCACGGGAAAGCGCTGCGCGGGGCGCAGCCAGTCGCGGCTGTTCTGCACCGTGGGCAGACTGCCGGGCGGCGTGCTCTGGCCCGTGCTCACGCCATAGCCGATGCTGCGGATCTTGCCGCTGAAGACTTCGCCCGGCAGTGCGTCCAGCGAGATTTCCACCGGCGTGCCGGGCCGCAGATGGCCGAGATTGTTCTCGGTCATGTCGGCGCTCACCCAGACGTCGCGGATCGCAATCAGCGTCATGACCGGATTGCCGGCCGCCGCGAACTGGCCCACTTCCGCGCGCAGATCGGTGATGACGCCGCCCGTGCGAGCCTTGATCCGCGTATCGGCGAGATCGAGTTCCGCCTTCTTCACCGCCGCCGCCGCGCTGCGCAACTGTGCGTTCTGCGCCTCGCTGCCGCCTTGCTGCTCGCGGGCGCGCTCCACTTCGGCGCGCGCGGCTTCCACCTGGCTTTGAGCCTGCTCGTGCGTGGCGCGCGCGACCTCGATGCGGCGCAGCGAGACGGTGCCTTCGTCTTCGCGGTAGAGCCGTTCGAGGCGCTCGCTGTCCTGGCGCGCCTTGACCTCGTTTGCGAGCGCCGCCCGCAGCGAGGCTTGCGCCGAATCGATGCCGGCCGTGCTCGCGCCAATCTGGCGGCGCGTGGTCTCGTAGTCGGCGCGCGCGCGATCGACGGCGACGCGGTATTGGTCGCTGTCGATTTCGAACAGCACGTCGCCGGCCTTGACCTCCTGGTTGTTGTGCACGACCACGCGCGTGATGCGTCCCGCCACTTCGGCGGCAACCGGCACGACGAAGGCCTGCACGCGCGCTTGCTGCGTATAGGGCGTGAAGCGGTCGGCGAGCAGATACCAGATCAGGCTCACGACGATCAGCCAGACGATCCACTTGAGCGCCTTGCCCGAGGGTTCGGCGGCCTGCGCCGCAGCGCCGGCTGGCGGCGCTGCGTTCGAGGGTTCGGGGGTATCGCTCATCGGGGCGCACCTTGGGCGGGAGCGGCGGTTGAGGGTGCTGCTGGAGCGGCAACTGGGTGGGCAACTGGAGCGGCGCTCGCATCGTCGATCAGATCGCCCCAGTCGGTGCGTTGCTGCATCTGCGTGCGGGTCGCGGCGTCGACGAGCGGCTGCGCCGTGTACCAGCCGCCCCCGAGCGCCTTGTATAGCGCGATCAGACTGCCCACGGCGTTGCTGCGGTTGACGATGTAGGCGTCCTGCTGGGTGAACAGGGCGCGCTGGGCATCGAGCACGCGCTGAAAGTCCGAATATCCTTCGCGGTAAATCGTGTTGGCGAGCGTGAGCGAGCGCCGCGCGGCCGTTTGTGCGTCGCTCAGAATCGTTTCGCGTCGCAGCGCGGCGATCAGCGCCGTGGCGGCATCGTCGGCTTCGCGCGCCGCCTCGCGCACGGTGTTCTGGTAGGCGACGGTCAACTGCTGGAGCCGGGCGTCCTGCACGCGCACATTGTTGGTGATCCTGCCGTGATCGAACACGTTCCAGGTCACGCTCGGGCCCAGCAGCACGCCCAGCGTGTTCGGCGAGCCCGCGAGCGAGCTCGCGCTCCACGACAGCGAACCGAGCAGCGACACCGACGGATAGAAGTCCGCTTGCGCCACGCCGATGAGCGCCGACTGGGCCGCCATCTGATACTCGGCCGCGCGCACATCGGGGCGGCGCAGCAGCAGATCGGCGGGCACGTCGCGCAGCACCGCACGGCTCACGAGCGGGACCACGCCTTCCTTGCCGGACTGCACGTCGAGTTCCGGCAGCGGGCCGGGCGGCCGGCCCGTCAGCACGGACAGCGCGTGACGCGAAAGCTGGATCTGGCTTTCGAGGTTGGGAATGCTGCTGAGCGTGCCGAGGTACTGCGTTTTCGCCTGCTGCAGGTCCAGCTCGTCGGTCTCGCCGCTCTTGAACAGTTTCTCCGTGATCTCGTAGCTGCGCTTTTGCAGCTGCGCGTTCTCGCGCGCGATGCGCAGCCGCGCCTCGGCCGTGCGCAGCGTGAAATAGGTGTCGGCGAGCTGCGCGTGCAACAGCACGAGCGCGGCCTCGCGGTTCGCCTGCGCGGCGAAAAAGTTGGCATCGGCCGACTCGATGGCGCGCGCGAAACGCCCCCAGAAGTCGAGCTCCCAGCCGACACTGAAGCCCGCGCCGTACTGCGCGTAGACCCCCGAGCGCGGGTTGAAGCCATCCGAGCGCTTGCGCGCCGAGGCGAACACGTCGGCATTGACCTGCTGCACCTGCGGGTAGCGCCCCGCGAGCGCGATGCCGAGCTGGGCGCGGGCCTCGAGCACGCGCAGGCCGGCAATCTTGATGTCGCCGTTGTTGGCGTCGGCGGCGTCCATCATGCTTTCGAGATTCCGATCGCCGAAAATCAGCCACCATTGGCTGACGTCGGGCTCCGCGGCCTGCTGCGTGACTTGCTGCGTGACCTGCTCGATCGCCGCGCTGCTCCAGTGCGCGCTCCAGGCTTCGTGTTGCGGCTTGAAGTCCGGTCCCACGCGCATGCACGCGCTCAGGCAGCCTGTGCCTAGCAGCATCGCCATCGTGATCGGACGCAGGACGGCCAACACGGCTCCCGGCTTCAAGGCTGCGGCTGTTCCTGTGCCTGGCGGGTTCCTGCCTCAGCCTCTGCTTCAGCCTGTGGCTGCTCCACCCATCGCCAGAACAGCTGATAGCCGACCGACAGCAGCACCGGACCGATGAACAAGCCGATCACGCCGCCCGTCACCATGCCGCCGAGCGCGCCGATCAACACCACGGGCATCGGCACCGCAACGCCCCGGCCGAGCAGCAAGGGCTTGAGCACGTTGTCGGCCAGACCCGCGATGAAGACATAGATGGAGAAGACGATGGTGGCGGTGCTCGCGCCCTCGGTGGCGATCACGAAGATGATGACGGGCACGGTAATCAGCGTGGCGGGCAGCTGCATGATGCCGATCAGCAGCACCGCGAGGGCCAGCAGGCCGGCGCCGGGAATCCCCATGACGATGAACGCGATGCCGATCAGCAGCATCTGGATGAACGCGATGCCGACGACCCCCTGGGCCACCGCGCGAATGGTGGCCGTGCACAGATCGGCAATCTGGGCGCCGTTGCCGGGACCGAAGATGCGCGTGGCGATCCGCACGGCGCTGTCGTGACCTTTTTCGCCATACGCCATCAGAATGCCGGCCACCACCAGGGCGGCAAAGAAGACGAGCAGCGCCGCGCCCAGACCGGTCGCCGTGCCGAGCAGGGCGCGGCCTGCCTCCTTGATTTGCGGCGTGAACCGCTGCGCGAGGCCGGTGAGGTCGGTGGAGGCCTGGAGCCAGCTGGCATACACCGTTTTGCCGACCAGCGGCCAGCTCGCGACCGAATCGTCGGGCGGCGGAATGCGCACGCCGCCGGTCCTGAACACGGCGATCGCATGCTCGATCGAGTCGGCGAGCGCCACGACCAGCATATAGGTCGGCACGAGAATGACCACAAAGGAAATGAGGATGATCAGCGTCGCAATCAGACCGTCGCGATTGGCGAACGGACGGCGCAGCCTGACCTGAAGCGGATAGAGCGTGACGGCGAGGATCAGCGCCCACACCATGAGATCGAAGAACGGCCGGAAGATCCGGTAACAGAATACGACGAGCACAGCCACCAGGCCGGCGCGAATCAGGACATCGAGCAGTTGTCTGGACAAGACCCTTTGGGCAAGCGGTGTGAGCATTTTTTTCTCCTGTTACGGAAGCCTTGCATGCTCATTTGGCGATCCTTCACTATCTGATCGACACCGGGTCGAGGCAATCGGACTTTGGTCTCATATCGTTGCGCGCGAAGGGCGCCACTGCCGTGCGCATCAAGATCGTGCGCATCAAAAGCTCATCGCGAATCCGAACGACACGCCGTGCACGTTATGTCCGAACACATATCGCACCATCGCCCGGGTGCGGGTGACGATGATGGGGTACTTGCTGCTGTCGAGCTCGAGGCCCACGCCCAGCGATGTGAGGTCGTTGAAGCCCAGCACGCCGGCGCTGTCGCCGAAGTAGTGCGAGTAAGCGCCTTCGAGCACGTAGCGGATCGGCCGGTCCAGCGCATGCCAGCCGGTCGGCGCGCGCCAGCGGGTCCACAGGCTCAGTTGCTGCGCCATGGCCGAACCCTGCACGGCCGCCGACGAGCCGCCGAAGCTGCGCAGATAGATATCGGTCGCCCGTAATTCAACGTCGATTTCGTAGTTCTCGCGGTAATGCTCGTAATCGAGCATCAGCGAGCCGCCATAGCCATACGCATCGAGCGAGCCATTCTGGAGAAACTGGAGGTTGCTGTCGGTGACGTGATTGAAGATCGTCTGGCCGACTTTCAGATCGCTGGAGACGCGCCCGAGCGTGCCGTTGAGGATCGGACGGAACACCAGTTCGTCCGCGATGCGAAAGTCCCAGCCGATGCCCACCGTGCCGCTGAAGGTGTTCCATTTGGTCGGTATCGCGCGCTGCTGGGTGCCGTCGGACGCGATGAAAATCGGATCGTAGCGGCTGTAGGCGAGCGTGCCTTCCAGATACAAAGGAAACGACTTGCTGAGCGTGAAGCCGCCGCCGAACTGCGTCTGGCCGAAACCCGGATTCCCGGTGGAGCCGCTATTGACCGAGAGATTGCTGGTCGTGACGTCGGGAACGGTGGTGTAGGTCATGATGGCGAGCACGGCGTCCGCGTGCTGCTTCACGTTGCCGCCGACGACGGTGTTGCCCGACAACGGGCCAGCGGCCGTCTGGGCATTCGACTGGCAGGGCAGCAGGACCGCGAGCAAGCAGGCACAGGCGAGGCGCCGTGCTGACTTGTCCGATTGACCAGGCATGAATCGCTCCCGTTGCTGGCGCATCGCTCATTCACTGTTGCAGCCGAATTGTGGCATGGACATCGCCGGCTTTGAAGCGCCGGAAAAATACGACTTTGGTCCCATTGTGCGATTGCAAAATGCTTCACATACTCGCCGTGCCCGCACGACCGTAGAATCGATCTCTCCGCTACCCTGGACGGCACACCGCGCATGGACGATCTCGTTGCTCTGTTTTCCGACCCCTCAGCCTGGGCCGCTCTTGTGACACTGGTGGTCATGGAAGTCGTGCTCGGCGTCGACAACCTCGTCTTTATCGCCATTCTCAGCAACAAGCTGCCGCCCGAGCATCGCACCCGGACCCAGCGGATCGGCATTGGGCTCGCGCTCGTGCTGCGCCTTGCGTTGCTGGGCGCCGTGGCATGGATCGCGCAACTGACCCAGCCCGCGCTGTCGCTGTTCGATCATGACTTTTCGTGGCGCGATCTCGTGCTGATCGGCGGGGGGCTTTTCCTCGTCTGGAAAGCGACCCGGGAAATTCATCACAACGTCTCTCATGACGAAGACGATGAATCGGGTGGCGCAGCTCCGGCCGGTCTCACGGTGCGTGCAGCAATCGGCCAGATCCTGCTGCTCGACCTGGTGTTCTCCGTCGACAGCATCGTGACCGCGATCGGCATGACCCAGCACCTGGCCATCATGTATATCGCCGTGATCGTGGCGGTTGCAACGATGCTGTTCGCGGCAGGTCCGCTGACACGGTTCATCGGCAACAATCCCACCATCGTCATGCTGGCGCTGAGCTTTCTGCTGGTGATCGGCATGACGCTGATCGCCGACGGTTTCGGCTCTCACGTTCCCAAAGGCTATATCTACGCGGCGATGGCGTTCTCCGCGTTCGTCGAAGGCATGAACATGCTGGCGCGGCGCGCGAGGCGGAATCGGCGGCTGAAGCAGGCGGGGTAAAACGTTTCGACAACATCCCGCAACACCAGTGGTAACATTTGTTGTCGTTCCCTGCCCGTTAGCCATTCAGCCATTCGCTATCCGCATGCCAGAAAGCTTCGACCAGCTTGCCGCGCTCATTCGCGCACGCTTTTCCGATCTGAGCCCGCAATTCCAGACCGGCGCCGCCTTCCTGCTCGATCATCCCGACGAAGTCGCCGTTTCGTCGATGCGCAAAGTCGCCGAGCGCGCCCAGGTACAGCCCGCGTCGCTCGTGCGGCTCTCGCAGCAGCTTGGGTTTCCGGGCTGGAACGAGTTGCGCGATCTGTTCGTCGCGCGCGTGCGCACGCGTCCCGAACCGCTTTCGAGCCGGGCGCGCTCGCTCGTGGCGGGCAGCGCGAGGGACGCGCTCGCGCACGATCTACTGGTTGCCCAGCAGCACAATCTCGACGCCAGCGCCGCGCATAACGCGCGCACCATGGTGGAGGCCGCGCGCGTGCTGAAGAAGGCGAAGCACGTGCACGTGGCGGGCTTTCGCTCGTGCTATGCGGTGGCGTTCGGCCTTGTGTACGGCTATCGGCTTTTTCGGCCCTCGGTGTCGCTGCTGGGCGGCGAGGCCGGCACGCTCGAAATGCAATTGCTCGGCATCGAGCGCGACAGCGCGACCATCGTGGTGAGCTTCGCGCCGTATTCGGTGGAGGCCGTGCGCGTAGCCGAGGCGGCGCTCGAAAAAGGCAGCAGGCTGATCGCGATTACCGACAGCGCCGTTGCGCCCATCGCGCTCAACGCCGATAAAGTGCTGATCTTCACGCACGAAAGTCCATCGTTCTTCCCCTCGCTGGTGGCGGCGACGGCGCTGGCGGAGTCGCTCGTCGCGCACCTGCTCGCGCTCGAGGGGGCGGGCGCCGTGGCGCAGCTCGAACAGTCCGAGCGCACGCTCAACGCTCGCGGCGCTTATGTGCCTTGACGGCGCGCTGACCGGGGTTGGCGTTTGCCGCGTGGCGTTTGCACGCTACGAGAGACACCGCCACGCCGCTGGCGCCCGAAGCTTTCATGACTTGACCACAGGCTCGCAAATGAAGCTGTAGCGGCCAAACTGCAAAGTCATCTGCCTGCCGACCAAAATTTTCTGCCACTGCGTTTCGACGCGGCCGAAAGCGCCGAAGCCGCGAAAGCGTATTTCCCCATCGGTCGCACCGGCCGTGGCGCGTCCCCGGGTGTCGGTCGTTCCATGGGTCACTTCATCCGGCTTTTGGGCTGAGCGGATATCGAAATCGAAGACCAAGGGGTCGTTGGGGCCGCTACCGACAACCTTTATCAGTAGCCGTGATTCGGCCGCACCGTGCTTGGCCGCAGCGGCTTTGCTGCGGCCAAGCGTCGTTTCTCCATAGAACGTTCGCAGCGGGAGCGCCTTGGCCTGACGGAAGCGGTTCTCGGTGTAACGGCATCCGTCATAGGGCGGGAGGCCGACCGTCATCGCTTCCTCCCAATATTCCTCGATCCCGCCCGGCTCAAAGACGCATCTGCCGGTCACCAGGCGCCATGCGTGAATCAGTTCGTGGACCAACGCGATCCACGGCGGGCGATCCATCCAGGCTGCGCGTTTGTCAGCCGGCAGATCCCGGCAAACGCCATCCGATGTCGGATCCCAAAGGACGTCGGCTCCGGTGCCGGCCCCCGGCGTCAGATGGTCCATGATGTGGTAGCCGATCAGCCCGCGCTGGAGGGAACTCACCTTGAATGGGCTCGCGGCTTCCTCGCTTGCCCTCTGTTCGCCAGGCTTTTTGTGAGCGAGAGGAAGCGGGCGCGCGGAAGCAGTATGCCGGTACGCTCCCTGTTCTCCACCGCTCGCTTCCGGTACGCAAAATTTGTAGAGCTTTCTCATGGCGGGGTGGCCTTTCCCCTGTTTCGATACCTTGTCCGCGAGGCTTGGAAAATCGAGCACTTCCTCGTAGCAAGCTGCCCTGCAGGCTTTTATCGAAGCATCCTTCTGCCTGCACTTATTGCCCACAACGGGGGCGGCCTGAAAGATCAGCACTTCGTGACTTGCACGTTCGATATCGTCAAGCAGACTCGACCCGATATCGGTTGAGCGGATCTGCGCCAACGATTCCTCGACGCTGCGCTGGAAATTGCGTTTTTCTTCGTCGCTGAGGGGAGGGTAAAGGCGCCCCTCGATCTTTGTTTCGGTCCTGAGCGTCATAGCAAACCTCGCGAGGATGGGATTCATGTACGCGCGTCAAGCGCTGATCCATCAACAGATCCGCCCTGACAACTCAGGCTATCTCAATCCGAACCAAATTCAAGACGATCTTGACGATGGCGCGTTTCCCGGGAATCCCCGGGGAACCATTTTTTAGCCGCCCGCGAGGAGGCCGGACGTACGTTTGCATGCATATCATTTGTTGCTGATTGTATAATTATTGACAACACATGTTGCGTGACGTATAAATCCATCATTCCCCGTTGCAAGCATTCAAACGAGAATTTCGAGAATTTCGATGCAGGAACTCAAGACCTACCGGATGGGCGGCTCGCCCGAGGCCATCGGGCGGCGGCTCGGCGAGCTGGCGAAGCCCGTCTTCGCGGACTATATGGCGCAGAGCAGCGCGTGGGCGGCGGTGAGCCGCTGGCGCGGCAGCGCGTTTGCGCAGGAGCTGCGCGCGGCGGCCGAGCGGTATTTCCCGGCCCATGTCGCGGAAATCGATGCGATGGCCGCGGCCCTCGGTTGGCCCGCGCACGATCTGTTTCTGTGGAATTGCCGCGGCGAGTTGATCCACAACGCGCCGGACGGCTGCACGACGCTGGCGGTGCGCACGCCCGAGGCCGGCCTGATCGCCCATAACGAAGACGGCGATCCGTATCTGCGCGGGCGCTGCGCCGTGGTCGAGATCGAGCCCGAGGGCAAGCCCGGCTTCGTGAGCTTCTACTACCCGGGATCGCTGCCCGGCCACACCTTCGCGGCGTCGCACGCGGGCATCGCGCAGGCGATCAACAACGTGCGCATCCGCGAGCCGCGCGCGGGCGTGCCGCGCATGATCCTCTCGCGCGCGGTGCTCGACGCTGCCACGCTCGCCGACGCCCTCGCGCTGCTGCGCGACACGCCGCGCGCGAGCGGCTTCCACCACACGGTCGGCGGCACCGACGCGGCCGGCGCAGTGCGCATCCACAGCGTGGAAGCCACGGCGCAGCGCGCATCGATGGCCGAAATAGGCGCGGCCTCGGGGCACGCCAACCACCTGATTCACGCGGGCTGCGAGAAAGAAGCGCAGATCGTCACCGATTCGTCGCGCGACCGGCAGGCGCGGCTCGCCGAGTTGCTGCCCGCGCTGGTGTCCGCATTTGACGCACGGCCCGACGGCGCGGATTTCGTGCGCACCTTGCAAGACCGAGCGGGCGCGGGCCTGCCGATCTATCGCGACGATCCCCACGATCCCGACGACGAAAACACGCTCGCCACCGCTTGCATGCGCGTGGAACCGCGCCGCGTGACGCTCGATGTCTGGCAGGACGGCGTGCGCACGCTGGGCCTGCAGGTCGGGCGCGGCGGCTGACACACGGCGAGATTCATCGGCTCAATTTCAACGCATCAATTCGATTTCAGCGGTTTCAGCGAGAACGCCCATGTCCACGAAAGTCTTCCATCGGATGCCTAAGCAAACCTTGCCCGTCGCGGTGGCGGGCGAGGGGATCGAGATCATCGACTCCACCGGCAAGCGCTACATCGACGCGAGCGGCGGCGCGGCCGTCTCGTGCCTCGGCCACAGCAACCAGCGCGTGATCGACGCGATCAAGCGCCAGGCGCAACAACTGCCGTACGCGCATACCTCGTTCTTCACGGCCGAGGCCTCCGAGCAGCTCGCCGAGCACCTGATTGCCGCCGCGCCCGCCGGGCTCGACCACGTCTATTTCGTCTCGGGCGGCTCGGAGGCGATCGAGGCCGCGCTCAAACTCGCGCGCCAGTATTTCGTGGAGAAGGGCGAGCTCACGCGCCGCCATTTCATCGCGCGCCGCCAGAGCTATCACGGCAACACGCTCGGCGCGCTGGCGATCGGCGGCAACGCATGGCGTCGCGAGCCGTTCCTGCCGATCCTGATCGAATCGCATCACGTGAGCGCGTGCTACGCATACCGCGAGCGTCATGAAGGCGAGACCGACGAGGCCTACGCGCAGCGCCTCGCCGACGAGCTCGAGCAGAAGATTCTCGAACTCGGCGCCGAGAACGTGGCTGCATTCGTCGCGGAAACGGTTGTGGGCGCAACGGCTGGCGCGCTGCCGCCGGTGCGCGAGTATTTCCGCAAGATCCGCGCGGTGTGCGACCGCTACGGCGTGCTGTTGCTCCTCGACGAAATCATGTCGGGCATGGGCCGCACGGGCTATCTGTTCGCCTGCGACGAAGACGGCGTGGCGCCCGATCTGCTGACGATCGCGAAGGGCCTCGGCGCGGGCTACCAGCCGATCGGCGCGACGCTCGTGAGCCAGCGCATTTACGAGACCATCGTGGGCGGCAGCGGCTACTTCCAGCACGGCCACACCTATATCGGCCATGCCACGGCCTGCGCGGCGGCGCTCGAAGTGCAGCGCGTGATTGCCGACGAGAAACTGCTCGACAACGTGCTCGCGCGCGGCGAGCAACTGCGGGCGCGCCTGCGCGAGCGCTACGCGGAACATCCGTACGTGGGCGACGTCCGCGGGCGCGGCCTGTTCGTGGGCGTGGAGCTCGTGAAGGACCGCGAGACCAAGGCCACCTTCGACCCGGCGCTCAAACTGCACGCCGCGATCAAGCGCGAGGCGTTCGTGCGCGGCCTGATGGTCTACCCGATGGGCGGCACCGTCGACGGCAAGCATGGCGATCACGTGCTGCTCGCGCCGCCGTTCATCTGCACCGCAGAGGATATCGATACGATCGAGGCACGCCTTGCTGACGCGATCGGCGCCGCGCTGAGCGCGACGGGCGTGGCGGGCGCGCCGCGTGCCGCCTGATCATTCGTTTCCGGAGCCTGACCGATGACCCAATCCACGAACGCGCGCCTGCCTGCCTTCGACGCGGCGAGCGCGACGGCCGAGCAGAAAGCCGTGCTCGACGAAATTCTTTCCGGCCCGCGCGGCAACCTGAACGGACCGTTTCTCGGCTGGATCCACAGCCCGGAGCTTGCCCAGCATGCGCAGCGCCTGGGTGCGTTCTGCCGCTACAACACGGGGCTTTCGCTGCGCCTGTCGGAGCTGGCGATACTCGTGACGGCGGCGCGCTGGCAGGCCCAGGCGGAGTGGTACATCCATTATCCGATTGCGCTGGAGGCGGGCGTGCCCGAGGCGCTGGCCGAGCAGATCCGCACCGGCGCGGAGCCGGTCTTCGACGAACCCGACGACGCGCTCATCCACACATTCGTGACCGAGCTCTACGACACAAAGCGCGTGTCCAATGCGACTTACGCGCGCGCGGTGGAGCGCTTCGGGCATGAGACCACGATCAACCTCGTCGGGCTGCTCGGCTATTACGCGCTGGTGGCGATGACGCTCAACGTGTTCGGCATGCGTGCCGAAGGTCAGACTTCGCTGCCGTTTCCGGAATAAAGCGCCGGGGCGCACGAGTTGCAGATTGGCCACCTGTTCAAGACAGGTGGCTTTTTTATTTCCGTTGCCGGGATTTTCTCAGGATGAGCCGATTAAATCGCGCTTGTGCATTGCCACAATAAGTCTTGTATATACAAAAAATATAAATCGCTTGCGAGATTTAATACGTGTTGTTAATCTTGCGGGACTTATTAACGGTCGACCGAATAAAATTATCAATAAAAGGGGATCTGCATGCGGGAGCGGCGACCCTTGTCGGGGATTATTCGCTTAACGACCTGATTAGCGAGGCAGCGCCATGCTGGATACGCATACTGAGCTTGCAGAAAACGAACCCGCCATGGCAGGCGTTGGCGATGTTGTCACCCTGAAATCGGGCGGGCCGCGCATGACCGTCATGCATGCGGGGCCGGTTGGCTTTGCCGAGGGGCATTGGTTGATCTGCCAATGGTTCGACGAACGAGGTGAATTGCGTCAGGACATGTTTGCGCAAGACATGGTGAAAATCGAGCCGCGCCTGATTTCTGCGGCTGCGGCCAAACTGCGCCGGTCGGCAACCCGAGCCAACCGGCGCGCTTAATCCCCGTATTCCCCTTATCCTTTTAGCGCTGGCCTTCCGCTGCGATCCGCACGGCCAGTCCGGCCAAAACGGTCCCCATCAGGTAGCGCTGAATCGCCAGCCATTTCGGGCGGCCCGACAGAAACGACGCAATCGTGCCCGCCGTCATTGCCGCGGCGGCGTTCACGGTGACCGAGAGCGCGATTTGCACCGCGCCCAGTTCGATGGATTGCGCGAGCACGCTGCCCTTGGCCGGCTCGATGAACTGGGGCAGCAGCGAGAGATAAAGAATCGCCACTTTCGGGTTCAGCAAATTCGTGACGAATCCCATGAGAAAAAGCCTGCGTGGCGGGTCGGGTGTCAGTTCCCTGACCTGGAACGGCGAGCGGCCGCCGGGCTTGAGCGTCTGCCACGCGAGCCAGGCCAGATAGAGCGCGCCGCCGAGGCGCAGCGCGTCATAGGCAAATGGCACGGCCATCAGCAGGGCCGTGATGCCGAACGCGGCGCACAGCATGTAGAAAACGAAGCCGAGCGCGACCCCGCCGAGCGAGATGAGGCCCGCCTTGCGGCCCTGGCAGATCGAGCGCGAGATCAGATAGATCATGTTGGGTCCGGGTGTGAGCGCCATGCCGAGCGCAACGGCGGCAAAGGCGAGCAGCGGGGCGACATGCATGGCGGGCTCCGTGGTCCTGGGGGCAAAGCGGTGGGGAAAGGTGGCGCACGACGGGGGACCCGAGTGCCCAGCGGTTATGGATGCGATTATTTCATGCAAACGGCGCGCGTGTCCGGCTTGGTGTGAGGATTAGCCGTTCGGTCAGGCCGCGCGCGATGCGGGGCCTGGTGCTACGAACGCGACGAATGTGATGATTGCGGTGATTGTGACGATTGCGACGATTGCCCCCGCTCGGCTTCGCGGACCTCGCGTGCATGAGCGCGGTCGTCGAGTTGGCGCGAGAACAGCATCATGCCCAGACGCCGCTGCCTTTCCTTCACGTTGCCGCCGATATTCTTCGGCGGATTCGGCTGCAGCGACCAGTAAAGCGCGAGCAGCCAGCCGAACGCTGTCCAGCCGAGCACCGCGTTGAAGAGGGCGATCGTCAGCAGATCGTCGCGCTGGCGGCGCTCCGCGATCAGCGCGGGCAGGAAATAGAGCGCGACCGCCGCCAGCAGAACAATGATCTCGAAGACGGAATGGCTCACCATGGCCGGTCCTCCCCAACAGGGCATCCATCGCCCAATGGTTCATTGTCGCGCGGAACGGCCTCGCGCGCATGACACGCCTGGCCGGATGGCCAGCGCGCTGTTCCGTTTGCGCCGAAGGCCTGCCTGCAAGAGGTGTTCGGGTCTATGATTCAGGCTTTCCCCGCACGGTATTCGCACCATGAGCTCAGACACCACAGAGGACATCCGGCAACTGGACCACGACGCCTTGCGCGCGTTCGTGGAGCGCAAGTGGAACGACGAAATCGTCCCTGCGCTGACCGACTACATCGCGGTGCCGGCGAAGAGCCCCGCCTTCGACGCCGACTGGGCGAAGCACGGCTATCTCGAGCGCGTCGTGCAGGACGCTGCGAAGTGGGCCGAAACGCAGCCCGTGCGCGGCCTGAAGCTCGAAATCGTGCGGCTGCCGGGCCGCACGCCGGTGATCTTTTTCGAGGTGCCGGCCACGCGCTCGGGCAGCAGCGAGACCGTCGTGCTGTATGGCCACCTCGACAAGCAGCCCGAATTCGCCGGCTGGCGCAACGACCTCGGGCCCTGGTCGCCCAAGCTCGAAGATGGCCGTCTCTACGGGCGCGGCGGCGCCGACGACGGCTACGCCATTTACGCGAGCGTCACGGCGCTGGCCGCGCTCGACGCCCAGGGCATCGAGCGTCCGCGCTGCGTGGGCCTCATCGAGACTTGCGAGGAGTCGGGCAGCTACGACCTGCTGCCCTATGTCGACGCGCTGCGCGAACGGTTGGGCACGGTTGGGCTCGTGGTCTGCCTCGACTCGGGGGCAGGCAATTACGACCAACTCTGGCTCACCACTTCGCTGCGCGGTCTCGTGTCGGGCGATCTGGAAGTCGAGGTGCTCGAGGAGGGCATCCATTCCGGCTCGTATGGTGGCATTGCACCATCGAGCTTCCGCGTGATGCGTCAGCTGTTCGAGCGTCTGGAAGACGCGGCGAGCGGGACGCTTCTGCCCAAGGGCTTTCATTGCGCGATTCCGTCCACGCGTCTGGCCGAAGCCGAGGCCACGGCCCAAATTCTTGGCGACAGTGTCTGGAAGAGCCTGCCCTGGGCGTGCGGCCAGGACGGCCGCCCCGTGCTGCCCAAGACCACCGACCCGAAGGAGGCGCTGCTCGATTCGACGTGGCGGCCCTCGCTTTCGGTGACCGGCGCGGCCGGATTGCCGGCGCTCGCCGATGCCGGCAACGTGCTGCGTCCGCGCACGGCGTTCAAGCTTTCGCTGCGGCTGCCGCCGCTGGTGGAGGCGTCGAAGGCCGTCGCCGAACTAAAGGCGCTGCTCGAATTCGATCCGCCCTATAACGCCAAGGTCACGTTCAAGCCGGACACGGGCTCGGCCAATGGCTGGAGCGCACCGGAACTCGCGCCGTGGCTCACGCAGGCGCTCAACGCGGCGTCGCGCACGCATTTCGGCGCGGACTGCGCGTATCTGGGCCAGGGCGGCACGATTCCGTTGATGAATGTCTTGCAGGCGGGTTTCCCGAAGTCACAGTTCATGGTGTGCGGCGTGCTCGGCCCGAAGTCGAATGCGCACGGGCCGAACGAGTTCCTGCACGTGCCGTATGCGAAGAAGCTCACCGCCACGGTGGCCGAGGTGATCGCGTCAGCGCCCTGAGGGCGAAGGTGAGCGGGCGAGCGCGGGCCTGAACGTGCCCAGCGGCCGAATTCCGGAGCGGAGTCCGGGGTTCGGCGGGATCTCGCGCCTTACTCTTGCTTCTTGTGGGCCGCGTCGCCGTGCGCGGTTTCCGCGTGGCACGAGCAGCTTTCCTCGTCGATCGGGCGCTCGAGGTTCTTCATGATGCCGCACTCGGCGCTGCTGCTGTGGTGCGCATGGCAGCTTTCGCGCAGCGTCCGCAATTGCTGTTCGAGCGTGCGCATCGACTCGACCTGCTCGTGGATGCGCGTGATCTGGCAGTCGATCAGCTGATTGACTTCGTCGCAGGGCTGGCTCGGGTCGGCCTGGTAGCGCCGCAGCATGCGGATATCGGCAAGGCCAATGCCAAGCGAGCGGCAATGGCGGATGAAGCTCAGTTGCGCGGCGTGTGCGCCCGTGTAGCTGCGGTATCCGTTGGTTTCGCGCTCGGGCTCGTCCAGCAGGCCTTCGCGTTCGTAAAAGCGTACCGTTTCGACGTCGCAATGCGCCTGGCGCGCCAGTTCGCCGATTCTCATGGTCGCAGTTCTCCAAAATGGCTTGACCCTGTAGCGGCTACAGGCCGTCTAATGATTCTGTCACTTTTGGGAGAATTCAGCCATGATCCTGGCTTTCTGGTCGCGGTTGGTGCTCGCACAACGTTTGCGGGCGCGCGAAGACGGGCGGGGCGCGGCGGCGTCGGGCCCGGCGGAATCGGCGGTGTTGCTCGATGAGGCGGGGGACAAGAAGCCCGCGGGCTGCTGCGATCACGCGCGCGCGGATGCGGGCGAGGCGGGCGGTCACGGCCATGACCATGGCCGGACATGCAGCCACGACCACGGCGATGATCACGCACACGATCACGGCCAAGGCCACGACCAGGTTTGCGGTCGTGATCATGACGATGACCACGCTCACGGCCACAGCCATTCACACGATAACGATCACGGCCACGAAGCCGACGCCTGCTGCGCCGGCGCCGCCACGCTGCAATCCACGCGCGCCACGCCGGCAAGCGCGCCGGAGGGCGCGCAGCGCGCGCGCTACCGCATCGAGAACATGGACTGCCCGACCGAGGAGCGGCTCATCCGCAAACGCCTCGAGCCGATGCGGGGCGTCGTGCGTCTCGACTTCGACCTGCTCGCGCGGGAGCTGACGCTCTATCACCGGCTGCCCGACGCGAAGCCGTTCGAAGCCGCGCTGCCTCGCTCGACATGGCGCCGCGCCCGCTCGACGATGCCGCCCCGGCCGGCGCGAGCGCGCAAGCGGCGGCGCGCGGCCCCAGCCTCGCGCTGCGCCAGAAGCTGCTGCTCGCGGCGAGCGGCGTCGCGGCGGCCGCCGCCGAGGTGCTCGCGTGGAGCACGGGCCACGAGACCGGCGTGCCGGTGCTCGTCTGCACGGTGGTGTCGCTGTTGTGCGCGGGCTTGCCGACGCTGCGCAAGGGCTGGGTCGCGCTCAAGAACTTCACGATCAACATCTACTTCCTGATGTCGCTCGCGGTCGCGGGCGCCGTCATCATCGGCAAGTGGCCCGAGGCCGCCATGGTCGTGTTCCTGTTCGCGCTCGCCGAAGAGATCGAGGCGCTGTCGCTCGAACGCGCGCGTCAGGCGATCCGCTCGCTCACGGCGCTCGCGCCCGAGACGGCCGAGGTGTGGATGCAACAAGCGGCACCAGAAGCGGCACCAGAAGCGGCACAACCGTCCGGCGAATGGCGCACCCGCGCCGTGGCCGAAGTGGCCGTGGGCGAGCGCATCCGCGTGCGCACGGGCGAGCGCGTGCCGGTCGATGCGCGCGTGGCCGCGGGCCGCGCGGCGCTCGATCAAGCGCCCATCACGGGCGAGAGCCTGCCCGTCGACAAGGCCGAGGGCGATGCGCTCTACGCGGGCAGCATCGTCGTCGATGGCGTGGTGGAGGCGGTCGTCACTGCCGCTGCGCGCGACAGCACGCTCGCGCGCATCGCGACGGCGGTCCAGGAGGCCCAGGCGCAGCGGGCGCCGACCCAGCGCTTCGTCGATCAGTTCGCGCGCTACTACACGCCCGCCGTAGTCGTGCTCGCGGTGCTGATCGCGATCGCGGGGCCGCTCGCGCTGGGCGGCGCGTGGAGCGCATGGCTCTACAAGGCGCTCGTGTTGCTCGTGATCGCCTGCCCGTGCGCGCTCGTCATCTCGACGCCGGTGACGGTCGTGAGCGGCCTCGCGGCAGCCGCGCGCAACGGCATGCTCGTGAAGGGCGGCGTGTGGCTCGAACGCGGGCGTCTGCTCAAGGCGGTCGCGCTCGACAAGACCGGCACGCTCACGCGCGGCGCGCCAGTGCTCACGGACACGCTCGTGCTGGCCGCGTTGCCTGAGGATGAGGCCTTGCGCCTTGCCGCGAGCCTCGACGATGCGAGCACCCATCCGGTCGCGCGCGCGATCGTTGCGGGCTGGCGCGAGCGTAGTGCACGGACGGCGCAGGCCGGGCAGGCTGCGCTTGCGCCAATCGACAATTTCGCGGTGCTCAACGGCCTCGGCGTGACGGGGCGCATCGGCGGCGCGGCGTGGCATCTGGGCAATCATCGGCTGGTCGAGTCGCTGGGGCTGTGCTCGCTGGAACTCGAAGCGCAGTTGGCGCAATTCGAAGCGGTGGGCAAGACCGCCATCGTGCTGTGCTCGCCGAGCGAGCCGGTGGCGCTGTTCGCGGTCGCCGACGCGGTGCGGCCCGAGAGCGTGCCCGCCGTGCGCGCGCTCGAGCAACTGGGCGTGACGCCGGTGATGCTGACCGGCGACAACCCGACGACGGCGCGCGCGATCGCGGCGCAACTCGGCATCGACGACGCGCGCGGCAATCTGCTCCCGCAGGACAAGCAGGATGCGGTCGCGGCGCTCTCGGCGCAGCATGGCATGACGGCGATGGTCGGCGACGGCGTGAATGACGCGCCCGCGCTCGCGCGCGCCGACATCGGCTTTGCGATGGGCGCGGCCGGCACGGCGACGGCGCTCGAAACCGCCGACGTCGCCATCATGGACGACGACCCGCGCAAGATCGCGGCGTTCATCGGGCTGAGCCGCAAGGTGGCGGCCGTGCTCACGCAGAACATCGCGCTCGCGCTGGGGATCAAGGCAGTGTTTCTCGTGCTGGCGCTGGCGGGCGAGGCGACCCTCTGGATGGCCGTGTTCGCGGACGTGGGCGCGAGCCTGCTGGTGGTCGCCAACGGGCTGCGGGTGCGGCGGCATTTCGCTGGGAACGCGTGAAGCGGGCTGATCCATGAACAAGACATCAGTCGGCCTGTTCTTCGTCATGCTGCTGGCCGGCGCAACCCTCTCCGCACAGGCCGGCCAGCAGGCCCTTCGCTCGCCCGAGCGCGGCGTGCTGTGCGACCGCTACATCTGCGCCAACGAGAAGGGCATTTCCCGCGCGCTGACCGAGAAGTACCTCGGGCAGCGCGTTGCGGCGAAAGTGTTTTCCCAGGGCGACTTCGACCTCACCGCGTTCACTTTCGCCAACGGTATCTTTTGCGACGTGAAAGAGCGCTTGTGCCGTCAGGATCGTTATTACGGCGCGGACGGCAAGCGCACCGGCGCCGTGTCCGGGAAGTACACAAGGCTGCTTTTTGGCGGCAGTGCAGGGGCAACACAGTAGCGATTCCGGCGGTATGGCGACTTACAGCCGCTTACGCAACTAACGGCCAATTCCGCGCCCACCTGACCAATCTACTTCACGGTGGCGCAGAAATCCGCCACCGCCGGAATGCGCGTTAAACGCCCGGCGAACGGCCCCCGAAGCGAGCAAGAACAGTGCGCAGCACATCTTGCGTCGCCGCGTCGAAATCGCCGAGAAACGCGCAGCGGCCCGCGATGAGCGTCGCAACCGGCACGCCGTCGCGAAACACGATGCGGTTGCCCGCGACCGCCGGCACTTTCTCACCGGGCAGCATAGTGCCGACCAGATTGAGCGGATCCGATGCGGCGATACAGACCAGCGCAGCCGCTTCGCTCCGTGCGCCGCCCGGCGCGTTGCCAGCACTGCCGCGCCGGCGCACTTCGCGCAGCAGCGCAACCGCCTCGGGCAGCGCGAATTGCTCGCCCGAAAGGCCCGTGACGAAGCGGCCGCCGCGCAAGTCTGCGCGCGCTTCCATGCGGTGCATCACGCGCAGCAGGTCTCGCCACGGCGGCAGCCACGGCGCTTCGCGCGACAGCACCTGCCAGCACACCACGCCGTAGCGGCGCAGCAGCACATGCACGACGTGCTCCAGCAGGTCGGTATCGGCAGGAGGGCGGCGCAAGGGCGTCGGGCTCGCCGCGCGCACGGCCTGGGGCGCTTCGGCATCCGGCAGCGCAATCCGCCGCAGCACCGCCCAGCGTCCGGCGTCGTCCATGCCGCCCACGAGCGGCCCAAAGCCGCGCGGGCGTCGTCGTCCGTAATGTCCTTGCGTATGGCGTTTCGCCGCCGGGCGCACGAGCGCGCGCAGGCCCGCGAAGCTGTCGGCGTTCACGAGCCCTGCGGCCACCAGCTCGCCCAGCGCGTTTTCGAGTTCCACGCCGAGCAGATGCGCATCGGCGGCCAGCTCGTCAAAGAACATCGCGCCATGGCGCAGCAGCGCCTCGTGGACGCGTCGCGCGCGCGCCGAAAGGTCCGCTGCTTCAGGCGTTTCGACGAGCGCCGTCCAGCGCGCGAGATCGCGGCGCGGCAGCAGCACGACGGGCGTGCTGCGCACCGTCGACGCCGCCGCGCGCGCCGGCAGCCGCGCCCACGCGATCTGTCCCGAGCGGCACAGCTCGTCGAGCAGCATCGGCGTGTAATCGTCGATGCGCGCGGGCAGAATCTCGTCCTCCCATGCGAGCGCCGAAGCCTCCCAGCCCTCCAGTTGCCCGAGCGTGGCCGCAAGCACGTCGCGGCCCGAGCCGTGCGCCCCATCAGTCCCATGAGCAACGTGCTGCCATTCGAATAGAAAGCGCATGAAATCGCTCCGCTCGACCGGCTCGATCTCGCGGCGCAGCGTGCGCACGGTGTAGCGGTGGATGCGCGCGAGCAGATGGCGTTCGCACCATTCCTCTTCGGGCGCGCCCGGCGTGAAGCGGCCGCGCATGAGCGTGCCTTCAGCTTCGAGCCGCGTGAGCGCAAGCGCGGCCACGCTCGCCTCCAGCGCGAGCGGCCGGGCGATCTGCGCGACCGTCAGGGGGCCGAATCCGGACAGCCGCGCGCGCACGATCTCGACTAGCGCCGTGTCCTCGTTCCATGGTTCGTCGCGCGGCTCATCGAGGCCGGAGAGCGCGGCGAGCGGCGGCTCGCATTGCGCCTGCGGGTAGATCGCGCGCACGCAGGCGAGCCGCTCGATGCTCACCCACAGCGCGTCGTGTTCCGCTATCGGCATGCGCGTCGCGCGTCCGGCGGCGGCCAGCGCGGCGAGCCATGCGCCCCAGCCGTGCGCGTGCGCTTCGCTTTCGGCCAGCGCGCCGAGCGTATTGAGCGCATCGTGCAGTTCATCTGCATCGCGCACCTGGGGCCAGGCCTCCTCACGCACGCTCGCGATCGCCTCGGGATCGAGCGCGCCCATGTCGTCGACGGACTCGGGGTCGCGAAAGCGGCGTGACAGCACCGCCTGGGTGCGACGCTCTTCGAGCGGCGCGTCGTCGAGGAACGCGTAGGGACGCGCGCTCAGAATCTCTGCCGCGAGTGGCGAGGGCGCCGTCAATTCGCGCGTCACCAGCTTCACATCGCGCGACTCGATGCGGCGCAGCAGCGCGAGCCATGCTTCGGTATCCATAGCATCATGGAGGCAGTCGTCGAGCGTTTGATCGACGAGCGGATGGCGCGGAATTTCGCGCTCGCCCGCGAGGTTTTCGACGCACGCCGCCTGGTCGGGAAACACCGCGGCGAGCAGGTCCTCGCTGCGCATGCGCTGGATTTGCGGCGGCGTTTTGCGTCCGCCGGTCTGGCGCGGCAGCGCGAGCGCCGTGGTGGCGTTCCAGCGCCAGCGCACACCAAAGAGGGGCGCGTCGAGCAGCGCCTGCACGAGCAGGTGCTCGGCGCTGTTCGAATGCAGATAGCGCCATACCTCGTCGAGCGCGAAGCTGTGCGCGTGCGTGAGCGAGAGGATGATGGCGTCCTCGGTGGCGGCGGCCTGCAATTCGAAGTTGAACTGGCGGCAAAATCGCTTGCGCAGCGTGAGGCCCCACGCGCGGTTTACGCGGCTGCCGAACGGCGCGTGGATCACGAGCTGCGTGCCGCCCGCTTCGTCGAAGAAGCGCTCCATCACGAGCGTGTCCTGGGTCGGCAGGACGGTGAGCGCGGCGCGGGCGCGCGCGAGGTATTCGACGATCTGGCGTGCGGGGGCATCGTCGAGCTTCAGCGCTTCGGCGAGCCATGCGGTGGCGCGATCGATGGCATCCGGGGCCGCGCCATCTGCGCCGAGCGCCGCTTCGATCTGGCCACGCAAGCGCGAGATCGCGAACGACAGTTCATCGCTGCGGCCCGGCGCCTCGCCGAGCCAGAACGGGATGTTCGGCGGCTGGCCTTGCGCATCCTCCACGCGCACGCGTCCGGCCTCGATGCGCAGGATCCGGTACGAGGCGTTGCCGAGCTGGAACACGTCGCCCGCGAGGCTCTCGACCGCGAAGTCCTCGTTCACGGTGCCGATCTGCACGCCCTGCGGTTCGAGCAGCACGGCATAGTCGGCGTTGTCGGGGATCGTGCCGCCCGAGGTCAGCGCGACGAGGCGCGCGCCGCGCCGGGCGCGCAGCGTTTTGCTGACCACGTCGCGATGCAGATACGCGGCGCGCGGCCCGTGGCGGCTCGTATAGCCCTCGGCGAGCATGCGCAGCACCGCGTCCAAGCGTGCGCGCTCCAGCTGCGCAAATGGCGCGCTGCGGCGCACGAGCGCGAACAGCGCGTCTTCGCTCCATTCGGCGCACGCCACCTCGGCGACGATCTGCTGCGCCAGCACGTCGAGCGGCGCGCTCGGCAGCGCGAGGCGGTCGAGCTCGCCGCGCTGCACGCAATCGAGCAGCGCCGCGCATTCGATGAGATCGTCGCGAGAAGTCGGAAAGAGCCGTCCCTTCGGCATTCCGCCGACCTGGTGCCCGGAGCGCCCGACGCGCTGCAGGAAGCCCGCGATCGAGCGCGGCGAGCCGATCTGGCAGACCAGATCGACCTCGCCGATATCGATGCCGAGTTCGAGCGAGGCCGTGGCCACCAGCACGCGCAGCTCGCCGCGCTTCAGGCGCTGCTCGGCGTCGAAGCGCTGCTCGCGCGCGAGGCTGCCGTGATGCGCGGCCACGGCCTCGGCGCCGAGGCGGTCGGTGAGATGGCGCGCCACGCGCTCGGCCATGCGCCGCGTGTTCACGAACACCAGCGTCGTGCGGTGCTGCGCGACCAGTTCGGCCATGCGGTCGTACACGCGCTCCCACACGTCGTTGGCCATGACCGCTTCGAGCGGCACGGGCGGCACTTCGAGCGCGAGGTCGCGCGCACGCACGTGGCCCGCATCGACGATGGCGCAGGCCGGCGGCGCATCGGCGTCCTCGCCCATGCCGACCAGAAATCGCGCCACCGTTTCGATTGGCTTTTGCGTCGCCGACAGGCCGATGCGCAGCAGACGCTGGCCGCACAGCGCATCGAGGCGCTCGAGGCTGAGCGCGAGATGCACGCCGCGCTTGTTGCCCGCGAGCGCATGAATTTCGTCGACGATCACGCTGCGCGCGAGGGCGAGCATGCGGCGGCCCGACTCCGAACCGAGCAGCACATAGAGCGATTCCGGCGTGGTCACCAGGATGTGCGGCGCGCGCTTGCGCAACGCGGCGCGCTCGGGCTGCGGCGTGTCGCCGGTGCGCACGGCAGTGCGGATCTCGACGGGCGGCAGGCCCCGGCGCGCCAGCTCCGCGCGGATGCCTTCGAGCGGGCGCTCCAGATTCAGGTGGATGTCGTTGGAGAGCGCCTTGAGCGGCGAGACATAGACCACGAGCGTGGTGTCGGGCAGCGCACCGCCGTTCGCGAGGCCTTCGCGCACGAGCGCGTCGAGCGCGGCGAGAAAGCCCGTGAGCGTCTTGCCCGAGCCGGTGGGCGCGGCCACCAGCGTGGCGCGGCCGTTCGCGATGAGCGGCCAGGCGGCGCGCTGCGCGGGGGTGGGCGCGGCGAAACTGGTCCGGAACCACGCGGCCACGGCGGGATGGAAGAGGGTGAGCGGATCGTCGGGGCTGGAGGCGCCGGGCGCGGGCGCGAGCGCGGCAGACTCTGGCAGGGCGGTGGCGGACGTGAGCAGGTTCATGGGTGCGGGGCGCAAAAAAGCAGTCTGGCAGGTTTCTCGCGCGGCTGCTGGGTGAGGTTCGGCGCTCGCTCGGGCATGCGGCACAGCACGGGCACGCCTGGGGCGTTTAGCAGTATCCTCTGGCCCGTTGGATGTTCCCTCGGCTCACGTCGGAGTTTTCCTATGCGAATGCAACCTCTTGGCCGTACCGGCCTGTTTGTTTCCGAACTTTGCCTCGGCACCATGACTTTCGGCGGCGGCACCGGCATCTGGAACCAGATTGGCGACTTGCAGCAGACCGAAGCCGAGCGCCTGATCGGCCGCGCGCTCGACGCGGGCATCAACTTCATCGACACGGCCGACGTCTATTCCCAAGGCATTTCCGAGCAGATCACGGGCCAGGCGCTGAAGAACCTCAAGGTGGTGCGCGACCAGGTCGTGGTGGCGACCAAGGTGCTCGGCGAGATGGGCGCATCGCCGAACCAGCGCGGCGCGACGCGCTATCACATCATGGAGGGCGTGAAGGCGAGCTTGCGCCGCCTGCAGCTCGATCACATCGACCTGTACCAGATCCACGGCTTCGACCCCGCCACGCCCATCGAGGAGACTGTGCGCGCGTTCGACACGCTCGTGCAGCAGGGCCACGTGCGCTACGTGGGCGTCTCGAACTGGGCCGCGTGGCAGATCGTGAAGGCGCTCGGCATCGCCCATCATCATGGGCTCGCGCGCTTTGACACACTGCAGGCGTATTACACGATCGCGGGCCGCGACCTCGAGCGCGAGATCGTGCCGATGCTCGCGAGCGAAGGGCTCGGGCTGATGGTATGGAGCCCGCTCGCGGGCGGGCTCCTGAGCGGCAAATATGGGCGCGATCGCCAGGGCGAGGCGGGCAGCCGCCGCACCACCTTCGACTTTCCGCCCGTGGAGCGCGAGCGCGCATGGGCTTGCATCGACGCGATGCGCCCGATCGCCGAGAGCAAGGGCGTTTCGGTGGCGCAAATCGCGCTCGCGTGGCTCTTGCACCAGCGCGCGGTGACGACGGTGATCGTCGGCGCGAAGCGCACCGAGCAACTGGACGACAACGTCGCGGCCACGAAGGTGAGCCTGTCCGCGCAAGAACTCGCGACTCTCGACGACGTGAGCCGCCTGCCCGCCGAATATCCGGGCTGGATGCTCGCGCGCCAGGGCGAGGCGCGGCTGGAGCAATTGCGTCAGGGGCAGCGCGAGGAACGCTGAGGGCGCGCGAGGGTGCGGGATCGCGCGGCATGCCGCCGCGCTGCCCCACGCCCCGCGCGGCGGATTACTCCGTGGCCACCTTCAGGTGGTTTTTCACTTCGCTCACGCCCGCCACGCTTTCCACCACCTGCTTGGCGTTGTCTCTGTCCGCGGCGCTCGGCACCGTGCCTGTGAGCGACACGACGCCCTTGCGGGTCTTCACGTGAATGTGCTCGGACTTCACGTTTTTCGCGGCCAGCAACTCGGCTTTCACCTTGGTCGTGATGGTTGAGTCATCAACGTGCTGGCCGAAGCTCTCGGAGCTGGCCGGGGTCGCCGCAGAAGGCGATGTCGAAGGCGCTGTCGTGGTCGTCTGTGCGCCGGCGGCGAGCGCGAAGGTCATGCAGGCCACACCCGCAACGGTCTTGAGCATCGGAATGCGCTTCATGCGTTTCTCCTGTTCCGTTGGTATTGGCCAACTGGTGCCGCAAGGCCCATGCCGCATTGCGTCAACCTCGGTGCAACCGGCATTGCCACGTCGGCCGGCGTCCGGCCGGGGCCGCACCCGGCGCGCAATTTTTCTCCCGCGATTGTAAAAACGTCCGGGATGGGGCTCGGAGCAGGTGCCGGAATTGCGCTTCGCAAGGCGCGATCCCGTTATAAAACAAGTGCTTGTAAAAGCTGGCATGGGTGTTGCGTTACTGGGGCCATTCACGTCAATCCAAAGAGAACATCAAAGCCATGGCTTCCATCGCGTTACACGCGCGTCAGCATCTCGCGCTGACGCCGCGTCTGCAGCAGGCCGTGCGCCTGTTGCAGCTATCGTCGCTCGAATTTCAGCAAGAATTGCGCGAAGCGCTCGATACCAATCCATTTCTAGAATATGTGCCGCCCGCCCAGGAAACCGGCGAAGCCGCCGAGGCTGCCGAAGGTGCGGCCGGGATTGGCGCTGCTGCGCCTGCGGCGCCCGTGGTGGCCGCCGATATGCCCGAGGGCGATCTCGATGGCGGCATGGAAAGCGCCGCCGACGGCAGCATGACGCTGGACCCCGCGAGCTATGGCGGCGAGCCGGCCGGATACGCCGACGAGGCCGGGTATGGCGAGCAGGCCTGCCCCTATGGCGAAGAAACGTCCGGCTACAGCGACGAAGGCGCGGCGTATGCCGCCGACCTGCCGCTGCCGGGCGCGACGCGCGCGCCGTCGGGCTATCGCGGCTCGGAAGACGGCGAATCCGATGCCGCCGACTGGGTGCGCGTGCCCATCTCGCTGCGCGAGCAGTTGCATGAGGCGCTGCGGCTCTCGCCGCTCGCAGACCTCGATCGCGCGGCAGTTCAGGTCGTGATCGAGGCGCTCGACGACGACGGCTACCTGCGTCAGGACCTGACCGAGCTTGCCGACGTCGAGGGTATGGAGGGCGCGCTCGACGAAGACCGCCTGCGCGTCGCACTGCGCGTCGTGCAGACGCTCGACCGGCCCGGCATCGGCGCCCGCTCGCTCGCGGAATGCCTCGCGCTGCAACTCGACGCGATGCCGGAGGACACGCCGCACCGCGCGCTGGCGCTGCGGCTCGTGACGGGCCATCTGGAGCGCCTCGCGCGCCGCGAGCACGGCGAGCTGCAACGCCAGCTGGGCTGCGATGCGCAGTCGCTGCAAGCCGCGACCGCGCTCGTACGCCGCCTCGACCCAAAGCCGGGCAATCACTATGGCCGCGCGGACGGTGGCTATGTGGTGCCGGACGTGATCGTGCGCCAGGTGCGCGGGCGCTGGGTGGTGAGCGTGAATCCGGCCATCGAGCCGCGCGCGCGCATTCACAAGCTCTATGCGGAATTGTTTGCGCGCTCGGACCAGACGAGCCGCTCGCCGCTCGCGCAGCAGTTGCAGGAAGCGCGCTGGCTGATCCGCAACGCGCACAAGCGCTGCGAGACCATCCTGCGGGTGGGCGAGTGCATCGTCGCGCGCCAGAAGGCTTTCTTCCAGTACGGCGAGATCGCGCTGCGCCCGATGCTGCTGCGCGACGTCGCCGACGAACTCGGCCTGCATGAATCGACCGTGTCGCGCGCGACCGGCAACAAATACATGGCCACGCCGCGCGGCATTTTCGAGTTCAAGCGCTTTTTCCCGCGCGAGCTGGAGACACGCACGGGTGGCACCTGTTCGGCTGCGGCCGTGCGCGCGCTCATCAAGGAGATGATCGATGCGGAGAATCCGAGCGATCCGCTTTCGGATGTTGTGCTCGCGCAGGAGCTGGAACGGCAGGGCGTGCGCGTGGCGCGCCGCACGGTCACGAAGTATCGCCAGATGATGAAGGTGCCGGCGGCCGACATGCGCCGGCAGCTTTGAGTCGAGGCTTGCGCAGGCGTTCGATCAGCGCCATCGCGGCGGCGGGGTTGCGCGCCTTGAAGCCGCTGATCACGTAAAGATACACGTCGCGTCCGGTTTGGGCCGCGAGCGGCGCGGCGAAGGTGGCGAGGTCGCCGGGGCTCTCGCCGCGCGCCCATGCGAGCGCGCGCGTGGCCCAGCGGTCGAGATCCGCGGGCGCGTAGCCGAGCGGCTCGTCAGCGGACGTCCCCATGATGCGGGCGTAGACGAAGGGCGCGGATGCGTCGGCGATCTGTGGGTAGTCCGAATCGCCGGACACCACGATGGCGGCCCCATGCCCCCGCGCGAGGTCGACGAATTCCGGCGTGCAGAAACTCTCGTGCCGCACCTCCAGCGCGTGCCTTAGCGGCTGTCCGTCGATCTCGGCGGGCAGCAATTCGAGAAATCGTGCGTGGTCCTCCGGATCGAACGACTTGCCCGGCATGAGCTGCCAGTTGATCGGGCCGAGCTTGTTGCGCAGATTCAGCACGCCGCTCGTGAGAAAGCGCTCGATCGATGCGCCGGCTTCAGCCAGCACGCGGCGGTTCATCACGAAGCGCGGTCCCTTCAACGAGAACACGAAATCGTCGGGCGTCTCGTCGTGCCAGCGCATGAAGCTCTCGGGGCGCTGCGAGCCGTAATAGGTGCTGTTGATTTCCAGCGAACTCAGGTGACGGCTCGCATACCCGAGTTCGAGGCGCTGCGCGAGCCCTTCGGGATAGAACGTGCCGCGCCACTGCGGGTAAATCCATCCACCGATGCCGATGCGAATGCGCCCGGTTTTCTCGGGCAAAACAGGGGAGCGAGCCATGGGAATTGCGCCGTGGAGTCAGGAATGGCGCAGTGTAGCGCGGTTGCAATAGCAAGGTTTCGAAAGCACCAGTACGCATGTGCAATGCGGCACTACCTCCATCACATTGCGGATTTTCAGATCGTTTTAGGCAAAGTCCGATATTTTCCTATGGGGCGTGAGGCTAATTTAGCTGTGTGTCAGACAACCTCACTTGGAATATCAGATGCAGCCTCGTCCCTCAATGGAACTGAACGACGCACAGTGGCGCAGCGTCGAACCGCTTTTCCGTGACATCCGCGCCAGCGGTCCGCGCCGCGGTCGTCCGGCGCATTGCTCGCGCGCCGTATTCGAAGCCATCCTGTGGGTGCTGTCAACGGGCTCCGTCTGGTCGAAGCTGCCCGAGCGCTATCCTGACTTCCGCACCTGCCATCGCCGCTTCAAGATGTGGTTCGACGCCGGCCTCGTGCAACAGGCCATGGAGCGCCTCTACGGCGAAGAAGGCGTGTCCATGTGCGCGGCCATGAGCGCGCGCATGCAGCCGTGGCGCGCACCGGCGGGGCGCAAGGCGCCGCGCTTCCCGGTGGCGTTCACGCTGCGCTGGCCAGTGGCGCGCACCTGAGCCGCAGCCTGCAGGTTTGGCTGCGCAAGCGTCCAGCGGACTCATCATCCGCTGGACGCTTGCGTATGCAGATTGGCTCGTGACGCCGTGTTCTTGTCCGCTCGTCTGCGTGTCCGCGTGAACTCCACGTGAATGACGGGGCACGAAGTCGTGTGACAGGGTGAACGAATCGTTCTTCACTGTGGTCGGTCAAATCCGCCCTTTGTGGGATCCGCGTTTGGTGCGCGATACTGTGAGGCTCCACGCAACGGAATCCACAGGACATGGCGCATTTCGACGTATTCAACGGCGACGCGGACGGCATCTGCGCGTTGCACCAGCTTCGCCTTTCCCGGCCGCGCGAGGCCACGCTCGTCACTGGAGCGAAGCGCGACATTGCGCTCATCAAGCGCGTGCCGGCCCAGCCCGGCGACTCGCTCACGGTACTCGACATTTCCTTCGACGCCAACCGCGCAGCGCTTTGCGCGCTGCTCGACCAGGGCGTCCACATCGAGTATTTCGATCATCACCACGCGGGCGAATTGCCGATGAACGTCAATCTCGCCGCGCACATCGACACCACCGCGCAGGTCTGCACGAGCGTGCTGGTCGACCGTCACCTGCGCGGGCAGTATCGCCGGTGGGCGATTGCGGCGGCGTTCGGCGACAACTTGCAGGCCACCGCGCACGAACTCGCGCACGAAGCCGGGCTTAACGAGGCGCAAGTCGCGCAGTTGTGCGAACTGGGCGAGTCGATCAACTACAACGCCTACGGCGACAGCGCCGACGATCTGTTCATCGCGCCGGCCGCGCTCTACGGGATGCTCAAGCCCTACGCCGATCCGTTCGAGTTCATTGCAGCGGAGCCGGTCGTGGCGCGTCTTTCGGCATGCCGCCAGGAAGATCTCGAACGCGCGCAGCAGGTCACGCCGCTATTCATGGTGCAGTACGGCACCGTGTGCGTGCTCCCCGACGAGCCCTGGGCGCGCCGCGTGCGCGGGGTGTTCGCCAATGCCCTCGCGCTCGAGGAACCGACCTGCGCCCACGCGGTGCTGAGCGTCAACCCCGACGGCAATTACGCGGTGAGCGTGCGCGCGCCGCTCGTGCGTCCCAGCGGCGCGGACGAGTTGTGCCGGGCGTTCCCGGGCGGCAACGGCCGGGTGGGCGCGGCGGGCATCGACAGCCTCGATTCGGAACGGCTCGACCTGTTCGTCACGGGGTTCGTGCGCGTGTTCGGGCGATCGACGTCGCGCTGAGCCAAATTCCGCGCGCCGCGCGCGGCCTCAGTCGCCGCCGCCCGGCAAAGGGGCGCTCGCGCGCAGCCAGCGCCAGTTGCGGATCTCGGGCATGTCGTCGCCATGCTCGTCCACGTAGCGGCGGTGCGCGGCAAGCTTGTCGTGCAGCGTTTGCCGCACATGCGCGGCGCGCTGCGCGAGCCCATCCACACGGTCGATCACGGCCTCGCACAAGTGGTAGCGGTCGAGCTTGTTCACCACCGTCATGTCGAACGGCGTGGTCGTCGTGCCTTCCTCGATAAAACCGTGCACATGGATGTTCGCGTGATTGGCGCGCCGGTAAGTCAGGCGATGGATCAGCGACGGGTAACTGTGATGCGCGAAGATCACGGGCCGGCTCGTGGTGAAGAGCGCGTTGAAGTCGGCATCGGAGAGACCGTGCGGGTGGCGGTCTGCCGGCTCCAGCGTCATCAGGTCCACCACGTTCACCACGCGCATCTTCAGATCGGGCAGCCAGCCGCGCAGCAGGTCGACCGCCGCGAGCGTCTCGAGCGTGGGCACGTCGCCGGCGCAGGCCATCACCACGTCGGGCTCGCCGCCTTCGTCGTTGCTGGCCCATTGCCAGATGCCGATGCCGTCCGCGCAATGGCGGATCGCCGCGTCCATGTCGAGCCACTGCGGTTGCGGCTGCTTGCCCGCCACGACGATGTTGATGCGGTTCCACGTGCGCAGCACATGATCGGTCACGGCGAGCAGCGTGTTGGCGTCGGGCGGCAGGTAGACGCGCACGGTGTCGGCCTTCTTGTTGACCGCATAGTCGATGAAGCCCGGGTCTTGATGGCTGAAGCCGTTATGGTCCTGGCGCCACACGTGTGAGGTCAGCAGATAATTGAGCGAGGGCAGGGGCCGCCGCCACGGAATCTCGCGGATCACCTTCAGCCACTTGGCGTGCTGGTTGAACATCGAATCGACGATGTGGATGAACGCTTCGTAGCACGACATGAAGCCGTGGCGCCCCGTGAGCAGATAGCCTTCGAGCCAGCCCTGGCAGGTGTGTTCGCTCAGGATCTCCATGACGCGGCCGTCGGCCGCGAGCTGGACGTCGTCGGGCGTGGTGTCGGCCAGCCACGTGCGCGCCGTCACGTCGAATACATCGGCCCAGCGGTTCGATGCGGTTTCGTCGGGGCCGAATATGCGGAAGTTGCGCGTGGGCAGATTCACGCGCATCACCTCGCGCAGGAACGCGCCCATCACGCGGGTGGCTTCGGCGTCCACCTGGCCCGGCGCGGGCACGTCCACCGCGTGGCGCTCGAAGGTGGGCACGCGCAGTTCGCGCACCCGGCCGCCGCCGTTCGTGCGCGGGTTCGCGCTCATGCGGCGCTCGCCGCGCGGCGCGAGCGCGGCAAGCTCGGGCGTGAGCCGGCCATGTGCGTCGAACAGTTCCTCGGGCTTGTAGCTGCGCATCCAGTCTTCGAGCAGCGCGAGATGGCCCGGCTTCGCGATGTTCGCAAGCGGCACCTGGTGCGAGCGCCATGAGCCTTCGGTCTTCAGGCCGTCGACGCTCTTCGGACCGGTCCAGCCCTTGGGCGTGCGCAGCACGATCATCGGCCAGCGGGGGCGCTCGATGTGCGCTTGCGGATCGGCTTCGGCCGCTTTGCGCGCGTGCTGCTGGATGCGCGCGATTTCGTCGAACGCGGTGTCGAAGGCCGCGGCCATCAGACCGTGCGCGACGCCGGGATCCTCGGCTTCCACGAAGATCGGCGCGTAGCCATAGCCTTTCATCAGCGCGGCGAGCTCATCGTCGCCGATGCGCGCGAGCACGGTCGGCCCGGCAATCTTGAAGCCGTTCAGATGCAGGATCGGCAGCACGGCGCCATCCGTCACCGGATTGAGGAACTTGTTGGAATGCCACGAGGTGGCGAGCGGGCCCGTTTCGGCTTCGCCGTCGCCGATTACGCACGCGGCGATCAGATCGGGATTGTCGAACACCGCGCCATAGGCATGCGACAGCGCGTAACCGAGCTCTCCGCCTTCGTGGATCGAGCCCGGGGTTTGCGGCGCAACGTGGCTCGGAATGCCGCCCGGAAAGCTGAACTGCTTGAACAGCGCGGCCATGCCTTCCTCGTCCTGCGGCACGTTCGGCCAGGTCTCGCTATAGGTGCCTTCGAGCCAGGTGTTCGCAACCACGGCCGGCCCGCCATGCCCCGGCCCCGCGATGAAGAGCAGATCGAGATCGCGCTCGTTGATGATGCGGTTCAGGTGCGTATAGAGGAAATTGAGGCCGGGCGTGGTGCCCCAGTGGCCGAGCAGGCGCGGCTTCACGTGCGCGAGTTGCAGCGGTTCGCGCAGCAGCGGATTGGCGAGCAGATAGATCTGGCCTACCGAGAGATAGTTGGCGGCGCGCCACCAGGCGTCCATGCGCTGCAACAGTTCGTCGGAAACCGGCGGACGGAAGGAAGGGCGGATTGCACTCATTCGATGCTCCTGTCGGACGAAGGGAGGTAGCGTGCGGCGATCATGGTGCCACGATCGCTGGGAACGCTTCCTCCGCGTGTATGCACGCGCGGGTCGCGGTGCGTGCGCCGAGCGCCTAACATGGATGATGCGTCCCTCATGCATCGCGCGGCAGCGTTTCCCCTGGATCTCCGTGAACGCTTTCCGCGACCCAAAAAACAAGCGCTGCATGGGACAGAAGAGCGACACTAAGACACAGCGCGAGGCGGGCTTTTGTCACCATCTGCGTAACGGCGATAAAGGACGAAAAAGCACGCGAAAGCGCGGTTTTTCGATTGCGCGAGCGAACCCTGCAGCCCGCATGCAACCCGCATGCCACTCGCGCGCAACGCAACGGCGGGCAGGCCGTCGCGCACGGCCCCGGCGATCGGGGCCGCGCATGCCGGATGCCGCGCATCATGGGCCTTGCCCTGGAGGTGATGATGTACAAACAAATTCTGGTGGCCGTCGATGGCAGCCGCAGCGGACGCCGCGCCCTCGACGAGGCCGTGAAAATCGCCCAGGCGACGGGCGCCGCGGTTCAGGCGCTTTGCGTGGTGCAGCATCCGGCGCGCCTCGTCGATGTCGGCACGGGATTTGCGGAGGAGCCCACGCGCCAAAGGGCCGAGGCCGATCTCGCCACGGCCGCGCTCGAGGAGGCGAAAACCGTGTTCGCACAGGTTGGCGTGTCGGGCACGGCGCGCGCCGCCGACGCGATGGGCGAGGACATTGCGGCGGTAATCTACCGCATCGCCGCGGAAGAGGATGCGGACCTCGTCGTGATGGGCACGCGCGGTTTGTCGGGCGTGAAGCGGCTGCTGCTCGGCAGCGTCGCAGAATCGTTCCTGCGCATGGCCGATCGCCCGGTCATGCTGGTGCGCGATGAGGAACCGAAGGCGGCCTGACACCGGTCTGACGCCGGCTTTCGCGGGCGGTGCGCGGGCGCGGCGGCGCCCGCCGCCGCGCTGCATCCGCATCTAAAAATTGATGCGCGCCCCGGGTTCAATGTGTCCGCCTGAGGTGCAAATATCTCGAAATACGATTTCGATCAAATCTTGCACGCGTGTAGGTCACGCGGAGCCGGGCATCCCTTTTATCATTTGCAACTGTCGGCGCGACAATCCGGCTGGGTCGCCCGGCTGGTTGGAGGCACGCCCTATGTGCCGCCATTCAACCTCCGCATGCAATCAGGAATCCGATTTGATTTTTTACCGGATGCATAACACGCTTTAACCACCATGCAACGCGCAGCGAATTTTCCCCTCCGGCGCGTGGATTGTATGGGTAACAAGAAGAAACACAACTGTAGCGAAACTGTACGTTTTGCTCGCTATGCTGGTTTCCACGGTGAGTCCTGAACAGGAGAGATTCGATGCTCAGTCATCACGAACTGGCGGCGCTGCTATTGATTCGCGACGCCAATGCGCCGCTTCAAACATTCGGTTCCGATTTTCTGGCGCTCGAGCGCTACCATCTCGTGGAGATGGACGAAGTCGGCGACGGCTGCGCCGCCCGCCTCACGACCCGCGGCAAGGAGTTGTTGCGGCGGCTGACGCAAGGCAGCGGGCATGATTTCGATCTCGACGCACGCTAACCGGCGCGCGGTCTTCCAGAATCCCGATCGATTCCAATCGACTCCGATTGCGCGCGCCCTTATTTGCGCCGCTTCTTCATCAAATAGTCACGCAACACGGTCGCGTTGTTGTTTTCGGTGTTGTGCGAACTAAACAGCAGCACCACCGGCTGAGCCTTGCTCGCCTCCGCAAGCGGCGCCCACGCAGCATGGTTTGCATCGAGTTCGGCGACGTAGCGGCGCGTGAATTCGTCCCACTGTTCCGGGTCTTTGTGGAACCACTCGCGCAGTTCCGTGCTCGGCGCGACGTCCTTCGCCCAGGTCACGCCCGCGAGTTTTTCCTTGCTCACGCCGCGCGGCCATAGCCGGTCGACCAGAAAGCACGCCTGTCTGTCTTCGGGCAGCGGTTCGTAGACACGCTGGGTAGTGATCGCCGGTAGGGTCATGTTGCGCTTCTCCTTGTGAGGCATCTTGGCATTCGTCTGCTGGGACGGCACCGACAGCGCATCGGTGACGCGCTCGCGCAGCGCGGGCAGCACGTCGCGCGCGAACCACGGATGCCGCTGGAGCCACGGCGTATTGCGCGGCGAGGGGTGGGGCAGCGGCACGAAGCCTGGGGCATAGTCGCGCCAGGCTTCCACGGTTTCGGTGAGCGAGCCCTTGCGGCGGCTGCCGAGAAAATAACGCTGCGCATACTGGCCGACCAGCAGCGTGAGGCGCACGTCGGGCATCAGCGCGAGCAGGCGTGTGTGCCAGAGGGGCGCGCATTCGGGACGCGGCGGGTTATCGCCGCCGCCCCCGCGCCCCGGATAGCAAAAGCCCATCGGCACGATGGCGATGCGCGCGGCGTCGTAGAACGTTTCGGCGTCGATGCCCATCCATTCGCGCAGACGCTCGCCGCTCGCGTCGTCCCATGGGATACCCGAGGCATGGACCTTCGCGCCGGGCGCCTGGCCCACGATCAGGAGCCGTGCGCTCGCGCTCGCTTGCAGCACCGGACGCGGACCGAGCGGCAGCGTGTCGGCGCAGATGTGGCAAGCGCGGATTTCGGTCAGCAGGCGCGGGAGCGAGCGGGTATTCGGCACGGTGGGACGGCGCTTCGACGAATTAATGTGCGGGAATTCCAGTCTATCAAAGCGCCGCTGCCTATCGTCCTTATCTCGGTGCTGACCTCGGTGCTCCCCTCGTGGCCTGAGCGTGCCGGCCCGGCCGGTCGGCACGGCGGGCATGACGGACGATGGCGGCGCACGGCGCGAGCGCCGCTGCGCGAAGGCGCGTAGACTCGCACGGAGCAGCAGTGTCAGGGACGCGCTGGCCGCACGTTTCGAGCCGCGCCGGCGCGACGACAACCGTGAACGACACCGCGAGCGCCCCGCCAGGTTGCACGAATCACATGAATCGCACGAGTCGTGCGTCGCTTCGGGCAGGCGCGCTTCGCAAGGAGGCTTCATGAGATTGCTGGCCGTCCACCCGAGCGGGCTGATGTACACGCGCGTGTTTCTTCGGCTCGAGCCGCTGGGTCTCGAATCGGTCGCCGGCACGGCGCGCGATGCGGGACACGAGGTGCGCCTCGTCGACCTGCAGGTGGAAACCCATCGCGACCTGATGCGCATGGTGCGCGACTGGCGGCCCGAGGCGCTCTGTTTCTCGGGCAACTATCTGGCGAACATTCCCGAGATCGTCGATCTCTCCAGGGCTGTGAAGGCCGCGCTGCCCGCATGCTTCGTGTTCGTGGGCGGCCACAGCGTCTCGTTCACGGCGCACGATCTGCTGCGTCACGGTGAGGGCGCCATCGACTGCATTCTGCGCGGCGAGGGCGAGGCGTCGATCAATGCGCTGCTCGAAGCCGTTGCGCAAGGCGGCGATCTGCTCGCAGTGCCGGGCGTGGTGACGCGCGAAGGATCGGGCCCTCCGCCGCGCTTCGTCGAGCAGCTCGATCCCGTGCGGCCCGCGCGCGATCTGTTGCGGCACCGGCGCAAATATTTCATCGGCACGCTCGATCCGTGCGCCTCGATCGAGTTCGCGCGCGGCTGCCCGTGGGACTGCACGTTCTGCAGCGCGTGGACCTTCTACGGGCGCAGCTACCGCACCCGCAGTCCCGAGGTCGTGGTGGAGGAACTGGCGGCGCTGCGCGAACCAGGCGTCTTTATCGTCGACGATGTGGCCTTCGTGCACGCCGAGCACGGCATGGCAATTGCCGATGCGATCCGCCGGCGCGGCATCCAGAAGCGCTACTACCTGGAGACGCGCGGCGACGTGCTCCTGCGCAACAAGGCGGTGTTCCGCGCGTGGCAGGCGATCGGCCTGAAATACATGTTCCTCGGGCTCGAAGCCATCGACGACGAGGGCCTCAAGGCGTTTCGCAAGCGCATCAGTCTGGACGGCAATTTCGAGGCGCTCGAGTTCGCGCGTTCGCTCGGCATCACGGTCGCGATCAACCTGATTGCCGACCCGGACTGGGACCACGCCCGCTTCGAGACGATACGCCAGTGGTGCATGGAGATTCCGGAGATCGTGAACATCAGCGTGAACACGCCGTATCCGGGCACGGAGAACTGGCAACACGAGAGGCGGCGCCTGACGAGCCTCGACTACCGGCTCTACGACATCCAGCATGCGGTGGTGCCAACGAAGCTGCCGCTGCCCGAGTTCTATGCGGAACTGGTGCGCACGCAACAGGTTTTGAATCGCAAGCACATGGGCTGGACCGCGTTTCGCGGCGCGGCGGGGCAGGCGATGCATCTGCTGCTGCGCGGCCAGACCAATTTCGTGCGCATGCTGTGGAAGTTCAACTCGGTGTTCGATCCGCGTCTGCAACTCGCCGATCATGCGCGCGAGGTGCGCTACGAGATGACGCCGCCGCCCGCCGCGATGGGCGAGCGCGGGGTCGACATGAAGACGGTCTACATTCACGGGCCGACCGGGCGGCGCGGCCGCAAGATCGACGACGCCACCGAGAAGTTCGTCGACGAGACCCGCATGGATTTGGGCTGAATCACGCCGCCTTGCTGGCCGGCACCCAGCCGTATTGCGCGGCCGCCTGCGCGAGCTGCTTTGCGATCGAGTTCGCGAGCTTTCCCGCGTCGGCGGCAATCGTGTCGCGCTTCGATGCGCAGGCGCCGTGCAGTCCCGCGCCCGCCGCCGATGCCGCAAGGTGGCCGGCCGCCGCACCCGCGCCCGCAGTTTCCGCCATGCCGGGCATATAGCCGCTGTTCGCGCTCGTCTCGAAGGTGGCGATCGATTGCGGCGCGCCATGCGCCGGCAGGTACGACACGGCGATGGTGGCGTCCACTTCGCTCTTGCCCGCGCCGAGTCCGATCAGCGCGCGGCGCCGGCGGCTGCCTGCATCGACGGTATCGATGCGGCCTTCGACCACGATGGCGTCGCGGCCCGCCGGCACGGGGCCGTCCACGCGCACCGCGGGCAGCCCCATCTTCTGCAACTGCGCGACGATGTCTTCGGCCAGCTTTTCGCGCGCCGCGAGCGCCACTTGCTGCTGTTGCTGCGCCGACGACTCGCCGGTCGACATCGTCTTGAGCCGCTGCGCCATGCCGCTGTCGAGCTTCACGAGTTCGGGCGAGATCTCGAACGCGCAGACGTAGATGACCTCGGCGTGCACTTGCGGCAGCGGAGCGGCGGCCTGCAACGGGCTCGCTGCCGAGGCGCAGCCTGACGCGAGCAGCGAGCCCGCGAACAGCGCAGCGCCGGCGAACCGGCGGGTCTTGTTGAGGAGGGAGCGGAAGAACGTATTCATGTCGGGTCGCCTGGATGCTGGATTCGATATCGACGGTTAATCAGGATATCGAAATATCGTGATGGGTTCGTGAGGGCTGCCTGAGCGGCTTGCCTGCATTCGCCTGATTATTCAGGTTGCAGCGCGTGTCACTCGGCACAGGCGCAAGTATGCGGGGGAGTCAGTCGGTGCGCTACACGCAAATTATGTCGCTCGATGTCATCGGCGCGCGTCGGCGTCGTGAATCGGCAGCTTCACCACGGCTTCGAGTCCACCGCCCGCACGGTCGGTGAAGGTGAGCGAGCCGCCGTGCTGCCGCGCGATGCGTTCGACGATGGCGAGCCCGAGGCCGGTGCCGCCCGCGTGGGTGCGCGCGTTGGTGCCCCGGCTGAAGGGCGCTTTGAGCCGCTCCAGTTCTTCGGCGCGGATGCCGCCGCCACGGTCGCAGATGGCCACGCAAGCGTGGCCGTCCGCCTGCCACGTGCGCACGCACAGGCCCGTGCGCCCGTAGACGACGGCGTTTTGCATCAGGTTCATCAAGAGACGCATGATGGCCACGGGCCGGAACGCGAAGCAGGGCAGCGCGCCTTCCTCGAAGTCGAATTCGTGACCGAGCCCCGCGAAGTCGGCCACGAGCTGGCCCGCGAGCGCGTTGAGGTCGCCTGGCTGCGGGGCTTCGCGCTCGCCGCTGCCCGCGTAGTCCATGAACTGCTGGAGGATCGTGTCGATGTGATCGAGATAACCCTCGGCCGCGTCGACGAGCTTGTCGTTGGTGCCGCGCGGCAGCGCCATCGCAAGGGCGAGGCGCAGTTTCGTGAGTGGTGTGCGGATGTCGTGGGACACGCCCGCGAGCATCAGCGCACGCGTCGCTTCGGCCTGTTGCAGCGCGGCGGTCATCTGATTGAAGGCCTGGCTGACCTCGGCGATCTCGGTCGGGCCGTCGGTGGGCAGAGGCGCGGGCGCTTCACCGGCGCTGACATGGCGCGCCGCGTGCGCCAGATCGCCGAGGGGGCGGTTCAGATGCAACTGGATCAGCCAGCCCGTGAACGCCGCGAGCAGCGCGAGACCGATCGACAGCACGATGGCCGCGGCGATGCCGCTGGCGCGCGCATCGGCGCTCATCGGCAAGGCCACCCAAATGGGCTCGCCCGCCGCGTGCATGCGTATCCAGAGGCGCTCTTCGTCTGATGATTCCCAGCGCACGGGCATGTCGGCGGGCAGGTGGTGCTGAAGCGCCGTGATGAAGACGTCGCGCTGCCACGTCTGGAAAACATGGAGCGGACTCGCGCCCGGTGGATCGAGGTTCGCCACGTGTGCGGCGGGGGCCGTGCGGTGTTCGTTCAGGCGCGCGGCGCTCGCGCGGCTTTCGGCGGGCGGCAACGCGGCGAGCGTGCCGTCGAGCAGCTTGACGTAGTCCGCGAAGATGATCGAGGCGCGCTCGATGCGCGGGCGTTGCACGAAATGCAGCAGCGCGCCGAACGAGCACAGCTGGGTGAGCGCGACGAGCGCCACCAGCAGCGCGATGTTGCGCGAGAGGAGCGAGCGTGGCAGCCAGCGCATGAACGTCGCGGGGCTCAGGACTCGACGCCGGCCACCAGCATGTAGCCGAGGCCCCAGACGGTCTTGATGAAGCGCGGCTTGGCGGGATCTTCCTCGACGATCTGGCGCAGCCGCAGGATCTGCACGTCGACGCTGCGGTCGAGTGCGGCATGGTCGCGTCCGCGTGCGCGCGCGAGCAGGTTCTCGCGGCTCACGGCGCGGTTCGGCGAGGAGCCGAGCGCATGCAGCAGAAGCATCTGCGCCGAATGTATTTCAATGGGCACGCCATCGCGCAGGAGCGTTTGCTGGCCGACGTCGAAGACGAAGCTGCCGAAGCGCAGCCGCTGCGTCGTGACGGTGGGGTCGCCCGCGGCCATCTTCTGGCGGCGCAGCAACGCTTTCACGCGCGCGACGAGTTCGTCGGGCAGAAAGGGCTTGGCGAGGTAGTCGTCGGCGCCGGTTTCGAGGCCGATCACCTTGTCGGCGGCGTCGCCCTTGGCCGTGAGCATCAGGATCGGCAGTGTGTGGCCTTCCGCGCGCAGGCGGCGGCAGACGCTCAGGCCGTCCTCGGGCTCCATCATCAGATCGAGCACCAGCAGGTCGTAGGGCTCGCGCTGCAGCATGCGGTCGAGCCGCTTGCCGTCGGCGACGGCGCGCACTTCGAAGCCATGCCCGCTCAGGAAGCGCTGCAGCATGTTGCGCAACTCGGCTTCGTCGTCGAGCACGAGGATCCGGTTTGCCTGCTCCATGGACCGCCTCCTGCGGTGGTTGCGGTGCGCCGATGTTTCGAAGCATCCGGCGTGTGGCCGGAGCGCAATGATCAGGGGTGCTACCGGACCGCGCCGGCTTCTACGATATTAGGCCAGTTGGCGCGGCTCGAACGTCGCCTCGCGAACGTTCAGGGGTGGTCCGCGCGCTTGTGCGCGGCGGGCCACGCCGCGCACGTCGGCGCGAACGGGCGTTGCGCGTTAGCGCGAGGCGCGGTTGCTGATCAGGCCATCCCTCAGGTCGTTAATCAGGTCGTCAATCAGGCCCAGTGCGCGGGCACCCATACGCCGCCAGCCCAGTGAGCCGGCACCCAGATCGCGGCGCGCCGCGCGGGCGCAACGTAGACGGCGCGCGGCAGCGGGCGGGCGGCATACACGACCTTTGGCGCAGGCGGCGCGACGTAGACGGCCTTCGGAGCGGGCGGCGCGACGTAGACGACTTTGGGCGCGGGCGGCGCGACATACACGGACTTGGGCGGCGGGGGCGCAACATACACGGTCTTGGGCGCCTGAGCGACGACGACAGTGTTCTGCGCGGGCGGCGGGGGCACGTAGACCGCGCTGGTCGTGGGCGCCGGCGCGACGACCACCGGAGCCGGCGCTACTGCAACCGCGCCCCCGCCCTGGACGACCGTAGCGCCACCCGTCACGACCGTGCCTTCCCGAACGACGGTAGACCCGCCCGACGTCGTCACTACACCCGGCGCGACGCGGGTGGCGCTGCCCGAATGCGTAACCGTGCCACCCGCCGTGCCGGTGTCCGTGCCCGAGCGATAGCAGGTCGAGCCCGCACAATTCGTCGAAGCGCTGTGGCTAATGCTATTGCCGTTCGCGGCCGTGATCGTGCCATTCGACGAATACTGGCCCGGCGCGGTGCGCGTCACGCTGCCCGAAGTCGATGCGCTGCGGCCGTCCTCGCCCGACATCGTGCCAGTGTGCGAGCAGGTGCCGCCGGCGCAGCTCGTGTCGCCGGCATGCTCGACCGAACGCCCGTTCGGGCCGACTGCCGTGCCGCTGTTGGAGAACTGCCCCGGCGCGGTGCGCGTGACGGTGCCGGTATTGGTGGCGAGGCCGCCCGATGGGCTGACCACGCCGCCGGCATGCGAGCAACTGCCGCCGCCGCACGAGGCATAGTGCGCGCCGTTATAGGCGCCGTGCGGCGTGTAGGCGGTGCCGTGGCCCGCCCAGCCGGCGAAAGCCGGTGCGCTGGCGAGGGCGAGGAGGGAGGCGGCGAGGAGAGAGCGGGTCAGCGATTTCATTTGGGATCCTTGCGGTTCGGTTCGGTGCACGCATCGGCGTGTCAGCGGAACGAACTATAGGGCGGTCCCTGCCGCGAGTCTCGTGCAAAACCATGTCGCGGTGTTACACCGTGCGCGCGCGACATGCGGCGACATAATTTGTGAGTGGTTCTCGGCGTCCGGCGCTTTTAAAGTGCGCTTCATCCGACGCGACACGCAGGGCAGCAGCGAGCGACGCGTCCTTTCCGACATCGCGCCATGCGCTTTCATTCGCACACTGCTTACCATGCTCTCCACAGGAAAAATTTCGTCATACGTAACGCTCTTTATCGTCGCGGCCTCGCTGATCGAGGCCGGGGTGCTTGCGTTTCACAAACGCTGTAACGGCCAGGTCCCATTCGACTGGTCCGAAGTCTGGCTCTCGCTCGCCGATCTCGTCGGACGAAAACTGTTCGCGCTTCTGCCAGTTTCGCTCGCCGCGCCGGTGTTTCATTTCGCGTGGGCGCACCGGCTTTTCACGCTCACGATCGATAACGTCCTGCTCGTGCTGCTCATCTTCGTCGGCCAGGAATTCTGCTATTACTGCTATCACCGCGCCTCGCACCGCATGCGCTTTTTTTGGGCGTCGCACGCGGTCCACCATTCGCCCAATCAACTGACGCTGTCGTCCGCGTATCGCCTCGGATGGACCAGCAAGCTCGCCGGTCCAGTCGTGTTCTTCGCGCCGCTCGTCTGGCTCGGCGTGCGCCCCGAGATTGCGGTCGCGATGCTCTCGTTCAACCTGCTTTATCAGTTCTGGCTGCACAACACCTGGATGCCGAAGCTCGGCTGGCTCGAATACGTATTCAATACGGCTTCGGCGCATCGCGTGCATCATGCGTCCAATGTCGATTACCTCGATGCGAACTATGGCGGCGTGCTGATCGTGTTCGACCGCCTGTTCGGCACCTATGTGCCAGAGCGCGCCGACGAGCCATGCCGCTACGGGCTCGTCACCCCCACGCGCTCGCGCAATCCGTTCGTGGTCGAGTTCGAGCACTGGACGAGCCTCGCGCGTGACATCGCCGCCGCGCCCGACTGGTGGACCGCCGTGCGCCACGTGATCCTGCCGCCGGGTTGGCGTGCGGATGGCACGGGCGAAACCACGGAGGCGCTGCGCAGGCGCAGCCTGGCGGCGGTGCAGCCCGAGTCGCGCGTCTGATACGCTGCTGCGGGAATGTCCAACCCAGGGTTCGGCATGAGCCGAGCCCACGACTCGCAGGAACTCAAGATGGAAGACTCAGTGAAGGGCAAGGCGGTGGCAGTCACCGGCGGATTCGGCAGCCTTGGCATGGCGAGCGCGCAATATCTCGCGGCGCGCGGCGCGCGCGTGGCGCTGATCGGTCGGGGCGCGGCGCCCGGCGACGACGCCTGGCCCGCGGCGCTGGCCCAGGCGGTGCGCATCGGCGGCATCGACCTCGTCGACGCGGCGGCGGCGAAGCAGGCGCTGGAGACGGCAAGCCGGGCGCTAGGCGGTCTCGATGCGCTCGTCAACATCGCGGGTGCGTTCCGCTGGGAAACGATCGCCGATGGCGACGCGCGCACGTGGGACCTGATGTTCGATCTGAACGTTAAGACGGCGCTCAATGCGTCGAAGGCGGCCCTGCCGCATCTGCTCGCGCGGGGTGCTGGACGCATCGTGAACATCGGTGCGGGCGCGGGGCGCAAGGCCGGGCTCGGCACGGGCGCCTACGCGGCATCGAAGGCGGGTGTGGCGCGGCTTACCGAGGCGCTGGCCGAGGAACTCAAGGACCAGCGCGTGACCGTCAATGCGATTTTGCCGAGCATCATCGACACGCCGCAAAACCGCGCCGACATGCCCGACGCCGATTTCACGCGCTGGGTGCAGCCCGATGAAATCGCGGCGGTGATTGCGTTTCTGCTTTCCTCGGGCGCCAGCGCGGTGACGGGCGCGGAGATTGCCGTGAATGGGCGGGTGTGACGGGGTTCGCACTGGCTGACGCGGGGCTAGTGCCGGCCGCCGTGTCCACCGCCGCCGCCTTGCCAGGTGCCGCCACCGCCGTGCCAGCCTCCGCCACCGCCGTGCCAGCCTCCGCCGCCTCCGTGCCAGCCTCCACCGTGCCAACCGCCGCCATGCCAGCCGTGGTACGGGTAGCAGCATCCGCCCCCGCCCCAGTAGGCGAAGCCAAAGCTAGGCCCGTAGTAGTAAGCGGGGTAGCCGCCATAGGGGTAACCGTAAGCGTAGGGATAAGAGTAGCCATAGCCATATGTGGAATCGTAATAGCCGGGATACCCGGGGTAAGGCGCGACGCATCCTGCAAGCGTCGCAGCCGTCGCCAATGCGAAAATGAACCGGAACACAGTGGTCTCCTGACGATCGGGGCCGGAGCAAAACTGCACGCCCTGATTTCATGCAAGGCCTCGATACTGCTTTGACACCCGATTGCGGACGGGGATCAAGAGCAATTGTGTCCTCAGATTACCGCAGCACGCCTGACATCGCTCAAATGAGATTTGGCGCGCCCGTGGCGAGTGGGGCATGGCGGTCGCGCGGCCCTCGTGCGACGACCAATCGTCAGGAAGACGAAAGAGTGTTCGTGCGGCCGAAAGCGAGCCGATCGAGCACCCATACGGCCACGATCGTCGCGCCCATCAGCGGAAAGATCACGCCGAGCATGGCGAGGCCGGCCCTCCAGGCACGCATGGGCGGCGCGGCGCGCTCGCGCGAAGGCGCGCCGAGTCCACCGGCCGTGCGTGACGAGTTGACCGGGCGGGCAGGGCGACGCAGCCACCACATGACGAAGCCAGTGACGGCAAGCGCGGCGAGCCCGAGCGAGATCGCCGCGCAAATCAACTGGTTCGCAAGGCCGAAGTAGCGGCCCATATGCAGCGACGTGCCATACGCAACAGCCTGCGAGACCACGCCGTAATCGCCGTAGCCGATGTCCTTGAGCACCTTGCCGCTGTACTGGTCGATATAAACCGTGCGCTCCTCTTGCGGGTCCGCGGGAAAGTACGAAACGACGTAGACACCCGTTGCCGTGGCGGGCAGCGCGACGTCGTAACCGCTTTGCACGCCGAGCTTACGCATTTGCGCGATCACCTCGTCGAGCGTCCAACGCGAGACGGGCTGCGTGCGCGCGCCGGGCGACTGCGGCACCGGGACCGCGCCCACGGCCCATGGCACGTTGGGCAGCGGCAGGTCGTCCACCACCATGCCAGGCATCGACGCCATGTCGTGGCCCGCGTGATCGGCGTGATCGGCGTGGCTGCCGGGCGCTGCATGCGCCGTGCTTCGCGCCGCATTTTGCCCACCCTGCAGCGTCGATTGCAGCGGCAGGCCCCCACCCCATGCGCCGCGCGGCGCGCCGAGACTTGCACGGGTTGCGAGCGCCTTGAACTGTTTGCCCCACGAGCCCGTCCACGGCAGGCCGCTCACGACGAACAAGAGCGCGCCCACCGCAAGCCAGATGCCGATGGTGCTGTGCACGCTCTTCCAGAACGGCCGGCCCGTTGCGCCGAAGCGCGGCCACAGCGCCGCGCGTATCGTTGCCAAACCGGTGCCCGCACCCGACGCGGTGTTCGACGTTTCCCCTGCGGCCCCCAGCGCGCGCGACTGCCGTGGCCACCAAAGCGCGACGCCGGTGACGATCATCACGAGCGTCCAGCAAGCGGCCAACTCCATCAGCAGTTCGCCGGTTTTGCCGAGCAGCAGCTTGCGGTGCAGCATGCGGTCCATCTGCATGAAGCGGCTTTCCAGGTCGAGCGTGCCGAGCACTTCGCCGCTGTACGGGTTCACATAGACGCTCTCCTTGACGCCGCCGGCGCGCGCGAAAACAAACTCCGCGCTGCGTGCGGGATTCGCTTCGACATGCGCGCGCAACAGGCGCGCGCCCGGCGGCATCGCGTCTCGCGCACGCGCGAGCAAGGCATCGGCGGGCAGGCGCGGCGTCGCGGCGGGCGCGACCACGAGCCGGTGCGGATACAGCAGCGGCTCGATCTGCGGCTGGAAGCAATAGATCGTGCCGGTGATAGCGAGCACGATCAGAAACGGCATGACGAACAGGCCGGCATAGAAATGCCAGCGCCATAGCGTGCGATACCCTGGATGAACGGCGCCGGCAGTACGGGCGACGCGCGTGGCGGAGGCAGGCAGCGTGGCGGACATCGGATGCTCCTTGTGGTCCGGTGGTGCGTCGCCATGGGCGCAGCGTTGGACCAGCAGTGATGGTGATTGAAGCCGCGAGTGCGGCAATGGCGATTGCATGCGTTCGCTCACAGCCCGAGCTTCGCCCCGACGTAATACGTGCGGCCCGGATACGGGTGATAGACGAAGTAGCGCGCGTCGAACAGGTTGTCGATGCCCACGCCAATCTCGCTCTTCTTCGTGGGCCGGAACGTGTATTTGATGTCGGCGACCGTGTACGTGCTCGTACCGCCGAACACGTTCGGGTTGGTGTCGGCGTTGGTGAGCGTGTTGTACTGGCGGCCAGAATAGCGGGCTGCGAGCGTGAACGCGCTCTTCGCATCGAAGCGGTAAGTCGCGACGAGATTCGCGCGCCAAAGCGGAATCCGGTAGAAGTACTTGCCCACGCTCGCCGGGTTCTGCGCGTTTTCGAGAATCTTCGACTGCGTGTACGCCACGTTTGCAGCAAGGTCGAGGCCTTGCCAGATCACGTCCTGCCCCTGATAGCTCGTCTCCACGCCGCGCGAGCGTATCTTGCCGATGTTCTGGAAGCTCGTCACGTTCGGAATCACCGTGGTGTCGGTCTGGCTGAAGATCGTGTTCTTTACGTCATCCTGAAAGATCGTGAAACGCCATAGGCCATTCCAGTGCGCCCATTCGGCGGTGAGTTCCTTCGAGAGATCGTCCTCGGGGCACAGGTTCGGATTGTTATTGACAATGGACGAGCCGTTGACTTGCCCCTGGAACAGTTCGCTCACGGTAGGGAAGCGATACGCGCGTGCAATGGAGGCGCGCAGCGTGAGGTCGTCGGTGACGTCGAACGACAGCGAGGCCTTCGGCGAGACGTGATGATCGCCTGCGTCCGGATAGGGTGCGCTCGATGCGCCGAGCGATTGATAGCCGTCATAGGCGCGCCAATCTTCGTAGCGCGCGCCAACGACGAGCTTCCAGCGCGGCAGGAAGCGCCACGCGTCTTGCGCGTAGAACGCTTGCGTGCCGGTCTTGCCCGCGAACGCGTTGGCGAAGCTGCTCGCGCCGCCATCGCGCCAGGTGAGCGTGTTCCAGGTCTGGTTGTCGGTGAAATAGTTGTCGTAGTGGTAGCCGAAGCTGAGCCACTGTGCCGCGAGGCCCGCATCGGGCCGCCTGGGCGTCCATGTTGCCTTGAGGTCGAGCGTCTTCCAGCCGGTCCCGTCGCCGAGCGTCATCGTGCCAGGGCCTTCGCCGGCGCCGCCGGCATTGGCGTTGCGCGCGACGCTGTTGCTCACATCGTAGTACGAAGCAATGGCCTCGGCGTTCCAGCCGCTCGCCTGATGCGTGCGCAGCGAGACGCCATAGAGCCAGTTTTCGCTCGCGCCGCGGCTGGGCGCGAGCGCTGCCGCCGGGATGTTGTACTCGTAGCCGTCTATCGATACCTTGCCGCTGTACACCGGGTTGCCGTTGGCGTCGTAGAGGAAGGTCGAGGTCTGGCTGTCGTAGGTGCGGTGCCAGTAGCCGAGCGTCACGCCGCCCCGCACGGTGGGCGTGAAGTCGTATTGCATGCGCAGCTTGAGCTGGTCCTGGACCGTGTGCTCGATGCCTTCTCCGTTCACGCCCAGCACTGCCGTGGGCGCGTTGGTCTGGTTGTTGTAGAAGTCCGCGCCGTGCACGGGAATGGCGCCGGGCTTCGCGGGTGTTTTCGACTGCGCGAGCGTGGCGAACTGCAGCGGCTGGCTCGTGTTCTCGAGGTGATTGACGCCGAGCAGGTACGAGAACTTGCCGATCGTGTCGCCCACCGAGGCGCTCATCTCACTGCCGTTGAAATTCTGGTTCACGCCGTAGAGGCTGAAGTGCTGCGTGAACGCCTTGACATCGGCGGTGGCTTCGAACTGCTTCGGCATGCGCGTCGTGATCAGCACCGTGGCGCCGAGCGAGTTGCCTGCGTAGAGCGCCGAATAGGGTCCGTAGATCACGTCCACCTGCTGGATCTGGTCGGGAAACACCATCGACCAGCGCGGCGGGAAAGCGTAGCCGTTGCCGAGCAGGTTCGACACCAGCAAGCCATCGGCATAGACGAGGCCGCGCGCGCTTTGCGTATTGCTCGTACCACGCACGGCGATGATCGAATTGAGGTCGCCGATGAAGCGCTTGCGCACCGCGAGGTTCGGCATGTACTTGAGCACGTCCTCGGTGTTGACGACGCTCCAGTGGCCGAACTGCTGCGGCGTGACAGTCTCCAGTGTGGCCGGCAGGTTTGGATCGACGGCGGGCGTAGCGGCGGCGCTCGTGCTGCTGCTCGTGGCGCTCACGGTGACGGTGGGCAGCGTGGCTTCGTCCGTGGCCGCGAACGATCCAGCAGGCGCGAGCGATGCAAGCAACGATAGCGGCACGAGACCGAACGGCGGCGTGAAATGGGGCTTGAAATACGACTTGAACCAGGGTTTGACGGGCGTGCGAGGGCACGCATGCAGGTGCGTGCGAATGCGCGCGCCGCGCCGAGCGGGCGTGAACATAACGAAGTTTCCCAAATGCGATGAACGTGCGGCCACGTGAGCGCTACGCCTTTCGCCGCGAGCGGGATGGCGCGTGCTGCGCGTATCGAAGCGCGCGTTTGAACGCACACACGGCGACGTGCGCTGCCGTTGCGAGCGGCAACGCAGGCGCGGGCGCCTTTGTCATGGATCCGCGCAGGCAGCCGCGAAGCGTGAGTGTGAGTGCGGGAAAAACGCGAACCGGTGGCCGGTGACGGCTGGGCTCAGGAAACGAACGGGGGATCGCGCGGCCTGCCTGAAGGGAAGGCGCCGAACGGCGTGTGGCGGGTGGAGAGCCGCGCGACGCGATCGAGCGTCGCCACGAGTGCGCGCGACGGCTCGGGCACAGGAACACCTGGCATCGCGACATGATGTTCGAGCAGATCGCAGTATCCGCACGCGCCGAATGCATCGGCATGCGAAAGATGCGGCTCGCCGGAAGCCGGCTGGATCGCCGAGCAGAGCGCGGCGTCAGGCACGTGCGCGTAGTGCGCGGCAACCAGCTGACTCACGAGCGGCGCGAGCACGATGAGCCACATGGCGACGAGGCCAAGCCATGTGGTCAATAGTTTGTGCTTGCGTGGATTCATGACGGAGCGAACGAAATGCGCGGCGCAGTCTACCACGACGCGCGCGCATTGCGGGCCCCCGACGGCACGCTGAAGATGGTCATAAGCCGTGGCGTATCGAGTGCGGAAATCGGGCCGATGCGGCGTTTTCGAAGGCGTTCTATGGCTCGCATCGGGGCAGTGAGCGACCATGGTCGCTGTCTGTAACGCTTATGGCGCCGCCTTTTGCGCGGCGAACGATCATGCCCGTCTTTTCAATGCGCCAGGCGCCCAGCCTGAGATGGATGGCCCGCACCGCCGAACCTTGCGGCGTGCGCGCGCCTCGTCCTGATGACGCCGCGGCGCTGAACGCTGCACCACGCCCGCGCGAGATCGGCGTGCGGGTGCCCCGTTGCGGCATCGACTTGCCCGACGGGTATGCGCTGCGTCTCGAAGCGCGCACGCATGCAACGCCGCACAGCCCCATCGGCTGCCCGTTGGAGGCAAGCGTGCTGCGCCAGTGGTGCGTGCGCAATCTGCAAGGCGATTGCCCCGAGCAGGCGCAGCCCACACCCCCCGCGTTTCTTCAGAAGCACGTTTGAACCCGCAGCGCGGCGGGTTTGGTCCATGTCAGGCCAATCACGCGGATTCACGCTGAATCTCGCATCGCGGCGTGCTCGCGCAGCGCCTCCAGTTCGGCCACCACCTCCTCCGAAAAAGCGCTGACCTCGTCGGTCCACTGGCCGGCTTCGCGCAGCGTCGCGCGCAATTCCAGACAGGCTTCGTTGAGCATCGACGGTCCCAGCACGGCGAGACCGCCCGAGACGCGATGCGCCCAGTCGCGCAGGCGCTGGAAATCGTGCGTGGCCGCAATCCGCGCATAGTCGGCGATATCGTGATCGGCCTGCTCGACGAAGAGCGGCGCGAGCGAAGACGACAAGACAGGAAAGCGCGGCAAGTCCGCTTCATCGTCGATCGCATCACTCAGGTCGCTCATATCGCTTATGGTGTTCTGGTGGCTTTTTTCGGGCTGAACCGGTGCGGGAGGAACGATGGCATCTTGCGCCGTGTCCGGCAGATGCTCGGCGACGTCGGCGAGCACGCGCGCGAGCGCCGCGAGCGGCACCGGCTTGCTCAGATAATCGGTGAAGCCGGACAGGCGGCCTTGTGCGATCTGTTCGGGCAGCGCATTGCCGCTCACCGCGTAGACGGGCAGCGCCGCGCGCTTCGCGCGCGCGGCCTGCAGCAACTCATAGCCATTCATCTTCGGCATGTTGAGATCGGTGAGCACCACGTCGACATGCACGTCATCGAGCCGCGCGAGCGCTTCTTCGCCGTCCTTCGCTTCGGTCACGTTCGCCCCCAGCGTGCGCAGCTGATCGCGCAGGAGACTGCGGTTGAGCAGATTGTCTTCCGCGATCAGCACGTTCAGCCGCCGGAATTCGCTGTTTTGCAGCGCTTGTGAAGCGGCGGCGCCCGCAGTCCCCGCAGTCCCCACAGCGGGCGCCGCCTGGGTCCCTCCATGCCCCGCCGCATCGGACCGGGCGCGCAGCATTTGCGTGGCGGTGCGAATGCCCGCAAGACTGTACAGGCTCACTTCCACGCCGCCGTCTTCGCGGGCAAGCGGCACGAGCGGCCCGTCCTGGCTCAGCCAAATAACGTTGGCCATGCTGCCCCACAGGCGTTGCACATCGTCGGCCGAATACTCGCCTGTCACCAGCAGATAGTCCCATGCGCCTTCGCGCGACGGCGGCTCGCTCGCGCTCAGCCAGGTGGGCGCGCTGACCTTGGGGTCGAAGAGATTCGTGAGCCATTCGTGGTTCTCGGGCGCACGGCACAGCATGGCCGGATGCACTTCGGGCAAGGTCCATTCCTTGCCGGCGGGGGTCGCGTCGCTCACACGCAGCGGCAGCGTGACGATGACGCGCGTGCCCACGCCTAGCGTGCTTTCCACTTCGCAGCGCCCGCGCATGAGTTTCGCGAGGCGTCCGCAGATCGACAAGCCGAGGCCGGTGCCGCGCGCCTCGGTGAGCCGGTGCTCGTCGCCTTGCGTGAACGGCTGGAACAGGCGCGCCTTGAGGGACTCGGGCATGCCCACGCCCGAGTCGGCCACGCTGATTTCGAGCGCGTCGCCGCGCCAGTTCGCGCGCAGCACGACCTTGCCCGAATGCGTGAACTTGAACGCATTGCTCAAGAGGTTATTGACGATCTGCGCGAGCCGCACGGAGTCAAAATAGAGCCGCGCGGGAATCGCGCGGTCCACCACGAGATAGAACGGCAGCTGCGAGCGCGCGGCAAGTGGCGCATGGGTGAGCGCGATGCGCACGAGCAGCGCGGCGATTGATTCGGGTTCCTCAGAAAGCGTCATCGCACCGACGTCGATCTTCGAGAAGTCGAGCACGTCGCTCACGATCTGCAGCAGCTCCGAGGAGGAGACCTGCATGGCCTGCACGCGCGCTTCCTGCTCGGGCGCGAGCGGCCCGCGCGCCACCAGCTCGATGTTGCCGACGAGCGAGGCAAGCGGCGTGCGGATTTCGTGGCTCATTGCCGCGAAGAAGCTCACTTTGCCGCGCGCGGCTTCGTCGCTCGTGCGCTTCGCTTCGCGCAGCAGGCGCTCGGCCTCGTGGTGCTTCGACATGTCGGCGAAGGCGCAGAACATGACGTCCTCGCGGTTCATGGAAGCAGGCGCGTACGTGATCTCCAGATGCACGCTGTCGCCGTCTTCGCGCACGAGCGAGAACGGCAGGACGTAGATGGGCGTGTCGCCGGCCGTCGATGGCGCATGGGGCATATGTTTCTCGAACTCGACACACAGCGCGGCGGGCAGCCGCGTGGCGTGCTCGTCGAGGCCGAGCACGTTGCGCACGATCTGGTTCGCGATCACGATTTCGAAGTCGCGCTGCCGCACGATGCACAGGCCCACTGGCGTGGCATGCACGAGCAGGTGATTGAGCAGTTCGCCTTCGAGCGCGCGCGTGGCTTCGCCATAGGTGCGCTCGAGCACGTGCCGGTTCCAGTAGCGCGAGAGTGCCACGAGCAGCGCGAGCAGCGCCGCCGTCATCAGCAGGATGACGACGAGCGGCATGCGGATCCGCGCGAGCTCGGCGCCCCAGGACAGCGCGAGCGTGTAATGGCCGAACCCGTATTCGAGCGGCTGCTCGCGCAGCGCCCAGCCGAAACGCGGCAGCAGGTGAAAGCGCTCGACGGGCAAGGTCGCGACCACCCGGTCGACGTATTGCGCGGCGGGCGCGGACAGCGTGCTGGCCAGCAACGTGCCGTCGCCGTCGAACAGGGTCGGCTCGATAGTCGATCCGTCCGGCGCTTGCGCTTTCGGCAGCTCGTCGAGATCGATGCTCGTTATCACCAGCGCATAAGGTTCGTTGTCCTTGAGAACGGTGCCCGCCGCCAGCACGAGCCGAGGCGCGAAGCCGAGCCCGGCAGGCGGCCGGAACCAGGTTACTTCGCGCCAGGTCCGCGGATCCTTCGGGTCGGTGCCGCGTGTGCTCATGCGCAGCAGCGCCGCGTCCACCAGCACGCGCGCGTCATCCTCGCCGTTGCGCAATGCCTCGGCCCCGTTCTGCGCACTGTGCGGCTGCGGAGCGAGCTGGTGACTCCAGGCGGCGCTGCCGTCGAGAAGCACGATCAGCATCGGCGCATTCTCGTCGATGCGCGAAGCCATTTGCGCGGCACGCTCGCAGAATGTACGCAGGGCCGGCGCCGACTCGCCCGCGCCAAAGACCGGCGTGCAGCGCGGTGGCGCTTCGGTTACGGGCTGCGGCGTGAACATCCCGGCCTCCTGGAGCGTGAACAGCAAGCGCAAGCTCGACAGGAGGGAATAGCGCTGCGCCACCAGCTCGTTCGTTTGCGCCGTGACGGCGCGCAGTTGAGCGGCCTGGCTCGAGAGCGACGCCGCGCCAATGCTGAGCGCCGTGACGATTGCCGCAACGAGCCCGGCGAATGCGAGCATCGCGATCAGCATGGCGAAGACGCGCCGCTCGCGCTTCAGGTTGCGCTCGAGCGCCCTGAGCGCATCGAGGGGCGAAACCACCGAGCCGATGCGCCGTTCCATTATGCGAATCCGTTTTCGCTCGCGTAGCGGATCAGATCGGCATTCGATTCGAGGTGAAGTTTGCGCATGGCCGCGCGCTTCTGAGTGGCGACGGTCGTGACCGAGCGGCTCAGGCGCCTGGAGATTTCGGTGACGCTCAGGCCGAGCGCAAACAGGCGCACGACTTCGAGTTCGCGCGGCGAAAGCGGGTTGGTGCGGCGGAATTCGTCGGCGGTCGAGCCTTCCGTGGCGAGTCGCTCGGCTATGCGCGCGGAGAGCGTCGTGCCGGGCTCGACGAGCGCGCGCTGGCAGACTTGTGCGAGCGTGGGGATCGGTTCGTCCTTGCCAACGAGGCCGGCCACGCCCAACTCGGCGAGTTCGTGCAGGATGCCGCCGTTGGTGAGCATCGTGAACACGACGAGGGGAATGTCCGGATAGAGCCGGCGCAAGCGGCTGATGAGACGCAGCCCGTCTTCGTCCTCGATCTCGCCCTGCATCGAGAAGTCCGTGACGATGAGATCGCAAGGGGTGCTGCGCAATGTATCGAGAAGCTCGGCGCCTGACCCGGCGGTCGCCACGACCTTGTGTCCGGGTATCTGGTCCAGGTAGTCGGTGACGGCGGTGAGCACGACCGGGTGGTCGTCGGCCACCACGATCCGCAGTTCTTGTGTCGCGTTCGTCATGAGCGTGAGCGTATTGCCTGGATTCGCAGTGTGGAGAAAGTGCATGGCAGCAGCGCTATGGATCCCGCGGCGATGCATCATGCTTATCTCATTGTATGTCAGTGGTTTATCCGAATTATTGTAGGGTGTCTCTGGGTTTTGCGTCGGAATATGTCCTCTCAGGGCGTTTGAATGTTGCGGGGCTGTGCCCGGCGCGTGCATGGCTCGCGACAGGATCAGTGCCGGGCTTGCAGGCGCCCGTTGCCGATGCCATGCGCATCGTCGCTGTTGGCGACCTGGCAGCGCGAGTGGAAGCAGGCGACCGAGAAACGCGCGTCACCGCCCGACGACGTGGAGCAGGCCTGACTGCATGAGCGCGTGGGCATTTGCGCGAACTGCAGTGGCACGTGGCGCAAGCGCGGCTGCCTGGGGGGCGGGGATTCTATGTGGCGAGCCACAAAGGCGCGCCGAGGCTTCGCGTTGGCGAGGCAAAACACGATGGCGCCTGCTGCCATCGCCCAACCGAGCGCGCCGCACGCCGCCATCAGCCAGAAGGTGGAGGCGGGCTCGTGCCAGAGCAGAAACAGCAAGGCGAAGAAGGCCACATAGAAAAACGGCAGGAGATAGATCCCGATGTCGCTCGCCCATTCGCAAGCGCGCGAGATCCACGACGCGGCGGAACGGTTCCAATGAAGGTTGGGAGCGGCGGACATGGTGGTATCTGATTCGAGATGGCTGGGTGCCGGGTGTGGCGTTGATCGCGTCATGTCTCGACTGTATCGACTCAGGCTGACAGAGAAAATCGGACGATTTCGAGAAACGGACTGACAGCGCCGAAGGCCGCCGAGTGATGTCACACGGCCGAAGGACAATGATGTTGCGTTGCGACATTACAGGCCTGCGGGCAGCGGCGCCGTGATCTTTCGAAGGGAGGATGCGAACTCGATGCGCGGCGCATTGTCCTATACCGCCAGGAGAGGCAGGCGGCCTCGCACGCTGTCTCGTGGCGCGTCGCGCAGCATTTGCGCACGCGCTTTTTCGTAGAACCGTTCAGACAGGAATACTTCATGCGCCGACGTCAATTTCTTCTCGGCTCCAGTGCCGCGCTTGCCGCAAGCGGTTTCGCTCTCGCCGGCTGCACGACAACCCCGCTGGGTTCGGGAGACAGCGCCAGCCAGAACGCAGCGCGCCGCAGCTCCATCGATGCGGGCGTGGACGCCACGCTCGCGCGCCTCTACGGCGCCGTGGCCGGGTCGCGCGAGCTGCTTGCGAAGGCGAGCGGCGTGCTCGTGTTCCCAAGCGTGATCTCGGCGGGGTTCTGGTTCGGCGCGCAATACGGCACCGGCGCGCTGCGCGTGAACGGGCGCACCGACGGTTACTACAGCACGCTGGGAGGCTCGTTCGGCCTGCAGATCGGTGCGCAATCCAAGGCCATCGTCTTCGCGTTCATGAACCAGGGCGCGCTCAACGATTTCGTTAACAGCCAGGGCTGGTCGGCAGGCGCCGACGCCACGGTTGCGCTCGTCACCGTGGGGGCGAACGGCAATGTCGACACCTCGACGGCAACCAGTCCAGTCGAGGCGTTCGTGCTGACCAACGCCGGCTTGATGGCCGGTGTCTCGCTCGAAGGCGTGAAGGTCTCGCGGCTGGTGATCTGATCGCCGCTTGAGCGCCGCCTGGCTCATGCAGCCGGCAAAATAGTGCCGGCTGCATGAAAATGCACCTCAGGCGGTCGTACCCTTTCTTGTGCAGCGGCGTGCCGCCGGGTGCCGCTTTGCCGGGTTATCCATGATTTTGGAAATATTTATATCTAAATTACAATGACCTGGCACGCGGCACGAATGTGCGCGGCGGCAGAGGCGATCAACGAAGGGGGCGGTCATGGCGGAGCGGTCGTTTGTCGAGGAAGTGAAGAAACTGCGTCTCGGCGCAGGTGAGGTGTTCAGCGGCGAAGGCATTCTTGCCGTGACGAAGGCGCTGCTCGAATCGGGCGTGGCCTATGTGGCCGGCTACCAGGGCGCGCCGATTTCGCACCTGATGGACGTGCTCGCGGACGCGCAGGACATCCTCGGCGATCATGGTATCCGCTTCGAGAACAGCGCGAGCGAGGCCACCGCCGCCGCGTCGCTGGCCGCTTCCGTCAACTATCCGCTGCGCGGCGCGGTGACCTTCAAGGCCACGGTGGGCACCAACGTCGCGTCCGACGCGCTGGCGAATCTCGCCTCGGGCGGCGTGACGGGCGGGGCGCTCATCATCGTCGGCGAAGACTACGGCGAAGGTTCCTCTATCATGCAGGAGCGCAGCCACGCATTCGCGATGAAGTCGCAAATCTGGCTGCTCGATCCGCGCCCCAATCTACCCTCGATCGTGCAGGCGGTGAAGGACGGCTTCGACCTTTCG
>NZ_JARBTA010000006.1:0-264716 GCF_048957375.1 Paraburkholderia sp. A1RI-2L
TGGATGGCTGGCCGCAGCGGCGCAAGACCCAGCCCGCCTGCTACGATGACGACGTCGGACCCGGCGGCCGCGTTCAGCGGCCAGCCTCTGCCGAACGGCCCGCGCACGCCAAGCGTTGTCCCTGCGGTCACCCTCGCGAGTGCGCCGCTGACAGCGCCCACATCGCGAATGGTGTGTACGAATGTGTCGTGCTGAGCGGGATCGCCACTTACGCTGATCGCCGCTTCGCCAATGCCAAAGACGTAGAGCATGTTGAACTGCCCGGCCGCGAAGGCGGGCCGCGCACCGGCTAGTGGCTTGAGCTCCAGCGTGACGGTATCGGCAAGCTCCCGGCGGCTGCGCATGACGCGATAGCTGCGGGGTACGAAGGAATTGTCGAACCTGCCTGCGGCGGCGTCAGCGTTTTCCATAGACATCCAGGATCTGCAGGCGCGTGGCATGGAGACGCCGCGTGAGGATGGGGAGAAAGCGCTTCATCATCTCGTAGCCCAGGTGATGATCGACTTCGCATTTGGCGCGCAGGCAGGCTGCATCAATGCCGATCGCGCGCGTCAGCTCCATCGCTCGCACGTCGAACAACCACCGATAGGGAGGCACGAGCCAGGACGTGCCGACGATCTCACCTTCGCCTAGCGTTTCGAACACGACAGTCTTTCTTCCAGGCGCGGCGATCTCGAGCGCGACGCGTCCGTGGCGGATCAGAAAGAACTCAATCGCGAGTTCGCCTTCGCGCAAGAGATAGTGTCCCTCTTCGAAGCGACAGTTTCGTGCGCAACCGAGAACCAGTTGCAAATGCCCAGCCTCCAGGCCAGCAAAGAACGGATGTTCGGCCAGGATGCGCTCAAGCCCCTCCATGTCCCTCTCCACTCCCGTCATCGGGCGCGATACGCAGCGCGGCCACCTCTTCCGTGATATCGATCCCCACCGGACACCACGTAATGCATCGTCCGCAACCGACGCAGCCGGAAGTGGCGAACTGATCGATCCAGCTGGCGAGCTTGTGCGTCAGCCACTGGCGGTAGCGCGACTGTCCCGTCTGGCGCACGCTGCCCCCATGAATATACGAAAAATCGAGCGTGAAGCACGAATCCCAACGGCGTATGCGCTCGGCAGTCTGCCCGGTCAGGTCGCTATGGTCTTCCACTGTCGTACAAAAGCAGGTCGGACAAACCATGGTGCAGTTGCCGCAGCTCAGGCACCTTTGCGCGACTTCAGTCCAACGCGGATGGTGCGGGTTGCCCTGCAGAAGGGCTTGGATCCCCCCGGTTTGCATCGAGCGTCCCATCTGGCTTGCGGTGTGCGCCACCACCGCCTGTGCCGATGCCAGTTGCGCCTCCGTTGCCGGCCTGCGGGGGATATGCTCGAGTATCGCCGCGCCGCGGGCGCTCCCGACTTCGACGACAAGGTCATTATCGAAATCGGGAGGCAGTTCCGTGAGCGCAAGATCGAAGCCGGAATCGACGGCTGGCCCCGTTTGCATGGACACGCAAAAGCATGTTCCGCCCGCTTGTCCACAGTTGACCGCAACGATGAACGCATCGCGCCGGCGCAGCGCATAACCTCGATCGACAAAGGTCCCGCTGCAGAAGACGCGATCCTGCACCTGGATCGCGTGTAGTTCGCAAGCCCGTACGCCAACGAACGCGAGCTTCCGGGGTGCGACTTCCTCGCCGGGGGCGAAGGTGACGCCATCCACCCCCTCCTGCGCAACAAACAGGCGTTCGAGTGGCGGATGCAGAAAGCGCTTCCATGAGTGCGGGCCGACCGCAAAACCGAAGAGCGCTGCATCCCCGCGACGTTCGAGCCGATAGCGCCCCGCGTCCTGCCTGTCCGTCCAGCCTGCTGGAAAATCATCAACGCTGGCGACATCGTCGTAGACGATGGCGCCGTCCTTCACAGTCGGACCCAGCACACGATAGCCATGCCCGGCGAGTGCGCCGAGTAGCGCCTGCATCCCGTCCCGGGAGCCGATTACCGACCGCATCTGCTTCGGCGAATCTTCGATCATCGTTGCATCGCCACGTCCTCGACGGCTCGTGGCGCTCATGGCGTGGCGGATTCGCACCGCGCGAAGACCGGGATCGCGAGTGCCCCGAGGGAACCATCAGTTAACGCCTTTACCCTCAATGACCCATTCGCGGGCCTGGTCCGACTGGCAAGCGTCAAAGATGCGCACCTCTCCGGGAACCAGGAAGCGGAACACGGACAGGGCAATCCGCATCCACTCGACGTCCGTCACGACGGCCACGCGTTCCCATTGCGTCAGGTGTTGAACGCCAAGCTTGAAGTCCTCCCAGGCGGCGGCGGGTTCTATACCGGAAAAATCCGGCCCCAGTTCGAAATAGCACCGCACCTTCCGGTGGGTCCTGAGTGCCGATTCCATCGCAGGAATCAGGACGTCTTCGTAGTCCTTTTTCGTCACCCGCCCCTTCGCCACAAATCCCGCAACGCCGTCGGGCAGGTCCGTCACGATCTGTATCATCCCGCCTCCTTCGCGCCCGCACTCCATGCCGTGCAGTACATAGCCCGCTTCAGCCCGCCACAGCCCGCTTACCACCGTCGCTCTCGGCGGCCCTGACAGCAGCCACAAGGTAACGTTTTCTCAGGGCACGACGACAACCGGTAGCGGCGCCAGGCTCACGAGTGCCTGGGAGACGCTGCCGAGCAGCAAACCGGTGATCCGGCCGGTCCCGCGCTTGCCAACGACGATCGCCTGCGCTTTCCTTTCCCTGGCGATTTCGATCAGCGTCGGAGCGACCTCTCCGGCTCTCGATTCCAGTTCCGTCGATCTGGCTCCGGTGGACCACGCGCGCGCCCGCGCGTCCTTGAGGATTTCTGCAGAAAGCGAGGCCAGTATTTCCTTGAACCAGGCGGTCTGCCCGTCCGTCAGGCTTCTGAGTGCCTTGTCCGGAAGGCCGTAGCCGCCCATGACATTGACGATCAAAAGCCCCAGGTTCTCCCGCGTTGCCCAGTGCGCCGCGTAGTCAATCGCCCGGTTGGCGCCTTCGGAACCATCGATCGCCACTAAAATCCAGTTCATGGCGGCCTGCCATCTCCGTTACATTCCCATCACCGCCGGCACATCGCATGTATGGTCCTCGACCGCCTTCACACCGGGGATGCTTTCCGCTGCGACACGCATCGCCTGCACTTGATCGGGAGACCACACATAGTAACCAAACAGGTGGACGACGCCGTTCTGGACAATGATGTTACGCCCGGACATGGCCCAATTGCGGCCGGCAATTTCGCCCATAAGCATGGCCCGAATTTCACGATCGCTCACGGCCTGCAGGGTATTGGGCACACGAGGTGCAAGTGCCAATGCCTGAACAAGATTCGCGCGGCTGACGATCCCGACCACCTGATCTCCGCGCATCACTGGCACGCGCCTGATGTGATGAATTTCAAGCCTATTTGCGACCTCATCAAGTGGTGTCGCCTCATCAACGGTGATCACGCCTTCGGTCATGACATCCTTCACCAGACGACCGTGTTCCTTGATATAGGCTGAGGCGTCATGGCGGGAGGACAGCATTTCATGCCACCACGAGCGGCGAGGCTTTTCAGTGCCGAGTTCAACCCGATGCAGTAGATCAGCATCGCTGATGATGCCGCGCAAATGTCCCTGAGCGTCCAGGACCGGCGCTCCGCTGATCTCATGTTCGGCAAAGAGCGCCGCTGCTTCGCGAACAGTCATCTCCGGCTCGACCGACACGACCTCGGAAGTCATGACATCGACAGCTTGCATCGTCATCTCCTTGCACCTTGAGCGCCTTGAGCGCCTTTTACTCATAGGTCAGAAATGTAGGCGACAGATGGATGCCTGAAAAACGAGCGCACGAGCTCTGGGTTTTGCTGAACCTGTGTGAGTTGCTCGTGAACCTTCGGGCCGAGCTGTTCGCCTTTGCGTAAGGGATTTCGCGCGACACCTGTGCGCTTGACGTGGCTCCACACCAGCTCATCCGGGTTGAGGTCTGGCGCATAGCCGGGCAGAAAGTGCAGGGTCAGTTTGCCGTTAGTGCTAGCAACGTAGTCCTTCACGATAGCCTTTTTGTGTGCAGGCAGTCCGTCGACAATCAGATGAACTGGTCTCTTCCGATTGAACATCAACTTCTTGAGCAGCGCGACGAACAGTTCGCCGCTGAGTCCCCCTTCGTACGTCGCAAACCAGAAGGCGCCCTTCGAGTTGACGGCGGACGCCGCGCTCATACTCTGGCGTTGACCGGGGCGCTCTACGATGGGTGTCACGCCGCGTGGCGCCCAGGTCTTGCCATGTACCGAGTCGGCCCGAAAGCCCGATTCGTCCCAGAAGAAGATGTCCGCCTTCTGCTCACGAGCCCGTCTGGCGATGGATGGATACGTGTCGTGTTGCCAGCGCTCGATTGCCTCTGGATCGCGTTGGTAAGCGCGCTGCAGAGGCTTTTGCGGCGTCAGGTTCAGACGCGCCAGCATTGTGCCGATCGAGGCCAGGCTCAGCGTGATGCCGAATTTACGCTGGACCAGTTCGCGTACCAGATTCCGAGTCCAAAGCCCGAAGTCAAAGCCATACTGCATTGGGTTCTTGCCATTGATCCAGCGCAGCACCTGCTGCTCCTGGGCGGTAGTGAGCTTGCGCGGGCGGCCTGTGGCCTGAGTCGACCGCAATGCACGCACACCTCGTCCTCGCCCGCGGGCCTTCGCTCGCAGCTTGTATGCCCACGAACGATGCATCCCAAACGACGCCGAAACCGCATCAGGATGTTCGCCTTCATTCATCCGCTCGAGCGCGAGCATGCGCATCTCTTCGAGGATGTTGTGCGCCAGACTTCTCCCGTCTCGTTTCACGGTTCGCAGCTCCATCGAGTGACACGACACGATAGATCGGCATTCACCGAATTTGTTCCCTAACTTACTGACCTATGAGTAAGTGCCACCCACATTTGCTTTTTCGCTCAGGCTACGATCTGTCGAAACGCTCACATTGACCTATATCAATCGCCGTTGAAGCAGGTGTCGGGATCCGGTTGCACGAGGTGCGCTGACCAGGCTGCGTGTTGACAACCGTGTTCCGGCAGCATGGTCTGCTGCGGCAATTCGCACAGGAACCGGTGCCGAATTCCCCCGGCATGATCAAGGGCAGGATCCTCTGTGTCCCAGCGGCGAAGGGCTTTGAACCGTGCCGTGCGCGATCACTCCGGGCATGAGCAGAGGACGTCTGGGTACGCCTCTGTTTCATCGGTCTTTAAGATCCCTTATTGCGCACTGGCTGCGGCGAACAAACGCGTAGGCCCCGCTCGCAGCGAGCTCGCCGTAACACGTCTGAGGTATTCAGTTCGTCACACCACGACCTGACGATCAGGTTGCACCATGGGGAAGACCGGCGCACGGGCCTCGGTGTGGGACACAAAATCCGCTGGTTTTGATCGCCGCGATGCCGCTTTCCCTTGCCATGCCTGGGTCGCGAACTTGATGTCGATCAACCCGTGATTCACATCCAACGACGATAGTCTTCCAATCACCCGAGCAGTGAAAAATTCGCGGTATCGGGCGCTGGATATGCCAGGTCAGAGGCTTACATGGAACGAATCGAAAACCGCACGTACACCGAGCTGAATATCGGCGACTCGGCGAGCCTCGTGCGGATGCTCACGCTCCGCGACATCGAACTGTTTTCGGTGATGGCGGGCGATGCAGCACCCCTTGGTCTTGATCGCGATGTGGTTCAAAGTGGCCAGTTCCGGGTGATCGTCGCGCACGGAGCGTGGGCTGGCGCCCTTCTCTCGACGCTGGTAGGAACGCGCCTTCCTGGGCCCGGCACTGTCTACCTGGATCAGTCTCTGCACTTCGTCAAGCCGGTCGACCTCGGCGACACGATTACCGTCTCGGTTCGCGTCAGCGAAAAGGATGATGTATCGCATCAGATTGCGTTGGAGTGTCTGGCGGTCAACCAGCGCGGAGAGGACGTCATCACAGGCGTCACACACGTCGTTGCTCCAACGGAAAAGATCCTGCGCCCTGCCGAGGCACTTCCTGAATTCGAACTGATCGAGAAGGGTCGGCGCTACGGGCGCCTCATCGCGATGACTCGTGGGCTTGAGCCCTTGCCTACTGCCGTTGTGCACCCGGTAGACACGGCGTCACTCGTCGGGGCCGTCGAGTCCGCACGTGCTAACCTCATCATCCCGATACTCGTCGGCCCGGAAGCCAGGATTCGCGCCGCCGCAGATCGGGCGCAGGTCGACCTCACGCCCTACGAGATCGTGTCCACCGGGCATAGCGAAGCTGCAGTCATACAGGCGGTAGCCATGGTGCGCGCGGGCAAGGCCCAGGCGCTCATGAAAGGTGCGCTTCACACCGATGAACTGATGCATGCCGTGGTCGACGCCGAGCAGGGCTTGCGCACCGCGCGACGCATCAGCCACGTCTTTGCGATCGACGCGCCCGGCTACCCAAGGCCATTGTTCGTCACCGATGCGGCGATCAATGTGTCGCCCACCCTCGATGACAAGCGCGACATCATTCAGAACGCGATCGACCTCGTGCATGCGCTGGGCATTGCCGAACCGCGTGTGGCGATTCTCTCCGCCGTCGAAACCGTAACCGGGAAACTGCGCTCCACGCTCGACGCCGCCGCGCTTTGCAAGATGGCCGATCGCGGTCAGATCACAGGTGGCATCCTTGATGGCCCGCTCGCATTCGATAACGCCGTGTCGGAGGAAGCTGCGAAGACAAAAGGTATCAAATCACTGGTCGCTGGCCGCGCCGATATCCTCGTCGTGCCGGATCTCGAAGCAGGCAACATGCTTGCCAAGCAGCTCGAGTATCTCGCTGGTGCCGAAATCGCTGGCATTGTGCTTGGCGCCCGCGTCCCGATCATCTTGACGAGCCGCGCCGACAAAACCATCGCAAGGCTCGCCTCCTGCGCGATCGCGTTGTTGCTCGCGCGCCATACAAGCGGAGCAAAAGCGTGAGCGACACCAACCTTGTGCTCAACGCCGGCTCATCGAGCATCAAGTTTTCTGTCTTTCCGGGCCATAGGTTACCGAGTCGGCAGGATCTCATCTGTGAAGGCCAGTTCGGAGGCGTCGGAGGGCGACTCCATTTCATGGTGAAGGATGCGACAAGTACCTCCATGGCCGTCGATGACTCGCCGGGAACGACGCACGAGGATGCGCTGACCGTGCTGCGCGGTCAGCGGCAGGTGTTCGACAAGCGGAAACGGCGCAAATGAGATCGGCGAAGGCGACATCGCGAACAACCTCTAACCGGGCAACTGGATGGATCGAATGGGAAGCAAGGAGATGAGCATGAACCGGGATCAGTTGCTGCAGCAAGCTAGCCAACCAGCCACGCAGCAGGCCGTGACCTGGCAACTGAAAGGGCTAACGGAGGCCGAGGCGGCACGCCGGCTTGCTCAATATGGCGAAAATGCACTGACGGAGCACCGCGTTACCGTACTCGAACGGCTCGCTCACTTCTTCTGGGGGCCGATCCCCTGGATGATCGAGGTCGCAGCGATACTCTCGGCCGTACTCGGGCACTGGGCCGACCTCGCGATCATCCTGACCATGCTTTTCGTCAATGCTGGCGTAGGGTTCTGGCAGGAATTCAAGGCCGACAACGCAATCGCACTGCTCAAGCAGCGCCTCGCCCTAAAAGCCCGTGTGCGACGCGATGATCTCTGGAAAGACATCGAAGCAAAGTTTCTCGTGCCCGGCGATCTCGTGCTCGTCAAACTCGGCAACGTCATCCCGGCCGACCTGAAACTCGTGGACGGTGCTTACCTCAGCGTCGACGAGGCTGCACTGACGGGCGAGTCGCTGCCGGTCGACAAGAAAGCCGGCGACGATGCGTATTCTGGATCGATTGCCAGACAGGGTGAAATGAGCGGTGTCGTGACTGCAACCGGCATGAACACCTATTTCGGCAAGACTGCCCATCTCGTCGAGCAGGCCAGGACCGTCTCCCACTTTCAGCGCGCCGTGCTGCGCATCGGTAATTTCCTGATCATGGTCACGGTCGGTCTCGTATTGCTGATTGGGCTTGCCGCCCTGTTCCGCCATGACCCGCTTGTCGAGACGATACAGTTTGCGCTCATTCTGACCATCGCCTCGATCCCGGTCGCCCTGCCCGCTGTCCTCTCGGTCACGTTGGCGATCGGAGCGGAACGTCTGGCGGATCTGAAGGCAATCGTCTCCCGGCTCGTCGCCATCGAAGAGATGGCAGGCATGGATCTGCTGTGCAGCGACAAGACTGGCACACTGACGAAAAACGAGCTCACGCTTGGTGACATCGAGCCGGCGCCTGGCGTCCAACGCGAGGAACTCATGCTGGCTACGGCGCTCGCCTCGCGCCGCGACTCACCCGACGCCATCGATGCAGCCATCCTTGCCGCACTGCCTTCTGCCCGGCCGATGGACGGTTATGCGGTAACCGGCTTTCATCCATTCGACCCGGTCGCGAAGCGGGCAGAGGCCGAAGTGACCCATGACGGCACGCACTTCAAGGTAACCAAAGGTGCGCCGCAGGTAATCGTTGATCTTTGCGAACCGGGTGAGCAGGCACGGTGCTCGATTGCTGCGAGCGTCGAGCGCGCAGCAGCGCGAGGATTCCGTACATTGGGCGTCGCGCGTATGGACGAGGCGGGCAAGTGGCGCTATCTGGGGCTGATTCCGCTGTTCGATCCACCGCGCGAGGACTGCGCGCGAACGATCGCCATGACGCGCGCGATGGGCATCGATATCAAGATGGTGACAGGCGACCACGAGGCGATCGCCAGGGAGATCGCCGGGCAGCTCAAGTTGGGGCAAAACATCGTCGTAGCGGGGACCGTTTTCGAGTACGACAACGAAGGCGAGCAGCTCGCGCGCATCAACGCCGCAGATGGTTTTGCCCGGGTGTTTCCGGAGCACAAGTTCAAGATCGTCAAAACGCTGCAAGCCGCCGGCCATATCGTCGGCATGACCGGCGACGGCGTCAATGACGCCCCCGCCTTGAAGCAGGCGGACATCGGCATCGCGGTCAGCGGAGCGACCGATGCCGCGCGCGCCGCAGCCGACCTGGTGTTGACCGCGCCGGGGCTCTCGGTAATTGCAAAAGCGATCGAAGAGGCTCGCCGAATCTTCGAGCGCATGACGGGCTATGCGATCTACCGGATTGCCGAAACCATTCGCTTGCTGCTATTCATGACGGCAAGCATCCTCGTCTTCAACTTCTATCCGGTAACCGCAATCATGGTCGTGCTGCTCGCGCTGCTCAACGACCTGCCGATCATGATGATCGCCTATGACAATGCCCCGCTCGCGATGAAGCCTGTGCGATGGGACATGACCAGAGTGTTGACCACTGCAACTGCGTTGGGCGTCTTCGGCGTTCTGAGCAGCTTCGGTCTGTTCTGGTTCGTGCGCGACCATCTGAAGCTGGCGCTGCCGCTCGTACAGGCCTTGATCTTCCTGAAGCTGCTGGTTGCAGGGCACATGACGATCTATCTGACCCGCAACAAGGGGGCGATCTGGGAGCGCCCCTGGCCTAACTGGCGTTTGGTGGCGTCGTGCGAGGCCACGCAGGTCATCGGAACGCTGGCAGTCGTTTACGGCTGGTTCATGACGCCGACGGGCTGGACTTACGCGCTCATGGTATGGGGCTACGCCCTTGTGATGTTCGCGCTTGCGAGCGTGGTCAAGATCAGCGTCTTCAAGCTTCTCGATCATCGCGCGAACCGCCAGGCGCGTCATCTCGCGCGTGTCGAGCGTCATCTCGCGCCTCTGCCGTCCAGGCCCCATTGAGCTGATATGAGACTCACCGCAAGTTCACAGGATCGGTCCGCCCCGAAATGGAGTCCACCATGCCGAACAAATCTTCCGTCAGCTCATCCGAGCTGTCGCTCCTCAGCGTTCCAGCATTCTGGCCCATGGCGATGGCCAGGGCACTGGTGACCGCGGGGAGTGAGCTTTACGTAAAGAATCTCAAGTTCGTCGAGGAGGAGATCAAGATTCACGAGGAGTTGAGACCGCAACTCGCAACCCCGAACCGGGTCCGTCTCGACCTGCGCACGATGTCACTGCGCGATTACGGCGAGCCAGGAGGAACTCCGACGCTCGTCGATGCGCCCTTCGCCGGACATACTGCGATGATCGCCGACTACCACCGTGGACAGAGTCTCGTGCAGACGTTGCTCGACAACGGAATCGGGCACGTTGCGCTGACCGACTGGAAATCAGCGGGCAGTGACATGAAGGACCTCGACATCGACAACTATCTCGCAGAGATTCTCGTTGCAATCGATGATCTGGGCGGCCGCGTCAATCTTGTCGGACTGTGCCAGGGTGGATGGACGTCCGCCATGATCGCGGCCCGCTTTCCCGACAAGGTGAATGCGCTCGTCCTGGCGGGCTCGCCGATCGACACGGATGCAGGCAACGGCGCCATCAAGCGGATGGCGCACGAATCACCCCTATCATTCTATGAGGAACTGGTGACGCTAGGCGGCGGCTTGATGAAGGGTAAGTTCATGCTGCAGGGCTGGAAAAACATGAGCCCGATTGAGCACTACGCCCTGGACCAAATCGACCTGTATGAACACATCGACGATTCCGCTTACGTCTCGAAACTAGAAACATTCGAGAGCTGGTACGAAAATCCGATTGACCTGCCAGGGCGCTGGTACCTCCAGGTGATACACCAGCTTTTCCAGGAAAACCGTCTCGTCAAAGGCGAATTCGTTGGCCTGGGTCGAATACTCGACCTGCACGACATTACCTGCCCGACCTACCTGCTTGCAGGAGAGACCGACGCTATTACGACGCCTGAACAGGTACTTCGCACAGCCATGTATCTCGGTACGCGGACGGATCGCGTCGTCTCCCAGACCGTGCCCGGCGGCCACATAGGTCTGTTCATGGGCGCTCGTACGCTAAAGGAACACTGGCCGAACGTTGCACGATGGATAGCGGTTCAGTGAAAAGCAGGGCTGTCTCCTGGCAGGAAGCAACGGAAGGAGGATGGAATGAGTGCCGAACCACTACTCGTACAGGAACCGGAAAACCTGCCGCTCAGCCGCGGTTACGTGTTTTCCGCGAACGGAGTCGGCCGCAGGATCAATGCACAGGAGGCGCTCACGTGGCTGACGCACCAGGATAGCGAGACGGCAGGTTTCGTCTGGCTACATTTCGATGACGCTTCAACGGTCCTGAGTGGCTGGCCAACGGAGCTCGCGAAATTCCCACCGGGGTTCGGGGAAGCGCTCCGGGAAGGGTTGCGTTCGACGCGCGTCGAGCGCGTTCATCAAAACCTCATCGCCGTCGTCAACGACGTCGACTACGACTTTGAACGAAAAGGCCCGCTCAAAGTCGCGACGCTGTGGGTCAGCGTCTCGGTTCGCTGTCTTCTGAGCGTGCGCAGCCTTCCTCTACGTTCGGTCGATCAGTTGAGCCATGAGGTCGAGGCCGGTGTCATCTTCCCCAGTCCGATGGCGCTCGTTATCCGGCTCTTGCAACGACAGGCGGATCAACTGTTCGGCATCGTGCGAAGCGCAACCCGAACAGCCAACGAGGTCGACATGGATTTGCGCGTCGGAAAACTGCTGAGGCGCTCGAGTCTGGGTGGCATTCGTCGTGACCTGGTGCACCTGCGACGTTTGTTAGCGCCTGAGCCCGCCGCCCTGTTTCGGCTCATCAATCGTCCGCCGCGTTGGATCCGGGACGAGGATGTGCAATCCCTGAGGCAGTCTGCTGAGGAATTCTCCGTGGCGTTGCGCGACATGACAAGTCTTCGGGAGCGAATCCAGTTGCTCGAAGAGGAAATCGCGGCCAACGTGGCCGAGCATACCAACCGGAGCGTCTTGATACTGACCGCCGTTACGGTCATCGCTTTGCCGGTAAATCTGATTTCGGGTCTCCTGGGCATGAACATCGGCGGCATGCCTTTTCGTCAGTCGAACAACGGCTTCTGGCTGGTTCTTCTGTTGTCGTCGGTCCTGACAGGTTTGAGTGCGTGGCTTATCTTCCGTATCAGGCATGACTGAGTTCCCGATCGTGCTTCCCTACGCCCTCGCTGGGCGCACCGGGGGCCTCCGTCGTCGGGGGGCCTCGCTGCCAGCGCGTGATTGAGATCGTTTTGATATCTCGTTGCGCGCGCCGCGGCGCGCACATGCCACGCCCCAGCCTGGACCAAATGCGCCGGCAACTAGCAAACCCACGAATACGCCCAGTTTTACCGGTTCTGATGGTGCAAATAGGCAAACCGGTTGCGAAGTTTCCTATAGGAAGGATACCTTATCGAGCGGACAGGACAGAATTCCATACCGAGGGCGCCGCGGCACCCTCGAGGCCGAGCTTCGCGAGATCGAACTGTCCCTTGCGAATGCGGTGCGCCAACTCGAGCCCTGAAATCGTCGTCGCGGCGCTCCTGGACCGTTTGAAGCCGAGCATCACGTTTGTTCTGGATTTGATGTGGCGATGGTCCTGTTCGATCCGCTTGTCTAGATATTTCGAGGACCGGACCTTCGTGTCTTCAGGCAGCAGACCATCGGCCTTCATCTCGCGCACCGCGCGGTGCGAGGCAGCATTTGGTGTACGACGCCCCCAAGTCAACGCACGACGAACTTGCCGTACATGCCCTCTTCAGCGTGCTGAGGGGTCGGACAAACATACCAGTAGGTGCCAGCATCACGCGCGATGAAGGTCGTCGAGAGCGCCGCGTACTGAGCCTGACCGATGTCCTTTTTACTGCGCCATGGGAGAAGTGGCTCGACCTGCGCGAGGCCGGGCCCGGTATACATCATGGACATATAGGGGTATGGCGGCGGAGCTGGCGTGATGATCAGGCCGTGCTCCATATTGCCGCCGTAGTCCATGTTCACCAAGTTCAGATGCACCGTCGCGCCGCGCGGTACAACGAGTGTTGGATTCGTCAGGCCAGCGACCTCGAAGGTCTGGTCGTCATGCCCCGGTTGCACTGTGACCATGTTGATGGTGATTTCCGTCCCACTGTATGCGACGGCGTTGGCCTTGGTGTCAACGCGGCCCTGATGGGCGCTATCATGCAGGTACTTCACCACCTGTGCGTGGGTGAACACTCCGCCCTGCCAGGTTGAATCGACAGGATGATCGGCGAAGCCACCCATCATGCCCGGCCCCATCCCGTAGCCGCCCATCATCCCGTGGCCATTGCCGCCGTAAGGCTGGGCGCGGACCGAGGCCACGCCCAGTACAGACACCACCGCGACGACAATCGTGCGGCAGAGGGCCGTCAGTTTTCGATAGCTCATGCGCTTACCCCATGTCGATTGCAGGCCAGCCAGATTCTGGGGTGTCTGAAGCGGGCAGCGACGGCGTATGTTGCGGGAACGGACTCGTGCATGGCAGCCCAAGCGTATCCCCGCGAACCCGTTACCATCCGCGACGACCGTACTGACGCACCTGCTGCTGCTGCTGGGTGGTCAGGATACCAAATATCTGCTTTCGGCTCTCCAACTGGTTACGCAACATTTGCAGACGGAGCTCAGATATAGTCTTGGCGGTCTTCATCGCCGCATCCACGTCGAGGGTCTGCGGGTCGAAACTGTGCCAGCCTGAAACCATCGCATCGTGCATCGAGATCATCAGCGCCCACTGCTTCTTCTCTCGCGCGTCCTGAATCGCCTCTATCTGCTTGATTTGGGCATCGCTCAGATCAAGCGATGCAAGCATCGGAGCAGCCCCCCCGGGGCCAAAGTTGTACCCGCCCATCATCCAGGGAGCCATTCCATAGCCACCGTCTCCCATCATCCACGGCCCCATCCCCCATCCGCCGTATCCGCCGTAGCCTCCGCCCATCATCCAGGGGCCCATGCCATAGCCGCCACCCCATGCACCCATCATTCCCGGGCCCATTGACCAACCACCCGGGTCGTAGGCACGGCCGCCGCTCGCACCGCTCTGCCAAGCTCCCGCTCCGTAGCCACCCATCATTCCGGGGCCCATGCCGTAACCCCGCCCGTAGGCCGATGCCGCAGGCGTGTCGGTGCTATTGGGGGATTGCGCCGACGCCGGGATGCACGCAAGCGCGAGCACGGAGGCAGCCACTAAGGCTACCAGGACTTGCTTGTTCATGACCTCTCTCCATAACCTGCCTTAGAAAAAGGCTAATTCATAAAGCCGGAATCATTTTGACTTAGATCATGTAGTGACCTTTCCTCGCGGCAGGCCTATTTCCCTCGCCGAACGGGGAACACCTGTCGTCGTCTTCTGTTTCAAAGGGGCCCGTGCCTCCAATACCTTTCTCGCACTTGAGCAAGCCGGCCTCAAGGACGTAAGCTATATTTCGGGTCATGGAACGAATGGTCGCGCGCCCCCTCTCTCCATCGAACGAGGCCTGCCATACCGGCTCCACGCTCCGTGAGAACCGGGTTCCATGGCAGTTCGAAGGAAAAGGCGTCACCATCGGGTAACTCCTCGTGGAGCATTGCCGTCATGCTGCATATATTGATCAGGGTGCGAATGTAGTGCGGGTTCGAGGCAACGAGGATGGTCTTCGTATCCTGCTCAACAATCTGGTCGACAACGCCATCCGATATGCCGGCCCGCGTGCGCGTGTCGATGTCGTTGCAAACAGCGAGGACGACGCTCCTGTGCTTATGGTATGCGACACGGGCCCAGGCATCGCACTGGAGGATCGCGAACGGGTATGGGAGCGCTTTTATCGTGTGAGCGGTCATGGCGCAATCGGCAGTGGCCTTGGCCTGTCAATTGTGAGGCGCATCGCCGAGCTACATCAGGCCGTTGTCGCACTCGAGTGTGGACCAGACGGCCACGGGCTGACGGTGCGCTTTCGCTTTCCCAGGCTCGCTCCAGAGGGTAGCGCCCCGAGGACTTCGAAAACGGATCAGGCGGGCGCGCCCGCTGCCACAGCTCGACGTCCCGCATGATCAACATCTCAAACGAAGCCGCCACCCCGTCGCATTGTGATTTCAGATCATGTCTGGGCGCTGGCCTTCGTCAGGCTTTTCATGGAAGGGTCGTCTGAACTCATTCATGCCCCGCCCTACTTCTTTGTCGTAGTGACAATGCATGATCGGAGTACGCGATCCCGATCAGGTTTCGGAATGAAAAGCCTCTCAGTCAGCCAAACAAAGCCCACCCGTCGTCCAGCACAATAAGGCAGTCTTAAGGATCCCGGCATAAAGTGACAATATGCGCTGGTTGTCGTGAACAACTCGAATCGAGCAGCCATGCCCACTTCACGCAGGTGATTTACTGCGCGGCAGTCCTGTTCATTCCGGACTACTCGCCAGCATCACCTTTCGATGGCCCCGACCTTACGATCGGGGCCTCCTTTTTTGATCTCCACACTCAAGCCGACGGCAACCGGCGCGCAGCCCGTTGCGGGATCAGCGTGATGCAGGCGACGATAAAAGCGAAGAGAATTCCCGAGGCATAGAAGCGGCTGACCCGCAAACGGCCCTGGGCAACCGGCTTGTCGAGTAAATCGCCAAGTGTGGCCCCGAGGGGACGCGTCAGCACGAACGCGGCCCAAAAGAGCGCCGTACGAGACACGCGCGGCCACAGCCACAGCAGACCGACGACCACGAGCCCCGCCCCGAAAATCGCCGCGCCTGTTTCGAAACCCAGTCCAAGGCCGCCCCCCCTGTCTGCATCGGCAACCCAGTCTCCCAGGGCAGTACCAACGAAGAAGATCATCGTGCCGATGAGGTATCCTAGGTTTAACGACATCGTGTCCCAGTCACCGCCAGTCTCTCCGAGTGTCGTCGCTGCAATTTTTATTATCCAGAAACCCAGTGTGAGTGCGGGGACCTTGCTCAATGCATGTTCGGACGACATCTCCGTCAGAAGGATTAGAATCCCGTCGCGCACTATCAAGCCCTCATTTTCCAATTGAGCCAGCGCGATATAGGGTTTCATGCGCGATGCCGAGCGTGCCCGCCCATTGCATGAGCGTTCCAGGTGGCGTGAACCGTCCGTGATAGTCGTGTTCGAGCGCAGGCAATGCAGGACGCGATCACGCGGGGAGCGTAGCGTCAGCCGTTCCTCGCGTGCACGACTGCGCACGAGCTGCCGTGACAGTAGCCGAATCCAATCAACCGCGAACAATGGATCGTGCTCCAGACACGCGAGCAACGTCCTCGCAGAAAGGGCCAGCAGTTCGCTCTCTCTCCCGCAAAACGCGTCGCAGTGGTAGCGGGCGGTGAAGAGGCTCGTCTCGGCCACGAAATCCCCGGGGCCTGCCGTCTGCAGCGTGAGATATCCGCCGTGCGCTTCGTCACGTCGCAGGAACACCTGCCCCGTCTGAACCTGATAGACCGACTCAACCCGCTGTCCGCGATTGAATACGTACGTGTGCGCATCGTACCGGCGCAGCCGCGCCGATTCGCGCAGCGCGTCCGCCCACGTCGGCGGGGTGAAGGAGGAGTCAGAGAGATCGGCCACTGGCATTCTTGGTCGTGTGTGACCTACTCCGCTGGCGAGGTGTCCATCGGATGATGATGCATCATGCCGGGATCGTGCCCTGCCATCGCATCTTGGCCGTGATCGGACAATTGGGCATCGAACCATTCGTGCAGCGCAGCGACGAAGCGAGGCTCGTCCGTGCGATAGACGATTTCGCCGCCATCGGGCAAGTCGCGAAAGCCAAGAACGCTCGCAGTCTGGCGTGCCGCCACCGCAGGGGACACGGCAGCGCCCATGACGCACCATGCATGAAACAGAGTCGCCTCAACCGGTCATGGCTGGCCACCGGGACACCGGGCAGGCTCCCGTTCCTCACTCAAATTTGCAGGCAATCAGCGCCATAGAGATAAGTTTTCTTATCACAATGGGCGTATTCATGCATTAAACTCCGGGCTATGAAAAATCGCCTGCCGCGACCCGCCACCAACCCTTCCCTCGACCCCGCCGGCTTTCCCGATGCCGACGAGCTCGCGATGCTGCGCGCCTGGTACGCAGGCCTCGCCGTGCGCCCCGCCGTCGAGCGCTATCTGCCCTCGGCGCTCGGCGAGGGCAAGTCGGCGCGTGGCGTGCTCGGGCGGATCCGTCGCAGGCTGATCGCTCTTGCGCGCGCCGCGCATCGCGACGATCTGGCGACGCTGTTCGACCATCCCGTGAACGAACGCGAGCGACACGCGAAGGCTGTCGCGCAGGCCATCGACAATCTGCGCACCGCGCGACCGCCCGAGCCGCAGATCGCCGACGCCATTTCGCAGTGGTTCGCACCGCGCGCGGTGCGGGTGCTGCACGCGCACGGCATCACGACGCTCGCGGATCTCACGGTGCGCATCCCGCGCCGCCGCCAGTGGTGGAAGGCCGTGCCGGGGCTCGGCGTGGCCAGCGCCCGCGCCATCGAGGCGTTCTTCGCCGCCTGGCCCGCGCTCACGGAGAGGGCCCGGGCGCTCATCGTCGCGAGTCGGGAGAACGACATCGTGCCGTGGGAGGCGATCCGCCTGCCCAACGAAGTCGACGGCACCGAAGGGACCTTCCGCGCGCCCGCCGCCACCTGCACGCTCGACGCGTCCAACGACTACGAGGCCGTGCAGACCTGGCTTGCGCTGCACGAGTCGCCCGCCACCCAGCGCACCTACCGCAAGGAAGCCGAGCGGCTGATCCTGTGGGCCATCGTCGAACGCGGCCGCGCGCTCTCGTCGCTCACGACCGAAGACGCCATTGCGTACCGCACCTTCCTGCGCCACCCTTCGCCCCGCGGGCGCTGGGTGGGCCCCGTGCGGGCACGCACCTCGCCGGACTGGCGGCCGTTCAACGGCAACCTCTCGGCGCGCTCGGTCGCGCACGCGCTGTCCATTCTCGGCGCCCTGTTCCGCTGGCTCATCGAACAGCGCTACGTGCTCGCCAATCCCTTTGCCGGCATCAAGGTGCGCGACGCGACCGGCACCCGGGTGCTGGATGTCTCGCACGCCTTCACCGAGGGCGAATGGGCGCTGGTACGCACGATCGCCGACGGGCTCGAGTGGTCGTCGGAATGGTCACCGCGCTGGTCGACGCCGGCCGCGCAGCGGCTGCGCTTCCTGCTGGATTTCGGCTATGCGACCGGCCTGCGCGCGAGCGAGCTCATCGGCGCAACCCTGGGACACGTGGAGACGGACCCGCGCGGCGACCACTGGCTGCGTGTCACCGGCAAGGGCAAGAAGCTGGCGCGCGTCGCGCTGCCGCCGCTCGCGTGGAACGCGCTCGCCCGGTATCTCGCCGAACGCGGCCTGCCGGTACTGCCCGTGCGCTGGAATCCGCAAACGCCCATGATCGGCAGTCTCGACAGGGGTACCAACGCGGACAGCGAGGCCGTCAATTGCACCAGCATCAGCAGCGTGCGCCTGTGGATGGTGATGCGGCGGTTCTTTGTGCTCGCCGCGAAGGCGATCGAAGCCGATCACGCCCCGCTCGCTGAGAAGCTGCGTCGCGCGAGCCCGCACTGGATGCGCCACACGCACGCGACGCACGCCCTCGGCCGCGGCGCGGAGCTCACCACCGTGCGCGACAACCTGCGGCATGCCTCGGTGTCGACTACGTCGATCTACCTGCACAGCGACGAGGTCAAGCGCGCGCGCCAGATCAGCCACGCCTTCACTGGCCGAAAGTGAGCGCTCCGCGCATCGCTGGTATCTGGAAAGTTGCCAGCCGCCCTTGAAACAGGCGAAGCCACCCCGACCACGCGTCGCAAAGCATCCAGTCGATCCTGTCACGCCCAACAGAAAACCCTCGCGCCAGCCGGCGGCGCGCTCGAAAGCGTTGCTGCTTCCCATGCGACGAGACAGGGCATTGGGCCTGATCCTGCGCACGCGCCTTTGCCTGGAGAGGCTTCGCACTGGCCATCTCGACCGCAGACTGATCAGTCATCTGGCGCAGTTCTGCATCATCCGCGGATATGTGGCGAGAACAGGTCGTGGCGGGCTCGCATCCGAAACCTGTGACCTGGTCGAACAGCAACCCAGCTTTTGCTCGACTTCGAAAAGGCAGGCTGGCACACGGGGCGCCAACGGACCCGCTGCGCGACGGAGTGATCGCTGTGGTCAACGCGTATGACCACATGCTTACGACAGTCCGTGTGGAAATCCTTGCGAAGGCCAGTGATCATCTCAATCGCCTCATGGCCATCGCAGCGAACGAAGAGTCCAGGTCTGTCGAGAGCCGGGCCGGCCGGACTCCGACCAACCCAGACGCCGCCCAGGCTTCCGCGTAGCCTGCCCGACGCTTTTCCCAAACTTCTTTGAAAATCGCCCGCCCTGGCTATTCTTTAAACAGCCACGCACCTTCCTCGACGGTCGCCGCAAAAATGAAACGAATCTCCGTCAGACGCTCCCCGATACACGGCAAGGGTGTTTTTGCGCTCCGCGCACTTGCCGCCGGCGAGCGCATTCTGGAATACCGGGGTCGCGTAACGTCATGGACGGAAGCGACCCGCAACTATGCCCACCGGCAGGAGGAAGGACATACCTTTCTGTTCGGCCTCTCCGACGGGCGCGTCATCGATGGCGGCCGTGGCGGAAACAGCACCCGCTGGCTCAACCATGGATGCGATGCGAACTGTGAAGCCGTCGAGCAATCCGGCCGCATATACATCGAGGCGACGCGCGACATCTCCGCCGGCGAGGAACTCTTCATCGACTACTCGCTGGACATCCCGCGCACAAGCAGACGGAAGGCAGACTACCGCTGCATTCACGAGGAGCTGCCCCGACATTGCCGAGAGATAGCCACACCTCCTTGGGTACTGGTCGAGGACGGCCAACCACCGAAAGTTGAACGCTCCCAAGCGTCCAAATGACCGCGCAGCCCCGAACAAGCGCATTATCACAGCAACGTAGCACCGTTCAAGCAGATGATCACGCCAGAGCTGGTCGATTACCTGCGCCCCTCCCCTCGTCATCAACGCTTTGTCCGCGAGCAGTTGCGGTCGTTCTGGCTTGCAGAGGATCACTGCGGACGCGCCGTTCTCTCAGCGCAGAATCTTCGGCGTGCGCATCCGGTACACGAGGGATACACAGCACAGGATGCGAATCGCGCTGCGCCACGCCCTCACCTGTCTATTCGGTCAGGTGCGCGGCGCATCGGTCCTTGAGAGCGAGGAGGATGTCAACTCATGGCCAAATGTAAAATCGCACTTACACAACGGCCGGGAAGAACGACCATGAGCGACAAGAATCGGGCGGGGGAAGTGCAAACGGCATGGCAATCGCTGACTTCCGCAATGCTGACAGCAGACTCGGTTCGAGCTGTGGGGAAGATTGCCAGCGGCGACCGAGGGCCCATCGCTCTGCCGTCGCGCCCGGGTGTCTACGCCTTCTGGTGGGTGGGAGCCGCATCCAGCTGATGGGCGCTAATCGGCATATCGTCCTGAAGGGACCCGGCGGCGGCGAGGTCGACGTGTACTACCATGACTGGTGGCCGGGCGACGCTCCATATCCTTGCTTGTACGTCGGAAAGACCACGGATCTGAAGACGCGATTCAGTCAGCACCTTATGCGAGGTACTGGGGGCCGTGCACATCAGGTGTCGTTGAAGAACAAGAAAGTAACGCCAAAAACAACATCATGCCAGTTGCGATTTGGCATCGAGCACGTCTTTCCGGCCGAAGCTAACCCCTTGGACGTCGTAAAAAGCTCCGTAGGCTTCTCCTATTGTGACGAGTTCCCGGACAACGCAGTTGCCGAACGCTTTTTTGCAGAGGACAGGCTCGTCGGACACCTCAGACCCTGGTTCAACATCGATTCGGAACGTTGAGTTAGCGCCGGGTGTCCGGCAAGATAGGCGCTTTCTTTGCTGACAGGTAGTTGCATTTTCCTTAATAAACATGGTAACTCCGTGCACCCTATAGTAATCACCTAGCGCGAGACAACGCCACGATGCACAGCGCGTCGAGTTTCGACACACTTTTTTCTTTGGCCTATTCGATGGACGTGTGATTGACGGTGGCCAACGGAGAATTAATATGCACGCGTCCCACCCCGTGACCGAGTGAGCAAAGGAAGGTGGATCCTCACGGGCCAACGGCATCGATCGTCGTATGAGGCAGCAACTGATCAAGTTTCGAACGACGCAGATCAATAATCTGAGAGAACTGCTGACAGAATACTGCGAGGTGATGACCATGGGCCGGGCCAAGCTGGACAAGGAGATACCAGTTGGTACTGGAACGGATCGCTTAGCGCCTGCCTGCGGTGGTCATTGACACGTTTCGCGAGCAGTGGAACGGACTGGCATAGCTGGACGAGCAGGTAGCGCAGATCGACCGCAGCATGCGCGAGTAGAAGAAGGAAGACATGTCGTCGGTGAAAGCCATTGCCGAGATCCCCGGCGTCGGACCTCCCAAGAAGAATCCGTGCCGTTTGATGCTTAAGGCCAAGAACAGGGAGACCGTTTCATTGATGAGTGAGGAAATTCAGGAGCCGAGCCAGGCACGTCATTTTGCAAAAGAGGTTAAAGTCCAGACTCACCAACCGCTATTAGAAACGTCGTGTCATTCCCGAAAGCATAAGGACGTGTGCTATAGTGTTTTGGGCTTTCGGGCAGACCTTTTGCCATGATTCGTGGCACGTGAAACCAACGGCCGGGACGTTGCTCCTGACGATATCTCGCCATATATGAGTTACCTTACATTGCGATAGCATTCGCATAAGAGTGCCTGAAAGCCCGTCTCCTGCCAGCACACGAATTCAATGAGTCAGCTCGCACATTTGAAGTCGGCAATGACTTTGCACGACGTTGCGTCGCTCCTAAACTTTAAGGCGTCGGCGCTCTCCTACGTGTTGTATAAGCTTCCTCCTCAACAAAAGTACACTCATTTCGAGATTCCCAAAAATAACGGCGGAATGAGGGGAATACATGCGCCATGCTCCGAACTGAAGTTGCTCCAACGGAATCTCTCCGACTTGCTTCAGAATTGTATCGCGGAGATCGATACGGTCGAAAAACGGAAGAACAGCTTTTCCAACGGTTTCAGGCGCGACCGGTCGATTATCCACAATGCTGCCCCACATCGACGTCGACGATTTGTTTTTAACATTGATCTCCAAGATTTCTTTGGATCTATCAATTTTGGTCGTGTGCGGGGATTCTTCATTAAGGATCGTGATTTCAAGCTTGAACCGAAAATTGCGACCATTCTCGCGCAAATTGCCTGTTTCAATAACGCGCTCCCCCAAGGGAGTCCATGCTCACCCGTAGTCAGCAACCTGATTGGACACGTGCTGGACGTTCATCTGGTCGGGCTTGCCTACCGAAACGGTTGCACATATTCGCGCTACGCTGATGACATCACGTTCTCGACAAACAAACAGGACTTCCCCGAAGCGATTGCTGCGAGCGACGGTGATACTAACTCATGGCGGATCGGTACAGAACTCGAAAAGTCGATCAGGCTTTCGGGATTTTCTGTAAACCCGGCGAAGACGCGAATGCAGTATCGGGATTCCCGACAGGAGGTGACCGGGCTCGTAGTCAACAGAAAGGTGAATGTCAAGCCAGAGTACCGGCGCACCGTACGAGCGATGGTTCATCGTCTTTTTACAACTGGGGAGTTTCACGTTCCACAAGCTGTGGACAACGGCTCCGGCACGAAGTCCATCGTAAAGAGCCCGGGCAAACTGAGCCAACTGCACGGCATGCTCGGCTTCGTGGATCAGATTGACCTGCATAACAAGCGGATTCGTGACCGGGAATTGAAAACCGACAGCATCTCAAGCAAGGAGTCGATGTTCAGGGATTTTCTGTTTTATCGGGAATTCTATGCCTCAGACAAGCCTGTCATCCTATGTGAAGGCAAGACAGATAACGTGTACCTCAAGCACGCCATCCATGCCTTAGCCACCTCATATCCGTTGTTAGCATCAGTAGATGCGAGCGGTTCCATCCAAAGAAATATCAGAATTTTTCGTTACGCAGAGACCAGCACCGGTCGCATCCTAGGAATCCACGGAGGTACGGCGCAGCTTGCCACCTTTATGCGAAAGTATGCAGAGTCTACGTCAAGGTTCAAGGCGCCGGGAGCGTCCCAACCTCTGATACTGGTGCTAGACAACGATAGCGGAGCTAAGAGTAAAGGAAAGATTTTTCAGGCGGTCAAGGATATCTGCAAGAAATTGATGACCGGTGAAGAATCGTTCGTTCACGTGGCCGGCAACATGTATGTGACTCTTACACCACTCCTACCTGGACAGGCAGATTCTATGATGGAGGATTTCTTCGACGTAAAGACGAAGTCAACGATTATCGACGGCAAAGCGTTCGATCCGAATAACAACATGAATACATCGACGCATTACGGTAAGCATATTTTCGCGCAAAAGGTCATCGCAGCCGACCCCAAATCAGTTGAATTCAGCGGTTTTGCACAAATTCTGGCAAATATTTCGGCGGTCGTGAGCGCTCATGCAAAGACGCCGTAAAGACGACCTTACTTGACCTACGGTACCACGTCTTCGCCGCGTCCGTTCCCGCTGCAGGAACTGCGAATGGAGACGGACTCTGCAAGATAGGAAGGCGCTCCGTCACGTCAGGTATGACGCGCGTTCGAGGCGCCGCACCATAAGGCGAGCTTGCAAAGTGGCCTCGGAATCCTAGAGAGCGTCAAGCAGCATGGCCGGCCAAGATTGGCCTTACCCCGCCGAGTACGCCATTCGTCAGTTAGTGGTCTCGCCGGTTTGAGGCTAGCCCAAATTCCGTTCCGGTCTCAGCTGGGAAATTCCGGCTCTTCGGGTTGGGCCGAATCGGCCTCCATTCGTCGCCTCGCCATAGAGAGGTTTTTCCCCTATCCAACGCGGCACAAATGCACCGGCCGCGACCGTCAACTTCCGCGCTTGCTTTCCACTTCTTGCGGCGCAAGCAGAAACCATGGGCTCCGATCGGGGAATACTAGCGCTGAGCATATGGCAGCGATTCGAACGGTTCCTGAACGCAGCGACGCGTCGCTTCGCAACCGCGCAAGGCACGCCCCCTCCCAGTGCCGTTCCAGGTCCGAAGCTTGCCACACGTTGGTTCCTATCTGAAAAACGTGATTCCGGCCCTCACGGATCACGTCCTTGCCGAAGTCCCGATAGCTGTCCGGAATGAATATATTCAGCGCTACATGATCAAGCTGCCGCAGACAAGAGTCGAACTCGTCAGCCAGACCGCATCGCGCCCCCACCAGAAGAGCTAGCGCTAGGCTTTCAAGCGGCCGCGCGATGAGCGCTCCAGCCGCACTGAAATCTCCGGTGCTGCGCGCGCGCAGGTAAGCGAGAGCATCTTCCTGTCCCAACGTTGCCACGGCCAACCTGGCCTGATGCTGAACAATCCTGTTGAAAAGAATCCCTAGCGGTATTTCAAGAAGCTCTTCGAGCCCTTGCTCGAGTGCCGCATGTGCAAACGTGAGTAGATACGGCGCTTCGCTGTCGCTCATGCCACACAGAACCGGCGCGTAATCGTCGATTAGCCGTCGGCCCAGCGCCTCGAAAACGCGCACCGCGCGCGCGTCGTCCTGATGACGCGCGCGACGGATATGCACCAATGCACCACTCCATCCGAGAATACGCGTTAGGCGCGACGGAAGATAGAAGAAGTCCGCCAGACCGCCAGTCGCAAGCGACGCAACGTCGGTCTCCTGCGTGTCCAGTGCGGCCTCAAGCGCGATCTCGAGTTCGTCGCATAGCCCGTCAGCAAGCATCCGTATCGCGTCATCCACCGGCGAGTCATCGCCCGCTGCCGACAAGAGTACCGAGATACAGGTGGCGATCGTCTCGACTGCCGCGAATGAATTCTGCGAGGTGCGACCGCGCTCCACCAGTGTCGAACACACACCCTGGACAAACTGCGCTATCGCATCACGATCGTCGGAGATACATTCAACTACCGTCCGGAGAGCTCCAGCAATTTTGACGGGCGTCAGGTCGGACGGCTCACTGTAATACAGACGCCATAGCCTCTCCGCCGCTTGAGCAATCGCGCGGCCAGCGCCGACGCCGGGAATAATGCCCGTCACATCGTGTATGGCGGGCGCATTGCGCGCGTCGAAATGGGGGTTACGGACAAACCGCGACTGCCCGTACAGGTTCGCCCCCCACACCACCGGCACCTGGAGCGCATCCGACGCCACGCTCTCCGATGCGCGGCGCCCCGCATCCACGAGGTCAAGGAACGGTCTTCTTGTATCGATGACCTCACGCCCGGCTATCACATCCAGCAGTGCGCGCAACCCCAAACCACCCGACTCATTTTCTTCGGCATCCTGATTGGCTGCCGATGATGCGAAGATCGAGATACCCGACGTTTGTGCGTCACCTATGACTTCTGGCTTCAGCAACACCCCAAGGTCTGATACGAGGCCTCCCGACTGGCACGAGTCCATGATCAGGTTACACTGAGCCGGCCGCATTTCATTGATGATCTGGAATAGCATCGAGAGCGGGAGCGCAGACGTCGACATCATGTCCAGTCGCGACTCGCGAAGCGCCAGATAGTATGTCCCCCGCACCACGCCCCCATGACCTGCAAACACGAAAGTAAAGGTGTCAGCTGGGTCCCGATCGAGGAACAGTTCGGTCAAGGCGATATGGACGTCTGCAACGCTGGGCGAAAGCAGAAGCCGTGCGTCCGCCGCGGGATATGCTCCGAACGCCGGGTCGGTGAAGATCGCGAACGCAGCGCTGGCATCGCTTTCGGCAGCATGGAGCGTAGCAAGATTTTCATATCTGTCGCACCCGACGCAGAGCAAGACTCGACGCCCATGACCAACGAGTTTATTTGAATCGTGCGACACGCTCTGCCTCCCGCGCCTGTGCGTTGCTCTTTTTGCGTTCTACGACCTCCTCGATCTTCTGCTTGAATTGCGGGTCGTTAAACTGCGGGTCGCTCCGGAGTGCTGCCAACACATCTGGAGCTGCGTGAAGTTGCGGCATCGTCGGTCGCCCCTGCCGATCCACACCAAACTCGAGTTTCTCCAGGAGTTCAAGGATCGTCTCCGCGATTGGACGCTTATGCGCGCTTATCACATTCCCGACGCTCACAGCCGCCTCCGCCACGGTCTGATAGAGCTTTTCCCGCATCGAGGTTTCGAAGCCATCGACCAGCTTACCCATCTGCCGAAAGACCAGTGAGCAGTCACCCTGCAACAGGTCCGCACGCGCAATACAGACTTCATGGCTAGTCCGCTGGAGCACCGTGACGTCGGAGGGAGACGTCTCGTTCTGGCTGCTCATTTGGAGGCCATGCATGAACCGGTACACGTTGTCGGTGGGTAGGTAGGCACTTCGTCGAACCCCGACCTGCGTCGCTACGTCAGCAGCGAACGCCGTCATAAAAGCGGCTTCTTCGCGGGCGAACGGAAATGGGACCTTGTTGTCTTTCTCCATTGCAGATCTCCGGCTAGCTCAAGCAAACCGTCTTTCGCGAAGGCCTCCATTCGGAACGCTTGCGAACGAAACGGTACGGCATCATCCTCGCCTCCTTCATAAGCGAGGTTCCGGTGCATCAGACGTGCGCCACCTGGCCGTCAGGTAACAAAAAAGCCCGCATTCTGCGGGCTCTTGCGAGAATCGGATAACAGCTTATTTGGCCGTTTTTCGCGCCTCAAATCGCTCCCATACCTCGTGCGAACCCTTTAGCGCTCGATTCATGCGTGATTTGAGCGCTTCGCCTCGCCCGTCGCGATCAAGCGATTTCTGAAATGCGTCCCGCAGTTCCACCGCTTCACGCGACGGGGCGGCAATCTTGCGGGCGACCGTCTTCGTTTCCGACTTGCGGATCAGCGTACGTGTCATTCCCATGGTGTCGATGTACTCCGTTGGACAGCGTCATAAAGACCGAATTCATGGACAAAATCTAGCACAAACTCGTTGAGCTGGCTAACAAACCCCTCGAATGCTTCCTCGTTTTCGGCGTCCACCCGAGCATCAGTCTCGATCATAATCACGAGCGGCTTTTCGATCCGACCCTCAAATTTTGGCAGCAGGTCGTCGTCCTCGCGCAGCGACGCGGGAAGACAGATTAGCCAGTGGTCGCCGGGCCACGCCCCCCCGGTGAACAACGTGAAACTTGCTTCGTGCGCCTCCCAGGCGTGGATCAACAAGCCGGGTTCGGCAACGGGCTTCTCAGTTTCGTAACCCGCATGATACAGGACAGCCAGATCACCATAGGTGGCAGCAGGACGCACCGCAACTGCGACCTTGATCACGGGCACGTCACCATCTGGAAACCAATCGCCCGATTTGGTCGCGAAAAGGTCCCGCACCGTCACCAGCAGTTCCTCGCAGGCAGACTCCAGCACATCCGGCGTCGTCGTCATTCCTTCATACAATCGTAGGGCGACAGCCTCACGCGCCTCGAGGGCATCGAGGCGAAGGGTTTCGCGGGTGGCGTCGAACTGGAACAACTTGAGATCGGTCGGGATTGGCACGAAGAGCATGCGCTCAACCGCGCGCAGGTGAATTTCGAGAGAGCCTGCCACGATACTCTCTAGCATTCCACCCAGCCAATGCCCCTTCTTCGACGCATCCTCGCGCGCGGCTTCAATCGAAAAGGCAATAGTGACAAGATCGGCCTGTTGCCGCCGTTCGGCATCGAACGTCCACACGGGCAGATTTGACATGACGCCGCCGTCCACAAAGGCGCATTCCTCTTCCCGCGCGCCGACGCCTGTGCCACGCCGGCGTATGAAACGCCAGGGAGCAAAGACAAACGGCAGACAGATTGACGCGGCAACGGCATCGGCCACTGTCGTACCCGGGGTCCGCTCGACGGAGAACACCTCCACACAGCGGCCGCTTACGTTGGTGGCCACGATCTTGAGCGGCAACGCACCGTGCGAGGCCAGATCTTGGAACGTCACATTGCCCGGTGCCGTACCGAGCTTGGCAGCCAACGCACGGTCGACAAAAGCTCTGACTTTCGCGACGCTGGCAATGCCGCGCAGCATCCACCGGACAAGACAATAGCCACCCGCCGCGACGGCAGCAACAACCGCTGCCGCCCAATGCGGCCGTTCCCAGATGAGGAAGATCAACCCGGCAGCTCCCGTCGCGACAGCGGCCATGCCTCGCCATCCAGAGAACGTCTCGGTCAGTCTGCGGATCGAGGAAATCACAAACCAGCCACGGCGGCCAAAGAACTGCGTAGGTCGCGTCAAGCCACGCTCGGCCCCAAGCGTATCGAGAATGTTGAGTCCGGTGTCTAGATCAAAAATCTCCCGGCTCGTATAACGGACGGCGACGAGCGCTGCCATCATCGCGCCAGCGGACGTGCCTGCGGCACCCTGAATTCTCAGGGCCGCTTCTTCAACCGCGGCGAGCGCGCCGACGTGTACCACGCCCTTCGCACCACCGCCCTGGAAAGTCAACAGCACTGGATTGGCGGACGGACGCAGCCACCATGGCGCGGGCGGCGGTCCGAACTTGTCGAGGGTCAAAGTCCTAGACATCGTTGTTATATGGCGCGACGGCAAATGGTAATTATATCCCGCGCCTCAATACAAGATGAGCGCGTCCATCAGATAGCGGGCTGTATGTTCCACCTTGCTTGAGATGCCTGAGCGAAACATCCGCGCGTCTTTTGCCCAAAGAAGGAAGCCCATCCGAAAACTACGCTCAGTCAGAAAAGCCCGCCCTGCCTCACGGCCCAAGCCAGCGGCACCTCACCCATCGTGAGCACGAGCGCGTACAGGCGCACGCCGTCCGGGCCGGGTTCGGGGATCGACCCGGGGCACGCGCAGCGAGGGCCGCAGTGCCAGACGCTGGGCCCGGTCGGGCGACTGAGCGTGGCTCATCCCGGGCACACAGCGATGAACGCGGCGCCCGCCGGCGGCAGGTTTTCGGGGGCGCAGCCGGCGGGCAGCGCGAGGGCAACAAGTTCGCGGCGGTCGACCATATGCAGCGAGGGAAGTCCGCGCCTCCCGATCCTGGCGGAAAACCCGCGGCGCCGCAACGGCGTCCGCCCGCCCTGACCTGCCGTGGCGTCCTCCGGACCACAGCCGCGGTCCGGCCGGGCCGGAGCGCGCAATCTTTCAGGTTTGCGAACCTCATCAACTCTGATAACCCGGCATTATCAGGGTCGCATTTGCTGAGCCAAAATAGAAAATACGGTGCCTGATCCCACGCCTGGAGGCCCCCTGGATGCCCAATCCCCTCCCTAGACCCATCGGCGCCCCCCGGGTGGACCGTCCAGTGAAAAGACCTCGCGGCAACAGTGACCAGGGCGAGACGCCGACACCCGGCGACCATCAGGCACGCCCGCCTCTCGATACGCCCGACGTGGACACGCTGAAAGATAAGCGTGACCATGCCTGACCGCTTAGACAGTTGCGAAGCACCAAGGTCAGCCGCTTGTGATGGCGGGGGATTCAGGGTCCGGGATACCATCGCCATCCAGACGGAACTGCTCGATGATCCTTTGGTTGTGGTCATCAAGGTAGGCCTGCAACTCACGGCGTCCTATCAGGCGAACTGATGCAGCGTTGGCGAGCTCCGTAGCTGATCGTGTGAAATAAGAATTTGTGACGACCATGGCATCGTCGCAACCATAGAAGCTCTTTGCTGAGATCGCTTCCTGAACAGCTGAGTTGCCGACGTTTCCCGAATAATTTTTTGCCTGGATCACCATCTTTTTGCCAAACTTGCTTACGAACAGGTCTGCGCCTTGATCGCCGCTTAGCTTGGTTCCCTCGACGTCGTAACCCGCCGTCTGGAATATCTGGGCAAGAAATTTTTCGAACTCGTATCCATTCATGGCGTCCACGTGGTACATCGTCACGAACTGACTAGGATCAAAAAACTCCAGTTTCGTTGCTAGCCTCTCGACGAGGATGTCGAAATTGATCTGCTCGCAGATTTTCAACCAGGTTTCCACGGTCTGCCAGGGAAGAAGCGGCGTGCCGAATACCGAGGACGCCTGATCCGCATACTGTACTTCCGGGTGGCGTATGTTGTTGTCCCAGAGGAAATAGAATAGCAGGCTGAGATCATCGCGGTAGCTCACACCTGCTTCCGCTATCCACGACCGGAGAATCTCGCGCAGTGAGCCCTTGACATGCCTCGAGATCTCAGTGGAAAAGCCAAGGTATACCGAATTGAAACCTGTCGTCAGCAAAAGTTTGTCCAACAGGTGCGGAAGCTCTTCCAGCTCTGTGAAGCCTTTGCGAATCAAAACCTCGCGAAACAGCTCGCGGTTAGAATACGTTCCATTTTCTCGTGCGCCTGGCGTTTCGGCATCACTGGGTTCAATACCCACGTTTCGAACCGTGTGATAGAAATTGGCAAAGTAAGGTTTTTTGAGTTCGGAATATTTCCTGAGCACTGCGCGAAGCAGGTCGTTGAGTTGCGCCTGCTCTTTTTTCTTGCCAAGCAGATCCTTCAGGAACCCTTTTGTCTGATACTGGAATTCAGGATAGAAGGAGGGATCAAGCGGGACTTGGAGCGCCGCAGGTACTGACTGCCCCGATGATTGAACCGGAGCATTTGTGCACCATGGGCATTTAGTTTCAAATGATTTTCTTCTGCAAGAAGTACATTGGTAGATCACGAATTCTCTCCTGACTATGAATCTTCTTTTTGATAGCCATCACATTACCAATATAGCTCGCGATTGCCATTCGCCTTTTCTTCGACGGAGGCAACCGCGTCTCCATCCACTCGCCGGCATCTACGCATGGAGGCAGCGTCCCGAGCCTCATCGTGGCGGTTGTGCTAGCGGCGTGGTCGGTAGAGTCGAGGTGTGACGCGGGGGCGGTAGGCGGGGTTTGTCTGTTGCCGCCTCTTTCGTCTGGCGGTGCCCTATTAACCCTGGCCATAACTCCGCCTTCACACCCCGCTCATCGAACCCGCCGTGCAGATCTCCCGCAACGGGCTCTCGGACGAGACATCACGCCTTCGTACACGGCAAGTCACTACCAAGGCCCCTGTAGACGAGCGAGACCGAAGTACCCGTAGAGGTGCGAGGGTGGATAGTTGACGCTCATCGTTACTGCGCAACGTTGCCGTCGTCAGGCAACTGGCCGCTGAACGGATTGCTAGGTTTGTTGTCGTGTAATTGACGCCGCCGTGCATTCTGTTTGTCGCCGGCCTTGCGGCGGCGGTATGCATCGACCGTTTCACCTGGCGTAAGAACTGAAGGAATTTGTGACGTTCGGGTGGACGCTCCAGCCACCGACTGTGCGACCGCATCGACTCGAAAACAGCGTCAATTGTGGGCACGTTTCCCTGCTTGAACTTGCATTCTTTATCTCGCCACGCCTTCGTTTCCATACCCACAACGAGTAGACGGTGCTTCGCAGCCGCAAAGCTAGCTGGAACAGTGGGAAGGAATAGCCCCGAAAGGCCCTGCGCACCATCGAAGACGGCAAGGTCCCTAGCGGTGAGAATATCGAGATAGCTCTGCGCCAACGCGAGTGCGTGGCTGTCAGTCTCGCTGCTTGTGAGAGTTTCGCCCATGTTGATCGATTGCTCTTTTGTTTCGCGGTACTCAAGTCCGGACGTCACGATGGATAGAACGCTCGCGCATGAACCTTTCAATCGCTTGGACGCCGGCTTGCATCTTCTCCGCCGCAGACGGGTTCGCAGAGTGAATCATGATCACTGGAGGCATGAATCCTCGAAGCGCGACTGCCTCCTCGATCCAGACAATGACGTCGTAGCCCATTCCGCGCGCGTCATCGCCCAAGTCATGGTCCAAACTGAGTTCTGTCACGCCCCCTGCGTCAAGGAGCCGGATGGCTTCGGACGGCCAATACACTCGATGCCAGCCCGCTGGCGTCGGGCGCTCGTCATCAAGAAACAGCTTCATGTCCTTCTGCCTGTTTTCCTATGGCTCAGCTATGCAATTTCGCGAGCATTTCTCCCAAGGCTGGTAGAAACGGAGCGACGATCGTCATATGTGCCGCGGCCGAACTGATAAAGCCCTGATAGTGTTGCGAGAAAGAAGCCTTGTCGTGCCTCGCCGACTCTAAGCGCGCGATGGCATCCAACAACGCGTCCCTCTCAGGCGAAGCACCGATCCCGCTTTCAACTTTCTCTCGCATCTGGCCGAAGATATCGCTGGCTGACACAACGTTGACTGAGTGATCGCTCGAGTGGATGTTGACGCGGGCGTTGTTGCCACTTACGTTCACGGAGTAGTGTCCACCCGTGTGCCTATCGAAGACTTTAGGACGAGAAACCTTCACTTGGTAGTGCGCGCCGAATGGGCCGCTACTGTAGAACGTTGGATCATCTACCGTGAAGACTTCTTGCTTACCGTTGGGGAGTTGCCGCCGAATCTCATCGCCGGTCCGAACATCCGCGCTTGTGTCGTCGATCAAGATCATAGTTCCAGTAAACGAACCCTTGATGCGACAACGCAACTCCCCCTCCGGGGAGACGATTTCCATATCCTCTTGCTCTACCAATCCGGGCAGTCTCATCAAAGATCCTTTTTCTGAGTTTTTCGATGGTTAATAAATCTCGTATGCTCGGGCGTCAACTTCAAATGGCGCTGCGTGATATCCGACCGTAGCGATCTGCTGGAGATACGCGGGCAGAAACGCAGCAATCGAGCCCGCCACTTCGTACTGTTGGACATGCCGGCATTCGTGTGTCAGCAGCTGGCGTGTCAAGTGGCCGTGAACGATGAAGATTGCGTATCCTAATGTAAGGCCCGTAAAACCTGGTCCGAGCAACCCAGTACTCACAGCGACGTTTCGCAACCATGCGTCATCCGGCAACGGCAGCCTTGGCGCGATGACCACGCGGATTTTCTCCGGCTCTCTAACACCGAGGGCGCGTGCGTCAGCGATGCCTTGCGGCATCAGTGCTACCCCTGTTGATAAGGCTTGCCGCTCTTGTTCCTCAGCCCAACTGATCGCTGCAGGCAACAGCTGCGGGAGTACACTTGCGAGATTGGTCATAATCTTCCCCGTTTTCCGACTCGTCACGGTTGTTTTGTTTCGCGCGCTTGCGCGGCGATCTCCCGCAGTTGCCTGGCCAGCGGGACCATCGTTGAACTGTGCACGACACGAAGCACGGCTTTCACCGCCTCAGGTGAGACGAAAGTCTGTTCGGTCGGCGTTAGCTGCTCGCAGACGATGCGAGCCCATTCTCTCAGTTCGTCTTGGGTTATATCGTCCATAGCGCTTCCTGTCCTGGTCATGAGCCGCCAGTCGGCTAGTGCGGTAGGTCTACAAATCGATGCATTGGGTCGTGAACCGGGAGCGCCCGCGCCGCCACCAATTTGCCGAGCTCCTCCACGAAATCGCAACCTGCATCGAAGTACTCTCTGAGTTCTGTACGAGTGAAGTCACCCCGCCAATTATCGTGAACGATGCGATTCCGCTGGTCAACTAGCGCTAGGTAGCTCTCTCTCACCACTCCACTGATCCTGCGTTTGAACAGTCGTTCTAGCCGCTTCAGGACCGATAGCTTTTTACCCTGCGTCGCTGCTGTTACAGCTCGCTCAACTATGCCGGAACATAGAGACCATAGATCGCTTGCCCCAACCAAGTCCTCCAAAGGTACCGACAAATGAAGGCTTTGGTCATTGATCTCAAGATCCTTCATGACTAACGGCCGATAGGTGAAAAGAACCGTAAACGCTTCCGCGATTGCTGCTTCAGTGATGGTTGAGACTACAACCACCAGTTGCCTTTTATAGGCGGCGATCGCCGCCTCGATCGAATCCATTATGGGATCGACAAACCTTGACGTGGCTGCGTCGTCCAACGCAGTTAGCTTTCCGTCCTCGCCGACGTGCTGCGGTCGACCAGTGCCAAGCAAATATGTTTGAATTGCGCACTCATCTGAGCAGAAGCGCAGTAAAGTATCGGAGCAGCCGAGCGCTTCGATGAGTTCAAAGTGCCAGCGGCCGTGGTCAAAACGAACCTGTCGCGTCTTGTCAGAGATCACCGTCGTCTTCCTATTCGCCGGGCTGACGCCAAGGTACCACCTTGACAGCTTGTTCTGTGAGCGACAAGACGTGGTCAATGTCGATCACCACTTGATTCGCATTCGGAGCCAGGAACCCGTTCAAACCGCTCGGATAGCGGCCGTGGAACGGCGCGGCATGGAGCGCGTTCAGGCATGAACACCAGGCGGGCGGGGAGTTGGACATTGCTCCCGTAGCCGCGGCCTGCCATAGTGCATCGAGGTCGTGTCCGAACGGCCTCCCCCTCAGATCTGACGCACGCCGCCCCGTTGTCCAAAGCAATGCCTTCAGCCCCCCCTCCAGCGCCTGCGCAGCGAGCAGGGCGCCGGGAAGTGCAGTCTCAACCTTGCTTTCCGCAAGTGCGCGCGCGCCATACCAGAGTTGCCGTGCCGTCGACACGAAGCTCTCCCCATCGGACGGCGGCCTGCAAGTGACATCAGCGGCGGTCACAGCAACGCTTCCAGTTATCGCCCGTAGATCGCGCATTCCGTTTTCCGTCCTGTTACGTGCTCGTTCTATCACATTCTTGGCGAGAATTAGTGCCGAGCGGCGCTGGATGGCCTCACCAATGAGACCCGGTTCACCACGCCACATCAGCGGCGACCGACGTGTAGCAGGTCGGGCAACGTGCTCTCAGCTCGTATCGTATAAGCGTCGTAGAAAATTTTGTGGCGCAGCGGGGGCACACTATTTCGACGAACTTTGTCGCAAAACCAAGACGTCGTGTGGACGGCAAATTATCCCCGTCTTCATGGGCCATCGCAGTTTGGCTTGAAGCCGGTCCGCCCTTGACAGAAAACTGTGTGTGCACTGAAGCACCACCGACGGCGTGCACGACATATTGGGCGTCAGGAGCGTCGACCAACCGTTTTATCGCCTCAACAACCGTACCCACCTCACAGCGAAAGAACTCACGTTCCGCTTGCAACCGCGCATCCGAAAGCGCGTGATGCAGTTCTCGTTCCAGCAGTGCAGCGTGATCGACTTCGCACTTGAACTCAACGATAAACGTACCGGGAACACCAGTCGTCGAAAGTGCCGACACCCGCTCCTCTACCGGTAAAGTAGTAAATCCGATTTTCAGCAACCCTGGCATGGCAGAGTTGGACAAAACGTACACCCATCCTTGCGACATAGCTCAATGGCTCCGTATGCGTGTTCGACGCAAACAAGCATGCCGATCTGGATTTCCGAGTCACAGATTGTTGGCTGCCACGCGACGCTTTGCCTCGTTCATCGCCGCGACGTCCGCATCGGCTTTCGCAATCCCGCGTGCTGGCTGCAAGGCGACGCGCGTGCTGTCTCCAGAAGGAGAATCAACAACGGCCAACGGAAACCAGTACCCTGGCATATCGCTGTTCTCATATGACGCGGGGGTTATTCTGTATCCCCGGTATTCGATGACGGTCATGTCGTAGTTTTCCGTGGCTTATCGAAGATGGTCGGGCAGCATCCGTTCGAGCGCTGCGGCTTCTTCTTCAGCCTGTTGTTCAGTTCGTCCAATTCACGCGCGGCCGCCTCAGCGTTTGGAGTGCCACTGACCGGTTTCGTGCGTTGCATTGACCTCGCGTTGGCATGCGAAGCGGTCCCCGGCCTCGTTCTGGATCAAGCTCCAATAGTTCGCGTTCGTCATGGCTCTGTTTTCCTATCACTTAACGCAGTTCTCAACGGCATAGGCGCATTGCTCGCCTTTTGTGAGTGCGCCTCCAGTCGGTCCGCTGTAGTTCACCCGAGAAACCACACCGTTGGTCATCACCACGGACACCGTACACGACCGGTGGCGTGTCAGTGAGTGACCGAAAGAGTTGGTCTGGCTCGAGCCGGCAGCAGCGCCAGTGGCGTACACTGAATTCCCAACACGTGTCGCCTCGGCAGCACCAACCGCACTGCCCATCGTGTTCGAATAGGCATTGTTGAAAGTGTCGGTTCGGCCGTTGCCAGAACGGTAGCTCCAGACTTCGACGTTGCCTTCAGCGACTTTCGCTTGCGGGACGCCCATGCATGCCAGTACGTCACCTTTGGAAAGGCCGATCATCTGCGACTTCGCAGCCTCGGCGGTCTGAGCGCGCTCGAAAACGCAGCCCGACGTCAGCAATGTGACGCATGCACCCACGACGAGCAATGAATAACGATACGAGTGGTCCACAGCTATTCCCCCGACTGCATCTACACCAACTACCGGCCGGCGTTGCGGCGCACGAGCGCCAGCGTTTTCCGATGGTCCTCGACTATGCCACTTGCACTATCGAATCGGTATGTTCCCGAACCCACTCGACCAGAAGATCGAAATAGGCGGATGGGTCGCCCGCCGCGTCTGCCTCTGACCACCGAGCGACATACCCGGCAGCCTTCCTGTCGAGATCAAGCCGCGTCAATGTGCCGCTACCATACGTGGCCCAGAGCCGCTTGAATTTATCGATAGCCCACTGATGAACATGAATCGGGCTCAGATTCGTCTGTACACCGACCGCGGAAGTTTCGACCGCTCGTGATTTCAATCGGCGATCGTAGGCCGAAGCCTTCTTTGCGTGTTGTAGCGCGTCCATATAGGCGAGCTGCCGTTGTACCGGCTCTCGGCCGTTGTGAAGCCAAATGCGGTTTTCGAATGAGTCTCGGACAAACGCACGAAGCATATTCCAGTCAACATCCCGATTCAATTGCCACGCAAGGAGTTCGATCGCTGCAATGCCGAGCTTACCGAGCTTGCTGGCTTTATCGGCCTCGACCTGATGCGTTACTGCCACTTCCACTATGAGGTCGCGCCCCGCAACGGTTACGACGGAGTCGGCGACAATATCCTCAATACGCACTTCAAGGCGCGGGGCACTATAGGTGACGCGTCTTCGCGCTAGGGTGCGCGATGCACTTCTCTCGTATCCGTCGAATGTCGCAGTTTCCTCAACCGTGAGTTCAGGCACTGCCAGAACGCTTCCATCAGCGATGACCTGCTTTATGGCGCGATGCAGGGCCGTCTCGGCAGCCGTCGCACAATTTCCAGCGGCATCATGCGCGAAGTGCCACGCGTTGCGTTTCCCCTTTTTCGCGATCACGGAACCGTTGCATGCCGTGCAGAAACAACCACATGCTCGACCACGCTCGACCTCCGACACGTGCACTATCCTCCCGTTTCCCGCGACGGCGTACAGCGCCTCGGTAGCGCGAGCGCGCGACGAGTTTTCGGCTTCAGCAGGGTTTAACGCGCCTAGCTCGGACAAAGTCGCCCCCGTTTTCCGCGCCGTTGTTTAACGCACCGGCGCCGCGGCACGTTCCTCCGCGTCCTTCCGCTTCTGCTCTTTCGCCATGTGATGACCTACTGCGCAACCGACGATTGCGCCGGCAACTGCATGATGCCCTGCCACGTGCCCTGCTACGGCGCCAGCGGCCGCGCCTTTCAAACAGCCTGCCGCTTGAGCGTTGCCGGCCGCAACGGATAGCAGAGCTACCGCCATACAAATTGCTTTCTTCATTCTTTGTTCCTTCGTTCGTACTCGCCCGCGTGGGTGCGTATCTTTTACGTTTCCTAGTTTTCCAAATTGCAGTCGGCGACTTCAACCCTGTGCGACAACCCCGCGCGGGCGATCGGCGGTTTTTGAGGAATGCCCCACGCACACAATAGCGCATCGAACGAAGGCGCGGTTGGACCGGATTTCAGCACCGGGAGCTCACGTCCTGTCAATTGGTACTGGACACGCTCACTGGGGGTGGCTCCAGACTGCTTAACGCGCTCAAGCACGCCGTGACGAACCGCGTACTGAACTGCATCTGACGCTGCGCGCGAATTCAACGTCCCGCTTGCCGCGATCTGCTTGACTGTCGCCGCACCATACTGACGCATCCATGCGCAAAGCTTCTCGGCGTTATGGTGTACCTTCATCGGTATGTTCCGCTGTTGGTGACTCTAAGAAGTGCCTCTGGCCAAACTCTGAACGTCGCTGCCGTCTCTTGCCTAACCCTTCCTTATCGGCATCTGCACCCAAATCTGTATATCCAAACGACGGGCCTGATTAAAGCTTATGCAAAATGCATTCAATCGGATAGGTTGACCGCAGCGACAGCTGCACGGAGCTCTCGCTGCGATACTTCCAGATACGGCGCAACATGGTCGAGCGTGTCCCAACAGAATCTGCACCATTTCGAGCGAATGGCCGTTCGCCATCAAGCGGCTCGCGAACGTCCTCCTGCCAGTGTGACTGCTGTAACCTGCCCCGAGCCCGGCGGCACGGTACAGGCCGGTCACGTAGCTCTGAAGACTATCGGCGGCCAGATACTCGACCAAGTCGCCCTCGAAATTGACGCGACGCTTCGTGCTCAGCTCGAATGCGCCACCCTTCTGCGTGACGATCAGCCTTGTGCGGGGCATAAGACCACGGTACTCACGGCGATCCAGTGACATCCCATGTCCACGGCGATATCGCCACTCGACATAGCGATCCAACGCCTCGACTGCCTTCACGTGCGAGAGAAACACGCAGCGCGAACGACAGCCTTTGGTGATCGAGCCAGGCAACCCGATCTCTTCCTTCCTGGTGACCGACTTTGAGAGCACATGATGCACTTCTAACCGCGCAATCTCAGTCACGCGCATACCGCATGTGATGCCGAGCAAGAGGATCAAGGTGTCGCGCTCAGAAAAGCGACTGGTCGCTTCGGCGACGCACAGAAGGTGGCGGAATTTCGCGGGGGTGAGGATTTTGGCGTGCTTGGGTTCCATGCATTCCTGTCTCGGAATACGCCCGTTTTCGGGCCTTGTTACGAGAAAGAACACGCCGGGCGCTCCGCTCCAGTGCAACCCGCATGAAACCTCACCTCCTCGGAAAAATCTCGCTTGCCCTGCCTGCCGCTGCGGTGCGCCGGGAACCGGCGGATGCAGGGTGAGGATGGCGCAGGCGGTTAGTTGCGCAATGGACGAACCCTCGTGCTCGCGTCCAGCTGGACACACGAGGCCGGGTCGCGCACGGCTGCGCCCTGGCGCCACCCGAATCGTTGGCCATTTCGCCGCGCCAGGTGCGGGCCCGAAAGAGCGCGGTGTGGAAATTGCTGGGTCTGGGTGGTAGCCGCAAGCCGACCAACGTCCCATGGAATCCACCCTCATCACGCCTCGCCCTCTCGGCACGCTCGCGCTCCCCGACAACCTGGACGGCCGCAACGGCGCGAACCGCGCCACCGGACGCCGCCAGATCGGCACCGATGACGATCTCGACGCCATCCGCGCCTGGCTTGCACGTGTGCCGTCCCATGTGCTCCCGAGTTCGCCCGCGAGATGCACCTCGATGTGAGCGTGCGGATAGACGCCCGAATCTCTTCCACTGCATCGCTGCAAAGCCGCCCCCATGTCTTGCAGGGCCAAGCCCGGATACGTGCCCACCCTCGCCGCACGTCTTTCCAAAGACGGCCGGCGTGCCACCGAGTTTGGGCGGACACAAACCATTTGATCCATTTTTTTCGAAATCGCTTTCGACCGAGTTAACCCGACCTTGACTCTTATTATTTAAACTTCTAGCATTTACACCGAAATCGTTTTCGTTCGGCGGAGCAGTTCTTTACTCAAAGCTTCCCGCACCCAAACCCGTCGATGCGGCCCATCAGTTCACCGAGGAGACACTGTGTCCTACCTGTTCCGTTTGCTGGCTTTTGCCCTGCTGGCCGCCTCCCTCGTCCTTCCTTACGCTGCGAGGGCGGATACGCCCACCCGCACGAAAGTGCGCGTTGCGTCCGTCGTCTCGGCAGCATGGCTACCGTTATGGGTCGCCAAGGACCAAGGCATGTTCGACGCGCATGGGCTGGACGTCGACATCACGACCGTGCAAAACGTTTCGTCCGTCGTTGGCGCGCTGGGCCGGCAGTTCGAGATATCGGGCTGCACGCCGATCGATATCATCAAGGCACGGCTCAGGAAGCTCGATATCGTCGGCATTTCAGGTAATACACAGGAGCGGTCGTCGAATCAGCAGATGCGGTTTGTGGTCACGGCGAACGGCCCGATACAGAGCATGGCCGATCTCAAAGGACAAGTCGTCGCCACGCCATCGCTGAACGGGGTGATTCACGTTGCTACGCTAAACGCGCTCCGCGAGCGCGGCATCGACCCGAAGGGCATTCGTTTTCAGGAGATGTCCTTTGCAAATATGGGTGACCAGCTGGCTGTGGGACGCGTCGCCGCCGCGGAGATCGTCGAACCATACGCATCCGCATCGATGAAGAAAGGCGTCAATAGCCTCGGCGATCCGATGCTTTCCGTCGGCGACCCCGTGGTTTTGACTTGCTGGATGGCCAACGGTCAGTGGGCCAGGTTGAATCATGCGACGCTCGTCGCATGGCGCGCCGCGCTCAACGATGCGATTCAGTACATCCAGAAGAACGACAAAGCATCCCGCGCGGTACTTGCGAAATGGACGCACCTGCCGAACGAAATCGCCAATTCCACGCGCCTGCCTGCCTATCACACGCACCTCGACGATAACGATATCGAAATCTGGATCCGGGCTTCACTCGCCGCCGGTGTGATTAGCGGCAACGTGGGCGCAGCGGGATCGAGCGTCAACTAGCGCAGACGCGGTAGTGGAGCCCCTCAAAAAAACACTGGAGACGCAGTAATGAAATATCGGTATCCGGCAGCGACAGTCCGTCTTACCCGGTACGCAGCAGGTTTGATAATCGTTTCAGCTGCAGCCGCCGTCCATGCGCAGTCGAGCGTGACACTCTACGGCATTGTCGACAGTGGCATTGCGTACGTCACCAACGCGGGAAAAAGCGGCGGCCAGAATCAAAGCGTGGTTCAGATGATTACCGGTGGTGATGTAAGTGACCGGTTCGGGATTCAGGGCAAGGAAGACCTGGGCGGCGGGATCAAAGCAGTATTCACGCTTGAAAGCGGCTTCAATATCGCAAACGGTACGCTTCAACAGGGCGGGCGTCTGTTTGGCCGGCAAGCGTTCGTTGGCCTTCAGACACCGTACGGGACGATAACGCTGGGTCGTCAGAACGTTCCCCTCTTCGACTACTTCACGCAACTCGATCCGCTCGGCTATTACAACTGGTCGCTGGTCGCCCAGGACGCCCAGTACGCGAACCGGGCGGACAACTCCGTCAAATACGTCACCTCGACTGGACCTTTGCGCTTCGACGCGCTTTTCAGCACCGGTTACGACGCAACCATCCCGAACGGCGCACAGGTTCCGGGCGAGTTCCGCGTCGGCCAGGAAGTCAGCGGCGGGGTGAGCTATGCCGCCGGCCCGATTCTGGCGGCTCTCGTGTACGAGATGCGCCGTGGCACATCGACTGTCACGCAAAGCAACAAGGAGCAACGCATTGGCGCCGGACTCAGTTATCGGGTGATTTCACCGCTCACACTATTCGCCGGATACAAGTGGTTCAATAGTTCCATTCCTGCCACTGCCGCGCGCTCCAATATGTACTACGGCGGACTCCAGTATCACGCCACCCCTGCCTTGATCATTTCCGCGGCGACTTACTACACGGACATCGTATCGGCAGGCCAGCATCCGATCGACTTCGGCATCAACACCGCCTATTTTCTTTCGAAACGCACCAACCTTTACGCAGCAATCAGCTACGTGAAGAACAGTCATGGATCGAACCTCGGCGTCGCGGGCTTTGGTTCCGGTGTGGTCGCCGGCGCCAATCAGACGGGCGTCGAAGTGGGTGTAACCAATCGGTTCTAGCCGGCGCATCGGCTGCGCCCGATACAACAGCCAATTTGATGGATAAATATGAACCCACCTGCATTTTTCTGTGACCAGACCGAAGTCAGATTGACATCGGCGAGCGGAGAAAAAGTCATTCTCCAAAGCATCGACCTGCGTATCGGCCGCCAGGAATTTCTTTGCCTGGTCGGCGGGTCGGGTACGGGAAAGACAACGTTGCTGCGTGCTTTGGGCGGCTTTTGCGAACCGACGGGCGGCAGAGTCCTGTATGAGGGCAAGACTTTCTGCGGACCGCCCGAGGGCGTCGTGACGGTGTTTCAGGACTATGGCAACGCGTTGCTGCCATGGAGAACAGTCAGGGGCAACGTAGCGCTCGGCATCGAGGGAAAGATCTCCGGAGCGGAACTCGACCAGCGCATCGACACGGCCCTGACGCTGGTCGGTCTCAAACATGTCGAGAAGGAATATCCGGCCAAGCTATCCGGCGGCATGCAGCAGCGGCTGCAAATCGCGCGCGCGTTGGCCCTGCAGCCGAAGGTCCTGCTGATGGACGAACCCTTCGGCGCGCTCGATGCGATGACCAAAGCGAAACTGCAGGACCAGTTGCGCCATATCCAGGCCAGCACCGGAGCCACCATCGTATTCATCACCCATGATGTCGACGAGGCAATCTATCTGGGAGACCGGGTCGTGCTGCTGGCCGGCTCTCCAGGAAGAATCGCGTCGGAGATACGCCCCGCACTCCCCGCAATGCGCGATCAGATTTCCACGAAGGAAATGCCCGAATATTTGCAGGCGCGCCACGAGCTTCTGAACCTTCTACACGGAGCCGCGCGATGACGCCCCTCTCGCGCAAGGGGTGTCAGTGGCTGCTGCCCATCGCGCTACTGGCAGCCTGGCAACTGGCGGCTAACACCTCCGACGGGCTTAACGTTCTGCCGGCGCCCGTGCAAATCGGCGAGGCTCTGCTCGATGCGCTGGTGAGCGGACGTCTGCCCGCCGACGCATTGCATACCTTTGGCGCGGCGCTCGCGGCTTGGGGCATCTGCCTTGTCGTCGGCATACCGTTGGGGATGGCACTGGGCAGTTCGGCAAAGCTTCGCCTCATTTTCTCGCTTTTTATCGAACTGCTGAGACCCGTGCCCGCCGTCGCGCTGATTCCGCTCGCGATTCTGGTATTCGGATTCTCCTTGCAAACCGAGATTAGCGTCACGGTGTTTGCGAGCGCATGGCCCGTGCTCTTCAGCAGCAAGTCAGGCATCGAGCGACTGCACTCCAGAATGTTCGAAGTCGCCGCCACCTTGCACCTCAGCAGATCTCATGCGCTACGGAGCGTCGTCATCCCGGCCGCCCTTCGGGAGATTCTCGTCGGCGCGAGACTCAGCTTCAGTCTTTGCCTCGTAGTGAGCGTCGTAGCCGAGATGGTGGGCAATCCGGCCGGCCTCGGATGGGGACTGGTCAGCGCGCAGGAAGCAATGAAAGCGAGCGAGATGTTTGCCTATCTCTTTGCCATTGGAATGCTCGGCGTGTTCGCGAACTTCGCTTTGGACTTCGCAGTCGGACGCCTGCTTCCTGGCCTGTACCAGCGAAACTGAAAGGAAAGTCATCCGTGAACTACATATCTCGTATGCTTGCCGGCCTCGTCCTGCCGGTTGCCTTGTTAAGCGCATGGTGCGCGTGGGGAGACCCGTCATCACCCGTTGCACCGGCACCGCAAGCCTGGTTGACGCAAGCAGCCACGATGCTCGCAACAGGCGATCTTCAATTATCGGTGCTAGCGACGCTGAAGACCGTCGTGCTTTCCACCGTAGTCGCGGGCGTGATCGGCACGGTGATCGGCGCGATCCTCGGCGCGCGGCTTGCCATCTCCGAAGCCGTCACGCCGACACTTGAATTTCTTCGCTCGATCCCGCCGCCGACAATCGTTCCCGCAGCGATGCTGTTGATCGGCACCGGCGCCGGACTGGAAGTCTCGGTCATCACGCTGGCGACGCTCTGGCCGGTCCTGCTCAATGTGCTGCACGCAACCCGGACGATTCACCCGACTTTGACCGGCACAGGCCGCACGCTGAGACTTTCCGCGCGGAGTATGCTGCTCAACATCTACGCCCCATGCATTTTGCCCGGCATGATCGCCGGACTGCGCGTCGCAGTGCCGCTGGCGATCATTGTTGCGCTTCTGGTCGAAATGCTGGCGACACTGCCCGGCATCGGCGGCATGCTTCTATCCGCTCAACGCGACTTCGATGCTCCCTCCGTCTTTGCGTTGCTCTTTATCGTCGGAATCATCGGCGTATGTCTGAATTCCGCGCTCGAATGGCTGGAGCGATATGTTTTGCGAAGGCCGCCCAACAGCGTGCGCTGATCATATGCGGTAGATCGCATGCCCCGACGGCATTGTGCGTGCGCCCCCTTTCCACACCTCAGCCCGTGTCACTGCTCAGGATCACACGCAATGGCCGGGCGCTGACTTCAACGATACATTGATGTCCATCGACTTCCAGATCATCGATCACGCTATTGCTCATATCGTCATCAACCGCCCCGAGCTTCACAACGCGCTCGACGTGGAACACGATCGCGACCTCGCGCGCGCGTTCCGGCGTTTCAATGAAGACCCGCAGTTAAAGGTGGCCATCCTGTCCGGCATCGGAGGACGCGCGTTTTGCACCGGTGCCGATATCGGCGACTACCTGCCGCATAGGCGTCGGATCGCGGCGAGCGATGCGCCGACCTCGATCATCAGCTTCGGTGGCCTGACTGGCGCCACAGACGTCGTCAAGCCGACGATCGCCGCGATCGACGGGTTTTGCGTGGCCGGTGGCCTCGAACTGGCTCTCGCTTGCGACATCCGTGTGGCCACGTTTGAATCGCGTTTTGGGTTGCCCGAAGTCAAGCTAGGCATTCTCCCCGGCGGCGGTGGCACACAACGACTCGTGAAAGTCACGGGCATGGGCGTCGCGATGAGGATGATCCTGACGGGCGATACCTTCGACGCCAACTTCGCGCTCAATCATGGCCTCGTGACCGAACTGGTATCCGCACAGGAGTTGCAGCAAACCGCGCTGACGATCGCTCGCCGGCTCGTCGCGAATGGTCCGCTCGCGGTCGTTGCCGCGCGCCGCGCGGTCATCGCAAGCTATGGCCTCGATCTCTCGGAAGGTCTGCTCCAGGAAGCGCAATTGCAGAGAGAACTACTGATGAGTCGTGACTCGCGCGAGGGCGTCACCGCATTCACCGAGCGCCGGCCGCCCGATTATAAGGGGAGTTGATATCTGTCGACTTGTTGGGGAGCGCGCCGTCCATGCCAGGACAGCACCGGCGCTCAACGATGCTCGATAGATCGCTTTCACGCAACCATCCGGACTGTGCCGCGAGAGAACGCACTTCAATGTCCGGCCGAACTTCCAGTTCTTCAAAGAAGCTACCGCCGCGATTGATCCATGCGACCGTGTACCGGATGTCTCTAGCGCCAGCTGCATACGAACCATCGGCCATGAAAACAGGATCGCTTCTCGCGATGCGCCGATTGTCTGTTCGCCGAGTTCATAGGCGGCCGCCCGTGGCTAGTATGCTCGTATGGGTTCCGTGCTGACCCGGTGGGAAAAGTGCTTTTACAGATCGAGATGGCGACAACCCTGCGTATGGATTCTGCAGAGCCACTAGACAAGTTTCCAACTGGAGCGCCGCGACTGCGCAACGCCTCCAGTGCGGAGGCCATGTCCGGAAGCAGATCCGGCCGCGGGTACGCATCGCAAAGATCTGCACGGTCGCGCCCACTCAACGCGTCACGGACTCAGTGCAAAGCGCGTAGTGCCAGCGATAGGTGCGAGCCATTGCACGGCGCGCGCCGTGTAGATCTCGATTTGAGGAGCCTGCAGGCCGTCCATGCTATCGAGCGTGCCTGCCTTTACCAGAACCTGCGCCGGCAGCATCGCCACCTTCGTGATGATCGGAGAACCGCAATTCCCGCAGAAATGCCGATAAGAGGGCTGACCGCTATCGCCCTTGTCTTCATAGACCATTGTCTGCCCGTCCTGCTCGTAGTCGGCTTCACTCACTAACAGGTTGAAGGAAAACAATGTTCCGCCCGCTTTCTGACAGTGCCTGCAATAACATATTGCGGCGGCCGACGGTTCACCCTTGATGACGTAACGCACCGCGCCGCATAAGCAGCCACCTTTGCGAATCTGCATGATTTATCTACCGGACCAAAAAATTGCGGAGGAACCGGCAGGCTCCTCCGTGGACGAATGGCGATGCTTATCGCCACAAACTCGCGCAGCGACAACGGCGCCGCCCCGCGAGGCGATCAGGCTGCGCCGGCGACCCGGACGAGCTTGCGGTTGAGGAATTCTCCTATGCCCAATTCCGACAACTCACGACCGAAACCAGCATTCTTGACGCCGCCAAAAGGCAGCCCCGGCGAGTCGACGAAACACGAATTGATGTACACCATCCCCGACTCGATGCGCGACGCAACCTGTTTTGCACGCGCGATATCCGCGTCGAACACATAGCCTCCGAGCCCGTACTTCGTCGCATTGGCCAGCTCGATCGCTTCTTCCTCGTTATCGACGACATAGAACGACAACACCGGGCCGAATGCCTCCTGCTGAAACAGCGGATTGTCTTCGGTGATATTCGTGATGATCGTCGGCTCGAGAAAGAAACCGGGACGATCGACCCGCTTGCCGCCATGAACGACTCGCGCTCCGGCAGCCTCGGCGTCCGCGATCTGCTTGAGCAGACCTTCCAGCGCGCGCTCACTGACGAGCGGGCCGAGTAGGGTCGCCTCGTCCCCTGGATCGCCGACATTGATCGCCGCAAAGCGCTCCTTCAGCGCAGCCAGCATCAGCTCGCCACGCTCCTTGCCGACCACGATGACGCGCTTGATATTGACGCAGCCTTGTCCCGAGTTGAACGTGCGGCCCATCACGCACTGCTCGACCGCATGTTCGATCGGCGCACCCGGCAGAATCAGAGCGGGGTCACTACCTCCCAGCTCAAGGATCACTTTCTTGAGATTTCGCCCGGCGCGTTCACCGACCGAAACCCCTGCTCTTTCGCTGCCGGTCAGTGCAACACCGCGCACGCGGAAATCGTCGATCAGACTGGCGACCTGCTCGATACTGCAGAAGAGATTGGTATACGCACCCTTCGGCGCTCCGGCTTCCTCGAACAGCCTCGCGAAAGCGAGCGCGCACTGCGGCACGTTTTCCGCGTGCTTCATCAGCACGACGTTGCCTGCGATCAATTGAGGCGCAGCGACACGGGCGAGCTGGTAGTAGGGGAAATTCCATGGCTCGATCGCGAGAATCACACCGATCGGCTCGGATACCAGCGTAGCGCCCGGTTCTCCCGGCAACGACTGCGCGGCCAGAAGCCGCTCGCCGTTTTGCACGTAGTAATCCAGAATGTCAGCGACCAGATCGATTTCCATGTACCCGAAGCGAACCACCTTGCCCATTTCGAGCGTCGGGTACTTCGCGTATTCGTCGCGCTTCTCGCGCAGGATCTGCGCAGCTCGCGCGACAATCCGGACACGCTCGGCAACCGGCCTGAATTTCCAGTCTTCGCGATAAAGTTCGTCGGCCGTTTTCAGCGCCGCGAAAACTTCTTCGTCGGTCTGCAGCGGGAACTCCTCGATCAATTCGCCCGTTGCAGGATTGATACTGCGAAAGCTCATGTTCTACTCCGTAGCTTGACCTTAAAAGAAGAAGTGGCGGTTCCGTCGACCCTCGCCTTTGCTGCGCGCATTGCCTCGTCGAAGCTCGTTTCCGTCGCCACGTGCCGGTGGTCGACCGACACCAGCCAGGCTCCATGGGCCAGACGCCACCTGATGCGCGAGTCCTGCACCATCAGCGAGAACCATCGCCACAGGCTGGCATCCTCAGCATTCGCGCTTGCGACTCCCTGCAAGCGGCCAATGTCGACCGGGTTCGCACGGTCTTTCCAGCATGCTGAAACTGGCGCCTTCATGAACCCAAGTCCAGTTCGTGAAGGAGCGAAGGAACACAGTCGAACAGATCACCGACCAGGCCGTAGTCGGCAACGCTGAAAATCGGCGCCTCTTCGTCCTTGTTGATCGCGACGATCACCTTCGAGTCTTTCATCCCGGCCAGATGCTGGATCGCACCGGAGATGCCAACCGCGATGTACAACTGCGGCGCGACGATCTTGCCTGTCTGTCCGACCTGATAGTCGTTCGGCGCATAGCCCGCATCGACGGCGGCACGCGACGCGCCTATCGCCGCGCCGAGTTTGTCGGCCAGCGGTTCCAGCACGCTTCGGTAATTCTCGCCACTGCCCAGACCTCGTCCGCCCGACACGATGATGTTCGCCGAAGTCAGTTCCGGACGATCCAGCTTCGTCACTTCCCGGCTGACGAACTTTGAAATTCCCGAATCCGCCGCAGCCGCAATTTCCTCGATCGACGCACTGCCGCCTTCAGACGACGCCGGATCGAACGCCGTCGCGCGGACCGTGACCACCTTGACCGGATCGCTTGATTCCACCTGCGCGATCACATTGCCGGCATAGACCGGCCGCTCGAATGTGTTGTCGGCAATGACGGCAATGATGTCGCTGATCTGCGCGACGTCGAGTCGTGCAGCAATGCGTGGCGCGATGTTCTTGCCATAGGCGGTAGCCGGCGCAAGGATGTGCGAATAGCCGCCCGCAACGCCGAATACCGTGGCTTCGACGTTCTCCGCGAGACCGTCGGCCAATGCCGGCGAATCCGCGAGCAGCACTTTGGTGACGCCAGCGACTTTCGCGGCGGCCTGCGCCGCGGCTTTTGCTCCGTGTCCGGCGACCAGCACGTGCACAGCTTGATTCGTGAATGTCGCAACGATCGCGGCAGCCGCAATCGTGTTGAGTGTTGCTGCTTTCAGCGACGCGTTATCGTGTTCAGAAATGACCAGAATCGACATTTGATCCTTCTCCGCATATCCGTGTATCAAAGCACTTTCGCTTCGGTTTTCAGCTTTTCGACGAGCGTCCTGACATCCGCCACCTTCACGCCAGCGGCACGTTTTGGCGGCTCGCTGACCTTCAGGGTCTTCAGGCGCGGCGTCACATCGACACCCAGATCACCGGGTTTCAGGATCTCCAGCGGCTTTTTCTTTGCTTTCATGATATTCGGCAGCGTCACGTAGCGCGGTTCGTTCAGCCGCAGATCCGTCGTCACCACGGCCGGCAGGATCAGCGCCAGCGTTTCGGTCCCGCCGTCCACTTCGCGCGAAACGGTCGCTTTGCCGTTCGCAATGACAAGCTTCGAAGCAAAGGTCGCTTGCGGCAAACCCGATAACGCGGCGAGCATCTGGCCCGTCTGGTTCGAATCGTCGTCGATCGCCTGCTTGCCCAGAATAGCCAGCGAAGGCCGTTCTTTGTCGACCACCGCCTTGAGCAGTTTCGCGACTGCCAGCGGCTGCAACTCTTCGTTCGACTCGATCAGGATGGCGCGATCCGCGCCGATCGCCAGCGCGGTGCGCAGCGTTTCCTGACATTGTGCGCCGCCCGCCGACACCGCGACCACCTCGGTCGCGACGCCGGCCTCGCGCAAACGCACCGCCTCCTCGACTGCGATTTCGTCGAATGGATTCATGGCCATTTTCACATTCGCGAGTTCGACACCCGTCTGGTCCCGCTTCGCGCTGACCTTCACATTGGCGTCCACCGATCGTTTAACCGAAACCAACACTTTCACATCGCTCTCCTTAACAGACCGTGTTTTCCTGGCGAATCACCCTTCAATCCGGATGCCGCGACCGTCACTGACTTTGTCCCAGAAGCGCTCGTAGTCGGGCGCTCTCTTCTGATTGAACGCGGCAAGACCTTCTTGCCACTCTTCTTTCGGCACGTCGAGCGGCGACTCGACGACGCGGCGCCAGTCGATTGCCGTGTGCGCAAGCAGATTGCGCTTCGCTGCCTTGAGCGCGCCCGGCGGCACCGATTCGATGACTTTTCCGGCAAGCAACAACGCTTCGCCGAGAAGCTTGTCAGCGGGCAACACACGATTGACGAGGCCGATGGCCAACGCCTCGTCCGCCGGCACGCGCCGGCGCGTCAATATCAACTCGGACGCGCGGCGCAGGCCTATCACGCGCGATAGCAACGCGAGCCCGGTGTTCGGAATGACGCCGTGGCCCAGTTCGGGCATGCGGAACCATGCAGAGTCGGCTGCCACAACGAGATCCGATGCAAGCGTGAGTTCCATCCCACCGCCCACCGCGGCACCATGAACAGCGGCTATCACGGGCCTGTCGAATTCCGTGATACGTTTGAACATCACCGCGGGATCTTCATCAGGTGCAGGGCTTTCCATCCATCCGTCGCGCAGGTCGTCGATATTGGCGCCCGCGCAAAAGGTCGGCCCCCGTGCGGCGATCACGACCGCGCGTATCCCTTCGGCCAATGCCGTGTCTAGCGCACGCGACAGTCCGCGGACGATTTCCCGCGACAGCGCATTGCGGCGATCGGGGTCATTGAGTGTCAGCAGCGCAATGTCGCCACGCCGTTCGTAAACAACTTTATTGCCACTCATGCGAAAGGCTCCTTGCCATTGCTGGCCAGAAGATAGGCGCGCAATTCAGAGGTGACAGGATGCGGACGTCCGCTCTCGCCGTGGACCAGCACGCAGACGGCTTCCGCCTTCGCGCGACAGCGATCGTCCGCGTCCACGAACAACCCCTGTCGTACCTTGAACGATGTCTTTCCGACTTCGATGACCGTGGTTCCGACACACACACGTCCGGGAAAATGCACCTCCGCGCTAAACTCAATCAACAGTCTGACGACCGCGAGGTTCGTGCCGCCCATCAGCGCGCGAATCGATGGCGGCGCAAAGATCTCCATGCGCGCAGCTTCGAAAAAAGTCGCGATAATGGCGTTGTTGACGTGTCTGAACTGATCGGTATCGGCGTTCCTCAGCTTCTCTTCTGTCCAGAAGCGAAAGTCACCGCACTGCGCAGCCGCGTTTGCCGTCGATGGCATCCGGTCCGATTCGAAGGCATTCATACCTGCTCTCCTGTTACTCCTTCGGGATCAAATGCGCGCTCGCTTCGTGTTCGGTGCGCAAATAGAGCGCGGTAGCGAATGGTTGACGCATTTCTTCGAGGATGTGCCCGACAAGCCCAACCGAACGCGCGGCAACCGCTAGTCCCCGGCAAATTTGCCAGGGGATCTTCATTTCGGATGCAACCGCGGCCATCGCACCGGTCACGTTTACCGGCAACGGACGATTCAGCTGTGACTCGGCTTCTTTCCCGATCGCGTTCATCAGGCGAATGTAAGGGCCGGCATATCCAGTCTCCTCAGCGACTTTGAATAGTGCCGGCGCGCGCGGATCGATCGGCTTATGAAACGGATGTCCGATGCCCGGCAGGATCTCCTTGCGCGCGCGGTAGTCATGGACGATCTCACGGGCGAGCGCGCCGATGTCAGGCACGTTGGCGGGATCGGGAAGCGACGCCTGCAACAGCCGCGCTGCGTTGTCCAGCGATCCGACGAATACCGAACCCAATCCCAACAGGCCCGCCGCGACGGCAGCCTGGACCGCTTCAGGCGCGCCCGCATAAGTCATGCGCGTTGCCAGCGACGAAGGTGTAATACCGTGCTCGACCAGAATGACCATCATCGCGTTGAACATGCGCAGTTCGAGCTCTTCAGGCAATCGCCCAAACAGTTGCAGAAACGCCATTTGTCCGAAGTCGAGTTTGCCGACGATGTCCTCACACAAGTCCAGACCGTGAACGACGACCTTCGTCGGTGTCGCCCACGCGATGTCGGAGCGAATTTCAGCTTGCTTCATGATGGACTTCTCGCGTTGTAGATGAATGTTGAGCAACACCAAGAGTTTGCGCTGCCATGTCGCGCAATACGCTCTTCAGGATCTTCACGCCATTGGGGCCGTCCTGTTGCGGAAAAGACTCCACTGCCAGAATGCGTCGCGGAATCTTGAAACCGGCAATCCCCTGCTTGCACCAGACGAGCAATTCCTGCTCCGTCGCGGGGGTGCTGGAATTGCGGACAAACGCAACCGCAACGTCTCCCTCGCCGTCGATGTGGACCCCCACGACTTGCACCGCCGCAACACCCGGATGTCGTGCGAGAAAGTCCTCGATCTCGACCGGATCGACCAGATAACCGCGCAAACGCAGGCTGTCCCTGATCCGCGCCGAGTAGCAAAACCCGCCACCATCGGCATAGGCGAGATCGCCAGTCCTCAGCCAGCCGTCGGGTGTCAGTGCTTCCGCGGTCGCGGCGGGATTGTTCAGATATCCCGCCATCACGTTATAGCCGCGAAGCTGCAATTCGCCCTGCTGTCGGTCCGGCAATGGCGCACCGGTTACCGGGTCGACGATCCGAAACGAAATCTCGGGGGAAATCGGTGTACCGCCGGGTAGACCTCTTTGCTGTGCATCGCCGTCGCGATCGCCGATCGCGGTCATTGCAAGGCATTCGGACATCCCATAGAGCCCCGTCAATCGGACGCCCCAAGCCGAGCATGCCTGCGCGATCACGCTTTGACCGAGGCTCGCATACTCCGCAAATGCACCCCGACGCCATGTGGCCAACGAGGAATCTCCGGCATTCAGCACCATGTCCATCATCGCGTCCGAGCCGAAGAAATGGGTGACGCGGTGACGCTCGATGGCTTCGGCAGCCGCTTGCGCCTTGAACACAGGCAACAGCACGCATGTACCGCCCGAAGCGAGCGCTGCGATCGCCTGAACGAATCCCAGCACGCCATAAAGAGGCAGCGCACAAAGAACCACATCGCCGACCTTCATGTCGTTGAAGCGAGCGGCATTGCGCGCATGACGGGCAATGCCCCCTGCAGTGTGAACCGCGAGCTTGGGCCGACCGGTTGTGCCGGATGTGGTGAAGGTGCACAACAGATCCGTGTCGCGGCCTTCCCATTTCGAATACGGTTCATAGGCATCCCATTCGAACGCATCGAATTGGCTCACCTCTACGACGTGCTGCAACACATCGCTGGACGCTTGAATTTCACGGGCCGCGCCCGCATAGTCGAAATCCAGAAAGCGCCGTGGCACGAGCAGGACGCGCGCTTTCGCAGTATCGACGACGTGTTGGGCTTCCTGCTGTTTGAAGCGCGTACTCACCGGCACCATCAGCACGCCGAGCTGTGCTGCCGCGAAGAACAGTTGCAGCCACACGCCGCCATCCGGCAACCAGACGGCGATGGTGTCGCCCCGCCTTACCCCCAGCTCGAGCAGAAACGAAGCTGCTCTTCGCGACGCGATTCGCAGCTCACCGCGGCTCATTGTTCTTTCGCCGTGATGCACGGCGACCAGATCGGCCTCGCCCGATTCAAGCAGATCAAATGCCATGACGCCCTCCGGACACGGCAAATGCGGCGCGAGCGATCTGGATACGCTGCATTTCCGATGTGCCTTCGCCGATACGAAATGCGCGCGCGTCACGATAGAATCGCTCGATCGGCAGTTCGGTCATGTAACCCATGCCGCCGAAAATCTGCAGCACGCGATCCGTTACCCTGCATCCCATTTCGCTCGCGTAGAGCTTCGCACGGCATGCAGCGACGTGAGCCCGCGAATCTTCGTGCTCGATCATTTCCGCAGCCGCGCGGATCAACATTCGCGCCGCCTCGATCTCCACGTCGTTATCGGCGACCATGAACTGGATACCCTGATGCTGCGAAAGACTCGCGCCGAATGCCTTGCGTTCGAGCGCATATTCGCAGGCCATCGCCTGTGCGCGCGACGAAAGACCGAGTGAGCGGCTGGCCGACAGCAACCGGTCCTGGTTGATCGATTGCATCATGCCGAGAAAACCTGCGTCAGGCTCACCCAGCAGATCTTCGTCGGGAACGAAACAGTTTTCGAGGGTGAACCCGTTGAGGTGATAACCACGCCAGCCCATCTTCCGGTAACGCGTCATTCCCACTACACCGCGATTGCCGCGCCGGACGATAAACGTGGTCAGCTTGTTCTTCAACGCGGCCGACGGTTCAGTGACAGCGAGCACGATGATGTAGTCCGCGGTCTCGGCGTGCGAGATGAAATGCTTGCTGCCATTGAGCACCCATCCGCCCGCCACTTTTTCCGCTCGGGTACGAAGCCCGCTGAGGTCCGATCCGGCGTTGGGCTCGGTCAACGCATAGGTGACGATCTTCTTTCCGGACAGGATGTCCGGTAGAAGCTCGGCTCGTTGACTTTCATTGGTCTGGGTCAGTTGCAGCGGAAGGTGACCGAACACCTCGCTCAGAGGCACCGACGTATGCGTGACCTCTTCCAGAATGGCCACTTTGGCAGCCGCCGACAGCCCCGGTCCGCCGATGCTCTCGGGAAGATTGAAGCCGTACAGACCAAGCGCGGCAACCTCCGAACGCAGTTGCGCCAGCAATTGCGTACTTACATCGTCATCTGTTTCGATTTGCTGCTCTAGCGGCACGAGCCGGTTGCGCACGAAACGGCGCGCGGTTTCCCGGATCATGGACACTTCGCTGTCAGTCTGAGTCATGGTCATTCTCACTTACGAAAACGATTTCGATAAAAATTATGGTGGCACAACAACAATTAGCGGCCAAGCACAAACATGGGGTGGTATAAAACGATTTCGAATTTTTATGAGCGACTCAAAAAATTCACGACACTGGGCGAATCATTTCAAATCTCTCGCCAATCCCGGCGTAATCACCGCGGTAGCCGGCCCGCATGATCGGCTGTGCGGCATACGTGTCGAACAGACCGTCCTTCAGATACGCCTTCAGAATATGCACGCCGATCACCTGGCCGAGCACGAGCCAGTTATCCGTCGGTTTGCCGTGCAGATCGTGAAGCTGAGAAATCTGCAGCAACCGGCATTCGAGCGCCGCAGGCGATTCGCCGACACGCGGCACCGATACGTTGCGTCCCGCGACCGGTGTCACGCCCGCCAGTAGAAACTCGTCGACATCCGGAGCGACAGTCGCCGACGTTCGGTTCATTTGCTCGGCGAGCGGACGCGTCGCCAGATTCCACACGAATTCGTGCGTTTGCTCGATATTGCGGAGGCTGTCTTTGCGGCCCTCACTGCAAAACCCGATGATCGGCGGGAATGCCGCGAATGCACCGAAAAAACTGTACGGAGCGAGATTCGGCTGGCCGCTCGGCGAACATGTCGATATCCAGCCAATCAGGCGCGGAGCGACGATCGCCTTGAACGGATCGTGGGGCAAACCATGGCCTGCGGCGGGATCATAAAATTCGACCTCCGCTCCGGAATCGACGACATCGATTCCCGAATTGCAACTCATGCGTATCTCCAATGTCTGAACGTGCGCAAAAGCAAGGTGAACAAAACCGAATGTCCGGGCGCTCGGGAAAGATCGATACTTCTATCTGCGTATAGGGGTTGCCGGCTCCAACGTATCTGCCTGATCGTACGAATCATCGATCGGCGCAATATTCGAGAGATCGCGTCCGCGCGTCTCTGGAAGGAATGCCAGCGCAAGCAGCGCACAGGAATAGCCGATAATGCAGAACAGCGCGATTGATCCGACCAACCCGAGGTGTTCTGCCGCAACGCCGACGAGCGCAACACTCAGTGCTCCAAGCGACTTGCCGACGTTATACGAGAAGCCCATGCAAGTAGTGCGGATCTGTGTTGGAAAAAGCTCGGACAACATCGGGCCAATGCCCGCGAATGCGCCATTAATTCCCATCCCCACGGGCAACCCCAGTAGCGCGAATAACCACGGGTTCATTGGCACCAGCAAGTAACAGCCAGTCAGGAACGCGGAGAACAGACAGAAGCCAATCGCGGTGAACCTGCGGCCCAGTGAGTCGTTGATATAAGCGAAGCCCACCTGTCCGATGAAAGAGCCGATACTCATCATCGTCACCATCATTGCAACGGACGACGGCGGCAGATGGCGGATCTGAACCAGCATCGTCGGCAACCAGATCATGACCGCATAGCTGCTGCCTTGAAGGCCGGTAACCAGCAGCGCGGCAAGAAGGCTCGAACGCCGGACATCTTTGCGAAACGACGAGCGCCAGCTTGCCAGCGTTCTGCTTCCGGTCGCCTCTTTCATCTCGCGGAATATTGCCGGCTCCGGAATATATCGGCGGATCGCCAACACGATCAGTGCGGGAATGACACCGACCCAGAACGCCGATCTCCATGCGAGCCATGAAGGCAGATACGCGAGAAGCAAACCCGTGACGACTGCGGCAAGCGCCCACCCTACCGAAAACCCGCTCTGAACCAGGCCGAGCGCTTTCCCTCGATGGGCGGGGTTGATCACCTCTGCCATCAGCGCGGCGCCGACGGCCCATTCAGCGCCGAATCCCAAACCCTGCAGCGCTCGCACGACCAGTAGCTGATAATAAGAATTGGTGAACCCGCCGATGATGCTGAACGCAGTGAACCAGATGATCGACCAGGTCAATACCCGCACGCGCCCGTGGCGATCGCTCAAAATTCCAGATACCCATCCCCCGAACGCGGCGGCAAGCAAAGACGAAGTGGCGATCAAACCCGCCTCCGTCTTGGAGAAGTGCCACGCCGCCATCAGGACCGGCAAAAGGAATGCCAGAACCTGATTGTCGAACGTATCCAGACTCCACCCCAAAAAGCATCCCCAGAACGTTCGCCGTTCCGCTGGCGCGGCCACCCGATACCAGTCAAACATTTGCATTTCGATCTCCTATGCTCCAGATGGTCTGCGTATGCAGTGCCGCTCCCAATTGCCGATTGCCGATTGGGTCGCGCCGATAACCCGGCCAACCGCCTTCTCGACCCGGCGCGCTATTGATCTGATTGGTCTTTAGCGCGCGTCATTGCTCAGCGCAATTGCACTGATTTCCACCTCTGCACCGTAGTGGAGATGTCCACACGGCACGACCGTTCGCGCGGGCGCAGGGTCACCGATGAATTCCCGGTAAAGCTCGTTCACGCGCGGCCAGACTTCAATGTCGGAAATGAACACCTGTACGCTCAGCAGCTGGCTGAGGTCGCTTCCCGCCGCCACCAGCACTTCTCGCACGTTTGAAAGTGCCTGAAGAACCTGCGCGTCGAGACCTTCGACGAGCGTGGAGTTGGCGCCGGCTGTCAGTGGCAGTTGGCCCGAAACGAATATCAACCCGTTTACTTTGGTCGCTTGTGCGTAGTGCCCGCGCGGCAACGGTGCTTTGTCAGTCAGGATGTGTTCTATCAAAACGCTCACCATCAAGTAGAGATACCGGTTAATCGCGAATCACGCTGTCAGCAAGAGTGGAGTTACGTGGCATTTGTCTGCGGCCGTCGCGCGTCTGCAGTTCTTGTCACGCTTCTCGGCCGCACGAGGCGGCCTCATAAAAAACTGATGTACCGCCCACTGCGGGTAACAGGGACCGAACTTATGATCGCCGTTGGCACTTTTTTTCGAAAACGATTTCGAGACAAAGATAGCAGCGTCATACTCAATTTGCAAGCGTCGTATAAGTATTACGAAATCGTTTTCGACCCTCCGAAGGCCGACGTGTTTGCCTCAACCCGTGCCCCGCAGGGCTTTTGAGCGGAAACGAATGGCACCACCAGACGGTGCATTTCGCGCGGCCGCCACGGGTAAACACTGATGACGAGCGATGCCTGTGGGCATGTCGTCGTGGATTGCAAGCCTGTTAATACTCACCTGCCCAGGAAGTACGAAAATCGCCTCGCAAAATTCGTAGCAGGAATCGAAATCGTTTTTTGGAGTGATTTGCCGCGGCTGGTTCTCAATGATTGACCGGAACGAGTAGAATTCAGGAATCGTTTTCGATGTGTCGACGATGCCCACTTGAGGAGAACAACCGGGATGAACATCCAAGAATTTGCGGCCATGCTCAAGCTGTCCACCAGCACGGTTTCGAAGGCACTGAACGGCCGCGACGACGTGAGCCCGGCAACTCGCAAGCGCGTACTCGCAGCTGCCGAACTGCACGGGTTTTCTCCGGATCCGTCCGCACGTCGCTTGCGCCGGCAAACGGCTGACACCATCGCGTTCGTTCTGTCGCCCCCGCAAACGTCGTTCGCTCACCCGTTCTTTCTCGACATGCTGATGGGGGTGAACGATGCGATGGACAATACCGGCTATCAGGTGATCGTCGCGTCCGCGCGAAGCGTGGATACCGAACTGGATGTGTTCAAGCGTCTGATAGAACGCCAGCGCGTCGACGCACTGCTCTTCGGGCGCACGCGCCGGCAAGACGAGCGCATTGCCTACCTTCTCGAGCAGGAGATTCCGTTCGTCGCGTTTGGCAGAAGCGAAACGTCCAACGATTTTCCTTACGTCGATATCGATCATCATGTCGTGGGGCGGGCCGGATGTGCGCGATTCATTTCGCTGGGGCATCGGCGGATTGCCCTCGTCCATGCACCGGAGTACCTGATGTTCAGCCACCTCGAGCGTGGCGGATATGTCGAAGCGCTGCGGGCCGCCGGAATCAAATACGACAAGACACTTTGCATCGAAACGGCGATATCGGAAGAAGGCGGTGCGGACGCAGCACGCCAGTTGCTGGCACTTCCAGAGCCGCCGACGGCCATCGTCTGTGGGCATGACCTGGTAGCCCTGGGGGTGCTGCGCGGGATCTCGGAAACCGGCAAAGTCCCAGGGCGTGATATCGGCGTGATCGGCGGAGACAATCATCCAATCGGACGCTATGTGCAGCCAGCGCTGACGACTTTTTCCGCGGAGACGCATCGTGCTGGAAAGCGGATGGCGGAAATGCTGCTTGAGCGGCTTGCCGGCAGGTCGCCGCATGAGCTACAGGAGGTGTGGACTCCGGAATTGATAATTCGCGCGTCAGACGGTCCCCACCGCATGTTTGAATCCGCCCAAGTTAGCCAAACCTCTACGCGCATCCGGGGCGGCCGTCGAGCACAAGATCAACAATCTGTTACTTGAGGCAGGTTCCAGATTGGGAAGATCCTTGATCGGATTGCGCGTCCATCCTTCGTGCATGGCGTCCGTCCAGCGTTCGCGAAACAGGTCGTAAGTGCGAGGGGCATCAACAAGTTGCGCAACGCTGCCGGATATAGAACACAGGTATCGTAGATAGCAGCGAAACTCGATTCAGTGAAACGTTTCTCGATCGCTTAGCCGGGAGATCCAGGACTCGCCGTTTCGGTCGCGACAGATTGCCAGCTAGCCAGTGTCGCCCACCGGCCCGAGTTTGCCGTAGACCGCCGCAGCGCGTTCAGCCGGCGGGACTGGCCTGGTGGGGGCTGAAACAGGAAAAACATTCATGTCCTGAACGCCGCAATCGGCCACAAACGGTCGGTCGACTTGCCGCCTGAGATCGTTGCCAATTCGCACTGGCGCGACGCGGTGTTTGCTTCGCCGTGCCATGCCATGCCGACAATAAGCCCACGAAGCCAACTAAAAATGCATTCTCCAACAAAGCCCAGCCTTGATGAGGTCCGCTCTTTCTTGGCAAGACATCAAGCGCTCGTCGTTCACTGCTCTGGTACCCCCAAAGGCGTTGGTCCAGGACAGGAAGCTTACCCAGAAGACCTCAAGAATGTCTGGTTGGGGCACGCAAGGGGCGGCATTTCCTGCTCAGTCGTAAAGCCCGGCGATCAGTTCCATGGGAGCGGTCGCCACAGCACAGGCAGCGTGGGTCTAGTGATAGCGTCGACCGGGTCGAACTCGCTCGTCGCCGTGGCGGCACACGACGCTGGCTCATTTGTAGTGAACGGAGAGCGGGTGGTCGCCGAAGAGGTTGACATAGGGATCGCCGATCTGGAACACAGCCTGTCCGCGCGCGGTGACCGCTACAACGAGTGGGTCGTCCGCGATTTCAAGGTGATTGGCGTGTTCGTTGCCGAGCCTGCAACGACATGGCAGGAAGTGCAAATGTCGATGCCTCCCGAACTAGGCGATATACCTCCCCAATTCGTCGGGCAAGAAGTCAGTATTCCACTGTCTCAGATCGCAGCGGACTTCAAGGGATTGCCAATTTATACCTTCTCTGAAGGAGGAATTCTTCAATGGAGCGCGAATGGCTGGAGCCCTGTAGCATACTTCAACATCTACGACACTATTCACGAAGAGAACTACAAGCCCGTCATTAAACAGCATGTACTCCCAGCAGCGTCAATTCAGCGATTCTTCAGCGCTGGAAATTCATGCGTCGAGGTGTTTCTCCGTGCAAAGGAGACGAGCTTCCAAAAAGGAACTTCGTGGAATGAATTCGTTGAGATCCGCAAGTGGGACGAGCAAATCGAGAAGGCCGCAATCGCCCATGAGACTGCTTTTCAAAAGCTGGCTGATCTGATCGTCGCCGGGCAAGATGCACTGACTTCGGAGGAGAGTCTCGTCGTTGAGCGGTATTGGGCCGTAATCTCGGAAAGAAGTCGCGCGCGACACGTACCGTTTGCACCTGAACCCATCTTCGAATCGAAGTCGGCCAGTTCGCTATCGGGTACTCATCTTGACTTTCTCGAACGGCAAGGGATTTTTATGGGTGGTACCACTGAGCAGATCGACCGAGCCGTCTACGGGTTAGCTCAAAGGCTGGCGATCTTAAGGACCGCGCGCATTTCATCGTCGTGGGGAGTGGTGCGTGCCAGAAACAGAGAAGGGCAATTTCTTGTTTCGGACAATTACCACCATGCCAAACTTGTGCCAGTCAATCCGACAACGTATTTGGCTCCAGGTGAAGGGGCAGTAAGGCAGCTGGATCGAGCGGCCATCGAAAAATTCAATAAGTTTTTACTGGAGGTTTCTGAGCGATACGTATTTGCTCAAAGCCTCTCCGACTGTGGAGTCGGTATCAAACCGTCCCGGTAGACGATCAAGCCTCCACCGGAAGGTACGGTGTTATGTACAGTCTTCAGGAAGGAGGCGGATCCGTCGAGGAGATCGAACGCCCCTTCCGGGTCGGTTCCCGCCGACCGCGCCAATTCCGGCCGTTCGCACGCAAGATCGCACGCATTAATTCACCGGTTTCCGATGATGCTCCTTACCGTTGCGCACCAATGTGTGCGGGATCTCGCGGTGTGTGGCCCAAGCCACTAATGGAACATCGACGACGTCTTACGCTGGAAGCCTTCTTTCAGTGCATCAGCCAAGGAGAATGACCATGCGCATGCTTTTGAACATACGAATTCCCCACGAGCCATTCAATACTTTTGTGCGCAACGGCACCATCGAGGAAGTGATGGCGAAAATACTCGAGGAAGCGAAACCGGAGGCGGCCTATTTTACCGAGCAAAACGGAGGCCGAGGCGCGCTCCTCGTCATCAATCTTGATGAGCCGTCGCAGATTCCCGCAATCGCGGAGCCGTGGTTTCTCACGTTCAATGCTGACGTTGAGTTTCGCGTCGTGATGGTACCGGAAGACCTGCAAAAAGCCGGCTTGGGGACGATCGGATCAAAATGGAAATAGTGCGTACAAAAGGTCCTGTTTTCATATTTTTATGTGCTCAGAACACCGGACATTGGACGCTGCAGCTGCCGCGCTTGCACTGGCTCACAGGGCTTACGATCCGGAGGACCAGGTCGTCGTACTCACGCGCCGCTGAGTGAATTCATGGATGCGCGGCGCCGCGCGTAGGTGACATGTGTCTTCTTCACACGCTCTGGGTCGGATGTGGCCCGCCACGACGAGCAGCCCCAACGGATGCGGGGCAGCAGGTGCAATCACTTGACCATGGTCGGCGATACCCGGGGTTGCCCGCGCCGAATACGCTGAGCGCGGCGCGAGATGCGTACGCGGGCGTTTTCTGCATTTTTCTGCACCAGAATCGGTTATGCCGTCGTAGACAGTACCGGGCTAGCACGAGGTGCGGAATTCTCGTTGGAGGAATGCCATGCCGACTTACCAGTACAAATGCGAGAAGTGCGGTGAGATGTTCGAACATGCTGAGCATCTTGCTGAACACGAAACCGCTCATCCGCCTTGTCCGAAGTGCGGAAGCGAGAAGGTCCAGCACATACCCACACCATTTGTGGCGAAAACATCCAGAAAGAGCTGAAATCTGTCTGACCGAGCGAAGGCATCATCCGGCCAACTTGAGTCGTCCACCAGACGGCCCACTCTGACATTCGAATGTCAGTGGCAGCCCACAGCGGCCACCCAATCGACATCTCAAGTTGCAGTCTCTGGCTGCGCTTGGGAACGGCACCGCAGTAAGGTATCGTGTCAGTCGCATTGCACGTCATCAGCCCTTCGTCAGAGTGACTGACGGCATCGACCTGCGGGGTCAACCCCGCGCGAATCGCATGCTGATGACGATCGGCGACAGGCCCATCGAGGCCACCACGACAACATATTGAGGGTGGGCCGGCCCACGGTCGGCGGGGTTGCGAGCATTGAGTGGGTCGGAATGATCATGATATGGCACTAAAATCTGTGCTTTCTTGCCAAAAACGAGCAAACATTGTATAAAGATTGAACAAAGATTGCTCTGTTTTGGGGGTGTCATGAATATCAACTTCGCGCCAGTCGACGAAAGCTTCATCAAGCGAAGCGTGGAAGGCGGGCTGTATAGCAACGCAAATGAGCTGGTTCGCGACGCCGTCCGCCGCTTGCGCGAAAGCGAGGAGCGCCATGTCGAACTGTTGGCCGCCCTCCAGCTGGGTGAAGACGACATTGCGCAGGGCCGCACCAAAACCTATTCGAAGGGCCTAATGCAAGCGGTTCGAGAGCGGGCCGCAGGCCGCGCAGCCTCGGGTGAGAAGCCGAAGTCTGATGCCACTCCCTGAGTATCGGCTAGAGCTCGCCGCCCAGGCCGAGCACGACATCGAGGACATCCTTGTCTATACGCTCCTGACCTGGGGCGAGCGGCAGATGCGCGATTACAGCGATCTGTTGGACAACTGCCTTGCGACCATTCAGGCCAATCCCAACATCGGACACACCCATGATCTCGACTCCTACAAATGCCTCCAGGCGGGGAGCCATTTGATCTTCTACAGGATCGAAAAAAACACGGTTTTCGTCGTGCGTGTCCTGCATTGCCGGATGGATGTGCCGCGTCATCTGGAATGACCCGCGGTTTTCCCGGGAAACGGCTTGAAGGGTGGGTGCCATTCAAGAAAGCTCCCGGGCGCCTGCGGCAGCTGTGCGTCATAGTTCAGCGGGTGAAACCATCTACGTCCATTCGTCAGCGTGCGAGTGGCGACGTTCGGGCGTCGCTTACGTTCAAAACACAGCCGTTCAAACGCCCGCCGTTGCGTTGCGTCTGTCGTTCCGCAATTTACGGATGCATTTCTAGCGGGTTATTGACCACTTCGATGAGATGGCCTGTCGGTGTCGGCTTCATCAACAGGACGTCCCACAAGCGTTCGCCTGAGTGAGGCGGCTGCGCGGCTGAAAGCATGACAACAGGAATGGCCGCCGTCGCTTTCTTCCAGAAGTATGCGGAGTGGGCGTAGGGTCTTCCGGTCATCGTCAACTAGAAGAATCGTGTTCACGATGGCGGGGCTTGTTGAGGGAGCGGAATGAACCGTAGAGCAAATGTCATTTCTGGCCATCAGATTCATTTGCCCTGGTATGCTGACAAAGTGCGGCCCACGGAAAACGGCCCCGACGGTTCGGCCGGCTCAATTCGATGGATAGCAAAGGCACAGCACTAACGCTGAGCGATTACAGCGTACTACTTGAAACCTTGCGACTGGGTGTGACAGACCATCGCGACGACGAAAGCGCGAGTATTCGCCGTGACTTTTCGAATCACCGAAAACTGAAAATCCTCCCCAGTGACTTGGCAGACGAAGCACGTTGCACTCGTAAATGCTCGAGTGTTCGAGCTGCCGGTCGACGGCGGCCAGCGTGATGGGCAGGTCAGTAGAGCCCTCGCTCCATTCGCCGAAGCGCCGATTCCTGTGATAATCAGGATGCCGCGCCCTGCCTTGAAAGGGTTATCGCCTTGCCGTCATCACCGTTGACCACGGCACCGGGTTCATCGCGGGTCCATGAATGGTTACCTGAAATTCCTGTGTTATTTAATTCGTTATCCTATTTATTCAATACCCGTTCATGGAGAACCGGTACTTCAAGGAGCCCGCCGCCCTCACCCGGGCGTACATTTACGCGTCATGGTGCGAAAAACGCATCAAATACCAGCATCGCCGCGTCTATAATCAAACCATTCCAACGATCGCATGGAGCCCTACGTTATGAATCAAGCCCGCGGGCGATATGCGGGATTCCGCGACAGCGGCCAACGCTTGGCTCGCCACGAAAAGAAGTCTCAGCCCAACCGGCCGAGACAACCGTATGTGAAGGCGCCTGCCCAGGACTCCGCCCAGACCGCCTCCATTTTCAAGACACGATCGTTCCAGTTTCTCGTCGACGCAGTGGGCGCGGAAAATATCGCCATTGCGCTTGAATCCAGCATGACGCGCGTGGCCGAACTGCTGAAGGGCGAAAGGTTCACACCCGAGACTGCCTTTCACATCGAAACCACGCTCGGGTTGCCACAAGGTTTTTTTGACCAGCCCAATCCTGGGCTCGCAGCCGAGACCATCGCCCGGCTGAAGGCACCGCTCGACTTCATTCAACCCGACGACGAACCAGACGGAGAGTCCGAAGCACTCGAGCCGGCTTCTGCCCTGACCGTCGACCCGCAACACTCTCTTGAAGACAGTTTGTCCGAGGAAGCACAAATGCCCAGGAAAGCAACTGGCCGGACGCCCAAAGCCGTCAAGACCCGTCCGGGCGAAGCGGCCGGACAGCCCGAAGCCCATACGCCTCAAAAAGCTTCGCGTTCGAACCGCGGGACGTCGCCTGAAACGGCCCAACAGCAGTCACTGGCACTCAACGATGGCGCCGACGTAGAAAACATCCGGCGCGCGAACCTCCACGTTCTCACGAGTCGAAACGGATCGAAAGCAAGACTGGGTGTGGTTATGGAGTTGAGTGGCTCCAACATGGCCCACCGGCTGCATGGCAAGAAGCGCATGGACGCTGTCGAAGCCAACCGGTTCACGGAGCGACTGGGATTGCCATCCGGCTGGCTGGACACCCCGCGCTCCGAAGCCGATATTCCAGCGTCGGTGTCGCATATGCTTGCGCCTGCTGCGCGTGGACGCGCATCCGCTCAACAGCTCGAATCGCTTGCGCCCGCAACAAACGATGACATGACAGCGAAGACCGCCGGTACGAAGGCGCGTGCACGGCGCACGCGGGCCGCCGATCCAGCAAACCCCTCACCGGTTTCGGCGAAAGTCGCAGGACAGCAAGCGGCGATCGTTGCCAGCGCGCAAGATCATGTAAATGGCTTTCCCGACGACCTGGCCGGTCGCCTGCCTGAAGAAGGTGGTGACGGGGCCCCGGCAGCTACACCGGCAACCCCGGAGTCGTTCGCGGCGTCCGCCGTACCGCAGCGAACCCCGGCAGCGCTCGCGCGCGCTTCCGTGACGAGCCTGGACAATCTGCACGGTATTGAGCCGATAGCGGAAGCCTTGATCAAGACGCTGGCCGGCAAGGCACGCACGGGTCGCCTGGACGAACTGAAAGCGCTGGAACTGCTGCAGCGGGCGATCCTGCTATAAGCCGGTAGTCGCGTGCCAGGCCCCTCGCGTCATGACGCATCAAGCGCATCGAGGTGACCGGGTCCCGGTACGTAAAGAAATGCGCCATGTCAGGTCGACTTGCCACCGACCTGCATCGCCGGGCTGACCGGAGAGGTCAATCATCTGACGCTGCCGGAGACCGCGGAAACTGGATTTTCTCCCGGATTTTCCTGGGCATACTAAACAGCGTGTGCCACGCTATTCGCGGCGCGGAGTTCGCCTGCCGTTCAATGGAGTCTGGACGTGTGACGACGGCGGGCCGTTGCCAGAAGCGGATTCTCGTCGGCTTCGGCGTCGCCCTTTGGCGCACCGCCATCCGCAATGACGACGTGGACGTCCTGCTCGAAGGCATCTTGCAGACAGCTACGCGCGCGTGCAACGCATTCATCTGCCGGCGCATCGCCCGCACTCGCGGCAGCGTGGGCGATCGCTTTCGCGGCCAGGCCAAATGCGGCGGCGATCTCTTCCCACGTCAGTCCGGTCGTCATCGCTTCCTGCACGAGCTTGCCCGCGACAGCACCAATCTTCGCTCTTAGTTGATCGTTCATCTGTTTTTGCTTCCACAATCCTTGCGCCGCGGACCTGCGGCATCACGCGCCCTGTTTCCGCTGGTCTGGCGGATGCGTCACAGGCGACTACGGCTACCAGGACGGCTATTCTAGCGCCTGCTCAACGCTCACAACTCACCGGGTCCGTTGTTCCCATGCCGGCTGAACAGCGGAATCGCTCCCGCGTAGCATTACTGGAAGGACATCGCGGGCGATACGGTCCGCGACGCCATCTGACGGGCCGAAGCGCGTTTCAAGGTGAACCAGCCCATCTTTCCCGCGTGTCTTCAAGGACCTCAACCGAGCCGGTATTGCGCCTCCCATCGTGAACGTCAGTTCGCTGACAGACTCCGGCTCCTTCTGCTCAATCAGCGCGAGGAAGGCACGGTGGTTTTCTTCCTGACCCGTGCCAGGGCAACAATGCCCCTCTGCCTGCTCCGACTTTGCAGCCGTTCGTGGGGACTGTCGTCAACACAGGAAAGCGGAGGCCGCCGTCAGGCGCTTGCTGGCGTCGCGGCGTGCGGACAGTTAGTCGCGTTTATAGGCGGTTTCGCAACAAGGCAGCATCGCGGCATCGAAAGGCAACCACACAGAAAACGCAACGACCCGCGATACAGGGACAAATTTTGACGGGTGCTCTTGCCCTGCGGTGAAGCGTCCCAATATGCGAACCCGAAATCCATTCGCCCGCTGTCGAACATGCCAAACAAGAACTACCGTTCCCCGCGTCGTCCGTCTGCCAGTGCGCCTGCAAAATCGCTCTTTCTGCCCATGCCCTGCAAGAAATCCTCGGATCTTGCGCTGCGTGCACGGATTGCGCTCGAGCGTCTGCGCAATGGAGAAGCGGACCGCTCGCTGGTCAATCTCCTCTCGCAGATCATCATCATCACGAGCTTCATCACCCGGGCCGGACACGGGCAGCTCGATATCTCGGACATCGAACGCGCTGAGCGTGGCCTCGGAGAGGTGCTCAATCAGGCAGACCACACTGGCGTCTGGAATGTGCCTGAATCGTTGACTGACGGTCTCACCGCCGTTGTCAATGAATACGACCGCGCGCTCAGCGTGACCCGAATGGAGATCGTAGTGAGGGCGAGTGATTACCTCGGAAAGCTGGTGGGTAGGGTCGCGCATGACACCCGCACCAACGACAGTCATCTCCAGGTTGCACAATAACGTCGTCAATGCGCCCCGTCGCGCATTCGCACATCAGTCTGCTCATGCGCATTAAAGGCTGTCGGTGAACAAGGACGGGCGGACGTGAGAGAGGCTCACGCGAACGTCATACGGTTATTCTGGCACCTGATGGTAACCGGCTCCCATGGACGGGCACCAAAACGCCGGGCTTGCATCACAGGGAAAGCGAGTCGCCGGCGGTACAGCCTGCGATGGTCGGCAAAAGCGCGCAAGCGCTCACAACAGAACAACGACAGGTGTATCGCGCGCTACACTGAGTCCATAACCCTGCATAGCCCTGTGCACATTGCATGCGCTCCCGGCAACCACATCTCCGAAAGATAAAAGCATGGACATCCGCGTTGCGTACGAACATAGTCTCGCCACGGCGCCGGAGGACTTCATCGTTCAGGTGCCTTCGCAGCTCGTGACCGATATCCCCGCGAACGTGCCGCGCGCGCTGCTGCCGGAGTTCATCGCGAACCTGATCGTCGAACGCTCACCGGCAATCGGAAAGATTCGCAATCTCAGAATTCTCTAGCGGGCTTTTTTCAGCGGTGATGCCTGGGTGTCGACAGGCGTTGTGCCCAGCCCCCTGAAAACTCAGAAGAGGCTCTGTTGCCGGATATCGCGTGCTGGAGGCAATGACGGTTTCTGGCGTCGCGCGCCCGTGCGCCGGCGAACAACACGGCGTACATGGGCGATCAGCTCGAAGCTTCCGTTCGCAAAACTGAGCGTGAGCCTGAATTGCGTCAGCCCATCCGGTCCGATACCGGGCTGCGCCCGCAGCGATGCACGCATGTCGAGCCGACGGCAACGGTCCACGAGCTGCGCGCGGCTCATCCCCGGCCATGCGAGCGAGATCAGCCGACCAACCGCCGGAGGAACCGACTCGGGTGGACAGTCAACTGGCAACGCGAGAGATACGAGCGCGAAACGATAAGCCATTCGGTTGACGGCGCGCGGCGCTGTGTCCGCACTTCCTCACGCAGAAAAATGGCGCCGCTCTCAGCAAGGCGACGCGCGAAGGGACCTGAGTAATCAGTCGTAGCGGGCCGCGAATGCGGCGTGGCCAGCATGTCACTCCGCCAGCGACGACTGGATTGCCCGTTAGCCGTTACGCTGCTGCGACTTCAGGCGTGGCAGCAGCCTCAACTGCGGCCGGTGCCTTTCTGGCTGCGACCTTGCGCGGCGCCGAAGCCTTTTTCGCGGGTGCTGCGACCTTGCGCCCACGCACACCCTTTGCCGGAGCCGCTGCTGCACGGCCAGCCTTTTTAGTGGCGACTGCCGTCTTCGCCGCCTTTTTAGCCACGACACGCTTTGCGCCAGCCTTCTTCGCAGGCGCTGCCTTTGCGTCGGCAGTCCTGGCCGTTGCCGCAGCTTCAATCAGGAATTTCGAACGATCCTTGACGTCGCGAATCCAGAGCGGCGCCAGACCACGGCCCGACCACGTCGCACCCGTTTTCGGATCCGCGTATTTCGGCGCAACGTGATGTACGGCCGCACCTGGGGCTTTTGCTGCCGCCTTTGCCAGCGTCGTCCCAGGTTTGCGACCGCGTCGTTTTGCAACAAATCCTTCGATATCAGCGACAGTCAGTCCGTGCTTTTGCATCAGGTCACGGATTTTCGTCAGGCCCACCGACGACTGCTTTTCAGCAATCGTGGCCGCCTGTTTTTGCAGCTTTGCAATTTTCAAGTTGATTGCGTCCAAAGTAGCCATATTCCAATCCTCCCTGTGAGTTTTTCGACCAGGCGATCCTGAAACTTACCTGGCTTGTTTGCCAGGCACTTCGAAGTTCGGTCTGCCCGTCAGAATTGACGCGATCGTCGCGGTCGTGATTATGACTTTATCAGTACGCCCGTGCAAATTGAAAGCGCAGCGCGCAATGGTTCGAATGTCACGGGAGTTCGGGAATAGAGCACTCCCGATGTTGCCTGTGCGTCCTGCAACGCTGTCTTTTTCGTTTGAATGCTAATTCCGCCACAAGAAAACCAACTCTCTATTATCCAGACATGTACCCGGCATCGTTGGTCGGGGAGGTATGGGTTCCGCGTCAGCGATGCGCCCGTTCGTACCGCACGATGAACCGCGAGCGCAACAAAAGAAGACTCAATGTGTGCAAGCAAACCTGGTGTCGCACATGGGTTGATTTATACTGCTCTCATACCGGTCGCCAGTCGCGGCGCCTCACCTGCGCCGCTCCCAGCAAAATATGGTTTAAACATGCTCCACCCTCTTCGCTGCCCCGGCATGGGGAGCGCTGGGTCGCGTGGCATCCTGGCGGCACGCGATTTGCAATCACCTGCCCAACGACAGACTGTCGCGCTGAGAATACACCAGATGGATGAGAGAAAACGCGAAAGCATCGTGGCCTATCTGAGGCGACGAATGGCTGAATTTGAAATTCAACCGGAAGACATTGCGTCGTCAATTGCGGCCGATCAGGAGCGTTTGCGGGCAGTGCGTTTCCGCGACGCTTCCGGCAACACATGGGATGGCAAAGGTGCTCCGCCACAATGGGTAGTCCAGGCGATCAGCGCTGGACAGTCTCTTGAGCATTTCGCAATTGACGGCGCGTCGAATCGCGACGCGGGCGGACGCACCGGCGCCGACTGGCGCAATGACCCGTTTGCCGGCACCAGACTGGCAACTGTCAAGACGGAGAGCGTTGGGGCGGCCTGAGAGCGCAATGAAAGCAGCAACCAGCCCCCGTCGAACACAGGGTTTCAGGTCGTCAAGCGACGCCTGGCGTCCAGTCGCCGCAACAGACCCTGACGGCCGCCCCGCCACTCAGACAGGATCTCCAGATTGTAGTGAGCATCCGCGCACGATCGGCCTCGCACCACGCAACGTTTGTCGCTTTGTTCGGCGTCGCTAATCCGGCCAGATCTCTACGGGCACCGGCCTGCTCCCAAGGTTTGAAATCGCCCGAAGAAGTCAGGCAGGTCACGAATTTGCCACTGCTAGAATGGCTGCCTTTTTCAGGAGAGGCAAATGTCCTGGTTCATCTACGAAGTGCCCGAATACAACGAAGACGGGGCGCGCATCGAACCCTTCAACGACCTGCGTAGCCGTGTCCTGAAAGTAAGTGGGCAGGCTATGGCTGACGAACTGGAAAGCGTCCGCGAGAACGCCGCAACGACGGCGGATACGCCCACGCGCCCGCTGCGTGCCGCAGAGAATCCTCACGTATTCCCGATTCCCTATTCCGACTCCATGATCCTGATCGGGTTTATCTTCGAACTGGAACGCGAGTCCAGACAACTGGTGGTGTCACCCGTGGAAATGCCCTGGCTCAAGGACGCGTAGAAGGCGAGACGATCGAATCCGTTCCAAAGCTGAGAAGCAGACGACCCTCCAGGCAGCGACCTCCTGCTAAAGCGCGTCTTCGATGAAGGCCGGCATCTGCCGATGTGTCCGGTTCAATTCTCTGCGCAGTGCGGAGACATTTGCTTCACCCCTGAAAACTTCGACGACATGCACGCAGTAACGCAACTGCCGGACGAAGGAGCCGCACAGAGCGTTTGTGCCGTCCCTCCGGTTACGATGCGTCCTGCGCCAGGATAGCCGGGACGAGGTTCACTCGCGTCAGATGATCGAGATTACCTGTCGCCCAGGATTGCCCGGATCCTCGGATCGTATGGCACTTTCAGCGCCTCCGCGATCGCCGCTGAGGCAGCGCCGGGATGAAGAGGATTGAAAAGATAGTTGTACGAACGAGGAAGTATTGCACTCGGAACCTTGAGGAGCAGCTCCTGCCCTCCCGCCAGCCATTCGCTGCCGGCGGCCTGTGTCCAGTCCGCGTTCTCGCGCCAGTCATCAGGGATGACGTTCGCCGTGAGTTCCGCAATCGCAACATCCCCGGCAATTTCCACGCACAGCAGTTGATAGTTATCTGGCAACGCCTGCGGCGACCCGAATTCGTGGTGCACCATCGTCTCAAGCAGCGCGAGCGCGGGGTTTTCCGCGAGATAGACGACCGGCTGCCCCCGGTGATGCCACCGGCCAGGCGCCCGCAATCCGCCGATTCCCCGAAGGTCCGCGTAGTTACTGATCCTCCAGAACTCCATCAGGCGAAGTATCCCTCATCGATCTGAACCATGGCATCCTCAACAAGCCGTGCACCATGCTCGGTTGCCGCCATCTCAAGCGGCGTTTTCCCGGCAAATCGCTTCTTTCTGCCGCGGAGCCAGCTCATGGCCTTTTCCGGGTTTCCGAACACCGTCTCGGCCTGTGCAACGATCCTGGCGAGGCGGATGGCCTTGTCCGACTCGTCGGTCGAGAGCCGCTCGCCATTCTGACGACGATGCGAGAGCGTCCGACGGGGAATGATGAAGAGCAGCTCGTCGGCCTTGAGCCCATGCTCGCCTAGACGGTCGATCACGTCCACGCCGACGCGCTCGGTCGCCAGCGCGGCAAGATCGTTCCCGGACCGGATGTGGGCCTGGAGCAGATCGCCCAGCAGCGAGAATTCGGTATGGCGCGGGTTGACGCGCCCAGTGGGTCGGTATTCAACAGTGGCCATGGCCCCTCCGCGCAAAATGCCCAAACACTGAAGGCATTTTGCCATAAATCGGGATGTCCTGCTGAGCCGCGGCTACACGCGGGTCTCGCAGACTCTGCCGGGGGACTGATCGTGCCCCAACGAACAGCCCCGGTCGCCATCTGTAGCATCCAATCCGCCGATCGGCGCAGAAACGTAAAATCGGACGCCATCAACGCCAGGATAGGCGCAAGACACGGGAGCGCGCGCAAAGTACACCAATGGCCATCAAGCTATGCGACGGTGGTGAGCCCCTGGCGCGCGGCTGCCCAAAGTGGAATGGTTGAATGGTCATGGTCGCTCGCGGCGACCACGATCAGCCCCGTACTTCAGATGCGCAGCGCAGAGCGCATGAATGCGCTGGACGACCGGCGAACGGCAATCGAGGAACCAGCCGGTCTTCAGATTGAACAGCTTGTGGAGATCCGGATCGTCCCGCGGAAACGGACGGCCACTTTCCTGCCGGACCGATCAGGTGATCGGTGCGCAGCCACGTGCCCTCACGCGCGAAGGCAAAGAGCTGACCGACCACGAGAAAGCACAGCAGCTCGACACGGGCTTCATCGTCAAGGGATCCCGACATGCGTGCACTCCATCGTGTGACTCACCGGCTGGCATGTTCTGGCGTGCGATCAGCCCGCTAGCCGCGCTGCCGGCTGCAGACACGCCTCATGGCCCGGCAACGTGAATCTTCGGGACCGGGTCTTCCGATGCCTCACGCGCTGACGAGCTCCGGCCGCCACTCCCGCACAATGGCTTCGAACTGTGGGCCGTAGCCCAGTGTATCCGGGTATTGATACACACGCGACGCCAGGCGGAACACCGCGATGACTTCATCGACGATGTCGTCGTCGAGGCCCCAGGCCGTTGTCAGGTCGTAGGCACCACACGCGAATGGCTTCCACCAGGCTAGCAAAAATCAGCAATACTCCGGCTGACTCTCAGGCGGCAAGCAACAAACGGCGTTGGTCGCCGACCGTAGGCGTGGCCTGCATCCGGGCGCTGTCCATCCAGCGGGACATCACTGCGGAGCGATGCGCAATGGTATTGGAAACGGCGCGCTCGCAGGCATTGACGCGCGCTCCGTAATCCCAGGCTATCGATTCCACTGAGACGAGCCAGTCGAACGCCCTGAGCTCTCCAGAAAATGGGCTGTGGCCGATCGAGCATCAGAGGGTCGGCTTACCGTCGTCGGAGGGCTTCGGCCAATCCGGTGCCGGTCGATCGGGTTGCGGCTGTGGCAGTGGATCGGCGGGTGGGCGGGCACCGGGTGTGCCGAGCACGTCCTGCACCTGCTGGTCGACGCGCGCGTGGCGATACTGGTCCATCGCCCGGTTCAGTCGCTCGTCGCTGAACTGCACGCTCAGCCCGGCGTCCACGGCCACCCTCGCGGCCGCCAACTGGTGCGCGTCGTCGCCAGTCAGTTCGAGCGTGCGGCCGAACTTGCCCTGCGCGAGCCGCAGCCCGGTTTCGATGACGGACCGCTCCGCCTGCAGCACCTGAACACTGGTGCCACGATCACGAACAATGTCGCGGCCATCATACCGATAGGTGACGTGGCCACGTTCGTTGACCGACCAGGACAGACCAGGCGAGCGGAAAATGATCGCGTTGTATTCGTCCTGTGCGTGACGCTGCGGCGTGTTCGGCCGGATCACATTGAAGGCTTCGCCGCCGGGGTCGGCATTGACCTCGACCGCACCCGATACACGCTCCGGGCCCGCAGTGCGTTGCAACTCCTCGAGCGCGCGCTCATCGCCCTGCTCCGCCCGCGTGCGCAGCCAGCCGGAAAAGCTCGGGCCGCCTGCGGCTCCGAATTTTTCCTTGAGTGCCGCCCGCTCGCGTGCGATCGACTCCCGCAGCGCGTCGTCGCGGCCCAGCTGCTCCGCGCGTGCAAGTGACGTCGCCGCGCGTCGGCCAGCCGGTGTGAGTCGCACATCCTGCCGGATTTCCGCGCGCCTGGCGTCGAACGCTGCGCGGATCTCAGCGCGGCGCCACTGTTCATTTGCGCGCTGTGTGAGCCACGCATCGCTACGGGCCACGACATGCGCTTCGCGCGCGACCGAGTATTCACGCCAAAGTGCCGCGCGCGGCAGCTCGCGCGGAGCCGGAGCCGGCTCACCGGCCTGCTGTCGCTCATACACTGCGCGGAGCAATGGTGCGGCTTCACGCCACGACAGATTCAGTTCTTTAGTCAGGAAGTCCGACACGTTGAGATTGCGCGAGCCCGCGCGGATGCGATCGGCGCCGTCGCGGCCCGTCGTGACCGCATATTTCGCGGGCCGCACGCCGTGCGTGTGCGACAGTTCGGCAAGCAGGCGACGGGCGTCAAGACCCTGGCGAATCTCACGAAACTCGGTGTGCTGACTACCTGACTCATCACGCTGCCGAAGCTCGCGCGCGAGTTGCGAGACCACACTGTCCGAGACGCGGCCAGTGTGCCGCGGTGTGGCATACGTGGCGTCGTCGGTGCGAGAGCGGCGCGACCGGTACGGTGGAGCATCAACCGCGAATGCGTGCGGCGTCCGCAGGATTGGCCCGCTTGCCTCGAACCCGAACGACGCGTCGATCGAGTCGAACCGGCCTGGAAACGCGTCTCGCCGGTTGCCGGAAAACCAGCCTGGCGGCGACATGCCGGATGGTGTCCGTGCCGGATGCGGCTGCATCATTGGCAGGCTGTCGAACGGATCGCCGAACGCATAGTGCCTCTCAAGCGCACGGTTGTACGCGTCCAGCCCGCTGACTGAGGGGGCTGCGTGCCCTACTCGTTGCGCGGCAGGCTCTCCATCGCGATCTGCAGCCCGTCGCAGGCCGTGCGCGGATACGGCGCCGTCTGGCTCCAGCTGGTGAAACGCATGATGCGGCAATAGCACTGCAGATCGATGTCCGATGCCGTCCACAGGGCGGCCGGGCACGTTTCGCACAGCGTCGAAGGGTTCGGGCGCCGCGTGCGCCCCACCTGGGATAAGGTCAAACTCGGCATCGAGGCCGCCGTATCCATCATCGAAGGGTTCGGGCGCGTCGAGTTCTGATTCGCGCGCGCCTGTCCCGTCGACTGCGTCGGGCGACTGGGCGCCGAATTCAAATGCGCGTCCGCTTCTGTGAAGGTGTCCGTCGAGGCCTGGGAGGGAGTCGTCTGCTCGTTCATGATGTGCCTTCAGATGTTGTGCGTAAAAGCCGCGTTCAAGATCCACAAGCATCAGCTCGCGGTCGTGGGGAGAGGATTCCTGATAACGCTGGTACTGACGGCTACCGCTGTTGAGATACTTCACTTCGCGCGCGCGGGTCGCGTACCACTCATCCAGCACGGCCGCTATGTGCGCTGGTGTGCGTCTGGGCGCAACACCCGCCTCATAACGGTCGGCCGCATCTGCCGACAGCGCATGCAGCTTTTCGGCGGTCGGCAGTACGATGAATTCAGGCGTGAAGACGTATTCCTTGAGGTTCACGCCCTTGTCGGCGCCGGCCGGCTTCACATTCGGATAAGCGCTGTCGAGACCGGTATTGCGCATGCGCACGGCACCGTGCTCGTGCAGCAGCGCCATGAAATCCGCATGGGTCTCGATCTGGCGATCCAGCACCGCGTCGAGAATCTGCTCCTTCAGCTCGCGACTGTTCGCACGGAACAGGTCGCCACGGTAGCGGCTGATCATTTCTGATGCGTCGGTCAGCTGCGTGCGCCGGTTGTCTTTCGGACTCGCAAGGCCATACTGCGCGTTGACATGCTCCTGGAACGCGTCGATGAAGCTCAGGTTGGAGCGCACGTAGCCAAGCGGTTCCAGGTGCCTTTCAGCCAGCAGGTTCCAGCGCGGAATGACGATGTGGATGTGCGCCTTGCGCTCAACCAGTTCGCCAGTCCGCTGGTCCACATAGCTCTTGATCCGGGGCAGGTGTGCCTCGGCATAGAAGCTGTATTCGTCCGGGCGGTAAGCGTGCAGCGCGAACGCCTCGAACTCCCGGACGATCTGAAACAGCGTTTCCCGGGCGACGTGATCCTCCTTGAAGGAGAGCGTGATAGACAAGTAACGTTCGACACCGGGTGCGGCGTTGATCGACTGGATCACTGCGTCGGTCAGGTCGAGATCACCGGCGAGCACCACGCGCTCATCAAGGTCATCACGATCCAGGTCGCGACCAACCTTGCGGCCTTCCTCGAGGTACTGCTTCACGCCGTCGTGACGGCCGTCCACTCTAATCAACACGATGAAGATGGGCCTTCAGCAGTTGCGTGATCAACTCCAGTTCGTCGACCAGGGCGACGAACGTGGATTCGGATAGCTGGCCAGCCACGCGCGCCGTATTCGCCACGTGGACCAGCTGGTTGAGGTTGTTGCCGGTCTTGTTGATCACGTACATGATCCGTTGTCGCTCAACGGACGCGGGTGGGCGCGCGACGATCTGCGTGCGGTTCGTCAGGATGCATTCGCGCAAAAAAACAGACGGACTCATGCCGGAACGTTCGACCTTTTCGTTGAAGACCTGCCATTGCTCGTCGGTGAGCCGCGTGCTGACGGGTCTGCCGAGCGCTTTCTGCGCTTTTTTACGACCGCGGCGTGCGGGTTCAGTCAGTGCGTGAGGTTCGTTTGTGCTCATGGCGAAACTGATCCGTAGCGGTGGATTGATGCCGGTGGTGCGCGGCGCTCAGGGTCCGTTTTGGACCGCACCGTACTTCGAATTGACCGGGCCCTTCACGTCGCTCCCGACCGACTGGCACTGGTTCGTGAAATCCGTACGTGCGTTGGCCGTGCCGCTCAGGTCAAAGTGCCCGTTGTGAAAGCGCACGATGGAAAAGTAGTTTGCCTCGTATTCGGCGCAGCTCTTGCCGCCGGAGCCTCCCAGGATCAGGCCGGCAAGGCAGAGCACCGCCCCGCACGCATTTTCGTTATCCTCGGCAAGCGCCGTTTGCGGTGCGATCGCACCGGCGAGGGCCGCGCTGCACAGCGCAGCCGCTATCGATCGTCGTTTCATTGCGTGACTCCTCGTTACCTTCCGGCCAATGAACGGGTGTTCCATCGCTTTCCTCCTCAATACGGCGCCTGCGAGCCAGCCTCCCATCAGGGCGACTGCGACTCACGGTGTGTGTCGCTGCCCTCGAAGAGACGCGGTGGTTTTCAGCTAGGTGAGCGTGTGTGCCAGACGGGCAACGACCCAGATGAGCGCGGCGCCCGCGCAGAACGCAATTCCCATGCAGGCGACGAGCGAACCGGTTGCTGCGACTGCCGGATTCGTGGGTACGACGCGACCCCGCGATTCAACGGCAGCCCGCAGCCGCGCCAGTTCGTCCACGACATCCGCGGTTGCCGCACGTCGCGCCTGATCAGCCGCCTTCGCGGCCACCTCGCCGATGAACGCCTGGCGTGATTGCGTGAGCAACTTCGTCAGTTGCGTGTTCTCCTCGCGCAGCGCCTGTACCGTCGCGGTCAGTTTCTGGTCGGTGGACTCCATCAGCGCGACAACATGGCGTTGTGCATCCACGACCTTCATCTGCTCGATCAGGATCTCCGCGAGCACGGCCAGCTCGTTCGACGCCGGCATCGTGGCGATCACCTGGCCCAGGCGCTCAGACGCACGCCCGGCGTGATCCGGCTGCGGCGTCGGCTCGTTCATGCATCTACCCCTGCCATCAGTGCAGTAAACGCCTGATCCAGCAACGGCTTGATCGACAGCGCCTTGCGCTTGAGGCCAACCAGCCTCACGAGACGGTCCTTCTCCGGGGCGCTCGCAGCGTCGATAAGCTGCGCCTTGTAGTCCACCCCGTCTGTCGCAATATCGTGGATCGTACGACCGGCGGCCGCCGCAAGCGTAAACACGTCGTTCCGTGGAATCAGCGCTGCCTGATCAAGTTCGAATGTCCGCTTGCGCTCATGCAGTTCGAAGAGTTGCCCGAAGTGCCGGCGCAGCGTTACTTCGCGGGCCTCACTCCTGACCAGATCGACCTTGTTCAGCAGCACACGGATGCGCCCAGGCTCGACGCCGAGATCCGCGAGCATGTTGATCGTCTTCATGGAGTCCTTCATCTGCTTGCTCTCCGGTTCGACCGGCACAATGAAGCACGCGTAATCCTCCTGTGCCCCTTTGGCACCATTGAGGCGGTTGAGATACTCCTCGACGTTCGAGGCACCGATATCGACCAGCAGATCACGGCCGCGCATCAGCTCGTCATGCAGTTCATCAAAGCGCGCGGCAATCATCACCTCGACCTTCGGGCCGGCCGAGTCATCCGTATTGATTGACTCAATCTGGCGTACCGACATGGACGGCAGCCTTGGCGCGAGCAGTTCGCGCGTCACGGTAGTCTTGCCGACGTTACCTGAGCAGTTCACGATAGCCATACTCATTTTGCAATCCTCATCAATATTTGGAGTCCCGCCACTTACATCATCTTCGGCGCCGAGCCGCCTGTCCGCGCTTGCGCGGGCAGCGGGCTGTTCGACGGACCCGATGCAGGTGCGGCCTTTGGTGCCGTCCACGCCGCATGCAACTCGGCCGCACGCCTGTCGATCTCGACCGGGCCGGCGTCACGACCCAGTTCGCCGCGTGCAATCCGGGCCTCGATCTCCGTGCCCGCCTGCACGCGGGCATCGAACCGGTGAATCACCTCGGCACGCATGCGCGCCGGTACCCGCTCAAGCGACTTTTCCAGGACTTCGCGCAGCTGCGCGACGGTTTTGAGTGCTTCAGGCGTGGGCGATGCCGGCATGTCCGCTGCAGGCGAGAAACGCGCAGCGCGCTGTGACGGCGGAACATCCCAAACAGGACCCAGCAGAGGTGCCGCCGCAGCCGGCGCAGCGCTGGCCGCTGCTTCCGGTCTTGGCTTTGACGGCGCGGCCGCTGGATTCTCCTTCGCAGGGTTCGCCTTCTGCGCGACATCCGGCGCGGGCGACGTTCCGGCCTTGATCGTTAGCGCTGCACGTTCACGCTTCGCGGCCTCGAGCAATGCCTCGTCGCTTTCGGCCGGCTTGAAGCCCTTTACATCCACACCCGCGAGGGACGCTTCGATCCACGCGTTGCGGCGGAACGTTTCGCTGCCGCGCACGACGATTGAATCCCAGTTCTTGGCCTTCGCCACCGCCACCATGTCGGCAATCGTTGCGCGATCGTTCTGCCGGGAGTTCAGGCGAGCCCCCACGTCCTCGAAGTGCGGTTGCGTGGCCGCGGTCGGATCCGGGTGCGCGCCCGACGACGTACCCAACCCGGCCTCCACGCCGTCGAGCTTCCAGAATCGGCCATCCTTCACCATGTAGCGCGAGGCGACGTGGGCGGGAACGTCGTAGCCGTCTATCGTCACAACCGGCTTGCGTGAGGCAGGATCGACGCCGATCTGGTTGTCTCTGCTGTCGACGATACGCGCAACGCCATCCTCGTGTGAGCCTGCCGCTACACCGGCGGCGCCAGCGGGCAGCCCTGATATTGGTCTGCCCTGCTCGCGCAACAATCGCCCGGCGGCCGCCCGCTCGCCGTCGCGCACCGTGCGCACGCGCTCCAGATCCTGCGTTGACACGGAGTCGAACACCGGGCGCTCCGGGTCGTTTGCCGGATTTCTTGCGTCCGGTTCATTCTGCGCGGGCGTCTGCGTGCGTCCGATGTGCGTGTCGATCATGCCCGACACCGCCGGCGTCATCGACGTATCATTCGCAGCGCGGCCGGGCTGAACAACGGGTTCGTCCTCCACCGCCGCGTTGACCGTCGGGCGAGCGCCGTCCTGGTTGCCCGGCACGGCATTTTCCGGGATGCCACGGCGCATTGCGTCGTCGATTGCCGTTGCATCGGCGACATCGGCAAAAGTCACGGCATCGCCGTCCGTCTTGACCCCCGGTTGCACCTGCGGCGCCGGGGATCGCACCGTTGATGCATCGACAGGCCGCTCGAGTGCTTCACGCACGTGGGTCACGAACGGCTCGCGGGCGGCCGGCGACAGAAACGCAAGCTCCTGATCGAGCGCGGCAGCGACTTCAGGTGCGGTCCTGCCTCTCGCGAACTCCTCGCTGATACGCCCCGTCAGCCCCCGGAAGTCGGCCACATCCTTGACTATCATCGGCCAGTCTGTGCCGCCCTCCTGTGCACGAGCGGATCCAGGCATCGCCTCCACGGCGCCAAACGCTTCCGCGATGTCCGCGAAGGTGGCAACGCCGTCGCCTCTCTCTGGCTCGCGATGGCGATGCCGGTGTTGCGGCGCGACGCTTGACCCTTCAACTGGAGGCGCATCGTCCACCGGGTCTGAATCCGTCACGTCGTGTGCAGGCGTTCGCGCGTCGATCCCCATCGGACTCAAGCCCGCTTCATCACGAAGTTTGCCTAGCGCTTCAGCCGCCCGTGGCGGCAGGGTCTCCGCCGCAAAGCCGGTGCGGTTGCGGATCTGCCCGCCGATCGCGCGCTCGCCATCAACAGCGTTGCCGGACTTGCGCCACGCTTCACGATGGATCGACTCCAGCCGCTGCTCGAGTGCCAGCATCTGGTTGACCTCGTTGCCGTGCAGCGTGACCGCCGTGGTAATCGACTGGATCATTTCGCGAAAGCGACGCCCGAGCGCCGCGTCGTCGAGCTTCGGCTTTGCAGCGTGCTGGCCAGCACGCGCGCCCGGTACATAAAGATGCTGCCGGTCGGCGAAATACTGGTGCCGCGCCCGGACACCGGCTTCCCGCACTCCGTCAATCATCTCGAACGCGGAGGCACCCTGCGCGCGCAACCGGTCCCGTGCCTCCAGCCCCGCCTTTTCCGCGGCGGCCTGGAGGGAGTCCAGCACGAACGCGCGGGACTCATCGAGCGGTTGACCCATCAGCTCACTCAGCCGAACGGCTTCCCGTTCGATGTCGGCTTCACTGCCGAACAGCGCCTGTGGCCGCCCGCGCACTACTCCGGGTGCCTGCCCGGCGTCCTGCGCTGCCTGCTGCTCATGCGCTGGCATCCACCGCGCAAAGGGCGCCACCTCAGTGCCGCGCGGCACATACCACCTTTTCGAGCGCCGGTCGAACCTTGCGCCCAGCGCGGACGCCACGTCCTTCTCCCTGAACGGGACGTCCAGATACGTCCGTTTGCCTTTCGGCCTTTTCGGGTCAGCCATTTGATACCTCCTTTGCTTCGTTGTCCGCCGGCGCGACAGACGCGAGCGCCGGTTCAATGCGGTCCCGGACAGCGTCATCCCCGCCTGCCAAGTTGAAATCGATGCGGAGGCCCGCGAGCATTTCGTGCACGTCCTCGCGCATCACGACGCCGAGCTCCGCGAGGTCAGCTTCGAAGCCCGCGAGTGCCATGCCGGTCGCGAGCGGCCCGGGTGTGCGCTGGTCGAGCGCGAGAAGCTCGGCCGCGGTCAACGGCTTCGCACCGGCCTGACGTGCAAGACGGATCTCTCCAGCGGCTCTCGCGGACAGCGCCGCGTGATACGTCCCCGGGTTGTGCGTCGGGATGCCGTTCGCGCGCAGCTCACCGGCACGCCAGGCCGCCTTGATTTCGTCTTCGGTGGGCAGGCGCTTCCTGATTGCGGCGAGCATCGGACTGACCGAACGCATGCGGTCGATGAACAGGTCATCCTCGTAATAGGTCGCCTTCTCGCACAGGATCGGACGCTGGAAACCCAGCACGATTTCCTGGTCCTGCTCCATGCGCTTCAGTTCCTGATCGAGCATCAACGCGCGGCCCTGATCCGACGTGTTCGTGCCGGTTGACGTATTGCGGCCGTGATTCCGGCTTTTCGAGGTTGCCTTCTCGGTGAACGTGCCCAGCGTCTCGGACAGTTCCCTCGCATCCTGCTGGTTGCCAGGCGCATACGCCACCAGCACTGCGTGGTTGGTGATCAGCGTGCGCGCCCCGGCCGGCCCGTACAGATCGTTCGGCTCCAGCTGCGCCTTCGACTGCAGGATCGTGAGCAGGCGAATCCAGTAGCCCGCGATAAACGCGTTGCCCTTGTCGAGTACCTCGATGCGACCGAGCGCGGTAAATTCGTCCCCCACGCCAAGACACTGATATTTGATGGTCGGATCTTCGCCCGGCAGCATGTCGAGGTTGTCCTCGATCCACTGCGTGTAGAACAGGTTGCCGAGCAGGCTCGCGACGGCAAGTTCACGCACCGGCAGCACAACATAGATCGACACCAGCTCGCGCCGTACGCGGTCCAGTTCAAAGTCGCATGCGCTCGTCGCCTGGTCGACGATCGGGTTACTGAACAGGCGCAGACCGGCGTTAAACGTCGCAGCAATGTTCAGCATCGTCTCGTCGGGCGAGGCCAGCACGCGCGAGAGCGCGCCCAGGCAGTCGCCCGACAGCGGGACCCCCTTCTGCGGCTCGTCCTGCATCAGGTCCGACAGGTGCTCACGCACCTTCTTGTCGGGCGTGGTCGCGAGCCGCAACACCTGTCCGAACGTACAGTCACCCGTCATCTCCATCAGGTAGAGCGCAAGGCCCATGAACAGGTCGCTCGCCTGCTCATAGAAGAACTTGTTGCGACCGTCGGTCGTGTGATACAGGCGCGCTGCGATTGCCTGCAGGCGCCCGACCCGCACGAAGGGTGCACTCTTCGCAATCCTGAAAAGCGGATTCCAGCGGTGCGTGTAGCCAGTCTGATCAAATGGCGCCCAGCGAAACACCTGCTGGCCGCAGGCCTGCCGGTAACGCGACGTCAGGTCGTAGTTCTCTCCCTTCACATCGAGTACGACCACCGAATCCGGAAAGGTGAGCAGATTCGGGATCACAATGGCTGCACCTTTGCGTGAACGCGTTCGCGCAGCAACCATCACGAACTCCGTTCCGCGGAAAGTCAGGTACTTGCCCTTGTACCGCCCGACGATGATCGACGGGTCGCGGTGATCGCCCTTGCGGCCGCCCCTGTTTCGCCCGCGCCCGTTGGCCTCATCGAGCAGGCCATATCGCCGAACCTCGTAGCTGTAGGCGAAGCGGGCATCGCCGTGCAGTTCGCGCTTCGGCTTCATGACCAGCGCCGCGACGATCGCCGCTACCGGCACAAGCGGCACGATGACCGATGCCGCTGTCGCCATCTGCAGCGAGCGTTTCACCGCCTTCACATCGCCAAAGGCGCGCCAGTAGTCGTGCAGCGTCCACAGCCCGATTGCGGAGTCCGGCAGCTTTTCCAGCTTCGCAAACAGCATCGCGCCAACGTACTGGCCGGTGGCCGCGAGACCGATCAGAACCACCAGCGCAAGCAGACCGGCCGCGATGATCCGGTCGGCAAGCGTCGCGGTTTTTATCAGCACGGCGCTCGCACACACGCCCCACAACGCGCACGTCACGACGACGAGAGCAATCACGGCCCCCATTTCGACAGGATCGCTGATCGCGTCGAGATGAAGCAGACGGCCGGCGGCGAACACGACTGCGCCGGACACAATGCCAAGCAAGCCACCAGCAAGGAGACGGGCTTTCATGCTGACGCTCCCACTGATTCCGGATGACCATACGCATCCCGCTCCCGTGGCAGATCCCACCCATTCAGGCGTACAACGCCCGCATGGGCGACCGCAGGATCACCGTTATGGATGGCGGCCTCGAGTAGCACGAGCGCTTGATGTTCACCATCGGGCTCGCCGTCGGAGATCGCGGGCGCGCCCGCGTCCGGATCGGCCGTCTCCTCCGGCGGCGGCACGAGACACGTCAGCTGCTGCAGGAACGGGTTGGTACTCGCGGCGAGGATCGCGACATGCAGTTCGCGGCGCGCGACCAGTTGGGTGACCGCCTCGCGCAGCAGGGCACGGCTTACCCCAAGTTCCTGGGCCAGCATCATCTGGGCCGGCAGCGCGCCGCGCGCATCACACAGGGCCGGAATCTGGCTCGCCAGCCGGTCGGCCGCCGCGTGTGTCTGCCGCTCCAGCGATTCCCCGCCCGTGTGCACGCCACTGTCACCAATGCCGGAATCGTTCGGTCGCGCTCTCACGCATCACCTCGCAGCAGCTTGCTTTTAGTGACCGGATCGAACCAGATCTCCGTCAGGTCCCGGTTCTCCATAAACAGCACCACATCGACCGTCGTGCGGATCTCGCGCATCAGGTAATCGAATGGCAGCGTCTGGCCGACCGGGCTTTGCTTGACCAGCGTGGCGATGCGCGTGAGCGTCGCGATCGAGTCGTTCGCGTGCACCGTCGTCAACCCGCCCTGGTGCCCGGTGTTGAGCAGCGTCAGGTAGTCCCATGTTTCGTCGCCGCGCAACTCCGCAAGCAGCACGCGATCGAACTTCATGCGCAACGTCGCCTTCACCAGGCGTCGCGCCGGAATCGCCTCGCTGTAGAAGAGGTGAACGTGATTTCGATGCAGCGGCAACGGCAACTCGTGGGTATCCTCGATCGTCGCCAGACGCGCCTCGCGCGGAATGATCGGGATCAGGTCGGCCAGCGCCTTCATCAGCGTGGTCTTGCCGGAGCCCGTGCCGCCCACGAGCACGATGTTCAGCCGGTTCAGTATGGCCAGCTTCAGAAACCGCACGACATCGCGCTGTGCGAGCGAGTCGAGCATCTCATGCTGGAAGCGCGCGAGGCCATACGCGCCCAGCGCCCGGGACGGATTGAACACCGCAGTGGCACGACTGACGTCCATACCCTCTGAGCCCGCCCGTGCCGCCGACGCGTCGATCTCGCCCTGCGTCATTGCGCCCCTACCGCCCAGGGTGTCCCGGACCACATCCCGGAACCTGGCGAACCGCCCGGCGTCCGACCACTGCTGTACCGAAAGTCGCGTTGAATTCGGCACGCGGATCGTCAGCGACACCGTGCCCGGCTCGCACGCCGGTGGAATCACGATCTGGCCACGCTCGCCGTCGGGCAGGCGCACGGGCTTTTCCGGCTCGGCCGCCGATAGCGGCGGCTTCGCCTTGTTGTAGATGGCCAGCGCCGGTGCGAACTGGTTCAGCATTTCCAGCGACGCATTCGGAAGATCATGACGCTGCCAACCGTCGCGCGTTTCGGTCCAGCCTTCATAAGGCCGGTTAATCGCAAACTCGGTGACGCCGGGAATCGCCAGCATTGCGGCGATGCCGAGTGTCTTGAGGTGACTGCGTACGGTAAGACTGTCGTCGTATTGCATGCTCATATGCATTCCGAATTAAATGAATCAAGGCGTCGCCAGTTCGTACACGTCCGAGAAGTCCACATCGCGCGCAACGAAGATTGTCGTCATCGACCCGTACTGCGAATACGCGGTCGGCGGCACGTTGATGGTGTGGCGCAGCGCTTCGGCCGCTACCTCACCGCCGGCATTCGTGGTGTTGTTAAACTGGATCCCGCTACTGCCCGCGTTCGCGGCCAGTGTCGACAGCGCCTGACCGGCATCGCTGATCAGGCTGACCATCATGGCGCCGCCAAACCGCGTCCAGAAGTGGTTGTCGACGTAGGCCGGCAGGCCACTGCCGCCGAGCGCATCGGCCGCCGGCGAATCGAGTTGCACCTTTACGCCGTGAGGCGTCGTCAGCCGCGTCCAGATCACGAAGATCCGCGCCTGACCCTGCATCAGCGCCTGCCGCTGCTCGCCCACGACCTCGGAGCCGCGCTCGACCAGCAGCACCTTGCCGTTCGCCGAGTACACGTCTTTCGCCACGTGGCAGGTGGTCATGCCCGGGTAGTCGGTCACGATCTCCGCACCCTGCACGCACGGGATCGTGGTGCCCGCGATCAGCAGGTAGTTACGCGACGGCATCAGTTCCGCCTTCACCGTTTCCAGCTTCGATGGCTGCAGCTTGCTGTCCAGTCCATCCTTGGCAAATCCGGCATGCGAACTGGTCAACCCGGTCGTGCCACCAGGGGCTGCCGCGTCGGGCGTCTTCTCATCCTTGACGGTGAGCAGCACGTCGCCATCGAGCTTGCGTTGCGCCGGCGTCTCGACCGCGCTGGCCGCCGTCGCCGTAGTGGTCCCGGCGGCAGCGCCGTTTCCATTCGCCGCACTGGCTGCGTTCGCATGCGCAGGTGTAGCAAGCACCGCGCTGGCCGCAGCCGCTTCCGACGCCATCGCCGCTTCCTCTGCCCGCTGCTTTTCGATCTTTGCCTTGTCGCGCGCAAAGTCGTGCCGGTCATCTGATGGCTTGTCCTTTGCCGCTTCCGCCCTTGCCGCCTGGGACTCGGCGTGATGCTGCGCCGACCACCGTTTGATCGCGACGCCCACTGCGATCGCGCCGAACAACAGGACCAGCACCATCCCAATGACGATCGGCAGCATCCGGAACGGGCTCTTGCGCTTCGTGCGGCCAATGCCCGGCACCCCGCGCTCGCCTATGCCGGCGGGCTCGACCGGCGTCGGGTTCGCCGGGTTCGGACCGTTCAGATTGATCTCGTCACTCACCGCCCGCCTCCTTCTGCTTCACGAGCCGCACCGTGCCCGGAATCGTCGTGCCTGTCGGGTTCAGCTGGCCGTCTGGCCGGTATGCGTTGTTGCGGATGCCGAGCACGGCGTGCCCCACGCGCAGGTTGAAGCGCTCCGCTGTGTCGTGCACCACCAGCACGGGGCCGCGCACGTCATCAGGATTGACGAGCGCTTCCTTGCCGTCCCCGTACACGCGATAGATCTGCGGCAGGTCGCGGCTCGTACTGAACTCGAAGTAGGTAAAGCGGCCGTCATCCCACAGCGCCGTTGGCGCGAGTGTCGTGTCACCATGCATGTCGTAGTTGAAGTTGCCCACGCCAGGCGTCCTGACGGTCTGCGCCAGCAGTGCCCGCGCTTCGGCCGAGCGCACCGCGGCCGCCGCCGACGCCTTTGCACGCGTGTCCGGATAATCGAAGGTCAGCGACCAGACTGCCTCCTCATGCCTCCTGACCGGGACCAGCTTGAGCACATAGCGACGTCTGTTCGTGAGCAGAATCAGGTTGGTGGCCGCCTGCGGTGCCTTCGGCTTGAAGAAGAAGCCGTTGCCGGCTGGGCCAGCCGTCCATGCCTTACCGTCGCCCATGCCGCCGCCGTCGATTTTTTCGCCTCTCTCGAAGACGAGGACAGTCGCCTCGCCCGGGCGATAGGCGATCCGGTACGTCTCATTCGGGTCATACACGGCGCACGCAATGTGCCGATCCCTGCCGCACGCACCGGGCACGACTTCGGCGACAGCCGGTAGCGACAGGCCGAATAGCGCGGCAGCGATCGACGGTGCAGTAAGCGCTTTCGGGAACCGGATGGTCATGGGTTGGCCCCTCGGGGCGGTGCGCTCAAGGACACATTCGACGGTGCCGACTGGGACGATGTGGCCGCGGACGGCATCGGTGTCACACCGTCTGTGGCGCTGCGCGTCCAGTCGCGGTCGACCGAGTAGCTGGTGACACGAAAGCCCGTTGGGTTGAGCTCCTGTTCGTCGCTGCGGGTCGGCAGATCGCCTATCTCGTAGGTGATGGTCGCGACCCAGTATTCGGTTTTAGGCGGTGCCAGCGTCGCGCCGCCCTGCGACGATAAAGAAACCATCGTCTTCGAGAAGAACACCTGCGCTGTCGATCCAACGAACGTAATCGCACCTGGGCGCACGATCACGCGATATTTGTCGGTGAGCACGTTTTGCGGCGAGTTCTTGCGGTTGTAGAGCGCCGCGTACAACTCCTGCTCGCGTGGCGAGTTCATCAGCGTCACGGTGTCGTACGCATCCTGGATCGTGTACCAGTCGTACTGCTCACGCAGCTTGACATACGCGCGCAGTGCTGCCCGCACCTCGAGTTCACCGAATGTCACGGATCCGCTGTGCGCGACATCAATCACCTGCACGTCGCCGGTCGCGGTGTTGTCCTTGATGATCACCGGTGGCGATGGTCTCTTTAGTTGTACTAAGGCTGACGAGCCAAGAAAAGAAATAAGTGCGACGAACATGGCCCCGCCCGCAACGCGCCATGCAATCTTCGTCATGTTTTCCTGCAGCTGCTGCCGGGACTTCTCGAACGACAGCGCTTCCCTGAAATACATCCGCGCCATCTCGCGCGGATCGGCGTCGGCGAGTTTCGCCGCAATGTGCTGAAGCGCGGTCGCGCAATTGCCGTCGGCTGCAACCGCGACTGGCTCAGCCTGCGCCTGCGCCCGCTTCCATGACATCCATTTCATGGTGCACTCCCCTGTGTCGCATGGTTGACGGGCATCCACGGCCCCTCAGGTTGCGTCGGCTTTGGCGCCGACGAGCACGCAGCAAGCAGCGCGGCGCCGAAAAGCACGACGATGAATTTCATGTCGACCTCCAATTGGGGGGTACTGCCCGCCGTCGCTGGCTGCTCGGACGGACGGCCCATCATTTATTTCGAGCGTTCAAACTCGGCGCCGGGAACAACAAGATGTCCAGTTGCCTTGTCGATCGTGATGACGTACGGAACCCCACCACTTACAACCATCTTTCCGTCCTGCGCTACTGCTGGTTCTCGCACGATTTTCCATTTATCCGCTTCGCCGTCGGCACCGAGATTGGGAACCTTGTGTGAAACGTAGAAGTCGTCTCCATCACCATTTCGGGCAATGTTCACTTCGAACCAGCCGTTCTGGCTGACGCGTTTCCATGTACCCACGAATTCGTTGCCGTCATGCTTACCGCAACCGAATTGTGTCAATGACACAATGACCACAACTGCCGCGGTCATAAATCGGATGGCCCTCATCGATTCCTCCTGGTAGTAGTCAAGATCAAGCACGGCCGATCGAGTTAGTGGACGCTGACGATGCGCCACCTCTGGAACCACCCATCATCTTCATCGCCCTCATGGCTCCGCTGACCGCGTTACCGAGCTTACCAACCATCGAGGAGATGCCCACGCCACCTGCCAGTTGCGATGCAAGTGACGGCATATTCAGCGACACCACGATGAACACCAGCCCTGCAGCGATAATCTTTCCTTCAATTGTGTAGGTCAACATGACATCGCTGACACTGAAGCTCTTCGGCAGCACAGAGGTCATAAAGCTCACCTCGATTGCACCCACCGCACCGAACAGCGCAACGAGCAGACCATAGTTCAGGCATTGCCCAACCCAGTTTTGGAAAAATTGCCGTGTGGGGGGAAACAGCGCCGCAACGATGAACGCGGGCCCGAGCGCAAGCAGCAATCCAAGTGCGAACTTCGCAAGGATGATGTAGGCCGCCGCAATGGCAAGAAATGGTACGCCGACCAGCAGGATGCAGAGTGCGAGCACTGAAACCTCGACGAACAGACCAACATCAGTAACGCCTAATCCGTTGTACATGCTCTTGATAGCGGATATGTAGAGATTCAACAGCGTATCGAGTCCACTACTCAGGCTGTTGCCACCCATCAAGGCACTACTCAGATCGTCCCCGAGGCCATTGAAGAATGGCACCACGTACTCGCTGTAGTAGCTGATATTCATCCCGAGTGTGAGCACAGCCGCCCACCCTGCCATCTTTAGCAGGAAGTCGGATATCGGGCTGTCGTTGTGGCCACGCCAGTACGACACGAGTACGAGCAGGACGTAGAGACTAAAGCAGGCAGCGACCAGCGGACTGATCAGCGAGATCATCCGGGCCGATCCGGTATTAATCGTGTTCAGCACGTTCTGGTCGAACGAGTTGAACATTTCGGTAAAGATCTGCAGTTGCATGGTCGCACTCCGCGTTATTGATCGGCGTTGTCGTCGCCGTTCAGCCGTTGCTGCATGTCGTTATGGGCGGCCTGTTGCGCGAAATCCTTCTCGGCATCCTGAAGTCGCGCCGCGAGATCGAGGCGCATCTTTTCCGCGTTGATCGACGAGTTCTCTGCCGCCCACCGGTTTTGCAAATCGGCCTTCGCCGCCGGATCCTGCGTGAAGTTCGACTGCTGCATCAGCTGCTGGATGTTCGTCAGCCGGTCGATCGACGCCTGATACGAGCGCATCGCCATAGCCTTGTTGGCGGCCAGGGTATCGTTCAGACGTTGCTGGCCGGGCGTGTACGCAGTCATCCCCTCCTGGCTCTCGATACTGTTGGCGAGGCCGCTGATTCCGTTCAACTGCCCGCTCTTCACTTCGTCATAGACCGACTGCCACTGATCCGGCAGGTAGTTGCGCAGCGACGGGTCATTGAAGAGGTTTCCGAGGCCGCGATTGCCGATCGTCGACTGGTACTGGTCCGAGAGCAGGCTGTATTGCTGCTCCAGCTGCTTGACGGTCGAGATCGCCTGCGCGATCGCCTGCAGGTCGATCACCGGGACACCCTGCGCGTGCGCTGCCTGCATCGAGAACGTGGCCGCGATCAATGTGGCGCCCGTCAAATTGCGAATGATTTTCATCGTCGTGCTCCCAAGCTGGACTACTACTGTCGGCAAGCCATCGCCAGCACGTCGAGGTTGTGCGGCACAATCGGCCGGTACCAGCGCCGGTCGGGCTCGTCCGCCCGCTCCTTGAGCTGTTCGCGCGTCGCTGGCTCGATCGCCGCTGAAGGGTGAAGACCGAGTGTCGTCTTCATTCGGTTTCCTCAACAGGTTCGACCTCGTGCTTGCGATCGCGCTTGCCCTTGCGGCGTGCCTGGAACAGCTGCATTCGCAGGTCCGTGTCGCCATGTGCGTCGCGCGTGCATTCTTCCCAGATCGCAACGTTGTCCAGAGTGCTGGAAAGCACCGCGATCTCGTCGTTCATGCCGCCCAGGTCCAGTGTTGCAAACGCCGACTGGTTGCTCTGCTTGATCAGGAACGTGCGAGACTCCTTCGACAGCCTCTTGAGCGTGTCGAATTCGCGATCGGTCAGGTTCAGGAGCTTGTAACCGTCGCGCGTCGCGTCCGGATTCGGCAGATAGATCTTTGTCGCCGTCAGGTCGCGGATCTCAGCGAACACCGGGCACTGGATTGCGTCCTCCGGCGACTGCGAATCCAGGATCAGGAATTCGTCTGCCTTGCGGCCCGTCTTGAGCGACTTGCGGATCAGCTCCTGCGTCGTGGGGTAGCTGGCCGGCAGCCAGAATTCGGCAATCACCGTCGCGAGCAGGCCGCCCCTCTTCTGCATCTGGTCCTTGAGGTACAGCAGGTGTGCAAGCACCGGCTCTGTGGCGGCATAGTCTTTCTTCAGGAAGTCAGTGACATCGAAACCGATTCGGCGCACGTCAGTCATGTTCGTCAGCGCATCCGGTACGTTGTCCAGCGCCCACGCGAATCGACCGTTAGTTGCACCACACCACTGGCTCAGACGTACCCACAGACCGTTCTCGTCGCCCGTATCCGGGATCGACTCCAGCAGGCGGCTGAAAGTCCTGTGCTCGATGTTCTCCAGCTTCATGACCGTGTCGACCGCGTGCTTGATCTGCCGCTGGTCGTCAGCACTGAGCTTGCCGTTCTCGTCGCGGCAGCAGGCACCCACCAGGTCGTAAAGGTGCGCCAGGTTGCGCTTCGTCTCGGGCAGGCCGAACGGTGCAAGACCGGTCGGCTCGCCTTCGCGCAACGTGTAGTAGACAGCGCCCATCTCCTCGAGGAAGATCCGCAGACCCTGATCGAGATCGAGCGCGAAGATCTTCGGGTCGAACCGCTCGAGGAAGGCGAGCAGCATCGTCTCGAGGGTGGTCTTGCCCGTGCCGGTCGAGCCGAGAATCAGCGTGTGGCCGGCAACCTTCTCACCCACGCTATCCTCATCCAGGCGCGAAGCGTGACAGTTCAGGCTGAACAGGCTTTTCGCGACGGTCTGCACCGGCATCAGGGCCGTGCCGTCGCCGAGCGGATTGCCGCGGGCCTTGCCCGCTGAATAGGTATGCATCGAGAACGTCGACGCAAGACTGCGGGTCGACTTCGGCATCGGACGCGGCTTCGTCCTGAATCCCGGCACCTGACTCATGTACGTGAACGGTGCCGATGCCGTCGCCTTCACGAACTTGAAGCCGCAATCGTTCAGCGCACGGCTCGTTACGTATGCGCCGTTACTGATTGCCTTCTCCGGCGTGTCGCCGTATACGACGAGTGCACCGTGATAGTCGCCGAATGCGAGATCCCGACCGGCGATCAGCGCCACCGCATCTTCCAGTTCCTTGATCTGGTGCTTCGCCTTGTCTTCGACCGACCGCAAGTGATTGATCTGGTCTTCGATCGCCTTCGTCGCTTCCGCTGTGCTCAGACAGCCCAGGCTCTGTGTGAGGGTGAATTCGACGGGCAGCGATAGCAGCGGATTCGTCTGCCCCCAGCCGGCCTTCGGGAAATCCTTCAGGTCGTAACAGACCGCGAACCGGGTTGAGCGATCGGTGCGAATTTCAACCGTGTCGTAGTGGAAGTGCAGGTGCGACGTCGGGATCAGGTCGCGTCCGGTTGCGTGCGTGACCGGCACACGCTCATCGACGCCATTCACGAGCTCGCCAATGAACTGATACGCCTCCGAGAACAGGATGCCGTTGTGCCCATATGCTTCGAGCAGTTGAGGATCGTAGGCAACGAGAGCCTTCATCAGCCCCTCGCCCAGCTCCTCGAGCTCGCGTACCGTCTCGTCCAGGTCGTCGCCCTGCAGGATCGCGGTGATGTAGAAACTGTTCTCGAAGTGATCGTGCCTGCGGAAACGCTGCAGGTATTTGTCGACGGCCTGCTGGATGAACGGATTGCAGAAACGGTACTCGTCGCCGAACGAGATGTTGCGCCGGCGAAACGTGCTCCACAGCGACAGGCGATTGCCTCTCTCCAGCGTCATCGCTGCCAGCTGACGGTTCCAGCTGTCGTAGCGTGCTTCGATCTCGCCGCGGCTCACCGATTCGAATGGGACGCCGCTCACGCGCATCACGAGGAAAGCGCCGCCGTTGTCGATGCTCGTCGCCGTTTCCGACACCGGACGGCCGATGCGCGGCAGCTTGTCCTCCGCGGACGCAACGAGCCGGTTCAGTTCGTTGCTCACGCGCATGCTTCGTCTCCCGCGGCCGGCGCGTCGTCCGCGCCGCGAATGCGACGGCGCTGCTCCGCGATCAGGCCAAACACGTCATACATAGTTTTGCCCGAACCCGGAGCACCAATCATCATGGTGTGGCCCACAATGGGCGGGCACGCACTGGCAGCGCCATCTGACGACGGCACAGGATTGAGGTCATTCATCTTCGTCCTCCTCTGCCTGCGCAAGCAGGCGCTGACGCAGCGCCTCAAAGCGCTCAAGGTCCCGGCCGCGCGAAAACGAGCAGGTGTACACGTTCAGGTCGCGGCCATACCGCATCGGTGCGAGCGTGTATGTCCTGCCGAATACCGACACACGACGGCGGTCCAGCCAGCAGCGAAATTCCAGCCACGTCAGGCGCAGTGCCTGGTCATCTGTCTCGCAGACATGCCGGAAAAACAGGAAGACGGGCACACCAGCCGAGCCGATCAACAGACCGCCGGGACCGAGCACGAACCCACCGACCATACTGGTGATCAGCGATGTGCAGCCGATGATCAGCGCCGGGAACATCGGGACGCCGCCGATCATCGCGGTACGGTTCAGACCCGCGTAGGAGGGGTACAGCGTGCGTTCGTCTTCCATGGTGATTCAGGCGAAGAGTCCGAACGCCCAGCCGGCGAGCACGAGTGCCGAACCCACGCCGGCCACCTTCGCGATGCCGCCGCCGAAGTCATGGATCCAGTCGGCCTTGTTGGACCAGCACTGGACCCCAACCCACAGCAGATACGAACCGGCCATCACGCCACAGAATCCGTAAAACCATAGCGTGAAGGTGTTGGCCGCCGACGTGCCCGCTGCGAGTCCACCGCCCGCCCGGGCTCCGCGGGCGGCCATTGACATGACCACGACGCCGATGCGCCCGGCATTCCTGCCACGCAAACGCACCAAAGCCTCGGCGCGGCCGGTCACGGGTTCGAGAAGGATCTTCTTCATGTGGCTGCTCCGTTAAAAATCGCCCAGGGCGTCCCAGGCGGGATGGTGATTGACCTGTTGGGCGTGGTCGGCCCCGGTGTCGGTGCTCACTGAGTCATCGGCCCGCCACACACGGGCCGGGTGCACTGCTGCGCGCGATGCCGTGTGCACAACGGGTGCCTTGCCCTCTGGTACGACGGCGATCGGGGGCACGACAGCAGCGCTGGCTTCGCTATCGGGGACGTTCGCAGCCACGCGCTGCACATAACTCGTCCCACCCACATCCGGTTTGAAGCCGCGCGTGAAATTGCCGCTGTAGTAGCAGCTAAGCGCCGCACGCACGGCATCCTGGGGCACGCGGCCGCCGGCGGCCGCGCGGGTGTAGCAGTCGGCGAGGATGGCGCCGCCCGTGCGCAGGTTCGCGCACGGATCGAACGCGGTTTCAGGGGTAAGGCCATAGACCCGCAGGTTCGCGCGATTGACCTGGGCCAGGCCCACGCTGTAGTTCCAGCCAGCCGCCTCAAGCGCGCGCACGGTCGCCACCGCCTCGTCGCGGTTGCGCGGTTGGCGCACCAGGTGGCCGGCGACCACGCCGATGGCGAAGGGATTGAAGCCGGATTCGGTCTTGACGAGCGCCTGCAGGGTGGTCGGATAGACGGCCGGGGCACATTGCTGCGCGAGCAGCGCGAAGTCGACTGGCATCATGACCGCTCCGTTGCGGGCCCAAACGCGAGGTGGCTTTTCATGTGGCGTCTCGGTCGCGCCTGAGCCGATACGCGACGCCTTCGGCGACGGCAACTGCGACCGCAGGCAACTTGGGCGCCACCCGCATTGCAGCCGTACCGCCCACGCCCAGGTCGAGAGCGGCCGGCACAATGGCCGATAGCGACAGCCACTGCATCCGCTGGACGACCCAGCGTACGTAGTGTTCGAGAAGCCAGCCCGGACCGCCGCAGCCCCAATCGGCGAGCACGCCCAGCTGCAACAGGCCAATTGCGGCCCGCTTTGCAAGACGAAATCCAAAGAGGTTTTGCATGGCTCACGCCCCCCGCTTCTCGCGCGGCCAACCGCGCCCGTAGGCCACGCAGCCGATCGCGGCCCAACCCAAACCCACGATCGCCACCGCAAACAGCTCGCGCGGCGATGAATGCCGCTCAACCAACCAGTACGCGAAGCCAAGGAGCGACGTCACCGCCACGAACAACAGCAGTCCGCACACGCCCTTTTGAATCAACCCAAAAACTGTGCCCATTTCCGTGCCCTCCGATGTGGTCAGTTCCCACTGGCACGCCATCGGCCCGGGGAGCCCTTCCTGCTATCTCTCCTGCCCAGCGCCACGCGCACGAACGAAGCCGCGACAGGCCAACTAGTGCATTGGCTGATCGAAGAAGCGGCGAGTTGCGATTTCGACGGGTGATACGCATACAAATGGGCTGCGCACAGCGTTTCGATTGGCGCATCAATCTCAATCAGGTATCCATATCATATAAGTAGGATTGCTTTATATATAAAACGACTAAAGATTCGCACTGCACTCTCCTTCGATAGAGATCACTCAATGCCAACAGCGAAGGCCGTGCGCGTTTGCCGCGATGCGCGGACCGTAGTTCGTGCCGTCAGCTTCAGCAACGAAGCCCGCTTGAAGTCGCCGCTTTAGTCGCTCACCGTCGCCTACCCCTTCCTTTTCGGTGGTACTGCGTCAGATACGGGCGGCCGCACAATGAGCATGTCCTCACTTGCCTTTGTGCGTTCCTGCAACACCCCGCTTACGATAGATTGGGCGGCGTCTGCGTTGATTCCCTCAGCTTGATACAGGGACACCGCATCGATCGATTTCATCCCGAACCGCTTCCAGGGTTTTGAGTGCCATTCAAGCGCCTCTATACTGAGCAAGTTTGATCACATTTGCAGAATATAGGCACGTTTGTGCCATTTGTCAATTTTAAGAACATTTATGCCAGAAACCTTTGGCTCGCGACTTATTGCCGAACGCGAACGGCTCGGACTCTCCCAAGGCGAGATGCATGCAATTTCCGGTGCCAGTCGTCGTGCGCAATTCAACTACGAACAGGGCGTGCGTCTGCCCGATGTCGGGTATCTGGCGGCTCTCGCTCAGCGCGGCTTCGACATCCTGTACCTAGTGACGGGGACCCGTGTAATGCGCCACGGTGCTGTCGATGAACATATGCTGTGCCGCGTCCTCGTCTCGGTCGATACCGCGCTTGAAAAGCGTCCCATCGACGCAGAGAAAAAATCCAAACTGGTCGCCCTCATTTACCAAAGTGCGGCCGACTCCGGTCAGGTCGATCAGTTGCTCGTCAAGAAAGCAATCGATCTCGCCTTCTAGGCGGCCTCGCTTTTCAAGCGTGCTCCGAAACGTGCCGCGCAGCGTCCGGCGCCCTGACAGCAATACCGGCGTCGCGTAAGGCATCTCCGATCTGGTTCGCAAACGCCACAGCATGGGCACCGTCGCCGTGAAGGCACAGTGTCCCTGGCTGAATTTTGATGCAACGGCCATCGATTGCCTTGATCCGGCCATCACGCACCATGCCCAGCGCCTGCTGACACACCGCTACATCGCTTTCCAACACGGCATTCGCCTGCGATCTCGGTACAAGCCTGCCTTCCGGCGTGTATGCGCGATCGGCAAAGCCTTCGTCAACTGCAAGCAATCCCGCTTCACGGGCCAGGCGGACGAGCAGACCACCAGCGAGTCCGTAGATAAGCAGCCCCGGGTCGTAGTCTTTTATCGCCCGCACGATGGCGAAGGCGAGCTCGTCATTTACCTCAGCCATGTTGTACAGTGCCCCATGGGGCTTCACGTGCACCAGGCGGCCGTTGAGGCCCGCCACGACAGCCGCCAACGCACCCACTTGATACTGCACGCCGGCATAAACTTCGTCAGCCGGGAGGTACATCGGTGCGCGACCGAAGTTCTCGCGATCAGGAAAACTCGGGTGCGCTCCAATTGCGGCGCCTTGTCGAATCGCCTCTGTCGTGACCCGTCGCATCATCAGAGGGTCGCCAGCGTGCCAGCCACAGGCGATGTTGACCGAACTCGCGAGCTTGATCAGCTCGAAGTCATGCTCAAATCCTTCGCCGAGATCGACGTTCAGATCGATTGACCTTTCATTCATTTCGCCCCCCACATCAACAGGCGCAGTAACTTCGAAATGCGTATCAATTGAAATCGCATCATCACCAACCACCCCATTCCTCGAGCAGCACACTTCGTTTCACTTCAGATGACGCCCTCGAAGATGTAGGAGCCCCACCGATCCTTGAAAACGTCGAATGCGCTCCGGCGTTGCGTACCGCTCCGATTATGACGGCCAGTGCATATGTCTCCGCTGCGGCGACAACGAAAACAATCCTGGCTCGTTTAATCATCCCAGGCCGCCGCGTCGAGGGATTCCACCACTTCCGATCGGCACCCAGTGCCGGCCGGAGCAGTCTGACGATTAATGTAGGCATCAAGAACAGCCTGACCATCCGGCCCCACTCTACCCAGCCACTCACGCGCCCTAGCACGGCCTTCGTTCTGCAGCGTCGCGCGCAGCTCTGGCGAAATCGGATCCTCGATGACCACGCCGTTATTCCTCATGTGCGCATAGTTGGTCGCCATCCGTTCAGGAAGTGCTTGCCATTCCGCACTCTGCACACCACGAGCAGCAGCTGTGATTTGCCGCTGCCGCTGGGCCGACAGCTCTATGAAGCGGCTCTCGCTCATCACAAGAAACGAAACCGGGAAGGCGTATCGAACTGCAGCGAAATTCGGAAGTATGCCGGCGAGGGTGCCACCGACCGATCCATCCCCGGAAGACAGCACTGCATTGATACCACCCTCGCCGACTAACGACTTGACCTGCTCCATAGGTAAACTGGCCGCCTGTGCACCCACATTGCCCAGCACGGTCGCGGACGTTTCGTCATAGGTACGAACTTTCAGATGCGTGATATCGCTCGCGCTCTTGAGAGGCGTGAGCGACCAGAGACCCGTGGGCGGCCAGGGCGACACCACCAGCAAATGCAAGCCGGCTTTCGCAAGCGCGCGACGATAGGCCGGCTCCGCAATGCACGCCAATGCTTTCGCGTCCGCCTCGCTACGCGCCAGAAATGGCAACGTTGACAGTTCGAACAGCGGATCGAGCGTGGCCAGATTGCCACCGAAGATGTCCGCTGCGTCGACACCGCCCGCTCGTACGTCGTCGACCAGCTGTGCCGCGCGTCTGCTCGTCCGATACTGGATGCGCGGCGCTATGTAACCTTCCGTTTCCGTTGTGACGTGTTCGGCGAACGAGCGAAGACCGTGGCCTGATACGGTGTCCTCAGGGTATGACGTGACCATCGACCAGTACACGTGCTTACCTCCCAGAGCTGCGCGTGACTCACCAGCGACCAGCAGGCACGCTACCGTGAAGCAAACCGATCGAGCGAGAATCGTAGTTTTCATCGTCTGGAATAGAAGGACCGGCTCGCAAACTTGAAGTCAATTTAGCCGACAAGCCTGCGTAAATTCCACTTTCTATTTTCTATTCCCAACGTCTGAAAAATATGATAACCCTATATGCGCGACCAATTGTTTAGTTAATCAATCCGCATTTAAAGGCAAGTGTTACTGCCTCCTTGATGTGAGAGACACCCATTTTTCGGGTAATTCTTGGATATACGACCTGCCTGACGTGGCGCGCACGCATATCCAGTGCGGTAGCGATCGTCTCTGCAGAGCTGTCCTTCCAATGCAATAGGGCGCGCAACACGGTCAACTCATCACCAACGAGCTGAAACTGTGCTGCAAACTCGCGCAGCTGATTTAGCCGCCAGTCCGACAGGGCGCCAGCGGCGCTACGCCACCTGTTCTGATTGCGCGAAAGGATCCCATCGCCATCCGCGCAGTTCGCCCCGACAGCTGCCTGCAGAATTGTTAATGTCGATCTCGCGGGCTCGTGCACTGGACACGTGAGCATGCTGTACAAACCATGGCCCTGCGCTTCCTGAATTAACCAGTGTTCGGTCGCTCCGTTTTGAAGATCAGATGTCGTTACCGGAGATGCGTTTCGCTTTGCATATTCGAGCAATGGGTCATTCATGTAGCCCGATCGATAGACGTACTTCTGCATCCAAGCAGGATCGCATCCGACGAGATACCGATGCTCCGCCCTGTCGCCACGACTATCGAAATCGATCCAGGTGATGCAGTATTGTTCCGCACCAAGCGAACTGGAAAGGTCATCCAGCAGCGCTGCCAGATCGTATTCATTGGTGCAGGCAGGCATGCTTTCCAGCACTTCGTCGACGCTCAAGGATCGAATGCGCCGTGTCGGACGCTTCCTCCCATTGAGCGCCTGTAGGCACGTACTCTTGATCGCATCGTAGGCCGGCGCGAGAATGTCGCCCCACGGATCAGCGCCTGAAAATTCCTGTAGCGCCCGCTCGCCGCGCAGCGGTAGAAGGAGCGTAAGACTCACGTCATCCGGACGGGAGATCACCCGCTCGAGGATCAAGCGTCCCTCGCCATAGTCCCGCAGGCGCAAAATGACGCTATCCGCCCCGCCCCTCTCACGTCGTTGGTACACGACGTTCGCGCGAGCATTGGGTAACTCTTCGACCACCGAGCCGAACATTACTGACCTACCTTAAGTTCAGTGATCGGCGCCGGACGACCACAAAGGTATCCTTGAAGTGACACGTCCTTGAAGCGCGATAACCATGCCGCCTGCTCCCGGGTCTCGACACCTTCAACCACCAGTGATAGCCCGACGTCCCGTGCAAGCCGAACAAGATTTTCAACTAGGGCTGCGGCCATCTTCTGACCAGGCGCTGCCTCGGTGAATTGCCGGTCGACCTTGATACCGTCGACAGTTTGCGAGGTCAAATGCGAAAGCGATGATTGACCGGTGCCAAAATCATCCAGCACAACCTTCACGCCCAGTCGGCGAATATCCTGAAGCCGTGATCGCAGTTCGCGGCTTCCGGAAAGCACCGCCGTTTCGGTTATCTCGAGTTGCAGTAGATCGGGATCCATCAGATTTTCGTTAAGGCATTCCTTGATAGTGTGCGCCAACCCTCCCCTGGCGAGTTGCACTGGCGACACATTGACTGACAGAAAGAGCCGGTTGTCACTCGCTTCCTGCCAGGCCTGGAACTCGCGGCACGCCTGCCGTAAGACGTATTCACCAAGCTGCACTATCAGACTGGAGGACTCCGCGAGCGGGATGAACTGGTCAGGCTTCAATACGCCCTTCTGCGGATGCCTCCATCGGACAAGCGCCTCGACGCCGCGTAGCGTACCTTCGACGCTAACGATCGGTTGATAGAGCACAAAAAATTCACGATTGATGATTGCATATTGCAACGCCTGCTGTCGCTCGATCAGCGATAGCGCGCGATCAGAAAGGTCACGGGTATAGATATGAAACCGGCTTTCCGCGCCCTGGCGACCACGCTCTTTGGCCGCATACATCGCCAGGTCTGCTTTCGACAGTAGTCCAAACTCGCTGTCATCCGAATCGCTATGCAACGCAATACCGATGCTGACGTTGACGGTGTAGTCGTGCCCACGCATGACGAATACACGTTTGAACGCCTGAATGATATCGACAGCTATGCGTTCGGCGTGCGCGAGTGCGTGCTCGCCTCGCAAGACGTACGCGAACTCGTCGCCACCTATCCGCGCCAGCAAATCTTCCGAGGCCGCACACTCTTGAAGACGAAAGGCAACGTTACGCAACAGGTCGTCCCCAACCTTATGTCCCAAAGTATCGTTGATGGCCTTGAAGTTATCCAGGTCGATGTAGAGGAGCCCTACCATGCCTGGTTCTTCATTGCGCATCCATCGGCGCGCCGTTTGCAGCATGAGGTGCCGATTCGGCAGCCCAGTTAGTGAATCCGTCTCGGCCAGTTTCCGAAATCGACGGGTCACTACCACCTGCCAAGCAGCAGCAGCCAAAAGCGACAGGCTCAAAAAGGAGGCGATCGCACAGTAGAGCAACTTGGCTCGGCGATACGGAGTCAGTGCGTCTTCGGCCGAAACGCCCGCGACTACGGAGACGGGATACGCAGGCAGATGGCGATATGAAACTACTCGCTGAACGCCATCCACGGGATCCTTCACGATCTTTCCCTTCGCTCCGGTCATTGCCGAATAGGCCGAGGCCGGTGGCCCATTGGGCGACGCGGGCTCCCCACCCGCCAGTCGGGACATCAAATAGCCGTTGTAGGACAGCACAGACAGCATCCCGTGGAGCCCAAGGTCATCGAGGTTGTAGAACCCGTCAGTCAGAAAATTAGGATCTTCTGAGACAACGACCACCCCTGCGAATGAACCGTCAAGATGATTGAGTCGGCGGGTGAACTGAAGGGTCCAGTGTGACGAAACGCGTCCGAGCACTGGCTGGCTGATATAGAGCCCAATGTTCCGTTTCTCATGAACCCGGAAGTGCAGCCGATCTGATAGGTTCACGGAGCGCGCGTCCGGCGTCGTTGTTTGCACAACCTGTCCGGCCGCGTCGACGATCGTTACCTGTAACGCTGTATCGGCCGACACAAGCCCTCGCTCCTTGTAGTCGGAGAGCGAAAATGTCGCCGGCGAGCGCTCGTACTCATACTTGACCCACTGCACGACTACATCGGCGTCGTGAACAGTTTTTGCGATGTGCGCCGCGAAGGCGCTGGCCAGCTGTGAACTCGTGACGGCCGCGGCAGTACGGGCCTGCTCACCTTCGTCGTGAATACGTTGAACCGTAGCTGCCCAGATCGTCGCAATTAACACCAGCGCGACAAGCGGGAACGTGAAAGTGCGATCCGCGTAGGCGCTCAATACTTCGGCCAGACGACCAGGAGCCAAGGCAGCTCTCTGCGATTTCGACAAGGCCATCGCTGGTTCCCCCAAGACTTCAACGACACGAATAGTCTGAGGAAGAACCTGTTCAAATCGTGGAACGGTTACAAACTGTTTCTCATTATGTGAAATGGATATCAAGTGCTCCCGCGCTCTTCCAGTCCGCCGGCAAGGCGGCGGCGGCTGGTAACGTTGAAGACGGCGCGCGCCGACCAATGTTCCTCTGCCGGAGCTGGTCATGTGATGGCCGCGGCAAGTTCGCCCGTCCCATCGGCAGTTTCCGCAGACCGGTAGCCAGCGATCATGCACCACACACATGGACGCGCGGAAACGATACAGATTACGTTCTTTTTGATACAGCGTGCGGGCGAATGGGGACAAAAGCACTGTCGCTCATCGGTCAAGGGCGAAATGGCGATCGGGCCACGCGCCGACACCCTGTTTTCGTGAAACATTCCGCGGAGATCACTGTGCAAGCCTTGCCAGGCAAGGATTTTCGCCGAGGCGGCATGGGCCCTGGAATGTTTCACGGGAACGGCAGATTGGGCCGATTTTCGCCTGAAGCTTCCCTAGCCTTCTTGGGCCCTCATCGCGATCAGGTTTCGCAAAGTGCCGCCTAGGGCGGAGCTCAACAACCGGTCTTTGTGGTTCATCGCGGATTACCGGCGAACGCAGCCCATGTCAGAAGGAGTCCTGAATGATGCTTGATGCGAACAGGACGGTCCTGACGGGGGTGAAACAACCGGATATCTAAGGAGGCCCCTCTATGCGAACCACCGTCGATATGGATGGCCACGTGCTCGCCCACGCCCGCGCGCGCCGACTGCGCGCACATGTCCATCGGCGCGTCATCTCGCAGCTCGCCCGTTCGGCGCTGCAGCGCCTCTCAGTCGCAAGCACCACACGCAACGGCCTGCCGGTATTGCCAAATGCGCACACGGCCGGTACCGTCATGCCCGAATTCCGTCAACCAGATGCGCGACGAGGCGCCCTGATGACGTATCTGCCTGACATCAATGTTCTGATTGCTCTGCTCGACGCCGGTCACGTACAGCACGAGGCTGCGCACGAATCGTTCGGCAAGTTCGGCTACGCGGCCTGGGCAACCCGCCCGTTGACCGAAAACGGCGTGGTGGTGCGCATCATCTGCAATCCACGCTACCCGAACACACTGGAGACGCCGACCACGGTCGCGCCACTCGTCGCAAAGCTGCGCGCGCATGCTGGCCACATCTTTTGGCCTGACGATCTGAACCTGCTCGATCAAAAGCACGTCGACGCGAACCGCATGCTCGCGACCGACCAGAGGACCGACACGTACCTGCTCGCGCTCGCGCGCCTGCATGAGGGCGCCTTGGCCACCTTCGACCGCCGACTGGTGGTCGATGCGGTGCCGGACGGTGCACGTCACCTCGAGGTCATTAGTTGATGCTGGTGTGGTGGCTTGATGAAAGATATGTCCTGCTTCACGCAAGACGATCACTTCCGGGCCGACACCACGATTCGCACCCGCATTCCGCGTGCAAGACAGTACCGAGGCATCTCGGCCGCCCGGCCCGATCCGCCCCCGCGCAAATCAGGTTGCTAAACGACGGGCAGATCGTCTTGCACGGCTCACGGTAAATGCTGGCATCTCCTTCTCCGGTCAATTTCAACGACAGCATTGCCAAGTTGCCGGCGCGCTGAACCGGCGGATCACTGATACGCCAAGCCAAACGCTCCACGGGCCCGCATGGCGTCGCGGACACCGTACCGGCGAGGGCCAAGGCGGCGCATTGTAGTAGTCTTCGGCGGACAGCAATGTACTAGGCGGGCAGGCCTCCGGCGCGCCCAGCGGTCGACCTCAAGTGCGGCATCAAGTCAGGACGACGGGATTGCCGGAGGCCATGGATACTGGCGTTTGAGTTGCTTCGCGTCTTCTTCAGTCACATGGTCCATTCGACGGAATGTCTCCCAAACAGTCAGGCCGTGTTTCAGCCTGCTCTCTTTCAGGCGGCACCCCACCTGCAGGCGTCGTGAACATGGGCCGAAGTGTCGGTACTACTGACACATCACGACGTCGCCCGTGCCGTGGCGCTAGTCTGGGGGTTCAGCGCGTCAGTAATACTGACACCTCGACGTCCGCTCGAGGCACAACGTGCAATGCGGGTCAGGCCGCAACGAAGGGCGGCAGTGTCGGTACTACTGACACAGCACGATGTCGCCCGTGCTGTGGCGCTGTCTGGAGGTTCAGCGCGTCAGTAATACTGACACCTCGTCCGCTCGAGGCATAAGGTGCAATGCGGGTCAGGCCGCAACGAAGGGCGGCAGTGTCGGTACTACTGACACAGCACGATGTCGCCCGTGCCGTGGCGCTGTCTGGAGGTTCAGCGCGTCAGTAATAGTGACACCTCGACGTCCGCTCGAGGCACAACGTGCAATGCGGGTCAGGCCGCAACGAAGGGCGGCAGTGTCGGTACTACTGACACAGCACGACGTCGTCCGTGCCGTGGCGCTGTCTGGAGGTCGAGCGCATCGACGCCTCGCGGGCACGCACTCTCCGAACCTGCCTGTAACTTCCCGTATTGCCGATCTAGTGTTACGGGCGCCCCGCTTTGGGGACAAAAAAAACCCGCATAGTTGCGGGCTTCTGTCCAATAGGTTCGATTACTGCTGCGCGCTTGGTTCTTCCCTATACAGCTCGCTGATAAGTTGCCGGATTCGAGTCTCTTGAGCCTCGCTAAGCGACCCGGTTTTGATCTTTACGGTGAACGAGTTCACGTCCTTCGTAATGCTACCGGCCTGTTCCTTGCCCGAAAAGAACTTCGCGATGCTCCGCTCACGGGCCTCCGCTTTCGAACCCTGACGGGTGGCCTGCGCTACGATCGCGGCCGCATATCGCCCCTGGAGAATTTCGCCTTTGACAACGTCCGACCACAGGTCCTTTGCCGCAGCCAGACCCGCAGCGCCATGCTTTTTGATAGCCGACACAATTTCTTCTGCAGCATTGCACCCAAGCAGCGCGGGCTGCAAGTCCAATTGTTCCTTAATGAAATCAGGCAGCTTATCGAACGCCAAAAATTGATAAAGTCCCGTGCGAGACATACCGAGGGACTCAGCGAGCCGCTTTCGATTCGGAAACTCTGCTTCCGCACGACGCAGCGAAATCGCAATTTCATAGTCGGCGAGGTTGGACCGCCCGATGTTCTCTACCAACGCAAGAACAACCATGTCCTCATCGGAGCACTCGACTATGACCGCCTTGATTTGCTCCATGCCCAACATCTTGTGCGCACGCAATCGCCGCTCGCCAGCAACCAGCTGGTAGCCGGAATCAACGCGCCGCACCGCCACCGGCTGAACCAACCCCTTTTCGCGAATAGACTCGGCAAGATCCGAAAGCTCGGCCTCGACAAAAATCCGCCGCGGTTGCCATGGATTAGGCACAACCTCCGCAACGGGAATCGTGGCCTGGCCACCACTCGCTTCTAACTCTTGAATTTTGAGTTGTGCGGCTGCCAAGGCTCCTGCCATCCCAGGCCCTGTCTTCGGCTTCTCAACCACGGGCTTAGTCGCGTCCATCTCATCATCAGAGATTGAGGACGTCTTTCGGAGGTTGGCGGTTTGTAGAGCCATACGGTCACGAATACTGCTCATTGCGCAAGACTCCATTCGTCGACGTACATGTTGTCAATCCACCTGCAGTATTCAACCAGCGGTTGGCGCACACGCTGCACCGTCTTTGAGACCCCGTCGGATTTGCTGAGGTCAAACACTGTCGAGAGCGCAAGCGCGCCGTTGCTCATCACCGAACTCGCCGGAATCTCGGTCGTGGTCAGCCAGTCTTCGTAGGCGCGTTGCGTCCACGAGCGAACGATGGGTGCTGACGACGTCGGGCTTGTATCGACCTTCGACAAAATGACGGAGATGAAATCGTAGACCTTGTCTGACTCCTTCTCCATGAAGTTCGCGGCAATATCTGAAAACAGTCCCCAGAACGATACCGAGCTGATGAAGTCCAGGCTCTCCGGCACCAAAGGCATCACCATCGAATCAGCCGCCATCAACGCGTTCAATGTGAGATAGGAGAGGGAGGGAGCTGTGTCCAGAATGATGTAGTCGTACTTCTTGCGCAGCGGCTCCAGGCCTTTCCGCAGGATTGCCCAAAACTGATAGCTCGGGCGAGTCTTAAGCATCGAGGGGATGAAGAACTCAGCACTGAACAGCGATGGATGCGCGGGAATTACATCCAAGCCGTCCCAATAAGTTTCCTTGATGGCAGATTCCAGTCCGCCCTCCATCTCCTCGTTATAGATAAAAGGCAGAACAGTCGAATCCTCGTCGACCTCGTTCTCGGCATAGAGTCCACAGAGTTCGGACAGGGAAGCCTGCGGGTCCAAGTCAACCACGAGCACTTTCCGTCCGCGCAACGACAACCCTTGCGAGATGCACATCGTCGTCGTGGTCTTCGTCGACCCACCTTTGAAGTTGGCAACCAGAAGAATCTTGCCGTCGGCATCGCGACCAGTCACGAGCGGCGACTGATAGATTTCCGACAACTGTTGTACGTAGGTACGCGCCTCGGCCAAGGTGAACAGGCGGCTACGGCCCGTGCCGTGCGCAACGCCCGGCGGCAACGCGCTTCCTTCCCGCGTCGCTTGGTAGTGAAGCTTGGTTCGGTCCAGGCCGCACAGGTCTGCCACTTCGGCAGTCGTAAAGTTTGGCGGCGCCTTTCGGGGCCTCGGCGTGAGAATCTGCTCGCGCAGCTCAGCCGTCAGCCCGTCCAGTTTTTTCGCAAATTTGGCGATCTTCGCGAGGGGAACCTTGCGTGTGATAGCGGGAAATTCGGCTTTAGACATGGTTTTTACACTTTCACCGGAAATCTGGACGAAGCGTAGAATACTCGAAAACTTTAGAAAAATCGCTCTCAGATAAGCCAGTTTCTTAAATTTTCCACCTAACCCCTTGGAAAACAACACCAAAAGATCGAACGACACAACGGGAATGCCAGAACTGGCGGCTCGTCTGAAAGCATTTCGAAATCTCATGGTGAGAGAAATTGTTGAAATGCACTGAAGGAGGCGATGGAGGAGGCGGTGAGGGTGAGTGAGAAGAATTGTTGAAATCTGCCAATTGATGCACCCTGCCTCGTACTTTCAACAATTTCTCTCACCATCCACTTGCAGGCACATCGCCTTGGCGCACAACGCGAGGCACCTTTGCCCCGGGGAGTTCCTGCGCAGCCTGGTCGCAAGTCTCCCGGCGGCCCATAACGTAAGCGTTGCACCGGCTTTGACCGCGGGGACGACTGCAACTTGCCTACAAAAATGCTCACCATCATCAACCGGCCATCGACTTATCCACAGATGCCCTGACCGCAACCTGTCGTGCGGCGAGCCTTGTTACTGTTCATGCCGGTAAACCGAGCAACCCAGTTGCGCCGTGCCACAAAAGTACTCACCATGCTTCAACAAAACGACTCACCCAATTCGAGCGATTTCCGTCGCAGGACCCGCCAGGTAAGGCTTTTCGCAATCGGGTGCAATATTCAACAAAAATGCTCACCGTCAATCCGCGGCCACAGAATCACTCACCTAGCGCTGGTAAACTTCTCACGCTCGCAATGGATTTCTTCTCACCTTCGGCCCACAAAAATCCTCACCTCAAGCACAAAATTGCTCACCTACATGGGAATAACCCATTGTTTTTACGAATCTTTGCTTTTCCCTGTTGTTAGTTCGTTGGTTTTTTGCTTTTTAAAAGATTTTGAAAAACATACAACTGTCTCCCCGGACCCTCCACCTTTCGAAAACAGGAAGGTGAGCAGATTTGTTGAACTGACATGTGCCTAGAGGAAGGTGATCAGAATTGTTGAAACGATCCCCGTCATGGTGAGTCTTTTTGTTTTGACATCTCACCTACGCGTGCTACAGTCTGCGCGACCGGCAACTAGGGACAGGGACCTCAATGGCAAACAACATCATGACGCGCGCAACCTCGCGCCAACTGTCGTTTGAGCTGTTCGAGGAGATGCTCGCCACCGATACGCCAATCAATGAATCAACGAAGGAGATTGGCTATCAGCGCAATAACGTTTTTATCGACATTACCGATGTGGGCATTACGGCCAGGCGACTCCTGGATGCAGCGCACTTCATCGTGGCGCAGGAGCCGACTACCCCGAAGGTCTATGACGTCGAACTGAGCTACTTCCGATGGCTCATGCGTTATGACAGCTACAACTACAAGCACCTGCGAACTGTGGTGTCCGAGGCTCAAAAAGCCTTGATTCAGGTTTCAGCCTCGCCCCCTGGCAGCACGTCCGCGGAGGACGAGAAGTGGGTGTCCGTACAGCTCATCGGTATCGTCGGTATCGACAAAGGGCGCATCACTTTTGCGGTTCCTGAGCCGCTCATTCCGCACATCAAGGACCCAGTGAAGTCGCACTGGTTGAGCCTGAGAATCACCTCTGCCTTCACGCTTACCTATGCTCGAGCCATTTACGACCACGTCATCGGCTATGTGGCAGAAGGCATAACCGAGTGGATCGAAGTCGATGTGGTACGTGGTTGGCCTGGGAAGGCTGCGTCGACTGCAACCGAATTCAAGTATTTCAAACGCGACAACCTCGACAAGGCGGTTAAGCAGATAAACGCAGTCTCCGACATCGACCTGAGCTACGAGACTCGCACCGTGAGCCCGAAGTCGAAAAAGATTGACCGGATTCGTTTCAGGCTGACGCGAAAGGAAACCGCTGGAGCCATTCGAGCGAGCCTGCTTGGCGCGCAAGAGATATACACGACGCTGAAGAACGAATTCGGTTTCACAGAAAAGCTGTTCAACACCATCTCGCAAAACCGAGCCGTGTGGTCGGATGAGCGTATTCTCCAGGCGATCGAATACACCCGCGCCAAGGTTGACTCCGGCCAAGTCAAGAAGAGTCCGGGCGCATACCTGCTAAAGGCTATCACTGATGGCTACAAGCTATCGGACGCTGACCGCAAAATGCTAACGGTACAACAACAGCAACAGGAACAGGAGAGGGCGGAGTCCAGCGCGAAGCAACTGGCGACTGCGGCCGTCGCCGCAAGTACCGAGGCGGCAGAGGAGCGCAGCAAAACACAGACCGTCGAGAATGCTGACCTCGGTCGTGAGGCGTATCACAAGGCAGACGGTAAGGCGCAAAAGGACTTCATGCGCGCCTTTATCGCCTCCGCGGCCGGTAAACTGGCCATCAAGCGGGTGAAGCTCAACCCGGCGACGATTCATGAGTCGGAAGTGCTGGCGCATAAGGATCTATCCTTTGCGCTCTACTCGTTCGTGTTTCTGCGCACCAAAGCAAAAGCCGCCTCCAAGGCTTAACAGTACGCGAGCACTCGGCTTCACACCTTGTAGACCTGCTCTAGCATCTCCCTCTCGCTCGCATTCATGGTCGTTGCGCTAACCCACACCGTTTCACCGCCATGCTTCTCATGCGGCCGCTGAACGTGGCCGCGTCGCGGATGCACCTCAGCGCTTTGCCTTTTGATTTGGAGAGCGGCCGGCTGATAGGTAGCGAGCATATCAATCTGCCGCTCGATGTCGCTTAATGACGGGCGTTCACATTGCACAACAATTCGTCCGTATTGCCGAGTTATAGCTCGGGTTGCGTGAGAGACCTGATTGAATGGCATTGAAAATAGAATGGTGATTTTGCTTGGCTGAGATTTCGCATCGCGGGCAAGCGAAATACCGCGTCAGTATAGTTGGCATCACCACGGATCGATTCGACGACTGTTAGAACGCGCCGTGTTGCGTTCGCCGCTATGCGTTAGCGAACCCTCGCGTCGTGCAGCAGGAGGCACAACTCGCCCAGGCAGGCAGGAATGCTGTCGACCTGCTTGTTTCCAGCGCGGTGGATCACATGCCCCAAATCTTGTGGATCGTCACCCGCAGGTGAGTGATTTCCGTCTCGCAACCCGCCGACGCGCTGCGGGTGTTGACGAGCTCGAGCATCACATGCCGTTTTCCGGTTCCCGATTGCCAACTGCATTTATTAAGTACCCCCTCGAGTCGGTGCTTGCGAAAGGTTATGGGAGTGAAACCGGCCCGCCTCGGTCTGCTGCTGGGCGCCAGATACACCCGAGCCCGGCGCGGTCGCATAACAAGGCCCAAGCCGAGTATGGGATTGCGGCGTCTTCGCTGATCCAGCGGCGCACCTGCCGACCGCCGTATTCGGACATGCCGAGATAACGCGCAACCGCGCGTCCCGGCAAGCCGGTGCGACGGATAACCTCCTGAATCTCGGCTCCGCTCGGCTGTTCCCAGCCGTCTTCGGCCGATCGCAGGCAGGCGGCCCGGATTTCAATTTGATAACTCATCCTTACCTCGAACCGTTTATTTTTCCCTGTACTTCGTGACGCTCCAGCCCCCACGGCTTTCGCCGCGGGGGATACACGCGCCCAGAGGGCGCTTGACGACCCCGGCGGCGGTCGGCCTGGGCTATACCGGATCGTCCCGCCTCTTACGTTGCGCGCCGGCGCTCTCCCGATGTCCGACGATGCGGTCATGGGGACCCCGTGCGCCTCGATCCGGGCGCGCGGCGCGCGCGATACTCCCGTAATTATCCAGCCCCCGCGGCTTACGCCGCAGGGGATATACGCGCCCTGCGGGCGCTTGACGACCCCGGGCTGGTGGCCGGCCTGGGCCGTACCGGATCGTCCCGCCGCTTACGCGGCGCGCCGACGCTCTCCCCATGTCCGACGACGCGGCCATGGGGGACCCCGTGCGCCTCGATCCGGGCACGCGGCGCGCGCGATACTCCCGTAATTATCCAGCCCCCGCGGCTTACGCCGCAGGGGATACACGCGCCCTGCGGGCGCTTGACGACCCCGGCTGGTGGCCGGCCTGGGCCGTACCGGATCGTCCCGCCGCTTACGCGGCGCGCCGGCGCTCTCCCCATGTCCGACGATGCGGCCATGGGGGACCCCGTGCGCCTCGATCCGGGCGCGCGGCGCGCGCGATACTCCCGTAATTACCCAACCTCCTGGCATGCAGGGGGAGGGACGCCAGCGCGCGGCAGTCTGGTTAGCTTCGCGACGGATCGCGAGGCTAACGCGGGGGCGGCTGCTGGTTTCCAAGCGCCGTGTGGACGGCGTCGACCTGTTAGGGCGTGAGCCGTGACACCGCTACAGACGTGGCGCGCTCGTAGATCATCAGGCCGTACACGTCAGCCTGGCGCGCTTTAGCACACAGCGCCCCGCCCTAGCCATGCGATTCCTGGGCGCAGCAGTAGTTGATTGCCTGTTTGATTTCAGCAATGGTTAAGACCGCAGTAATGGTTGCCTCACTGGCCCGCGCGATTTCTACGCGGGCGTTGAATATTATTCAGGATGCCAAAATTTAATGCAGATTCCCTTCGTGCTCCATGAGCATGGCAACAGATGCGCAGGGCGGCACGCGCTCGAAACCAGCCAGGGCGACGCGGGCGATGGCGCGCAACTCCTCGCGACGCATCTCTACCGGATTGCCGTTGTGATCGAGCATGCTGGCAATGCGCCGGAGCGCATCGGCGGATTGTGCCGCCGCGTCAGCCGACAGGGCCATGCGATACAGTTCGCCGCGAACGATCCCACGGTCTCCGTACTGCCAGACAGCGAGGAGTGGCAGCAGGGCTGCCAGCCACGTAGGACGGGTATTGAGCAGATCCATGTGAAATCCCCTTTCTGGGTGCGCCCCGACCGCAAAGCCGGGGCGATCCGGTTAGGCGCGCAGGCGGCGCAGTTCGTCAGCCAGCACCCACAGGGCGCGATTCATACGGATGTTCTGATCGATGCCCGCGACGGCTCGGGTCGTGGTCGCCTTGCCCTTCGCGTTACGTCCGCTCAGCCCGCCGCGCATCAAATTTTCCTGCACGCGGTTGAAGGTTGTGAAGATGTCGGAGCCCTGATCCTCGACGCGGCGCGGCGCGAGAATCTGCCTTTCCGTCACTGGCGCAGGCGCGCCCTCGTCGTAACGCAACGCGAGCGCCGCGCGGGCGAAGGCGACCTGTTCGCCCTCATCGAGTACCGTTGCCACCATCCCATCGCGTTGCTCTGCCGTCTCATCAAAGCTTTTCACCACCTTGAATGCGCCTTCGATGACCTCGCCAATCACATCACCCGTGTGCGGGATGCGGATATCGTTCGTCACGTTGCCGCATACGATGCCGTTCTGACAGGCCCAGCGAATCATTCCAGCTAGAAGCTGGAATGAGCACTGGCCCGCGTGCGAGTTGACGAGAATGACCTCATTGGCTTCGCTGGCCGTGATCTGGTCGGCGTGCTGTCTCATGCGGATCATGTGCTTGGTGAAATCGCGCATGTCCTCATTGCGCACACGGGTCTGGCAGACCATGAAAGGCTGAAACCCTTCCTTGCGCAGGGCGTTGAGTACATCGACTGTCGGAATGTAGCTGTAACGCGCCGAGCGGCTTTCGTGCGCGGAGTGGGCAAGGATTGAAGGCGCAACCTCTGCAATCTGGTCATTCGTCAACGGACGATCCGAGCGCAGGGCGACGGCATTCCCACTAAAACGGGTTGCAAGCTTGTTCATTTGATTCCCCAATGAAGGAGCCAACCCGGCCCGGGGGGCCGGGGCCGGTCGGTTAGTCGATGGCGCGCAGGATGTTGGCCGCTTCCACGTGCTGCGTGGCGAACTCACGCAACTGGTGGTAACGCTCGATGATCGTGTCATCAAGGGTCTTTTCCGCGAGGTGACAGAGGGCGAAGAGGGTGACGGTAATGCCGAAGGCATCCGCGCCCATCATGTCGCTGTAGCCGTTCATATGCCAGCGCACATGCACGCGGCCCATATTGGCCGGAGCCATGTAAAAGCCGTCATTGGAGAGGGTGAAGAAATGCCAGAAACCTCCCTCGTATCTGCTGCTCAGACGCGCGGCCCAGTCATACACCATGGATTCCCCGGTGAGGTAGTGACGACCGAGGTAGCGCGGTAGCACGTTCAGGCGCAGCTCGTCGGGAACGACGGAGGAAGTAACGCGGTTTTGAACTTCAGTGGTCATCGGAATTCTCCGGTTCGGCCATCGCTGCATTGCGAGGCACACATTTAGTTTAGGACTAAAAGCCCTAAAATTCAAATCACAGAGTACGGCTTTCGATTGAATTAGTATACTTAAATACGTAATCAATCAGATTTTTAAATCACCATAATAGGGGGCTAAAAGCCCTATATAATAGAGTTGTGCCGCGCAATGACGCGATGGCCGAACCGGAGAAATCTGATGACCGAACCCACCTCGAACCCAGCCGGCGGAATTCAGTACGTTCCATACAACCGCCTTTGCCTGTCATCCTTGAACGTTCGCAAGAAAGCGCCGACCGGCATCGACGCCCTGTCGCCACCTTCGCCGAAAAGGGCTTGATTCACAATCTCGCTGTGCATGAAATCAAGGGCCGTGCGAAGCTGCCGAGGCTGGGCGTCTGTGATGGCCAGCGTCGCCTGGCTGCTCTCGACCTTCTGGTTGAGCAGGGCAGGTTACTTAGGACTATGAAGTACCTGTCCGGATCGTCAGCGAGGGCGAAGCTGTCGCCGCGTCGCTGATCGAAAACCGCGAACGTGACGCGCGCTGGATACTTCGCGCATGTTGCGAAAGGCCGAATTGCTGCGATTGTGAGCGAGAGTGTTTCGGCGCAGGCGGCAGGGAAAATGCGCGGCATGAAGAAGGACGCCGCAGCGGATGCGGCAGAGCTTCGCATGACCGAATCGGGCTGGCTCCCGGAGGTGCTGCGCAACCGGGAGGTTCCAGAGCGCGTCACGTACGGCTACCACGAGGACGACGAGGGGGCAGATGACGAAAACGGCGACGCCGCCGCCGAAGCGGACGAATTGTCCGAAGCGCAGGCCTCGCCTGGCGAGGAGGAGGACGAGCAGTACTGAGCGCGCATCGCGCGCGTTCAGGTAGTCCACACGAAGCCGTCCGGATGGAAGTCCGGGCGGCTTTTCATTGCACGCGCGAATGCAGGGACAAATTACCGGCGCTCATGCCGGTTTGTTTTTTTCGGGGGGCACCGGGTCGAACGGGTTGGGCCAGTACTGTTTGACCAGGGCGTCAGCGCGCGCTACGCGCTGTTCGTGCGTCAACAGGTGTTTCTGCTCAAGCGTCAGATCTGCGGTGAGCCAGTCGTCGGGCAGCCTTGCACCGACAGGCGCAATCGGGCGACGCTCACGCACGGCGGGGCGCGCAGCCGCCGCAGCCTGGGCCGCGCCAGTGTCATTGTCGGGCACACCGCGTTCGGCCGCTACCGGGTTAGCCGCCTGCCCTGGCACATCTGCGGGAGCACGGCTGACTGCCGGGCCAGTTTCCGCCTGTGATGCGCGCGTGAGGCGGGACACGATGCCTCGTTCGCGCCGGATTCTTTTGAGTGTCAGAGCGAAGGTCTGATAGGTGAAGACGAGTCCGGTTGCGGCAAGTTCCTGGATGATCGCGGCGTACCGGACGCCCGAGTGAATGGCACGTTCGACGCTCTCGAACACGTCGCGAAGCTGGGCGGTCTTGGACCGGCCATCGGACGAAGCCGCGAGGGCGTCGAGGCGTTGCGCGCGTTGTACGGCAATCAGGGCGTCCATTTTGAGCGCTCACGTCAGGGGGAACGGACACAGTATGCCGCGAATGATCGAAAGGTGCATCCTGTCTGTTAGGTATGCGATCTTTCATGATCCGCAGACTATCCAGACATGATTGAGCGTCGATTCATCATGATCCATGGGTGATTTATCGACCGGTGCTCGGCTGCGGGGCGAGGCACGACGTATATGTAGACGGAAATGCTAACGCATTTCCGTCTACATATACCGTGCTCCAAGGGGATACCCCTTGGAGAACCCGGCCGCCACCGCCACCGAGCGTGCTCGGCGTCGCTTTGCAGACCGGTGGCACGTGCGCCCAGGCGCACCCGCAGTCTTGCACCGAAGGAGTTGCATGCGCATCTTCGCAAAGGCGTCGACGATCTGCTTCGTACATTTGACCTCGTGGCCGTGCGTGGTTCGGGTTCGGGCCGAAGTTCCCAAACGAAGAGCGGATGAAGCACGCCGCGTTCGTTGCACGCGATGTCAGGGCGCCAGTGCCGCAGATCGACGTTGGGCAGTGGTGGCACTCACGGAACGCAGTGCATCGCGCGCAGGTCGAACCTGCAGCGGAGGCCGTCGGCGTGCCCGATGCGACGGTGGGATATTCTCAACATTGTTCCTGGGGCATCCGATAATACTCAGATCTGCAAAATGCTTGAGATCATGGAGTCGAGCCGCGAGTGCCAATCGGGCGAGCTGGCCAGGCGATTCGATACGTCGACGGCGCAGATCAACGGCATGCTGTGCACGCTCCTCGAAGAAGGTCTTGTGCGCATGAGCAACCATTCAGCACGCATCATCCGCCTCGAACGGCTGTCGCTCGCGTTCCAGCCGCCGACACCGCTCGTTTCAGACACGGCTACACGGGCAGCTGTATCCACCCCATCGTTCGCCCCGCAGAGGCATGGCCGGTTGCGGGACTACGAGGCGTCGCTCCTGAGCGTGCAGAGCCTCGCGATGCTCGTCCGACCTTCGAACTGAACGCAACATGGAACTTGTCGAGCGGGACCACCCCGAGACGGTGAGGCGCCATCTGAGTGCTGAAGAAGCTGCAGCTGTGCGGCGGTTCTGCGGGGACGGACAGCGAGTGCGGCCTGAGGACGTCAGACTCGTGGAAGCCGTGCTCGAAGAGATGCACGACGGGCGACATGTGCGTCTGTGGCTCGAGTGCGACTGCGTCAGTGCACCCGGTGGCCGGCCGCGGTTGACCGCTCGGATGCGTGAAGACGGCCCGCGTCATTTCGTGCGCATGCATCAATACGGCGAGCACCATTGCGCCCTCGCGTCGTTCCGGCAGACGCCGGAGCCGGAAGACGTTGAGCCGGACGATGATCGCGCGCGCCCTGACCATCACAATCCACTCAGACCAGTGGGCGACGCGCTTGACTACCTCGATGATCTGCACGAAGGCGCGGCACGGCCGGGGGGCTCGACTGGATCAGAGGGCAGTGCGGGCGAGCGGGGCCGCCGCCTGCCGCGCCTCGGACGCATCCTGCACACACTTCTTGAGGACGCCGGCTTTGCGCGGCTGCACGTCGAAGCGCTGAACGAAAAGTTCAGCTCGTGGGAGCGGCTCGAGGCATATGCAGCCGGCCAGGCGTTGAGCCCGCAGCTATCGCTCTCGCAGATACTCTATTTCAAGCCATGGACTCATCCGAACAGGAAGATGACGGAGATCGACGCCCTGGTATGGCCGGAAAGGAAGGCACGCACCGCGCTCCTGCTGTTCGTCGCCGACGAGATTCGCGCGGGCGTTGCGATCAAGAAAACAAGCATGGGCGAGTGTGTGGTGCGCCCTGAAAAGGGTATTCGCGCCGGTGGCCGCGATCAGCGACTGACGCAGCCGCCCTACTGGGTGCTCAGCGTGATTGACCGCGATCGCGATGGCAACGCGCGCTTCCGGGAGGCGTTTGCGCAGTATGCGTATTCTTTCGCTCGACCCGTACCGGTGGACAGCCGGTATGAGCGCGTCACCCTGAAGTTGCTGTTTGGCGTCATGGAATGGGTAAAAAAGCACGGCGTTGAGGTGACGCTCTGGAAACCGTTGTTTGACCGGGAGGTGAGGCAGCCCGACAAGCCGGGCCTGTGGTGCAGGCCCGACTTTGAACTGACGTTCCGTTCGATGGCCGCCACCGGAGTCGCCCCCCGTTTGCACCGCCTCGTCATCGAGACAATGGGCGCCGATGATCCTGACTACCTTGAGCGCAAGCCGCGTACTCAGGAAATCATGCAACGGCGCGGCATTCTGATCGAGCATCGCGTTGCCGACGATGCTGGCCAGAAGGAGCGGGACGACGTGTTTTTCCGCAGGGTCGCTGCAAAGATCCTGCATCTCGCCGGAGTACCGCAGACATGACCGATCTGAACGTCGAACAGAGCTTCGTTATCACCAACCTTCCTGATTGACGCCCCGCTTTCGGGAATGAGTCTGCCGGCAACTTCCGCACCCTCGCCAGCGCGCCGCTGACCGTGACATCCGGTGTAGCGGTCCAGGGCTCACTGCGTGGCAGCATGCCGGTTGTGGACCTTCCCGCAGCGGACGTGCACAAACGTTCAAGGCTGCGTGGCGCAATTCCGGGCGCGCTCCTTGCCATTATGCAGCCCACTGTCAAACCGCCATCGGCGGTCAGCCGCTGTGACAGCCTCCTCACTAAACGCGACGAGCCTTGTGATAATCCGCAGTTATCTTAAGGCCATCGTGACGCGCCCATTCCGCGAGCAAACTTCAGCGCGTTGGCTGGGTTGAAGATTCCCGACGCAGCTGCCCTGAATTCCTGTCGTGTTTTGCCTCAAGTCGGTAGTGGAAGAGGGCGCATCCTGTTTGTGGAGCCGTCAACGGCAGGTGAGCCCTCGCTCAGGAACAACTGCGCATTACGTTGGATCGCACAGCTGCCTGCGCGCGACATTGGCATGAAGAGGTGCTCGGCAACGCCTCGCCGTGGCGCGATTTTTTGACATTACGCCGCCCACTGTCAACCCGCCATCGGCTGTCAGCCGCTGTGATGGCCTCGTAACTAAACGCGACTAACAGTCTGTCAGACTTGCACCCACCACGGGGCAGGGCGCGCGCAACCGGCCTTCAGGCAACCGGATCTCTCCCAACGCGCGCTGCTGGCGTGCCGACGTCGTGCTGTCCGATATCCTGATGTCGCGCAGGGACCTGCGCGTCTTGAACGAGTGATAGCTCGCACGCTTGCGGCGACTGGTCTCGACAGTCGTTACGAACCCTGCCGTGTGTGAGTGACGCGTCGGGCATGAGGTCTTCGCTGGAGGGCTCGTCGACGAACGCTGCCAGCCTCACTGAACTAACAGGCACATCCTGGGATTTTCAATAGATATTCATGTAATTCGTAATGCTATGCAATTATGCAGAGAGCTTTCTCCTAGTTTCCCAACAGGTGCAGATCCTTCGTGTGCGCCACGCGAGGCAACGCCGCCAGGGCGGTGACCTTCGCCGTGGTGCCCGCGGATCCTGACGCGGGCGACAGGACGCGGGCCCCGCCAAGCGGGCATGCCGTAGACGAGAGTGAACCAAACCGTGGGAGGTCAGTTCACTCTCATTGACACCTTCGATAGTGGTTGACGCGGATAGCCAATTTGACCCGCCCAAAACAGATCGGCCAATTTAAGCCGTTTTTTTAATTTTTGGCTACCCATGGCATAGTGGGCCAACTTAGATCCTATGAGCAAGGGGGGCGTCGACTAACCGATGCGTAAAATCAGCGTGTCGAGTCTCTTGTTCAACCGGAGAGGGATCATGGGCACGGATCAGACGTTCACGACGGATAGTGAAAAACCGGTGCTAGCAGTGTCACTCAAACTCGCTGCCGCGCAGTGGAAGGTCGCGCTGCACGACGGCGGGCGCGAGAAGCCGGCTGTGCACACGGTCGGGCAGCCGCAGGCCGCCGCCCGCCTGCAGGCGGTGCTGGACCTGATCGACCGCAACAAGGACAAGTGGTCGCTGCCCGCGGGCGTGCGCATCGTCGTCAGCTACGAGGCCGGCCAAGACGCGTTCTGGATCTGTCGCGCGCTGCAGGCGCGCGGCATCGAGTGCTACGTCGTCGATCCGGCGAGCATTCCGGTCGAACGCCACCGGCGACGCGCCAAGACCGACCGGCTCGATGCCATCAAGCTGGTGATCAACCTGCGCGCGTGGCTGCGCGGCGAGCGTGACCGCATGCACGTGGTGCACGTGCCGTCGCCGCAGGACGAGGCATCGCGCCAGCTGATGCGCGATCGCGGGGAACTGCAGAAGGAAGTGCTGCAGCATCGCGACCGCATCGCAAGCTGCTGGCCACGCTTGGCTGCTGGGAGGAAGTCAACCACAAGGCTTTCGCCGGCCGGCTCGCCCGCGATGAGGTGCGCTGTCATGACGGCGCGCCGCTACCGCCCGAGTTGCGGGAGCGGCTGCTGCGCGAATGTGAGCGGCTGGCGCTCGCGGAGCAACAACTCGCCGCCCTCGAGAAGACGCGCAAGGCGAACGTGCCGGCTCCCGCGCGCCAGCGAAGCGATGCCCTCGCGCGCCTGAAGGGGATCGGCGAAGTGAGTGCGTCGCGCCTCGCGCTCGAGCTCGAGCTCGAGCTGTTCTGGAGGGAGTTCAGCAACCGGCGCCAGGTGGGCGCGTGCGTCGGGCTGGTGCCGCAGCCCTACGACAGCGGCGAGGGCCACACCGATCAGGGCATCAGCAGGCAGGGTAACCGGAGAGTGCGCGCGTTACTGGTCGAGATAGCGTGGACCTGGCTGCGTTACCAGCCCGGCAGCGCGCTGGCGCAGTGGTTCGACCAGCGCACCGAGGGCACGGGACGGAATCGTCGCGCCCGACGCATTGCGATCGTCGCGGTAGCGCGACGTCTCGCGATTGCGCTGTGGCGCTACCTGAAGGACGGCGTCATCCCTGAGGGCGCACAGCTCAAGTCAGTGTAACCATCGAGGTATCGCAACAGGCAATCAGGCAACCCCCGCGAAACCGATGTATGACGGTTTGAAGTGAACATGCCCGTGGTGTACCTGGGTTACCCGCGTAACCGCTTTTTTAGATGGGGCATGCTCCCCGGAAAATATTCCGGCGCAATGCGCATGCAGGATGAGGCTGGCAAGGTGCCAGCGGATACAAGGTGGTCGGACGTCAGGTCCGACGCGCGCGATGAGCGGCTTCAGACCAGGAACGAAGACCGGCTTGCATGCTGGTAAGCGCAATAACCCGCGCTCACCAGCCTTCGCCAGCCTATCGAACCCTTCGTCGCGTCAAGGGTCCGCTAACGCTCCAGGCTTCGCCTGGCCCTTGACGCGATTACGCGCCCTCCGGCACACGTGAGGAGGCGCAGACATCACCGATGATGAGTCAGTTCGCGAAAGACGTTGACAACTTCCTACTCATAGAAAGGTACACCCAAATTAACCAACGAGGAGCGATATGCCCAAATACGCCTACCGGGTCTCGCCGCGCACTGCTGAACTCGGCGGCGGCTATCACCTTCGCCTTTATGTGGATGGCGAGGAGATGGGCGGTGGTGTCTATCCGGCTGATCCAGACGCCGCGCCTGCGGATGCTGTTGATTGGTGGAACAGGCTCAAAGAGCACGAGCGCGCAGTTTGGCTCGTGAAGGCGAACAGTGCGCTGGCCGTCGATGCCTGGGGCGAGTTTCTGCGCGAGAAGGCGCACGCTGATGCGCTCGCCGAGGGCTGGAAATGGATCACCCGCCGGGGCAGTGTATGAGCGGCGCGATCAAGCTCGCGCGCATCTACCTGCGCGTGAGCACAGAGCAACAGGACATTGAACGGCAAGAGTCCGTCGTGCGCAGCGCGAAGGATGCGGGCTACTATGTGACCGGTACTTACCGCGAGAAGGCGTCCGGCGCATGCCCTGACCGGCCCGAACTGCTGCGCATGATCGCGGACCTTCAGCCGGGCGAAGTCGTGATCGCAGAGAAGATCGACCGCATCAGCCGCCTGCCGCTTCCCGATGCGGAAAAGCTCATCGCTTCGATACGCGAGAAAGGCGCGCGGCTCGCGGTGCCCGGAATCGTAGACCTGAGCGAGTTGGCCGCCGATGCAAAGGGCGTCGCGAAGGTCGTTCTCGAGTCGGTGCAGGACATGCTGCTCAAAGTCGCATTGCAGGCTGCGCGTGACGACTACGAGGACCGGCGCGAGCGTCAGCGACAAGGCATCGACCTTGCGAAGCGCGATGGCCGCTATACCGGGCGAAAGACGGACAAGGCGACGCACGAGCGCATCATTGCGCTGCGCACCGGCGGCCACAGTATCGCCAATACAGCGCGCATGGCAGGGTGCAGTGAGAGTCAGGTGAAGCGCGTATGGGCGCTGGCTGGAACAGGAAAGCGTGCGCGTGCTGCGCTGAAATGAAGACGCGGGTGCAAGGCCCGCGTGCTCAGTGTCAGCGCCGCAGATCACGGCGACTCGCGCTCAGCTTCCCAAAGTTGTCGAGTTGCGACTTGCCCCAGGCAGCGTGCTGGTTGATGTCCTCTTTCAACTTTTGAAGGCTGCTGCGCCGCTCCGAGGGAGCAGCCCGTTGAGAATAGCCTCGACGGCGCTGGCATCGGTTCTGCATGTTCTTAAGGATCGCTTCTGCCTTGAGAACGGGAGATATTCAATGAGGGCGCGGTGCATGTCGATGCCGAACGCATCGTGCTAGGCGCGAATCGAACGTCGATCGTTTGAATGCTCATTAGCAGTTCCCCCTGTTCATTGGCTCGCTGGTATAGAGAAAGAGACGTGAAGCGTCCCGGCGGCTCGACAGACCCGTTGCCGCGCGTCGTGTGGCGCTATCGGCGGGAGTTGGAGCGGGCTACAGGAATCGAACCCGTGTGGACAGCCTGAAAGGCCGTTGCCAAATCACTAGAGACGAAGCCCGCACGGTGCTTTCAAATCAAGGCCCGCTGCGCTCGCATATGGCAGCGTGTCTGAGAGCGTGACGCCCGAAGGCCTGCACGCGCGCTGCGCAGAACGGGTGCGGACCGCGTCGCTGCGCACCGCGGCGGTGCGGCAGGAGTGATTGCCCGTAGTGCATTTCTGCCGAATTCCCTGCCGCTGAACGGTTCCATAAGGAATGGCCCGAATATTGCTTGATGTGTGGGGTGCGCGGCAACGGTGCCGGGTGCAGGAAACACAACGTGCTTGCGTGGCCAACGAACGGCGTGCAGGCGCCTAACCCCGGACAACGGCGTCCCCTCGTGCCCTGGCGCGAGCGGATGCCGTTTTTTTATTGGCTCGAGCAAGGTGGCTCGACAATCGGTCAGGCCGTTCGCGACGCGAACGGCGCGGCCTGACGATGGATTTCCCCGCATGGAAGTGGATCGCAGTTTCTGGCGCAGTGGCCATCTCCCGACGCTCGCCTCGGCCTTTTTCTATTTCGACTTCAGCTTCATGGTCTGGTATCTGCTCGGCCCCCTGCAGATCCAGGTCGCGAGGACGCTCGAGCTCACCACGCAGCAGCGCGCGATGATGGTGGCCGTGCCGATCCTCGCGGGCGCGCTCATCCGCCTGCCGATGGGTATGGTGGCCGATCGCATCGGCGCGCGTCGCACTGGTCTGCTCGGCCAGGCCGCTGTGATCGCCACACTGCTGGTGACCTGGCAGCTCGGCATCCACAGCCTGCATCAGGCGTTCGTGTTCGGTGTGTTCCTCGGCGTCGCGGGGGCCTCGTTTGCGGTTGCGCTGCCGCTGGCCTCGCGATGGTATCCGCCGCGCCACCAGGGCACGGCGATGGGCATCGCTGGTGCCGGCAATTCGGGCACGGTGCTGGCCGCGCTCTTCGCGCCGGTGCTCGCGACCGTGTTCGGCTGGCAGACCGTGTTCGGCATGGCCTGCATCCCGCTCGCGTGTGTCTTCCTGTTCTACGCGGCCTGCGCCAAAGATGCGCCCGGCGCCGTGCAGCACAAGCGCGTGCGCGACTACCTGCGCATGCTCGGAAACCGCGACGCGTGGTGGTTCATGTTCTTCTACGCGCTCACATTCGGCGGCTTCGCGGGCTTCGCCAGCTCGCTGCCGGGCTACTTCCACGACCAGTTCGGCTTCGATCCGAAGGCGGCCGGCTGGGCCACGGCCGCCTGTGTGTTCGCGGGTTCGGCCATGCGCCCGATCGGCGGCGTGCTGGCCGACCGGATTGGCGGCACGCGCTCGCTGCTTGGGGTGTACGGCGCGGTCGCGTTGCTGATTGGCATCGCCGGTTACGGCGTCGGCACGCCTGCGGCCTCGCTCGCGCTGTTTCTGGTTGCCATGCTGTGCCTTGGCGCCGGCAACGGCGCGGTGTTCCAGCTCGTGCCGCAATGCTTCGGCAAGGACATTGGCGTGATGACCGGCCTGATCGGCATGGCAGGCGGCGTGGGCGGCTTCACGCTTGCATCGAGCCTCGGCGCGATCAGGCAGGCGACGGGCTCGTATGCCGGGGGCCTCTGGCTGTTCGCCGGCCTCGCGCTCGCCGGCTGGCTTGGCCTTGCGTATGTCAAGGGGCGCTGGCGCACAGCGTGGACGGGCGCGACCGCGCGGATCTAGCTCGGGACCAGAACCCACTGAATCGCAACACAGATCCTCATCATGAACAAGCCCCGTCCCGCCGTCATCCGAAACGGCATGGCCTGTATTCGGACGACAGAAGCCGCGCACGCGGTCAGCGGTTGCCGCGTCTTCTGCTGCAGCGACCATCGATTGGCCCATCCAGCCGCTATGGAAGGTTGAAAATGAAAAAAGGCAGTTTATCCGGCAACGTCGACGCTTGTGCGGTCGACGAATTGTCGGGCCGTCAGGAGAACGACCCGGTCGCTGAAACGTCCATGGCCGGCGCCCTTGCAGACACAGACACCCGGCGAGACGCAGCGGATTCTCGCCCTGCACGTTTGCGTGACCGAAGGCGACGCGTGCGATCGCCGCATCGTGGACGTATCACTTATGCGACGGCGGGAGGCAGCGAGTATGCATGCCGGCCGGATCAGTGTCTGAAGGCGTGAATCCGGCACGAACTGGATCAGCTTGCCATGGAAGCCAGTCTGGCGCGTTTGGGCGGTATGACTTTCGATGCGGCTCCAGAGCCCATCCATCAGCCTGCACCCCGGCGCGTCACGGCCTTCGAAGCGCTGACGCGCTGATCGCAACCGGAGCCTGGCGACGTCGTGCCGGGCCGCTTTATTCCGCTAGCCGAAGAAACGGGGCCTTTCCTCCGCAAATGATGTTTTAATTTTGGATGACTAAATGAGATATTGCTTCGCATTTTTTCTTGTTTCAGCCGTTTCGGCAGTTTTTGCTTTCAGTCCCTTCGCCAAAGAGGCTGCGTGCTTCGCCAAGCCGGTTTTCATAGTTTCTGTCATGCTTTTCGCACTTGCCCTGGACTTCCGCAGAAGGCAGCGTTGATTTGAAGCAAGCCGCCGTCAAGACGTTGCGATCGATTGGCTGCAGCCGATCGCGCCGACGGCATCCGTGTCTGAAGACGTCAGCCATCCTCACGGCACGAAGAACAACAAAACTGCCCTGCGAGGCAGCTCAAAATGACACGGACCATTTCAGAACCGAATTCGCTGGAACGTATCAATCGCCTGTGCACCCTGCTTTTCGCGAGTTGGCGCGAACGCCGAAGCGCCATACCGCTTGCCTGGCGCATGCACGCATGGCCGATACGGAAGACAGCGCCGCGTGCGATGACACGCTTGCTGAACACCCCGCGGGAACTGCGGCTATTCCGCCCCCGCGCGAGCCCGGTTGCGACGCGATACAAGGGTACCTGATCAGCCGGCCGAGGCGTGCATGCAAAGTGGCGCAATGGTTGTCCCGGACGGAGGCCGCGTGAGCGCAGCAAGCGGCGTTTTGCGTGACTTCGCCGGGGGTGAAAGTTGGACACTGCGGTGTCAGGAGATCCATCGCTCATAGGCGGGACGTGAAACGCGTGTACCGCAGGAACCGCTTAACCAGACAGGATGTGAAAAATAGGATGCTGACGGGGCTTAAGAACGTAAAGATTGGTATGCGCCTGGGTGCGAGCTTCGGCCTCGTACTGATGCTCCTGACCATGTTGATTGTGGTCGGTCTGAACCGGATCGTGAGCATCGGCAAGATCAACGACAACATCATCCACAAGAGGTGGGTGAAAGCGGATGCGGCGCAGACCGTCAATCTGATGACGCGTGCCAATGCGCGCAGGACCATGGAGCTGTTCATCACGAGTGACCCGGACAGGACGGCCATGATCTATCAGCAGATCAAGGCCAACAGGAAGACCATCGACGGCGCACTCGAAACGCTTGACCAGTTGGTCGCCAGTCCCGAAGGGCGAGCGATGCTGGCGCAGATCCGGGAATCCCGGGTCGCGTACGTGGCTTCATTCAGCAGGGTTGCACAGTTGCTGGCCGGCAACCGGCGTGACGAGGCTGCCAGCACCATGAGCGGCGAAACTCTCCCTCTGCTGGATGCGCTTCAGGAACACGTGAGTGCGCTGGTGGATTTACAGAGAACGAGAGTGGAAGAGGGCGGCGCACAAGCCGCCCAGGAAATCCACGCGACGCGCAACCTGATGGTCGGACTGGGTGTCGCGGCGCTCGTGATTGGGGCCGGCCTGGCGTATGCCGTTACGCGCTCGATAACTGGGCCGTTGCGTGACGCGGTGCGCATCGCCCGGGCCGTAGCGGCCGGCGATTTGACGAGTCGCATTCTCGTGGATTCCAGTGACGAGGCCGGTCAGTTGCTGCAATCTCTGAAGGACATGAACGAACGCCTGAAACAGATCGTTGGAGAAGTGCGCTCCGGCACTGACACCATCGCCACGGCATCGATCGAGATTGCGAGCGGCAATCTGGACCTGTCGTCCCGCACCGAAGAGCAGGCCGCGTCGCTTGAGGAGACCGCCGCGAGCCTGGAAGAGCTGACGGGCACGGTTCGTCAGAACGCGGACAACGCCAGGCAGGCGACGGTGCTGGCGAATACGGCATCGGGCATTGCACAACGCGGTGGCGAAGTGGTCGAACGGGTGGTCGAGACGATGCATGGGATCTCCGACAGCTCGTCCAGGGTGGCGGAGATCAGCAGTGTGATCGAAGGGATCGCATTCCAGACCAACATCCTTGCCCTTAACGCCGCGGTCGAGGCGGCTCGCGCCGGTGAGCAGGGCCGAGGGTTTGCCGTCGTGGCCGGCGAGGTTCGGGCACTCGCGCAGCGCAGCGCCACGGCAGCCAGGGAGATCAGCGGGTTGATCAGCGACTCGGTCACGCGGGTCCACAGCGGCTCGAAGCTCGTCGAGGAGGCGGGACAGACGATGGGCGAAGTTGTCCAGTCAGTAAAGCACGTGACGGCCATCATGAATGAAATTGCCGCGGCATCGGAAGCGCAGAGCACCGGTATCGGGCAGGTCAATGCGGCGGTCACCCAGATGGACGAGGTGACCCAGCAGAATGCCGCCCTGGTCGAAGAGGCCTCCGCCGCGGCACAGTCGATGGCTCAACAGGCGCAGGCCCTGCGCGAAGCCGTCTCGATCTTCAAGCTTGGCGCTTGCTCGCGCTGACTGCAGTGAAATGGCCCCGGCTGGTTGGATCGGGGCCACCAGGCAGGTCAGTGCAGTTGCCGCTTCAGGTCAGAAAGCTCAAGGTGCATCGAACTGACCGCATTCATGATTTTCGTATCGACACTGCCGGCCAGTTGGAAAGCGCGCTCTGCGCGATCGCCCATCCGTTCGAGATCATCGATCCATTGCCGGATACGACCCTCGTCTTTGGAGGACATGACCTTCTTTGCCGATTTGCATTCGTTATCGAGCTCGTCCATCCATTTCATCAGATTCTTTGGAATCGTCGCATCGGCGTGGCAGGTCCGTGAAGCCTCGCTGACGGTTTCCTGCAGATGACTGAAGCGCTTTTGCATTTCACCGGATTGCAACATGGTGCCCCCTTATTGAACATCAGTTCCAGATGAACCGGGCAGCAGATGACGGTGTGTTGCCCGTGCCATTTGCATCCATCTGCTGCGATAGGGCGCCGGCGACATTGCATTGCGTCAAGGCGACCCGCAAGCACGCGAATGATGAGTTTCCAGTGTAGGTCATAATCGTTCGCGCGCTCCATCCTCCCTTGGCGGAGCCGGGCAACAGAAGCGAATTCCGGAGGCGGAGCGCGACGCTGCTGCTACGGTGCGTACTATTGCCTCGATCAATGAACCGGTCTACGAACTGCTGCCTGAGCGCTTCTTGTGGCACTTCCGCGGCGCAGTCGATCAGCAGATCTCGCGAGAGCCTGTGTCTATCGGCGCCTCGATAAAGCGTCACGCCCCCCCCCCCGTTGGATCGCGCAGTTGACGACGGTGTTTTTCAACATTACGCAGCCGAATGTCAAACCGCTATCGGCCGCAACCCACGGTGACGGCCTGACGTTTAAACGCGACTAACGGTCTGTCAGAGGTTTGCACCCGACGCGGCACGGTGCACAAGCCAGTCTTTCAGGCGAAGGGGTAACTGCTGAGGCGCGCGGCTGACGCGCCGACGCGGTACTGCTCTGACGTCCTGATGCCGCGCAGCGAACTGAGTATCGGGAGCGTCTGGCACCTCGCACACCCTGCGCCGGCTTGAGTCTCAATATTCATTACGAACCCTGCCATCGGCGAGTGCCGCATCGACGATGAAGCCTTCACTGGAGGGATTGTGGACGAACGATATCAGCCACGCAGAACCAATGAATTCAGCACGGGTTTCGAACTATTCGTAATCCTATGTAACGCAGAGAGGGTCTGAAAATGAGGAGCCCCACGATGCCGGATGGCTACTCGCGGGCTTTACGACGTGCAGATGGTGTCAATGGAACTCGCTGTCATCGCTCAACAGCCACGCTAGAATATCACGCTTGCCGTTGAGCACACGCCAGACCTCGACGTGATCCTTGCGCTCAATGTAAAAGATCAGATGCGGGTAGCGATCGAGGGACCATGAGCGCAGGCCTGGTATGTCCAGTTCGTACGCGTAGCGGGGAGAGCCGATGTTAGGGTGTTTGGCGAGATGCGCGTATGCCTGCTCGATCTCCGCAATGAACCCGAGCGCTGCCTGTTCAGAGCCTTCGTCCACGAGGTAGTGGGTCAACTCGTCTTCTACGTCCTGCCTGGCCAGCCGGGTCGGGATGACGGGCTTGGCCGTCATTTGCGCGAAGTACGCACGCGGGCGCGCAGCGATTCGAAGTAGTCGGCATCGGCCGGATCCGCTAGGCCCGAAGTCGCTCCCTGCAGGATCATTGTGCGCAGGCGCTTACGGTCCTGATCCTTGCGGATAAGGTCGCGGACGTATTCGCTGCTCGTGCCGTAGCCGCACTCGCCGACCTGCTCGTCGACATATTCCTTCAGCGAATCGGGGAGGGAAATGTTCATCGTACTCATGTGAAGCAGTCTATCAGGCTTTGGCAAAATTTGCCAAATTCATCTTTCCGGATGTTCTGATGTGGTCTGACCAGTTAGGATACCTCTATCTGGCGGGGCTTTCCGGGAAATCGTGCGGTCGGCGATGGACTGTCCCCCTGTCCGCATCCTGGCCACTTAATGCTTTGCTGAGTGTTCCGCGTGGGTGGCGGAGCGACCAATCGACAAGGCGACGCACGAACGCATCATTGCACTGTGCACCGGCGGCCATAGCACAGACGATAAGGCGCGCACGGTGGGGTGCGGCGGGAGTCAGGTAAAGCGCGTGTGGTCGCTGGCCCAGGAGGGAGCGCATCGCGCATGAGAGAGGTGGAACGGGCTACGGGAATCGAGCACGGGTGGAAAACGCGGGCACTCAATGTCCCAGCCAGATACAGATGTCGTACTGCCAGCCATTTACAGATGTCGTATCTCTTTCCCGGTTCTGTGTGCCTGCATTGTTGAAGAACGCGGGTTGAAGCAGCAGGGCGCTTACGTTCATTCAGCGGGCCCTGGTAGTCCGATGGCCCGGTTTTGAATCTGGCCTGGGCGCCCGCGCCAACTTCACGATCACCGCTTCCATATCCGCCTGCGCGATCTCGCGTGGTTTCTTCGTGCCCGCCACGCGTTCGGCCTTGCGCACTGCGATGCCCCGATTGGTGCGCGAGGGCGAACCCGATGCACGCCGGTCATCGCGTTGTGCCTGCAGCGCCTGCGCCACCTGCAGCGCGTGCGCGAGCCGCTTGTGCTCGATCACCGCCCCCTGGTCCACCTCGGTGAGCCGGTCATTCTCGCGGTACGGCAGCACACGCCCCTCCGAGCGGATCTCGATGCGTCCGTCCGGATACTCCCAGACCTCGATATAGCGGTGCACCAGTTTCCGGTTCTCCGGCGTATCGTCGAGCAGGTACATCACCCGAATTAGTAAGATTCTATGAGCATCCGGGCCGGCGAGAGACTGATGCCTACAATCAGCTCTCGCCGGCCCGGATGCTCATAGAATCTTATAGGTCATACTGCACCGTGAGCGACTTCGTCACACGCCGCGTTTCGCGCCAGGTGAGCAGGGCGTCCAGATCCTCGTCCTCACGCAGCGGCCGGTGCGCATCAAAGCTGCTCTTCGGTGGCTTCGCAAAGCGCGTGTTGTAGGCACGCATGAAGGCGGGCGCATACGCATTGGCTTCGGTAACCGTGCTGATGCCGCGCAGGCGCAATTCCTTGACCAGGCGGTCCTGCAACGTCAGGTGCGCCCGCTCCACGCGCCCCTTGGCAGAACTCGAGTTCGCAAGTTGAACTTCATGGACGAGAATCCCCTCGACAGTCCGCAGGTGGTCATATAAACTAAGTCCATTAAACTAAGCTAATGAGGCGCGACATGCACACCTACAACATCCATGAGGCGAAGACCCAGCTTTCCCGGCTGGTCGACGAAGCCGTCAAGGGCGGCGAACCATTTATCATCGCGAAGGCCGGCAGGCCGCTGGTGAAGGTTGTGCCCCTCGATGCGCCGGCCGTCACGCAGCAGCGGCGGATCGGTTTCATGGCGGGCCAGATTCAGGTTCCAGCCGACTTCGACACGATGGGCGCCGATGAGATCGCCGGGCTGTTCGAGGGCAAGGAAGCATGAAGCTGCTGCTCGACACGCATCTGCTGCTGTGGGCTGCCGCGGGCGCCGCAGAGCTGTCGGCCGGGGCGCGGGCCCTGATCGGGGACCCGGACCATACCCCGCAGTTCAGCGTCGCCAGCCTGTGGGAAATCGCAATCAAGCGCGCCATGAACCGCGCCGATTTCCAGGTCGAGCCGCGGGTGCTGCGCCGGAATCTGCTCGACAACGGCTACGAGGAATTGCCGGTGCTCAGCACGCACGTGATGGCCCTCGAAGGGCTGCCCCCGATCCACCGCGACCCGTTCGACCGGCTGCTGGTCGCCCAGGCGATCGCCGAAGGCGTCACGCTGCTCACCCATGACGAATCGGTCGCCCGTTACCCGGGCCCGGTGCGGCACGTCTGAAAGAGAGCGATCAGTACGCCATGATGATCCGCCGCGCGAATGAGCCCCAGCCGATGCCCGCAACAGCCAGCGCAAGGTATAGCCGGCGGCACAGGGCAGCGTATGCAGGGCGTCGTCCAATTGACCTTGCAACTGGCAACGATCCATCCGGTGGTCCGACCTGAGGTGGCCCACCACGTGGCTACGTTTGAGCCACCGCCGCTGTCGCCGGGTCAGCGACTTGTACTTGCCGCGATGAATGATCTCGATTCGGGGTGAGCAGGTCCCGTACCGCTCGCAGTTCTTCTCGCACGGCTGCGCCCCACGGGGCATCAGCTACGCGTGGCCGGCCGTGAAAGCGTTCCGGTCAGCGCGTGCCGTTCCCGCGCCGGCCCCCGCGCTTGCCATGGTGATTGGCGCACCCTCACAGAATGGCTGCCGACACGGCAGATAATGATCCGCGAAACGCCGCGGGTGAATTTGCGTGCGTGGCATGCGCCGCCCTGATGAGTGCTCACCAACGACCGGGGCCGGCTGCTTCCGGGATTGGCGTGATCGCTGGGGCCTGGCGCGCGCGACCCGACGAAAAAACGCCCGCACAGGGGCGCGGGCTTTGAGGATGTGCGCGGGCCGGGGTGCCGCACGCACGCCTAAATATTACGCGAAACCTGAGGGGTGACATTAAAAAATTGCGTAACATATTGATTTATATAATATAAATATGGTTACGTGCGGGCGGGCCGCTGTCGATCCGTCCCCAATTCCCGGGAGCATTGATAATGGGGCGTTATGTCAGGTCGGGTGATGCCCGTCGCGGCGAGGCTCTGGATGCAACTAACGGTCCACCGCCTTGCCTCACACAATACCGGTGCATGCAGTCTTCCAAGGCCACAGCGTCGGGCAACCCAGTCAGCCCTCGTCCCGGAAGCCGAAGCCGGACCACCGGCCCGCCGCGCGGGGCGGCCGGTCCCGTCCCGGCGCTGAACCTGCCTTGCGTTGCCACCCGCTTTGAGGAGAGCCGGCAAGCTGTCCGGAAGCCCTTCGCCTCGTCGAGACGCCGGACAGGGAGAGGGATGACGGCCGTGCCAGGGCGGGAGGATCCGATTGTAATAATTAGGTATGCTATTGATAGTTTGGCGATCTCAAGGAACCGGCCCTTCACACAGGTTCTACGCTGAAGCGAGATGAAAATTTGGCGATGGGGCCACGTTTTCCACAACGATCGGCTGCTACACGCGCTCACGGATAACGGTGCTCGCACCTCGGCGACTGGCGCGTCCCGACCCTGAGCGGTCTATCGACATACAGGTCGACAGCTCCTTGCACGGGCAAGCGGTCATTCGACCTGGCTGGCAACGGGTATTTCCCTGAAGAGTCTCGGCAGCCTGCTGAAGTAGGCGTCAAACGCGTCTTTCACCCGTTATGTATTCGTCCGCGTTGTAGACGGTCAGTCCTTCTACTGGGTCCATCGGTGCCTCCCACGGGCGCGCGGCAATGGTCCGCATTGCTGCTTCATAGCCCGCGCGCTGTCGGGAAGCAATGCCGGCTGGAGTGAAATCGATATCCTTCAACTGGTCGTCACCTTCCAGGCGGGGCGCAGCAAGCTTGATCATGCGCATGGTGGTATGGCACCCCCAGGCGGCAAGCGCCTGGACTTCAAATGAAGTGCGCTCGGCTTCCGGCAAGCGATTAACCAGTTCTCGGATCACATGGCGCAGACGGTGTATCTGCTGCTGACGCGCGATGTGACTGTCGGTGCGACTGGCGTACTGGATGTCCTTTTGCCGCTCCGAGATCTGCCATATGCTTTCCGGCTCAGGGCCGATCGGGTTCCACACCTGTACCGAGAAGATGACCGAACTCTTGCGGGGCTTGTCATCCAGCACCACCTCGACCGGGGTGTTGGAATAGACGCCGCCGTCCCAATACGGTTCTCCGTCTATCCGCACGGCCGGGAACGCGGGCGGCAGCGCGCCCGAGCTCATGATGTGCGAGGCATTCAGCCGTTGGTCGCGCGAGTCGAAGTAGCGCATCGCGCCCGTGCAGGCGTGAACTGCTCCCACGGTCAGTCGCGGATTACCGGCGTTCAGCAGATCGAAGTCGACCAGCGAACAAAGCGTATCGCGCAACGGCGCAATCAGGTAATACGATGCTCGATCCACGCCGAGCCTGGCGAGCGGCCCGAGCCAGGATGCCGGATTGGGCTGGAAGAATCCCTCGATGCCACCGCCGATGATCATCCACTTTGAAAAGATTTTGTCCCAGCCAGGCCAGGCGGCAGGCACGTCCAGGCGGGTGCGGTCGGTCACCTGGTTCCAGAATTCCTCCAGCCGTCGACAACGGCGCTCCGGTGGATTCCCAGCGATCAAGGCTGCGTTGATCGCGCCAATGGAGGTGCCGATTACCCAGTCCGGCTGTATGCCCGCTTCGTCCATCGCCTGGTAGACACCAAGCTGATACGCGCCCAACGCGCCACCACCCTGGAAGACGAGTACGACTTGCCCGGGCAGTTCTATGCGCGCTGGCTGGTTCACTCTCATCGATTGCCTCGCTGATCTTTTCGTTAGCGCGACCTGAGTAGGGCGCACCACGCGCAGTTTCACCGTTGGCGGTAGCGGGGCGAGCGCGAATCGAGTGCCAGCAGGCGATCCCGTTTCCCTGGCATTGCGTAACGGTGTACGACGCTGGGACTCGAAGGTCCTTAGCAAGTGTAGGCGATCGCCGTACGCTTACCTACGTTTCATATGGGGACTCTCGAGCGCTGAGAGCGGCCTGAAACTCAGTGACTATTGGAGTTCGAATTGCCACCAATCTTCGCTAAAAGCGGGCGCACGCCGGGCCCTCAACGATCAGTCATTCGGGAAAGCGTTGCGAGAAGTCCATTCCCAGACCAGCGCGAGACGATCGCCGCTAAAGCTTGGTTTTCTGCACGTTGGACGCCGCTACGGATGACCATCTTATGATGGCAGCCCCTTCGGTGCAGGCTTGTCGGCAGCGCTACTGCCTGGCTCAGTTCGCGGGCGCCGCTTTGAGCGGTTCGAGCCCGCTCCTCGCAATCGCCGGCGCTGCCTCCGGCGACGATAGAAAACGGATCAGCGCCTCCGCGCCGACTGGATTTTTCGCAGCGGTGGCGATGCCCCCGGAGAACACCGTGTAGCTTTGTACTTGCGCGGGCAAACTGCCGACCACCTTCACCCCCTTCACCGGCAACAGTGCCACGACCTGCTGAAGCCCGAGTTCGGCTTCGCCGTTCGCGACGGCAGCGGCGACCAGCTCGTCCGGAACCATGCGGCTCTTGCTCTGCAGACGCCCCTCAATGCCGAGACGCGAGAACAGTTCGCTGCCGATATAAACTCCAATCGCGCTGTCCGGATAGACGATCGACTTCGCTGCAAGCAGTGTGCGGCGCAATGCGTCGGCAGAGCTGATATCTGGTATCGGCGCATCCTCGCGAACCGCCACGCCGATGGGTGCGCGTGCGAAGTCCACCTTGCTGCCAGGCACCACCGTGCCAGCTTTTATCTGATCGTCGAGCGCATAGCTGACCACGATCAGGACGTCTGCCCACTCGCCACGCGCGAGCCGCACGGAAATGGCATTAACAGCGGTGCCCACGGCTGGCCCCCAGACGGTAACAAGTGTACGGCCGGTCGCCTCTTCGAATTGCGTGCCCAGTTCGCGATACGCAGGCGTAAACCAGCCCGACATCATGACCTTGACTTCGTCTGCCAATGCCGCGCCGCAGCCCAGTAACACGAGGGCCACGCAGAACGCGAGTGTGCAAACCCTCAGCTTGTGGGTAGTCACGGCTCCGCCCCATCTCAATCGGCTGACTCAACCCATACATGCATCGAGTCCGGATGCCGGTCATGGCTTAAGCCGGCCGCGCGGCACGGGCACGACATCAGTTCGACGTCGTCGAGCCACAGCTGGCGCGATGCCAAAAGTGAGATCAGATGTTGGAAATCTACCGGCCGTAAGCGCCTGACTGCCTTGCAAACATCGCCAGGCATGCCGTCGCTTTATGGGTTTCCATGGATGACCTCCAGGCACCGATACATCCGATCGACGGCAAGGCATGACATGAGCATATCCTGAGCGCGCCCCCCGACGCGCTGCAGGTCCAGCCATCCGACGCTTGCGGATTCTTAGTTTGCCGCCCCCTGTCGAGCACCTATAACAGCGCCGAGTTCATCGTCAGTTAGTGCGGGCGCTATTCTGAAAGAGAAAATATCACTCCACTCCATCACCATCGCCGCGACCGCGCTGGCGTCCGGCGCTTCAACGATTGCAACGCCCCTAAACTCGCCCCCTGCATGCCAGCGCCCCAACATCGTGATGTTGTCAGGTGGCCGACCGCCTGTTTTCATGAAGCGCTCAATCGCAGCTTGCTGCATTGCCGGCTCACCGCTCCATTGAATAATAAATTTCATGGCGAATGTCCCTTCGAGGTTGGCGATGCCGGCTCGTGGCACGCCATCTCTGCGTGGTGGGAGCCCCGACACCGCGGCAGGTCGTCGCCCATTTGCCGGCATGGATTCTTCGCATCGTCAATGCCGTCGGGCTAAGCCACGAGACCCCAATACTGGGTTAACTCAATGGATCACGGCCGAAACTTGCTGGGCACAGTGTGCGACGCCGCACATATGCGAAAGATATAAACCGACCCGGAGCGGACCTTTGAGGCCGGTCCATGCCAACGGCCGGTTTAGAGATTCAATCGGACATACCCTTCCGTGACGCGTACCTCAGTCTCGGTGAGCATTCCGGTACGTCGATGGCTTCACGCACTCGCATGCAACCACCGATGCAGCGGTCCAAGCGCTACCGAAAGGGCCATGCACACCAATAAGACTGCGACGAGCGCGAATATCGCCGTTCTGAACGCACGCACATACTCGACGGCACCAGGGCTCACACTCAGCCTCGAAAAGAACGCGCCGCCCAGCATCGCCGCGCCAACGGCGGCGCCGATCTACATCGCCAGTGCGAGTTGGTTGCTGCGCTGCGAGCCGCTCTTCTGGGTCACGTCGCCCTCCTGGGGGCGCAGTTGCCGCTCGTGCTGCCGCCGGCCGACTGCCAGCTGCATCAAGTCGCCATGTCATTCCTCAAAGTAAACGTCATGCCCTATGAGCTCGTGCACAGTGCGTCCAGCGTGGCCGGCCTGCAATCGATGCTTGCAGCCGGACTGGATGTGGACCGCCTGAGAGCGTCCGCGATCGGGGACGGTCTCGTGCGGCAGGGAGCGAAGTGCCCCTTGCCGGCGTTGCCGGAAACGGTGTTCTCGCTGCCGCCACCGCGTCCCGGCGAGCGGGACATGGTGGCGTAGGCGAGAGAATTGCCGGCGCGGCAGCTCCGGTTGTGAGGCAGGAAGCGGCGACCACGATCAACGATGATCGGCTACTTCGCGATTGGACCGAGCGCAGCGACGACTGTTTCAGGTTCCACGCGTCCCAGCATGTAGTCCACGTCGACATGGGCCAGACGGATTACGCCAGTCTTATCGATAACGTAAGTTGCCGGCACCGGAAGCTCATAGGAATCCTCTCCGTTGCGCTGCGCGATGTCGTTCTTGAAAACGTTCTTCGAGAGCGATCTCAATTCCTGGCCGACCTGGAACACGATCCCGAATTGGCGAGCCACCTCATTGCCAAAGTCGCGTAGAACTGGAAAGGTCAGCTTGTTCTTCTCGGTCATGACAATCCCATGATCCGGCTTCTCTGGAGAGAGCGCGACCAGGGTCGCGCCCAGCGATTCCATTCTCGGCAGTGCCTCCTGCAGGCCACGCAGTTCGATATTGCAAAATGGGCACCATTCGCCGCGATAGAAGCTGATCACCAACGGTCCGTTGGCAATTAAAGCCGCGAGCGAAACTTTATTCCCGAACGCGTCGGGCAAAGTGAACTCCGGCGCCGATTGCCCCACCTTCAACGCGCCGTCAATCGTGCCCGCCGTTCGGACACGCTCCATGTCGTCTGCAATGACGCTGAACTTCTCCCCAAGCGTTTCCTGGGCCTTCGCCTTGATCTCCGCGGCGGCTTGCTTTACCGACATCTCAATCTCCTTGAAGTCGACCATTTGTAGCGATTAAAACCCGCCCAACGGCCGGCGGTAGCCCGGCCGTGAATGGCAGGTCGCAAGCACGAGAATTGGATGACCGCTTCCGAAGTGCTTCGGACGCCCGTTGAACGGATAGTCGCAATGGAAAAATAAATCGTTCAATCCATGCAGAGCTCGCTGCACGATGTAGCGGCGTGCTGACCTAGAATGGGGCTGTCCGACCGCTTTTAAGCTTTTGAGGGTCACGTAAAGTCTAGGCCCGTGCCATGGGACCGACATCAAGCCGCTTGCGCCAGGCGATCCAGCCGACAACAATCGATAGTGTCGCCACGACAAGTGGCGCCACCCCATGCCCGTATTCGCTGTGGACTGTGACGGTTGCCAGCGCAGCCAACATCACGGCGCAGGCAAGCGCCGAGCCCCATAGTCGCGTCCGTGCTCGCGCCAGCAGAATAGCGGTCATGAGTTCCAGCGAACCGGTCACGAAGTGGAACCAGTGCGGATACCCCCACGCACCCAGACAACGATGGTCGGCGGCACCCGACTCTTTGCGGGCATCAAGGAGCGCGCAACTGAACGACTGCCTCCAAGGCAGCCTCGGCCGTCAGTCGCCTTCAAGAAGCTTTTCAAGCGCAGTGATTCCCACCGGTCGATCTGCTCGCCATGGAACCACGTAGACCTGGTGTTCCGATATCCTTGACACCCGCTCCATCTGCTCTCGTTCGCTATTCAAACGCGCCAGCAACACGGGATCTTGTGTGTCCGTGGCCAGCAATGACCGGTTGACCACCCATGCAAAGGGTTCGATATCGGCCCTGCGTAGATCTTCCTGTAATGCCGCTGCCTGTGACACCGGCGTTGTTTCCGGCAATGTGACGAGGATGATCCTGGTGTAACTGGCATCCTGCAATCGCATCAATGGCGTCACGATGCGACCGGCAGCCTTGTCGTCAAACGAGCGCATCATCTGACGATGGTAGGCGCCCGCGGCGTCCATCAGCAATAAAGAGTGACCGGTCGGAGCGGTATCGAGTACCACGAATGAACTGCCAGCCTGAGATACGACATGCGAGAAGGCGTGAAACACGGCGACCTCTTCAGTACAGGGGGACCGTAGGTCCTCGATGAGCAGCGCCTTCTCGTCCTCTGTCATTTGCGGCGCGCGTGCAGCCACGATCTTGTCCACATACTTTTGGGTTTCCACTTTCGGATCGATGCGCCCCAGAGTGAGCCCCGGCACGTTTCCCTGGAGGGTCATCGCCAGATGCGCCGCGGGATCAGTAGTGTTCAGATGCACCGACGTCCGCTGCGAACGAGCCCCAGCGCAATAGCCGACGCGATAGTTGTCTTGCCCACGCCGCCTTTGCCCATGACCATGATCAGCCCCCGCTCGGCGTGGGCCAATTCCTTGACCAATTCCGACATGGTGTGATACGCAAAGTGTGTGGGCACCCCGCGAGGAGTGTCGCTTACGTATGTCGATTCCGGATCCAGGAGGGCGCGGAGCGCAGGCAAGCCCACCGAGTCGACCGCGCGCAGAGGCACATAATCCGTAGGAAGCTGCCGCAGCGGTTCCGGCATGGCTGCGAGAGCATTCTTTCCCAAGGTATCGAATGCGTCGCCAATGCGGTCATTGGAGTGGCCCGCCTGAAAGACGGCGTTCACGACCAGACGCTGATTTACCAGCCCCAGATCTCGTAGCTCGAAGGACGTACGCGCGGCTTCTTCCAATGCGCCGGTTTCAGGGCGAGCGACCAGCACGACGGTTGTCATACTCGCGTCGTTAAGCGCAGCCAACGCCTGATTGAAGAGTTCCTCCTGCATTTTCAAGCCGGAATGCGGTCCCAGACAGGATGCACCCCGGTCATTGCCTTCAAGGAACCCGCTCCACGCTTTGGGCAGGCTCAACAACCGCAGCGTGTGACCAGTGGGGGCTGTGTCGAATACCACATGATCAAAGCCGGAATCACCATGAGAAAGTAAGCTGGAAAACTCGTCAAAAGTGGCGATCTCGGTGGTGCAGGCACCGGATAGCTGTTCTCGCACCGTGGCAATTTCCTCGGCACTTGCATCGGGGCTCATCTGTTCGACGACGCGCGCTCGATAGTTCTCAGCTGCGACGTCCGGGTCGATATTCAGGACGAGCAGGCCGACCACACCCGGAACGGAGACCGGGCTATTGGTCAATTCAACACCGAGCATTTCATCCAGGTTGGACGCTGCATCGGTGCTGACCAATAAGACCTTTTTGCCGGCGTCGGCCAGCGCGATGGACGCGGCGGTGGAAACCGAAGTCTTTCCAACGCCACCCTTTCCGGTGAAGAACAAGTACTTGGTCGGTGCATCCAGCAATGCGAGCCGTGGTGGCATGGGCTTCCCCATTCTGATTGATCTCAAATCATCTTGCATCAAGTTGCCAGCGTCCGGGCGTCACCGCGACAACCCCGCTAATACGGGGCGTTCTTCACTGGCAGTTCGGGATGCGGCCCTATCCGGCAGTACGTCCAGCGCCGCAACTCCGTGGAAAAGCCATCGTCCAATTGTCCGATCATGGTCGTGATGCGATGGCCGGGCGCGTCCCCGGCGTGATGCATCACACCGCCCGTCAGGCGCGTCGACAGTGGAACAGACCGCCCATGCGGCAAGCTGCCGATCGTGGCCGGCCTGATCACGTCTGCGCTGGGGGCGCTTTTCCGGAAGGAACACTACGCGTATCACAAGGTCTCGAGCGCCAGCGCTATGCCCTGTCCGCCGCCGATGCACAACGTCACGATGCCGCGTCGGCCTCCGCCACGCTGCATCTGGTGCAGCAACCGAGTGGTCAGTACCGCACCGCTCGCGCCGATCGGATGACCGTGCGCAATCGCCCCACCTTCCACATTCACAACGTCCTCCGCGAATCCCAACTCTCTTAGACACGCCAGTGCGATCGCCGCGAACGCCTCGTTGATCTCCACGCGGTCTACCTCTGCCACGGACCAACCCGCGCGCGTGAGGGCCTGCCGCACGGCGGGAATCGGTCCGAGGCCGAACAAGCCCGGTTCCACGGCCCCTATGCCATAACTGACCAGCCGCGCCATCGGCGTCAGGCCATTGCGCTCGGCCCAGCCACGTTCGGCGACAAGCGTCGCAGCGGCCCCGCTGTTCAGGCCGGGCGCATTGCCGGCGGTGATGGTGCCGTCCTTGCGGAACGCCGGTTTAAGCTTGGCAAGCGATTCAGCGCTCGTGTCTGGCCGATTGTGTTCGTCGCGGCCAAAGATCGTCGGACCCTTGCGACCGGGCACCTCCAGGGGCGCGATTTCGGCATCGAACAGCCCGGCGGCCTGGGCCTGCGCGAAGCGTTGCTGCGAGCGCAGCGCCCAGCGATCCTGGTCTTCCCGGGAGACGCCGCACTGACTCACCAGATCTTCGGTATGCCAGCCAGAATGCTGACCGCTGAAGGCGTCGTTGAGCCCGTCGAGCAGCATGCTGTCGAAGAACGTCACATCGCCCATCCGGGCGCCCCAGCGCCCCTGTGGCAGCAGGTAGGGGCTACGGTCCATGTTTTCCATGCCGCCTGCAATCGCGCAATCGATCATGCCGGCCCAGATTTCGGTTGCAGCGCTGGCGATCGCCTGCGCGCCCGACCCGCAGACGCGGTTAACCGTGAGCGCGGGAACCGCGACCGGCAAGCCGCCGCTGACACCGGCCTGTCGCGCCGGATTCATCTTCACGCCGGCCTGAATGACGTTTCCCATGACTAGCGACTGCACCTTGTCGGCCGGCAATCCGGCGCGCTTGAGGCTTTCGCGGATGACGGCAGCGCCCAGTGCTGGCGCCGGCATGTCCTTGAGTGTCCCTCCATAGGTGCCTATCGCGGTGCGTACCGGGCTGCACAAGACGACTTCGACGTTGCTCATGACGTTGCTCCTGACAGGAATGATGCGTGAATCACGTGGCACGGCGAATGGTGCCGGACAATGCGGTTCCCGGTGCGAGGGTATTAAACACCGCTCCGTATTTCTTAACGTTCAGATGTAGCGATTTTGTTGCCAATGGTCCTCGTCAGCGTCGACAACCATCTTGTCGTCGATTGATTCGAGACATAGGGGGCTATCGTGGCGGACTTCATGAGATGCGCCTCGACGCCGCGTACATGCCCATTGTCTGCCGAAGCCTCATTACATCGAAAACGATGCGTGGCTGGGCCTCGTCGCGATGACGTGTCTTGCTGCTGCACCAGGCGGCCTTTCATGATGCCTGGGCGAGTTCGATTCATCTTGACCTGTGTCAATGCGCGTACCCTCGCCGGCGGGCAGGCTGATGGGACCGAGCCACAGCACGGGCGACAGGGTAGGGAGGCTGACTTGAAAGATATCGATCGGGAAATCGACGGACTGTGGAAACGGATCAATCTCATGCAGGCTCAGGCGGACGCGATGATGACCGTACTTCAGGCAGCCATGCCGACTGTAGAAAATTCGCCGACGTTCGCGGCATCAGTCCGTGAGATTTTCGATGCGCGGATGGCCAACCGGCTCTGTCGTGGCGTCGATGAAGCATTCGTCGACGAATATGTTTCCAGCCTCAAGGCGATCGTGCCAAAGCACCTTTCAGGCACGTTGACGCTGCGGCCTCATCAGTAGAGCCTCTTTGCCTCGGGCCGGATGTGAGCATGGCGCCTTTCTCGCCGGGTTGCGGATGACCTGGCGCCACGGACCGCGCTGATTCCGTGGCTTGCCGAGTCGCCAGTCGGCGAAGCCGGTCTGAACCCAGGTGATCACGTCGCGGACAGGCATGCAGTGCTTGGAAAGCGTAACGCCATGAAAGTGCTTCCGGTTCTATGGCAACGACTCGTCTCCAGCGGCACGACCTGCCCGCGTTGCGTGGACACTGGCGATGAAGTGAACCGGCAATCCGGCAACTCCGCGAAATCCTGGTGCCGCTCGGTATCGAGCCGGTCCTGGAAACGTCTTCCAGAGGTCGGCTTCGCTCGCCAGCCGGTAGTAACGGGGCCCGGCATACGCCTTCGGGCGATCACACGACCAGCACGGCTGGGGGCGCGTTTCATCTGAGCTTTTGCGGTTTCTCCGAGGAGTTAGAAAAGAAAGGGCGGACTTCCTACCAAGAAACCCGTAATTAGATCATTCGACCCTGATGACGCTTGCATTGTCGAAACGTTTGCTCTACACCAATATCAACATTTCGAAAAATATAAAAATTGGTGCGCCGCGGCTTCCCATCTCAGTCATGTACCCGAGTTCGCCTTCGATCAAATCTGTTCGTCTAACTAATTAACCAAATTAGTTTTTCTGTGGAGGAGACCATGAGTCTTAGTCGCAGACAGTTTCTGAAGCTCACGGGAGGTGCGGCGGCTGGCGCGAGTGTCGCCGTGGCGGGGACCGGCCCTACCCAGGCGGCGCCAGCGGACGTTGGACGTACGACGTTGCCGTACGTGCCAAAGGTTGTCGCACACGCCGGGCAACTCAGGGAGAACACGCCGGTCATGTTCTCCTTTCCGGACGCTGCGTCGCCCTGCGTCGTGGTCAAAACGGGCGCACCTGTGCCAGGCGGTGTCGGCCCCGACCACGACATCGTCGCCTACAGCGTGCTATGCACGCACATGGGCTGCCCGGTGGCATACGATCCATCCGCGCGCGTGTTCCGCTGCCCGTGCCACTTCAGCATCTTCGACGCCGAGAAAACTGGCCAGATGGTTTCGGGGCAGGCAACGGAGAACCTGCCCTCGATCGTGCTCGACTACAACGCAAGTGACGGCTCCGTGCGGGCCGTCGCGGTCAACGGGTTGATTTATGGCCGTCAGGCCAATGTGCTGTAAAAGGGGATCACCATGGCTACCAATCGGGACCGGGTGGCGCTGCCCCCCGTACAAGCCCAACGGACCAATCTCACCTGCCACTTCTGCATTGTCGGGTGCGGTTATCACGTCTTTAAGTGGCCGGAGAACGTCGAGGGCGGACGCGCGCCCGAGCAGAACGCGCTGGGCCTCGACTTCCGCAAGCAATTGCCGCCGCTCTCCGTTGTGATGACGCCGGCAATGCAAAACACGATTACCGACCGTGACGGTCACCGTTACAACATCCTGGTCGTGCCGGACAAGCAATGCAGTGTCAATCAGGGACTGTCGTCGACGCGCGGCGGACAGCTGGCGAAAGTCATGTTCACCCCGGATGGTGGCGTCGCGAAAGAGCGGCTTCACAGCCCGCGGGTGTATCTTGCCGACCAGTGGATGGACACCAGTTGGGATGATGCACTCGCGCTGTATGCAGGGCTTACCCGGAAGATTCTCGACAATGACGGTCCGGCCGGCCTTGCGTTCGATTGCTTTGATCACGGTGGTGCCGGCGGAGGCTTCGAAAACACGTGGGGCACCGGTAAGCTAATGTTTACCGCGCTCAAAACGCCGCTCGTACGCATTCACAACCGCCCCGCCTACAACTCCGAGTGCCATGCCACGCGCGAGATGGGCATCGGCGAATTGAACAACAGCTACGAAGACGCTGAACTGGCTGACGTGATCATGGCAATCGGCTGCAACTCGTACGAGACGCAGACCAATTACTTCCTGGCCCACTGGCTGCCAAATCTGCAAGGGCAGAGGATTGACAAACGCAAGCAGCGCTTTCCCGGTGAAAGCGTCGAAGCCGCAAAGATCATCTTTGTGGATCCGCGTCGCACGACCACGATTACGATCGCCGAGCACGTCGCCGGCAAAGAGAACGTGCTGCACCTGGACATTGAGCCGGGCACGGACATCGCGCTCTTTGACGGCCTGTTGACCTATGTCGTCGACCAAGGCTGGCACGATAAAGATTTCATCGCCACATACACGAACGGCTTTGACGACGCGATGAAAACCAACCGGCTGTCGCTTGAAGACACCAGCCGAACCACCGGTGTGCCGGTCGAACGATTGAAGCAAGCGGCCGAGTGGGCTTACAAGCCCAAGGCGTCGGGGCATCGCCCCCGGACCATGCACGCGTACGAGAAAGGCATCATCTGGGGCAACGACAACTACGTCATCCAGTCCGCGCTGGTCGACGTTGTGCTCGCCACGCACAACGTAGGCCGCCGCGGCACGGGTGTGGTACGCATGGGCGGTCACCAGGAAGGCTACACGCGCCCGCCTTATCCCGGCGACACGAAGATCTACGTCGATCAGGAGATCATCCACGGCAAGGGCATGATGTACACAGCCTGGGGTGCCAACCCCTTCCAGACCACTCTGAACGCCCAGGAACACCGCGGCGTGATTCTGAAGCGAGCCGGCATTGTCAGGGAGGCGATGGCGCGCGAGCGTGGGGCATCGACCGCGCAACTCGTGGATGTGGCCTACGACGCGGTGAAGCACCATGGAGGGTTGTTCGTCACGAGCATCAATCTCTATCCGACCAAGCTCGATGAGGCCGCCGTTCTGCTGCTCCCCGGCGTCCATCCGGGTGAAATGAACCTCACGTCGATGAACGGCGAGAGGCGCATGCGCCTGTCACAGAGATTCATGGACCCGCCGGGATCGGCGCTGCCCGACTGCCTGATCGCGGCCGCTATCGCGAACACGCTAAAGCAGATGTATGCGGCGGACGGCAAGCAGGACATGGCGCAACGTTTCGCCGGCTTCGACTGGAAGACCGAGGAGGACGCCTTCAATGACGGCTTCCGGCAGGTCGGCCAGCCCGGTGTCGGCAAGATCGACAGCCAGGGCGGCAACACCGGCAACCTCGTGACATACGAGCGTCTGCGTGCCGCGGGCAACAACGGTGTGCAGTTGCCAGTCAAGTCTTATGAAGGCGGCAAGCTGATTGGTACCGAAATGCTGTACACGGATGGGAAGTTCGATACGCCCGACGGCAAGGCGCAGTTCAAGCCCGCGAAGTGGGCGGGGTTGCCCAAGCCAGTGGCCGACCTGAAGTCGAAATACCGGTTTTGGATCAACAATGGTCGCGTCAATGAGGTCTGGCAGACGATGTATCACGATAAATTCAACGAGTTCGTGCGCGAGCGCGTGCCAATGGCGTACCTCGAAATCAATCCGCAAGACGCCCAGGAGCTCGGTGTTGCCTCGGGAGATGTCGTCGAGCTCTACAACGACTACGGCTCCACCTTTGCAATGGCGTATCTGGAGCCAGCCATCAAGCGCGGCCAGACCTTCATGCAGTTCGGGCACTTTAACGGGATCATGGGTAACGTCACCACGCCCTGGACCGACCGTAACGTGGTGCCCTACTACAAGGGCACGTGGGCGAACCTGCACCGCATCGGCACTGTGCAGGACTACAAGAACACCGTGAGCTTCAAGAGCCGGCGGCAGCCGACGGCCTGACAGACTTGTCCTGTACACCCCGGGGTGTACAGGACTACATGAGTTGGATGCTCGATCATCCGCGGGTCAATTTCGCGATCTCGCAGCGCGGCGCGATGCTGGGGTTTGATCACCTGGGCATCCAGGTCGAAAACGAGGCACAACTCGCCGAAATACATGCGCACTTGCAAGATGCAGCCCCTACCGTCGGTGCGCAGAGCGGCACGGTCTGCTGCTTCGCGAAGGCTGGACTCGAGATTAAGGACCAGTTGAGACTGTCTTGCACCCGTCATAAATTTCGAATATATTGGAAATATGGAAGATAAAGACGTTATCCGTGCCCTTGCGGCCCTTGCCCATGAACTGCGTCTGCGCGTATTTCGGATGCTGGTTGTCGCCGGCCCTGCCGGACTGACGCCCGGCGCCATCGCAGGGCAACTCGACATTCCCAACGCAACACTTTCTTTTCACCTGAAGGAGTTGATGCACGCGGGGCTCGTCACGCAGGAACGCGATGGGCGCAGCCTGATCTATCGAACCGCCTTCGAGCAGATGAACGCGCTGCTCGGCTTTCTGACCGAAAACTGTTGCCAGGGCGAAGCATGCCTTACCCCGGGCGCCGATTCCTGCAAATGCTGAAGGAGAACGTTCATGAAGCGGTTTCACATCCACGTCCACGTGGACGATCTTGCAGCCAGTGTCGCGTTCTATACGAAGCTGTTTGCCGTCGAGCCCGCGCGGGTCGAAGCGGACTACGCGAAGTGGATGCTGAACGATCCCCGCGTGAACTTTGCCATTTCGACGCGCGGCACGAAGGCCGGTGTGGACCATCTGGGCTTCCAGGTAGATGACGCCGATGAACTCGCCGAACTCGCGGAGCGAGCAAGGGCTGCGGACATGGTATTGCTGGGCCAGGGCGAGACCACGTGCTGCTATGCGCGCAGCGATAAGCACTGGATCATTGATCCGCAGGGTATCGCCTGGGAGCATTTTCATACCCTCGATAGCGCACGCGTCTATGGCGAAAGCACCCAGCAACTCCCGCCGTCACGAACATCTGCATGCTGCGTCCCGCGCGGAAATCCCGTTGACGTTCCCGTGAAATCGGCCGGTTCGGCCTGCTGCTGAGTGCACCTCATGACCGGCAGAATCTACAACGTCCTGTTTATCTGCACCGGCAATTCGGCCCGATCGATCCTCGCCGAAGGCTTGATGAACCACTACGGCGCGAACCGATTCAAGGCATATTCAGCGGGGAGCCACCCAACCGGCCCCGTCAATCCCTATGCGCTGCAAGCTTTGCAGAAATTCGGTGTCGGGGCAGACGGATTCCGCAGCAAGAGCTGGGACGAGTTTTCGCGCGACGGTGCCCCCGAGCTGGATTTCGTGTTTACAGTCTGCGACAAGGCTGCGGGCGAAATGTGTCCTATCTGGCCGGGTCAGCCCGTGACGGCCCCTTGGGGCGTGGCTGATCCCGTATCGGTTGAAGGCAGTGAAGCGCGCAGGCAGCAGGCGATCTGGGATGCCGCCGTCATATTGAAACGCCGCATCGAACTGTTCCTTTCGTTGCCTCTCGACAAACTGGACGCCGTGGCACTGCGCAAGGCCGTGCATGACATCGGCAAGCAATAAGGCAGTATCCACGATGACCACCAACGTACTCATTCTCTGCACCCACAATTCCGCGCGCAGCGTGCTCGCCGAGGGCATGCTGAACCACTGGGCGCAGAAGCTCGGCAAGGACGTCCGCGCATACAGCGCAGGCAGCGCGCCGAGCGGGCGTATCAATCCGTTCGCGCTCGAAGCGCTGACGAATGCGGGCATCGATACGGAGGGCTCTCGCAGCAAAAGCTGGGATGAATTCGCGAAGGACGGCGCGCCCCAGATGCGCATCGTCATCACGGTGTGCGACAGCGCGGCCGCGGAGCAGTGCCCGTACTGGCCCGGGAGTCCGGTGAAGGTGCACTGGGGCTATGCCGATCCGTCGAACGCCCCGGGCGGTGATGAAGGCAAGCGTCAGGCGTTCGAACTCACACGCCAGGCCATCGGCTACCGCATGCTGCAGTTGCTTGAACTTCCCTTGGGCCATCTGGGCAATGCCGAGCTTCAGCAGGCACTCAACGAGATCCAGCAAAGCTGAACCCTTACCCATCAACCTGTCCCATGAACACGCCCAACATCGCCACTTCGCGCAAGACCGCGCCCAAACCGCCCATCAGTTTCTTCGAGCGTTACCTGACCGTCTGGGTCGCCCTGTGCATCGTCGCCGGCATCCTCCTCGGCCAGGTCCTGCCCGGCGTCTTCCAGACAATAGGCCGGATGGAATACGCACAGGTCAATCTCCCGGTCGGCCTGCTGATCTGGGTGATGATCATCCCGATGCTCGTCAAGGTCGATTTCGGTGCGCTGCATGAAGTCCGTCAGCACATCAAGGGCATCGGAGTCACGCTCGTCGTGAACTGGCTGGTCAAGCCATTTACGATGGCGTTTCTCGCCTGGCTGTTCATCAAGCACCTCTTTGCGCCCATGCTGCCCGCTGCGCAGCTCGACAGCTATGTGGCCGGCCTCATCCTGCTGGCCGCGGCACCCTGCACGGCGATGGTGTTCGTCTGGAGCCGCCTGACCGGCGGTGACCCGCTGTTCACACTCTCCCAGGTTGCACTGAACGACAGCATCATGGTGGTCGCCTTTGCGCCGCTCGTCGGCCTGCTGCTCGGCATCTCCGCCATTACGGTGCCGTGGGTGACTTTGCTCACCTCGGTCGTGCTCTACATCGTGATTCCGGTGATCCTCGCGCAGATCCTGCGCAAGGTGCTGCTCGGCAAGGGGCAGGCGGCGTTCGATGTCGCGATGGCGAAGATCGGCCCCTGGTCGATCACGGCGCTGCTGGCGACGCTGGTGCTGTTGTTCGCGTTCCAGGGCGAGGCCATCCTGAAGCAGCCGCTGGTCATCGTCCTGCTGGCTGTACCCATCCTGATCCAGGTGTTCTTCAATTCGGCGCTCGCATACGGTCTGAATCGTGCGGTCGGCGAAAAGCACAACATCGCGTGCCCGTCGGCGCTGATCGGCGCATCGAACTTCTTCGAGCTGGCTGTCGCTACCGCTATCGGCCTGTTCGGTTTCAACTCAGGTGCCGCGCTCGCAACGGTCGTTGGCGTGCTGATCGAGGTGCCGGTCATGCTGCTGGTCGTGCGCATCGTCAACCGCTCGAAAGACTGGTACGAATGTGCCTGAGGTCTACGGAAAGAACCACATGAGCAACGTCGTCATCTATCACAACCCGGATTGCGGAACCTCGCGCAATACACTCGCGATGATCCGCAACGCGGGCATCGAGCCAAGCATCGTCGAGTATCTGAAGCTCCCCCCGTCCCGCGAGAAACTTGTCGAGCTCATCGAGCAGTCGGGACTGGCCGTGCGCGACGTCATGCGTCAGAAGGGAACGCCCTACGCCGAACTGAATCTGGACAACCCGGCACTCACCGATGAGCACTTGCTCGATGCGATGATGGCGCACCCGATCCTCATCAACCGGCCAATCGTGGTGACGTCGCTCGGTGTTCGCCTGTGCCGTCCTTCCGAAGTCGTTCTCGAGATTCTCCCGAATCCGCAACTCGCGGCGTTTTCGAAGGAAGACGGCGAAGCGGTTGTCGATGGGGAGGGCAAGCGTGTCCGATCTGATGACTGAGCTCACGACTGACCTGCCGCAGGTCGACCCGACGTTGTTTCGGGTACCCGATATCGACCAACTGCAACCTGCGAAAGCGTCCCCCCATCCGCCGCGTATCCTGCTGCTTTATGGTTCGCTACGGGAACGCTCGTTCAGCCGCCTGCTGACCGAAGAGGCCGCGCGCCTGCTGACGGCCATGGGCGCCGAAGTCCGCACGTTCAACCCGAGCGGCCTGCCGCTGCCGGACGACGCGCCGGACAGTCACCCCAAGGTCTCAGAACTGCGGGAGCTGGTGTTGTGGTCGGAGGGCATGGTCTGGTGTTCACCGGAGCGGCATGGCGCGATGACCGGCATCATGAAGGCGCAGATCGACTGGATTCCGCTTTCGGTCGGCGCGGTCCGGCCGACCCAGGGCAAGACGCTCGCCGTGATGCAGGTGAGCGGTGGGGCGCAGTCATTCAACGCGGTCAACCAGATGCGCGTGCTCGGCCGCTGGATGCGCATGCTGACCATCCCGAACCAGTCGTCTGTGGCCAAGGCATTTCTGGAGTTCGATGAAGCCGGGCGCATGAAACCGTCCGCCTATTTCGATCGCGTGGTCGACGTGATGGAGGAACTGGTCAAGTTCACGTTGCTGACCCGCGATATCGGTCCTTACCTGGTCGACCGGTACAGCGAACGCAAGGAAAGCGCGGAAGCACTGATGAAGCGGGTGAACCAGGCCAGTATCTGATCTATGCCGGCCTTCGATCCCCGTCGCCACGAGAACGACAACGCCGAAACATGGGCGCTGGCGATTGCCCAGCTTGGCTCGTGGGGGGACGCTCTACTACGCGTTCTCGCTTTTTGTCGTGCCGATGGAGCATGAGCTGGGATGGAACCGGACGCTAACCAACGGAGCACTTTCGCTCGGGCTGCTCGTTTCCGGTCTGGCCGCCTATCCGGTCGGAAACTGGATCGATCACGGGCACGGCCGCCTCTGGCCATCTGGTCTCAGGCGGATAGCGTTGCGACGCTTTTTGTGGCTTGTGTGGGCCTCGGTGTTGCGATGGCGGCGAAGCGTGTGCCCACCGTATGATTTCACTCAACCGTCGAACAGGATGCTGGCGCCAGATTCCAGCACACTTCCAGGTGGAATACTCCATGAAACGCCGTTCAGCCACAGTCGTCGCGGCATCGATCGCCGTCCTGCTTGGCATCGTTGTTGCGCCGCCGCCCACCCTTGCCGATGTCACGGCACGCCAGAAAGAGGTTGCGCGACACGGCGTGGACGTGATGCCGTTCTCGCTCGCGGCGACCACCCACGTCTTCACGAAGACCGCAGACGGTGGCGTCCAGCGGGTCGTCACGAAGCACCCAGACGCGAAGCAGACCGCGCTAATCCGCGGACATCTCGCGGCGATCGCCCGTCGCTTCTCGGCAGGCGATTTCGGAGCGCCGGAGCGGATCCACGGCAACGACATGCCAGGCCTCGCCGTATTGCGTGCCGCACGGCCCGGCGATCTGAAGATCGACTATCGCGACGTTCGCAGCGGCGGCGAAATCGTGTATCGCAGCGAGCAGCCTCGTCTGGTCGCAGCGCTGCACGACTGGTTCGATGCCCAACTGTCCGATCATGGGGACGACGCGATGGCCGGGCACGATCCGGGCGCGATGCATCACCATCCCGCAGAAGCTTCAGCGCCGTGAACGTATAGGAGGGCTGGTATGAGCGTGCCTGATTGCGAGATTCGCCGCGCCGCCGCCACGGACTTCGACAGCATTCGCGCGTTGCTGGACCTCTGCGGGTTGCCCGCCAGCGACCTCGCCGCGCAAAGCCTCGGCGGCTTCCACGTCGCCGTGCGCGACGCCGAGATCATCGGAGTAGCGGGACTGGAACAAGCCGGCGATGCGGCCCTGTTGCGTTCGGTCGCAGTTCACCCGCGGCTCCGCGCATCCGGTCTGGGCAACCGCCTGATCGACGCTTCCCTTGCGCTAGCGCAAACGCGATCGCTGCGCGCGCTTTACCTTATTCCGAACGATGAATCCGCCCACGCTTTCTTCGCGCGGCGCGGATTCACGCGCATCGAGCGAAACCACATTCCCGAGGCGATTCGCGGTCTGCCCGAATTCACGCACCTCTGTCCGCAGACGCATCCGTGCTTGTGGAAATCGCTCGATCCTGATTGCTCTGAGGGGCCTGCCATGAAGAAACTCGAAGTGTTTGATCCCGCGATGTGCTGCTCGACGGGCGTTTGCGGTGTGGATGTGGACCCCGTGCTCGCGCAATTTGCCGCCGACCTGAAGTGGGTCGAGGCGCACGGCGTGACCGTGGCCCGCTATAACCTGGGCCAGGAACCGCAGGCGTTCGCCGCCAACGCCGCAGTGGTCAAGGAAATGGAAGCCGGCATGGAACGGCTGCCGATCCTCGTGGTTGACGGCCATATCGTGTCGACCGGCATGTATCCGTCGCGCCAGCAACTCGCGCAGAAACTCGGCATCGTGCTCACGACTTCGGAGAAGCCGCATATCAAGATCGGTGGCCGCTGTTCGCCGGGCTCGGGCTGCTGCTAGGGAGGCGCTCATGTCCCTTCCCGAAACCCAGACCCGATATCTCTTCTTCACCGGCAAAGGCGGCGTCGGCAAGACATCGCTTTCCTGTGCCACGGGCCTCGCTATGGCCGATTCCGGCAAGCGGGTGCTCATCGTCAGCACGGATCCGGCCTCCAATCTCGACGAGGTGCTCGGCGTCGGCCTGAGTCAGTTGCCGACCGCGGTGCCTGGCGCTGCGGGCCTGTTCGCGTTGAATATCGACCCGGAAGCGGCCGCGCAGGTCTACCGGGAACGCATGGTGGGACCGTATCGCGGCGTCTTGCCTGCTGCGGCGATCCGCAACATGGAAGAGCAGTTTTCCGGTGCCTGCACGGTCGAGATCGCGGCCTTCGACGAATTCTCCAAACTCCTGGGCGACCCGGTTGCGACGGCCGATTTCGATCACGTGATTTTCGATACGGCACCGACCGGGCACACGCTGCGCCTCCTGACGTTGCCCTCGGCGTGGAACAAGTTCATCTCGTCGTCGACGGGAGGCGCATCGTGCCTCGGGCCGCTAGCCGGACTTGAGAAGCAGAAAGCGCTGTACACGGCGACCGTCGAACGTCTGTCGAACGCGGCGGAGACCACCATCGTCCTCGTGAGCCGTCCCGAAGCCGCTGCGCTGCGCGAGGCGAATCGCACGCGGCACGAGCTGGCCGAACTCGGCATTCGCAACCAGGTGTTGGCGCTCAACGGCCTCTTCGCCACCGAGCGCAACGACGACGCGATTGCGACCGCCATGGCGCAGCGCGCGCAACAGGCGCTGGCCGACCTGCCGGCCGAACTGGCCGGCTTGCCGCAGACGCGCATTCCGTTCCTGCCGCGCGGCACGGTCGGGCTGGACGCGCTGCGCGACATGGCGCATCCCGAGCGCGCGCGCATGCCGACCGAGCGCCGGATGCCCGAAACCGCCTTGCCGCCGGGCCTCGCCGGTCTCGTCGACGCGCTGTCGGCCGCGGGCCACGGCGTGATCATGACGATGGGCAAAGGAGGCGTGGGCAAGACCACGGTAGCGGCGGCCATCGCCGTCGCGCTCGCAGGGCGCGGACACGACGTGATCCTCTCGACCACCGATCCGGCCTCGCATGTGGCCCCCACCGTCGATGGCGTCGTACCTCGCCTGAGCGTCACACGCATCGATCCGGCGCGGGAAGTTCAGCAGTACACGGAAGAGGTGCTCGCCAAAGCCGCACCGCATCTCGACGCGGGCGGCCGTACGATGCTCGAAGAAGATCTGCGCTCACCCTGCACCGAAGAAATCGCCGTCTTCAGGGCCTTCGCACGTACGGTCGACCAGGGCAAGTCCGGCTTTGTGGTGCTGGACACGGCGCCGACCGGGCACACCATCCTGCTGCTGGACGCAGCCGAGGCCTATCACCGCGAAGTGATGCGCACGCAGGGCGAGATGCCGGAGTCGGTCCGCCAGTTGCTGCCGCGTCTGCGCGACCCGGATTACAGCCGGATCCTCATCGTCACGCTGCCTGAAGCGACACCGGTTCACGAAGCGGAGCGGCTGAGCGCCGACCTTGCGCGCGCCGGCATCACGCCCTACGCGTGGGTCATCAACCAGTCGCTGCTGGCGAGCGGCACGACAGATCCGATGCTGTGCCAGCGGGGCACTTGCGAAGTGCCGTTCGTGCGCCGCGTGGCGGACAACCTGGCACAGCGCACCGCACTGATTCCATGGCTCGCCGAGGCGCCGGTCGGGCCCGCTGGCCTCAAGCACGTGATTACGTCGCAGGCGGCCCACGTAGTGCAGTGCACCGACCACTGCCTTTAAGCTCAATGGGCCGCGCGACCGCCCGAATTCGAATCAGGAGATGGGACGAAAGCGCATGCCTGCAGACATTGATGTCGTAGTCATCGGAGGCGGCCAGGCCGGCCTTGCCACCGCCTACTTCCTGCGTCGTGCGGGACTCGACTATCTCGTGCTGGATAACCAGAGCGCACCAGGAGGCGCCTGGCGACATACCTGGGACTCGCTACACCTGTTTTCGCCGTCGCAATGGAGTTCACTGCCAGGCTGGCAGATGCCCGTAACACACGACACCTACCCGTCGCGCAACGAGGTTATCGACTATCTGGCGCGATATGAGGAGCGTTATCACATCCCTGTCCGGCGCCCCGTTCATGTCAAATCCGTTTCACGCGTTCAGGGTGGCTTGCTGGTCAGCACCGATCGCGGGGAATGGATTGCCAGGGCAGTCGTGAGCGCGACCGGCACCTGGAGCGCACCCTATGTCCCGGACTACCCCGGACGCGAGATCTTTAGTGGTCGTCAGATGCATTCGGCGCAGTATCTCGCAATCCGGACGATCTGCGCGGACAAAACGTGCTGGTGGTGGGCGGCGGCAACTCAGGCGCGCAGATCCTGGCGGAGGTATCGACGGTCTGCAACGCTACGTGGGTGACGTTGCAGGAACCTGTTTTTCTTCCCGACGACGTAGATGGCCGGGTCTTGTTCGAACGCGCGACCGCCAAATGGCAGGCTCTACGCGACGGAATTGCGATGACGGTGCCAGTAGGTGGTTTGGGCGACATCGTCATGGTGCCTCCTGTACGGGACGCGCGTGCGCGAGACGTGCTGCATGCAGTGCGTCCGTTCAGCCGCTTCGATACAGACGGCGTCGTCTGGAGCGACGGCACGCATTCCCGCATCAATGTCGTGATCTGGTGCACCGGGTTCCGCCCCGCACTCAAACATCTTGACCCGCTACAGATCTGTGACGCCGATGGCTTGCCGAGGACAGATGGGACGCACGCCAGAGACGAGGAACGCTTGTGGCTGGTCGGCTACGGCGAGTGGTGCGGGGCTGCGTCGGCCACGCTCATCGGTGTAATGCGTAGCGCTCGCGACGCGGCGGGGAACATAGCCCAATATCTGCGCCCCATACAGCCGCGCAGCACATCGGCACCCTAGCCGATAAGAGCATCACCAATGAGGCATCGCCCCCCTTTTATGTCACGCCACCTCCTGGTTATGTGCCAGGCGCCGGGGATCGAGGCCGAGCCGTAGTTTCCAGGGTGCCCCGCGCAGGGTACGATGAAGGCAAACCTTAACCAAAAAATGGGTCCGTTCCTTTGCGTTGAACGGACGCTCGCACGGCCATGTGGAGTCGACGGCGAATGACCGATCGTGGCCGGCAAGTGTCCGCTCGCCGGCCATGTTGCCGTCAGACCTCGGTCTGCTCCGCCATCTCGAGGGCATCGTCGACTTCAATGCCGAGGTAGCGCACTTTGCTTTCTAGTTTGGTATGTCCGAGCAGTAGCTGGACCGCCCGAAGGTTCTTCGTCCCCCGGTAGATCAACGAAGCCTTGGTGCGTCGCATGGTGTGGGTGCCGTACGCCGTATCGTCGAGTCCGATCGATGCGATCCACCGATGAACCACTCGGGCGTATTGTCGTGTCGACAGATGGGGCGACGCACGCAATCGGCTTGGGAACAGATAGTCGGTAGACTTCAATCCCCGCACCCGAATCCATGCCTCAAGGCTCTGACGAGTCTGCTCCGTGATCTCGAACTGAACCGGCCGTTGCGTCTTCTGTTGCATTACCATTGCCCGCGATCCGACGTGGGCGCCTTGGCAGACGTCTTGCACCCGCAGCCGCGTCAGATCGCATGCCCGAAGTTTGCTATCAATTGCGAGTTTGAACATAGCCAACTCGCGAATGTTCGAAGACATCTGGAGCCGGGTGCGAATCGCCCAGATTTCTGGAAGCTTCAACGGCGGCTTCTGGCCGGTGAGTTTGCCCTTGTTCCACGGCACACGGTTGCCTGCGCGACCATTCTGCGTTTCCATGATGATCTCCTTCCAGTTGAAGAGAGGACCAGTGTGCCGTCTTGCTGTGGAAGCAGTGGTCGCTACTCGACCCGGAGCAGTCACCCATCGATGTGCCCTTGAGCGGCCGGTTCCGGATCGGAAGCGGCCGCTCAACAATGCTGCGCATCGCCAGCGCGACTTACCTGGAAATCCGGTTCGACTGTACTGCCGGTGAATGCAGGACTTTCAACGCTATAACGACTCCGCAAACGATGGCGCCGATGCCGAATGCCTCGTCGAACGTAGGCCACCGATGACTTGCCACGAGCCCGAACGACGTCGCGAATACCGTCTCGGTCACGATAAGCTGACCTGCAAGCCCGATTGGCAGCTTCTTCGATGCTATCGTCCACGCCCACGAACCACCAATCGACCCTACTGCGGCCAGAACAAGTGAACTCGCCAGAACAAGTCCGAATGACGACCACTGGATGCCAAGTCTGGTGATATTCAGCAGCGACAGTGGTGCAGCGACTGGAATAAAGAGCGCAATCTCGAGAGCGCCACCGATCATCATCATCGCCGTCCACTTCCTCGGGTCCATCCCGGGGCGCTTTCTTAGTGCGTTTCGATTGGATAGGGCGAAGGCGGTCCACAGCGATACTGCGCCAAACGAGATTGCGATGCCAGCGATGACTCGAGTCGACAGGCCATCAAGCGCCTCGATCAGCCCGGACGAGTTGACCATCATCAAGCCCAACGTGATGAAGCCCAGAGGGATACTCAGAACTCTCCACGATGTGGCCTGTGTGCCCTGATTCCCAACGATGGCTAGCACCACGGGTACAGTCGCGACAATCGCTGGCGGGACAATCGGCCCGGCGAAGCGTACGGCTGACATGATCGTCACGAAATAGCCCACATACCCGACGAGGCCTAGCCATGCCGCGACCAGCCAGTCGACTAAGGTCGCGTGCGACCCGCGATCCTTCACGGCGATGAACAGAACAGCGCCCAATATTCCCGAAAGCAGGAATCGCGTAACAGCCAGGTCGTAGATGGAGTACTGACCGATCACGTAAGGCGCAACAAAATTGAGCGACCAGGAGAATGCCGCGAAAACGGCAGCAAACACACCCATCAGAGACCGCACCTGCATTCTCAGCTCCCGGAGTCAACGTAATCAGGTTAGCGGGTGCAGCGCCGCCGACCTTCCGGAAACAGCCCTGTTCTTACCCCGGAACGACAACTTTTGTGACGCCATCCCGGTAGTAAGCGGCCCTCGGTGGGGCCGCTCAGAGGAAAACGCCAGCGACGCTTCTTGGCCGGGTGCCGACTCATGCATTGTGCATACGCAGCTTCAACCTCGCGAGGCTGCGATCGGCAGCAGGCGACCCTGAGCTGCCGTTAAATTTTGCGGGAACGCAACGACGGCTCCCGAGGCACAACCGCCATTCGCCTCATCAAGTCGGCGGTGCTCGGCATTCCGGGCCACCTTAAGCCTGCGAGGCGCCGTCTTGCGTCGCGTACTTTCTGAAAATTTCATGAATTGACAGCGCACGCCGGGGGTAGGTTGCCGAGAGTTCATTCACGTTCAGTTCGCTGCGCGTAAGCTCAAACGTTCCGTGAACTTCGTGCGTTTTGTAAAGCCTCACCGCCTTTTCGCGCCGGTCTAAGGCGCGCGCCACAGTGTGCATAACGGTTGCGTCACATCTCATGCCGAACACGATCTCGGCCATCTCCAGCGGCGAATTTTGGGCTCCCCGTGGTCCAAGCAATCGCCACTCCTGCTCATAATGCCAATCGGGCGCTTTCGTCAGAAGGACCGCTTCGTCCACGGCGACTCTGGCTTGCTCGTCATGATCAAGCACCATCGCAGCGACGGCGCTCGCACGCACAGTCCTGTGACCGCCATATCTGATGGGATAGATCTGTGATTGCGCTTCGGGAGGCATGCTGTATCCAATACAGAGACCGCGATGTTGCTTACCGTAGTGGCTCCACATTAGCGGGCAGTCGTATCGCGTAGCCAGCGATAGGATTCCCTTGTTGTACTGCTGAAGTAGCTCGGCTTCGATCGCGTTTGCGAGCACCAAAGCAATAGATCCCGGCGGCCCGTCGGAAAGCTCAGGGTCAGTGGCTTCGTAACGCAGCCTATCGATCATCTCCTGTGCAGCGGCACGACTATGCTTCTCAATATGGGACATCGTTTTCGGACCGCGATATTTCACGGCACGCGCACCTGCCTGCATCGCATCCTCAACGCGCCGACGGATTAACTCGAAAACTGTGTCTTCCATCCTTCCAACGTCACAGTCCGGTTCGACACACGGCTTCGTGTCTAGCGGATCGTTGAATGTGTTCGGGTCGGCGTAATAGACACGGTCGGCACACAGAAGCTCGATTGTCCGTTCATTGAAATGGCGGTACTTGTACAGAACAGGCGGAACTACGTTCGTCATACTGGATTTCTCCGTGCTTTGGCGCGGGCAAGCGCTGTGCGCCGCCTAAATCGCTAGCCAGACTTTGGAGGATTGTAGTGAGTCCTCTAGTCGCGTCAATTCGCCTGGATCATACCTTCGATGATGTCGTTCTTAAGTTAGCCTCTGACAAATCGGCCGTCCGCGATCGTCCACTAGCCGGCATTGCGGTGGCAGGAAGCCGAAAGTCAAGGGGAGTCAATGGGGTCAATAATCCTGTGTATAGCGCGGGTCGTTTTCGCCAGCGTGATCGGTGATTATTTGCTTGACCTGTCGGCCGATGATAGCCCATGCGCTCGGATATCTATCGCGAATCGATGCGTGCGAGTCATTCCAGAGAGCAATGATTTTATCGTCCGAGAGATACTTCCTGAGAGTCTTTAGAGTGGCCGGGCCAGCCATAACCAGCATGGTGGGGCTCTTGTTGGCCGCCCAATTATTAGTGCTTTCGACGACGCCGTAGAAGTGCCCGGCATCCGACTGTGACGTCCAAACGTCGTGGTTGTGCCACTCATAGCCGCGCGCTTCGAGCGCAGCAGCGGCGCGGTCGCGTTCCGCACATGCTGGGCCATCCGGTGCGCCGTAGCAGGCATTCTGCGCCGCCCACCACTTTTGCACGAGTGCGGCATCGCTGACGGCTGTCACTGCGCCGTTAGCGCTCGCCGACATCGACACAGCCGTGGCGGGTACGCTGGCAGTAATCGGTAATTCACCGACGTTCTTGCGATCTCAGGCGCTCTGATGCAAGGGCGAGCGCGGGGATTGCCGGCGAAGAGTGATTTCCACATCCTCGGCGTGAGTTCATGCACGCGCGATGCCGGATGCTGGCCCACGCGCTGCAACACGTCGACCAGATAGTCGTAGGGATCGATGTCGTGCAGCTTGCACGTCACCAGCAGGCTTTGCGCGATACCGATCTGCCGGCGCCGAGTTCGGTCCAGCAGAACATCCAGTTCTTCTTGCCCATTGGGATGGCGCGCAGCGCCCGCTCCAATGAATTCGTATCGATCTCGACATCCGCATCATCCAGATACAGCAACAGGCCATCGCGGCGCTCACGGACATAGGCCAGCGCCTTCGTGAGCGGACTGCTCGGCAGCAAGCCTTGCGCTTCGAACTGCCTGTCCACCCAGACGAAGAACTGCTGCGCCACCGGCTTCGCATGCTGCTGCCTCCATGCGCGCTTGCCGGAGCCTGTCAGGCCCTTCTGCCGGATGTCTTCCTCGACGCGATACAGCGCGCCGATATGCTCCAGCGCTTCGGCCACGCGTGCCGGCTCGATCTCTTCGGCCTTCACGAAGGCACGCCTGCTGTGCGCCCAGCACTGCGCGTGGGCCAGACCCGTCTTCTTCGCATACCAGGCGTACGCCTTGTAGCCGTCCGTGTGCAGGACGCTGCCAGCCGCCGCGGTTTGCCCGAGCAACTGCTCGACGTGCTCCTGCCGCCGGCTCGGCTGGTAGTGGAAGCAGATCTCCTCGAGCTCGCCCATCACCGGCCAGAAGTACGCCGACTTCATCTTGCCCGGGCCGTCCCGTCCGGCCTTGATCGGCGTCTCGTCCATGCGCTTGACACGCGAGCTCAGGATCGACTGCCACTGCGCGTCGTGGACGGGCTCGATCAGCGCAATGGCCGCTTGCGCGATCTGCGTGAGCCACTGCCGCGACACGCGGATGCCGCACTGGGCAAGCCGCTGATGTTGGCGGTACAGCGGCAGGTGGTACACCAGCTTGTCGATGAGCAGCCCGGCGATGAACGACACATCGGCGCGGCTGCCTTCGATCACACCAACCGGCGCCGCAGGACACGACAGTGCCTGCGTATCGCGCCGCTTGATCACCGGGCGCACGTACTTGAGCACGACATAGCTGCCGGGACGTTGGGCCAGCCGGTGGCTCACACGCTCGCCGATTACTTCGTAATCCTCGGGATCGAGACCTGCGCTCTCGGGGTTCGCGATCTCGATGACTTCGACCGGCACCTTGCCCTCGTCGAAGAACAGCGTTGATTCGTCGACACCCGGGCGACTGGGCGTGGTGCTGCGCTCGTGGCCTGCTATGCGCGTCTTCCTGCCCGGCGCCGGTGCATCGGGCACAGCATCGAAGGCTTCGCCCAGCGTGCCTTGTGCCGCATCGGGCTGTACGATGCGACGCTCGCTCTTGCGGCCGAACAGCTGGCGCTGGAACCACGCGACTTGCGCGCGCAATTGTGCGTTCTCGCTCAGTACCGCTTCGCATCGCGCTGACAACGCCGCCACGTGCGCAGTGAGCGCTACGAGCGTTTCGTCGGTGGCGGCAGTCGATGGCATGGCCACCATCATAGGGCAACGCATGCCTCATGGCGAGGGCCTCACCGGCGACTGTGGCTGCGTGTGCCGGTAACGATGCCGCTGCCGGACGACCTCGATTCCCTCGAGCAACAGCTTCAGTTGGGTGACATCGATCTCACGCGTGTCCGCCCGGTTCCAGTTGGCCAGAAATCGGCCTTGCTCGAGCCGCTTGGCCCAAACGCACCAGCCGCTGCGATCGAAATAAAGCACCTTGATTTGCGTGGCACGACGATTGATGAACGCGAACAGATGGCCCCCAAGTGGATCGACCGGCATGCTGTGGCGTGCGATCGCGTGCAAGCCATCGAACGAGCGCCGCATGTCCACGGGTGCGCCGTACAGGAACACACGTACCTGCTGCTCAGGGAAGAACATCAGCTTCTCGCGATTGTCAGAACGATGCCGCCGGGCAGATCGAGGCGGATCGTCAGATTCGCCTGTCCAGCCTGCGTGCCCGGGTTGATGTGCGTGTCAGTTGCCGCAATGGTCCCCAGATCGACAAGGCCGAGTCCCCGGCGGATGCATCCACGCCACACGGAGATGCCAGGCCCTGCAAGCGCCGCCGCCAATGATAGAAGCGAAACTCCGACACCGACTCCTCACGGCAGAACGCTCTGACCGTCAGTCCGCGCTCTGCGAAGCGTGCCAGCCTCTGGCGCCACGCTAATTCCACTTCCTCTCGCTTCGCTGCTGCCTTCATCGTCTGCTCCTGATCGCATTGAACGAGGAGCATTCTGCAACGACATCTACGCGAACTCTATAACGCTCATGGCTTACCGCTTACCGCTGGCAGCCGTCTCGCGCTCGGACGGTAAGCGGGCGATGGTCCCGATATGAGCGTCGGGCGTGCTTTCTGGCTTTGGGCGCTCGGGGTCGCCGGGCAGGAAGCCCCTCATGTTGAGTCTCACCTCGTCGAGGCAATGCTTGCGCGACTGCATTGTCACGTCAGCGACCCACGGTGGCGTCGTCAGGTTTACGCCCAGACCCGGCATGAGTAGTTGTGCCTGCGGGTCTCGAATCACTGACTGGCGAAACCGGGCGATAGCGGCCGGGTCGCCACTTCGGTCGACTTCAAGCGCTTCCTGCATCACCGCGGCATAGTGGTCGCAGAATGCCTGGTCCGCGCGGGAAGGTTCGCGAGCGTGCGCTGTGCCCACGGACACGGCGGCGAGCGCACACGTCATCAGGCCGCGCGCAGGCTCCAAAACGCCCAATACGGATTTTCCCCGTTTCTGTGTGTTTCGCTCTTTGCTTTTCATCTTGGTGATCCCCGTCGTTGTTTTTTGCCTAGCGGAACAACCTCTGGCGTGCATCTTCTCATTAAACGAACGGAATGCCTTCGGGTGTCGCTTTAGAAAAGATGACCACTGCGATCGGCGCCCTGGATGTCCGTTGCCGAGACGAAACCGGCATTCGAAGGTCTGCACCGGAGCACTTGACAGTGGCCGAAGTTGGCCGGCTAGCGCCCGACGACAGAGCGCGACGATCGCCGCTGGCGCGGCCTTTCATGCAAGGGGCATAAAGCGCCCCGCTGCTGCTGATCAAGTCATGGACATTCAACGGAAGGTATCAAACACGAGGAGTCACTTGGTTCGCCAGACGACGGGCTGCTGGTCGGCCAGAGCCGGTGGAGATGCACCGTTGTCTGCGTTCTCCGCTTCTGCCCGTTGACCGGACGATGCCGGCGCCGCATACCACTGCTCCTGTCGCACAATTTTCGGTTCGGCCGGATCACGCTCGTAGGCGGGCGTCATGATCTGGACTCCATACTCATTGAAGACATCAAGGATATGTCGATGCAGTTCCGCATGAATTTGAGCAATCGCATGCGGGTCATGGATAAATCCGTTCAGTTCGTAAGTGATGGCGAAGTCGCCTAGCGCGATCAGCAGGATGAAAGGCTGTGGATCTCCGACAATTCCCATGGTTCGCTTTGCCGCCATGCGAAGCATGGCCTCCACCTGCCGCCAAGGCGTCTCATATCCTATTCCGACCGTGGTATGGAGGATCAGTCCTGGGGTCGCAGCCAGGGAGCTGAAGTTTGTTACGTCGCCATTCAGTATCTGCGAATTGGGAATCGTGACCTCCTCGTTCTTGATCGTCCGCAGATGGGTCACTTGTAGGCGGATGGCGATCACGTCACCAACGACGTCGCCCACCTTTACGCGGTCGCCGACCTTGAAGACCCTTCGATAAGTCATCAGGTAGCCGGCAATTAGATTGGAAATCGCGGCCGAAGACCCGAGGGAGAATACCAGTCCGATGAAGATCGAAATTCCCTTGAAAGCGGCAGATTCAGAGCCGGGAATATATGGGTAAGCGACGATGAGCGCGAAGGCAAAGATCAGGACCCGGACGAGCCGGTACGTGGGCAGAGCCCATTCCGGCTCGAATTGGGTGAACGTAACGCGCTTCTGTGCCACTGCGTCGAAAAAATGCCGGGTCAAGCGAAGGACGAACCGGCACAGATAGTAGATGATGGCCAGAACGAGAATGTCCGGGATGCTCGCGCCGACGGACTTCCCCAAATGTTCGACCGCGCCAGCGGCGAGGTCGAACAGGTCGTTGGAGATGGAGCGGGTCCAGGGAAAGAGCGCAAGTACGTAATGCAGGTATGCATACGCTGACACAACGATGCTCGCGACGCCAACCAGAAACATCAGACCATGAAACACCTTCCAGATAGTTTCCGAACGGAGGATCTGAAACGACTGGATACCGACTGCGTGGACCCGACTCATCAGAAGTCGGGAGAGCGCTTTGTCCAACCACCGGTTGAGGACGAGCAGAACGGCAATAACCAGCACCAGAAGGATTGTGGCTCCGCCGCCATATAACCCTGCCTTCACCAGAGCGTCACTTGTACGTGACTGCCGGTACTCGTCGATGGCCTCGCGGATTCGCGACAGATGCAATGTGGCGAGATGGTCACGGCTCGTGTGTTCCAACTGTGCATCCGCTTCGCTCACGATCATCAGCGTAGCTTGCCCGGCCATGATCATCGTGACGTTCTCCACGACTTCGGCGCTTAACCGGTCGCTCGGAAATGCGGGGTCCGCCGCGACTCTCTCGATTCTTTCCCTGATGGCGTCGGCGCGCTGCTGGGCGGGAAAGGACGAAACCCCTCGAACCCTGAACAGGAGCTGACCGTCGATCTCGACGGGGGCCGTTTCCAGCACCGACTCAAGGAGCACGGGCGTTTCCGGGCGCACCTCCTCACTCGCGGCCTGAATTGAAGACGCCAGCATCATGAGCAACAGCGTAAGGATGGGAATCCTGAGAGACATTGCGCCCTCTGCGGCCAACAAGGCCGTCATCGTGTCACCGGACAAGGCGTCTACTCGGCACATGTTTGCCAGAAGACTTCTCACGGATATCCTGCCGTGCGCGAGACTGGCGCTTTTGACTTATATCAAGACCAAAGAGGACACCTGGATCGTCGAACGCGACAAAGATGGTCGTCGACCGCCGCAACAACTGGTTCGGTGGGCAGGAGGCGCGCGCCAACTGAGCGAATGGCCGTTTGCATGCTCGAACCGACGCTTGAATGGCGGCTCAAACGAGAATTCCAACGACTGCAGGTGGCCGTACTCTGCCCGCTGGGTCGGTCCCGGCTCGACCCTGAGCTGCCGGTCGATTGCAGAAAATCGGGTGGCCGGTTTCGGAGGTTAACCGGCTGCCCGAGCCCGATCAGAGCTGGTACCCGACTCTCAGGCTACTCTCCAACCCTGTCCAGCCATGTCGTGTACGTTGGACTTGTGTCCGACGGCAAATTCCGCATATGGGCCTGAAACTCGTCCTGCATGCCGAACATTTTCCACACCAGCGGCGCCAACTGGGCAACCAGGCTGTTTGTTTGCCCCGCTTCGCATAGCAGTTGCAGGCTGCGCTCCTTGTATTCCGCGAGTACGTCCGACTGGTAGTCCCGTGCCTTGCCCAAGATGTACATTAGCTTCGGGATCTCTGCCGAAGGCCAGTGCAGGGCCATAGTGAGGGGCCAGTCAAGCATTGCACGTTCACCCCACATCGCGGTTTTTGGCATGCTCTCGTTAGCAAGCAGCGTCAACGTGAAGGCTTGACCCAACTCTCCCAGATACGCAGGCATGACATCTGACCGGTCCGCTCGATCGGTAAAAATCGCGGGGCTAAACACACATTGACGGATGCTGCGCAAATTGCTGCCCGTTGAATCCGCAGCCGAACCTTGCCAATTCAAGGGCGATGCTTTACCAAGAGATCAGTCAACCGCCAGCGGCGTGTATCAACTGCCACGAAGCTGTCGCCCCGGAGCGAAGCGGTTGATTTGGAACGGAGAGTGCGTTGACCGTCATCAAAAATTCCGTTTTCGTCGGCACCGTTGCAGCACATCGCCACATCTGAGGGCGGCATCACGGGACGTAAGCCGCTATGTCCCGATTTAATGCGAATTGGCACGTCCGCGGCAGTCGCGGAGCGTGCCCGCATCTCGAAGCAAGTCGATCGTTGACCCAAGGGCCAGCTCCGCCAACCCGCCTTACCGCATTCCCCCACTGGCGACGATGTGCTCCCCCGTCAACCATCTTGCATCGTCCGATGCAAGAAAAACGACGGCCGACGCAATATCATCCGGCTGTCCCACGCGGCCGAGTGGCGTCTGGCTGACAGCAAGGGTCTCGAAGTCGGAGCCGATGACCCCCGCACTGTGCGTACCCTCAGTCGCTACCACGCCGGGATTGATCGCGTTCACGCGGATCTTCCTCGGTCCCAGCTCGCGTGCGAGCACGCCGGTGATCGCATCCACTGCGCCCTTCGTGCCGCTGTAGACGGCGCTCGCCGGTGGCGTAATGGTCGTTACGACCGAACTGACGTTGATGATGCTCGCGCCTTCGCCAAGATGCTTGACGGCCGCCTGCGTGGTGAGCAGCACGCCGAGCACGTTCGTGTCGAACTGCCTGCGGTAATGCGTCTCCGTGATCTCTTCGATCGGCGCGAACTCGTAGACGCCAGAGTTGTTGACGAGTATGTCGAGGCGACCGTAAGTTTCGATTGCCTTGTCGACAATACCTTGCGCATCGGAGGCCTTCGACACGTCGCCGCCTACGGAAATCGCGCTCCCTCCGGCCGTAGCAATCGCGGACACGACCGCATCCGCCCCCGCCTTGCTGCTCGCATAGTTGACGACCACCGAGGCCCCTTCGGCCGCGAGCGCCTTCGCGATAGCGGCACCGATACCTTTCGACGCGCCCGTGACAACGGCCACCTTTCCTGCAAGTCTGCCCATGATGTTTCCCTCAGCGTAAATCGCACTATCGACTGGAACCGGCATCTTGAACTCCACAAAGCAATCGGCCGGCGATGAGTCTGAATGTAGAGGTCCGCGCCTGTCAAACGAACTAAAGTTGATACGAATTCGCTACTAAAGTTGGGACTTTCTTGATTTCAGAAGGCTCTGGCAATGTTGGGCCTATACGGACAAGGGTTTGCCGACGATTGACGTAAAGTTGAAACCCCATTTCGAACCGAAAGTTCGCCTCTCCGGTTGACAATGCGTGCCAACACCGCCGGCTGATCCCGGGAGATCAGTCAGCGAATGCGTTACGGATTTTCCTCACACGCGTCACGCCATCGTGCCGACGTCACGCGGCAGAAATGTCGAGATGCGGTCATGCTTTTGATCTGCTACAAATGCCTCGGACCGATTTATACATGCCGTCGCAGTGCCGCCAGTTCCGAAGGCCGCACAAGTTGTCCGTGCAGCAGATATTTCCCCCTGACTCGCATGAATAGAACAATGCGCGACCATGCCCACGCGGATCTCGCGAGGTCTTCCGATAGCCAGACGGACATCTTGTCCCGCCATTGGCCAGGTGAGATTTCAACCGGGCGATGTGGGGCATTGGCAAGCCAGCCCGTCAGACCAACGGCTGGCATCGAGAGCGCATTATCCGACGCGCACGTCCGCGAGAAGCCGTACCAACTGATCGACCAACCGAGCGCGGCTGCCTGATTTGCGCTTGTTTCCCGGGCGTGGACGACAAATTCATTTTGTTCATTCACCATGGAGAGACGACGTACAAAGGCAATTCCTTGCGTATCACCGAAGAGTCTGCGCCCGACGCGCTTCAAAAGGTGTTCATATGCCAAAAAATCGTCACCGAAATGTGGCCAGTCGCGTCGGGCATAGGGCATGTCGCCAGTTTGCTGATCTTCGCATGGCAACGGAACAATGCGGCCCGGTCGCGCCGCCTTCGCCATAGTGTTGTGCCGTCCGAGGAGTTTTAACGGTGAAGGCGGAGGAACATCGTAAAGCTGGTTCAGTAGCCGCGTATGCCGGGCCAGACACGTCATCCGGCTTTCAATTTCTGGCGGTGGCTGAAATGCGAATCTGCCGGTTGCCTGATTACGAGGCCGATACGGCGTGGTGGCGACTGGCATCAGCGTTTCGGCGACATGACTCTGCCAGCGTCTGAGGATTCGGGCTGCACGCCCGATCATCGGCGCGCAACGTCCGGCAGGCCGATCCAGCACCGGAACCCAGGGTGTATTGCACCGTGCGCACGACAGCGGGTGCGTTGCCATACTGCGGTCCAGGACATACGGTATGGCCTCGGCACATTTCAGACATCCTTGTTGCAGAGCACATCCATGCACGGGACAGCGTTCGATAAATCGCCACTGAAACCACGCGGCGTGGAAGCCCAGCTCAAGGCATGCGGAACAATAGCGCAATTCCGTAGCTGCCCATGCCAGGGCAGGGTGGCCCGTCAAAAAGCAGAATCCCTCAAGGGCCGAAGCTTCCGGAATCTGAAGAATGCTGGAGAGCCGAGACGGTACAAATCGATCGGCTCGCCGGAGGTCCACGCCCTCAGAAGATGCTTCGTCGGTTCGTACGGCAATGAGAGCTGCCAACGCGTGCAGCGACAGACGGTTGAAGAGCGAGAATTTCGACAGCCGCATCCACATTGACTCTCCGTCGCTGCTCCAGTCAGGGCGGGTGGTGTAGCTCGCCGGGGTAGAGCACGTCTGCAGCACCAGCGACTGCCAGAAGTCGCCTGGCAAATCCGGCGGTACGGCATCGCGACTGGTATTCATGACGGGGCGCGATTCAGCGCCGTGTGATCGCGGACAACATGGGGCGACCTGCCTTTTGCGCCACCACATACCGACTGCGTTCGACCATCTCACTCCAGAACAGGGCGTCAAACTTCAAGGTCTCACTGTCGCGGGCTGAACTGAGCAACAGTGCCCCTTCGACTGCGGCGGTGAAGTATTTCATCGGGATCTCGGTCGGGCCGTCCAGATTGGCCTTGATGTGTGCATCCTCGAATGCATCCCACAGTCGTGCGGCGGATTCCCGGATACGCAGGCCCGCCGCATACGCCTTCGGCACAAAGAATCGCACATAGTTCCAGCCCGAATTTGCGGGATATTCACCATTGTCATAGGCTGAGAGAACGGCAGCGCATTCGCCAGCGGAGACGATTCCGCGAAACGCGAGTTCTTCGACCATGAAACGCGCGACAATCTGTTCCTTGTCCTGCGCCTGGAAGACCGATTTTTGGGCGAGCAGTTGCGGTTGTCCGACCAGGAAAGTGAACAGGCGCAATGCGTTGTTCTCCATTTCATCGTGCAAGTCACGCAGCCATTCATACTCGATTTCGCGCAGGTTTTGCGCTTCGTCGGCGAACAGCACGACCCGATCGTCACCCTTGTTATCAGCCACCTGTCGCAGCTTGTGCAGCAGGCGGCCGCGCAGCGCTGCCTTGGAGCCGCCGCTTTGCGCGGGATGCTTGACTGTGTGCAGCAGCGCCGAAAAGAAATTGTTCTCCGACGCCGTTTGCGAGCGGGCGCAACGCATCGCATACACCGACACCTTCGGGTGCCGGAGCTCGAGATCCCGACGAATAAACTCGATTGCGTAGCTTTTTCCAATGCGTGGGCGACCGTGTATCAGAGCTCCGGTGATATAGAGAAACAGACACTCGTCGATGAGCGTGCGGAAGGCGGCTATGGACGGCGTGGGAACGCGATAGATGCGTCGGCGCAGCGGATGCTCGTCAAGGGCAACGGGCCGGTGAATGTCGTTGGACATGCAAGTTCTCCCCTGTCAGCGGTTTTGCACCTTCAGATCGCCAAGATCAACTGGCACGACCACCACGTCGGCCTGCCGCTGGCGCGTGGAAGGCATCTGGGACGCCGCAGCTGACGCATCGTCTAGTCCGTCGGCAGCAGAAACCTGCGAAAGTTGCATGACCGTAGTGGCCTGTTTGCGACTGGGCTTTCTGATACGCCGCTGGGCTTCGGAAAACACATGCACCGGATCCTGCTCGCCGGCAAACTTGAGTTTGCCTAGCCGGCGCTGTCGCAGAATATGTTTGCGCAACCGCAGTGTGTGCCGGCTATAGCGCCAGCCCTCAAGCACGGCGAGGCGGCCGAGTTCCGCGCCGTTGGGCAGGTACGCCCAGGCCTCGCGCATGTCGGCGGGATTCGGATAGACGCGAATTTTCTCGCCGCCAAGTCCGGAGGTGCGCTGCAGCACTTCGTTGCTGTACCTCGCTCCGTAAAAGCTGACGTACGGTGCGACGCCGCGCGCTACGTTGCCTCGCACGGTACAAAGATGAACGGATTGCAGCTGGTGAAGCCGGGCGCGCAGAAGCTGAGGCAGCGTGCGCACTGGAGCCTGCTGATGCGCAACTGCCAGTTGCAGCGCTTCCAGCGGCGTGCGCCCGTTCAAACCGTCGTGCGGTGTCGCGTGATAGTTCGCGATGGTCACATCCAGCAACTCTTCGAGTTCCGGCAAGGTGATCAACTGCCCGAGTGATGCTCGCCTACCACGCTGGCCGGCCGGGTCGTCGGGGTGGCGGCCAGTGGTGCCGACCACTTGCCTGGACATGCGATCGGTGAGGGTGAGGAAGAAACGTTCGATGAAGGGTCGTGTGGTCGGCTCGCCAACAGGGCCCGCTTCCAGCCGGCAACCAATGAACTGGCAGACCGGCAGGAAGGTTTCTTCGGTCAGATGCGCTGCGGCGTTATCGACCTTGAGGACATCCCAGCAGGCGTAGGCGACTTCGGGGCAGACTTCTGTTGCGAAGCCTGCCGTCGGTCGATACACCAGCCCCGGAATAAGTAACTGGTCGCGCTTGCGGCGCGGGCGCAGTGCGTCCTGCAGTACGGCCAGCACGTCATGGTGGTTGTATTCTGGCGCGGGTACGACCTGCCACCCGAGCACGATGCGGGTGCAGACATCGATCAGCGTGACCACGAACAGGCGCTCCGTCTCGAGATCGACGCTGACACCGGATGGCTCGACAAACCGGACTCGCAAGCGCAGGTCCAGTTTGTGGCCGTCGAGTTCGACCGCAGAAAACGGCCGCGTCGTGGCATCCCACGCGCAATCGCGACTATCAATGCGGCGTATTGGAACCCGTGCTTGGAGCCGTCGTTTCACCCAACGCGCCAGTGATCGATAGCCCATCTCATCCTGGCAGAGGGGGTAGGCCTGCATGCCCAGGCCCGCCTCCCGGCAGGCCGCGATCAGCTTTAACTGAACGTTGCGCAGACCATAGAGTCGCCCATTCTGGGCGATCCCCAGCGTGCCCGCGCCAATTTCCCGTTCCAGGATCTGCGCCAGTTGCGGCAGTCGCTCGAACAACTGCCCCATGGCACCTGTCAGACCTCCGCGCTGCTTGCGGCGGACAGCTGGCGCGATACGTCGGTAGCCTTTCGTCCTTGTATGTGGAATTAGTCCGCGAAAGCCCTGGATTCTGCCATCGGGATGGGAAGCAAGACATCGTTCAAGCAGGCGCGTCAGGGTGCCCCGGTTGATGCCGAAGTCCCGCGTCAGATCGGCAAGCGGGGCACCGCGCAAGTACGCCTGGATTGCCCCCTCGCGTTGCAGGTAAACCGGCAGGCGCTTCGGATCAATAGCAGATGGATCGACACCTGGCCACGACCTGCAGTCCGTCAACGGCTCGGGAATCTCACTGCGCTTCATGTGTTTTCCCACGATGATATTTGCTCACCAGTATGTGCCGGCTGAACGCGAGTGTGGTCAGGTCGGGGCTGATGAGTTGCCCGCCATGTAGTGCGGTGATTATCGCTGTCCGCACAAGTACAGGATCAAGGCGGGCGAAGTGCTGCTCGGCTTCGTCAATGGTCGCTGGGCGATTGAAGAAGTGGATGATGTTCACGAGCAATGTCGGGTCGATCAGATGACTCCCCGTTGCCAGATATGGAAGTAATGACATCCAGTTCTGAACCCAGATGCGGTGGTGTTCGATATCCTTGCTGGAAATGGTCTCGACGCGAGGTGCAGTTCGGGTGGTCTCGTTAGCTATTTGCTGACCATGAGCAGCGGCTTCCTCGACGTTGTCATCAACAATCAGCCACTGTTCTGCTCCGTCACGCATGACCCAGAAGTCAGCTATTGGCTCTGTCGTCGCTTCAACGGACGGCACAGGTCGCTCACAGTAGTTCGTCACGCCGGGATTGGCCTCGAGCATGATCCACAGGCGAACTTGCGTCGCCGAGGCAAACATAACGGGACGCCGTAGTTTCGGCGCCCAGGCGTGATGTAACGTCTGCTTGGGAGGACGTTGAACGGGTGCAGGAACAGGCTCTTTCATGACAGAAAGTCCGAGCGCCGACAATGTTCCAACATTAGTTCAATTTCTTGGAAAGTTGCAAGTTTAAGTCAATCCCGATTGGCACAAAAATGTAACCCGGGCAGCGGTTGCGCCTTAATTGATTGGGTTTCGAGCCCGTGAGCGGGTTCCATGTTTAGTTCGATTGACACATACCCTGCGCAATCAGCGAATCGCGCGCACGCTTGATGTCCACACGGGTCAGGCCAGCGCGAGCCATGGGGCCTCCTTCGAATATCGTACTGTATTACATACTATGTATATACGTACTACTAGGGCTGGTCAAGTGTGACGCGAGATAGCGGTTTCTCATATGCGATAAAGGCGGATTATCCAGTGTGACGGTCCGAATCCGGCTTGTTCCGCCGCACAACCGGTACGAAATATGGAAATTGACGATCTCCGGGGGATTGCTGGTCAAATTGGGATGTCGCAACCCGGAGCGTGGACCACAAGCGTTTGATGTGTATAATTCAATTGTTTTATACACATTTACGAGGCGCGCCATGCGTACCAATATCGAGATCGACGACCGGTTGATGGCCGAAGCGCTTGCCGCAACGGGCATCCGGACCAAACGTGAAGCGGTCGAGCTTGGCCTGAAAACGATCATCCGGCTCAAGCAGCAGGAGCAGATTCGCCAGTTCCGCGGCAAATTACCGTGGGAAGGCGACCTGGATGCCATGAGGCGCGACCAGTGATACTCGTCGATTCAAGCGTGTGGATCGACTACTTCCGGGGGCTGGCTTCACCCCAAGCCAGCCGACTGGATGCCCTGCTGGGCCGGGAGGTGCTGGTCACCGGCGACCTGATCGTCGCCGAGGTGCTACAGGGATTTGCCGCCGAGTCGGCGTTCAATACTGCCCGGCAGCTGATGACGACGCGATTCGATGTCGTCTCGCTGGTGGGGCCGGATAACGCCATTCAGGCGGCCCGGAATTACCGCATCTTGCGAGCGCAGGGCGTAACGATCCGCAAAACCATCGATACGCTGATCGCGACGTGGTGCATTGAAAACGGTGCGCCGCTGCTCTTCAGCGACCGGGATTTCGATCCGTTCGTCGAGCACCTCGGTCTTCAGTCTGCAATGCGCGACGACTAACGTGCCGGTGACATCAAACAGCAAGAAACGATACGGAATACGAATTCACCACCGGTTTCAGGCCAACTGGAGCTGGATATCTTCTCCGGGCGTGCGGACCTGATAGCCCATTGCCCGGTAGCCGCGCTGGCGTTTCTCCCACATGCGCTGCAGCACCGGATGGCCGCCATCCACATAATCGATCACCCGTACGCCGGTCTTGCCCGCATGCTCACGGTGCAGCCGGCCGGCGTACTGCTGCAGCGTGCCCCTCCACGCAACCGGCATGGCCAGCACCAGGGTGTCCAGCGCCGGATGGTCGAAGCCTTCGCCTACGAGCCTGCCAGTCGCCAGCACCACGCGTGGCATGTCACCGGCCAGCGCGTCAAGGGCCGCCAACTGGGTGGCGCGCGCTTTTCGGCCGAGCCGTCCGTGCAGCACGAACAGCGACTGCACCGTGTCTTGCAGCATCTGCTGCAGGCTTTCGAGATGGTCCGTCCGCTCGGTGAGTACCAGCACGTTCCGCCCCTGCCTGTACTGTTCACGTACAGCCGCCGCGATCGTCTGCGTGCGCGGGGTGTCCTGCGCGAGCTGAGCGAACACCGCCTGGATTGGCGCGTCGGCCGCGACGTCCACTGCGGAGGTGAGCCTTTGCGGGAAGACCTCAAGCACCTGCGGCGCGCCAGCGGGCGATTTCGCCGCATGCCGGATCGGTCCACACAGCATGAACATCACCGGTTGCTGGCTGTCGCGCCGCACCGGCGTCGCCGTCAGGCCGAGCACGTAGCGTGCATTGACGCCTTTTAGCACGGCCTCGAAGGAATCCGCGGAGATGTGATGACATTCATCGACGATGACATGGCCGTAACGCCGCAACAGCTCGCCGCGGGCACCATCGGGTGCCACGGATTGCAGCATCGCGACATCGATCCGGCCCGTCGCCTTCGACTTGCCGCCGCCGATCGTGCCGATCTCGCGCGCGTCGAGTGCGAGAAACGACTGCAGGCGCTCGCGCCACTGGTCAAGCAGCTCCCGGCGGTGCACAAGCACGAGCGTGTTGACGCCTCGCTGCGCGATCATCGCGGCCGCCGTCACGGTCTTGCCGAACGCCGTCGGCGCATGCAGGATGCCGGTGTCGTGTCGCAGCAAGTCGGTGACGGCCGCTTGCTGGTCATCGCGCAACGTGCCGGCAAACGGAACGGCAAGCGGCTCGCCGGTGCAGCGCTCGTCGCGGACGTCGCAGGCGATGTCGTTATCGCGCAGTAGCGTCATGACGTCGTCAAGGCATCCGCGCGGCAATGCAATGTGGCGCGGGCAGTTCTCGGCGCGCCCAATGATACGTGGCTTGTCCCATACGCTGAAGCCGCGCGCCTGGGCCCGGTAGAACTCCGGATTCTGGAAGGCGGCCAGCCGGATGAGCCGGTTGAGCAGTGCCTGCGGAAGCTGCGCCTTTTCAAGATAGAGCTGGTTCGCGAGCGTCAGTGTGAGCGACGCCGGCATCGTTCCGGCCAGCCGCTTCGGCTGCGCGGGTGCTGGCTTCCACGGTTCGGCCTGGTCCTCCTCGGCGATGAACGCGACGTCGAGCGGGTGCGCACCGCCCGTGGCGCGAAAGATCACCCCCTCGATGTCCCGGCCGTCCATGGTTTGCACGGACGCGAGATACGACCACTGGTCAGCGTACGGCTGAAAGCCGTCATCGACAAACACGCTCCAGCCATGTTCGCGTGGCTGCTTCTGCAGCGGCAGGGCGATGAGGTTACCGAAGCCGCCTTTGGGCAGCACATCCTGGTTCGGGAAGAGCCGGTCATAGGACGTCAGTTCGAGCTGACGGGTCCGGGTACAGGTGTGGCTGATGATGGCTGAGCCCATCCGTCGCGCGTCACGTGCAGCAACGGCCGACGAGAAGAAGATCCAAGCGTGCGCGCCATTGCCTGAACGCGAGATTTCGAGCGATACGGGCACGTCCATCTCGAGGCAGGATTGCCGGAATGCCTGCGCATCTTCACGCCAGCCTTCCTCGTCGAAGTCGACAGCGAGCAGGTAGCAGGTGCCGTCCGGCATCAACGGATAGAGGCCCACCGTGCGATCGCCTGCCAGGTGCGTATAGACGACCTGGTCGTCAAGCGTCAGCAGTACACGATGCCCGCAGTCGGCGCACCGGATGCGGGGCTTTTCGCAGATCCCGGCGCGCCATTCGTTGGCGCACGCCGGCGCGTAGCCGGATTTTCCGGAGTTGCGGCTTTCCCAGCGTAGCGGATAGACATCCGTGCGGCCGCGAAACAGCCGCCGGAAAAGTTGTACCTTCTGCTCAGGCGAAAGTACGGGGGCGCCCGTGCTTCGCACTGCTGGCGATGGCGTGCTCCGGGTCACCCGCACGGGCTTTGCCTGCGCCGGCAGCAAGGCGGTGAGCCGCGCGATTTCGGCCTGCAGGCGGGTGAGTTCCGCGAGCAGTTCCTCGCGCGTGGAATTTTCCCAGTCTCCCTGTAGCACATTGCCTTCGTTCATTGCTTCACCGGCCGAAACCTTGGCTCCCATCGAGCACGCCGGCTGGCGCACACGTTCGTTGTTGCATATCATCGTCTCCGATACAGATCACCTGATTTTACCCACGAGCCATGTCTGCCATCGATCGCTACGTCGAAGCCGCGACGCGCGAAAACACCAGGCGCAGTTACCAGTCGTCGCTCCGGCATTTCGAGGTTGAATGGGGCGGTTTTCTGCCCGCGAGCGCTGACATGATCGCGCGGTACCTTGCGGATCACGCAGAAACCCTGTCTATCAATACCCTGCGCTCGCGGCTTGCAGCGCTCGCGCAATGGCATCAGACGCAGGGTTTTCCGGATCCGACGAAGGCACCGCATGTACGCAAGGTTCTCAGAGGCATCGTTGCGCTGCATCCCGCAACCGAGAAGCGGGCGAAGCCCATGCAGCTCGCGCAGCTCGAAAAGCTCACAGCCTGGCTCGATGAGCAGATCGCCAGGGAAGCAGACGAGCGCGAGCGCCTCGCGTGCATTCGCAACCGGGCCCTGGTGCTGCTGGGCTTCTGGCGCGGCTTTCGCTCCGACGAACTCAGTCGGCTGCGGATCGAGCACGTAGCCGTTGAGGCGGGCCGCGGCATGACACTGTACCTGCCGCGCACGAAAGGCGACCGCGCGCAGCTGGGCACGACCTTCAAGGCCCCGGCGCTTTCACGCCTGTGTCCGGTGACGGCTTACGAGGCGTGGATTGCGGCGGCCGGCCTGACGGAGGGGCCCGTGTTCCGGGGCATTGACCGCTGGGGAAACATCAGCGACGAGGGACTGCATGCGGGCAGCTTCGTGCCGCTGTTGCGTGCGCTTTTCCAGGCGGCAGGCCTGGCCGCGCCGGACAGCTACAGCAGCCATTCGCTACGGCGGGGCTTCGCAACGTGGGCCAACTCGAACGGCTGGGATCTGAAAATGCTGATGCAGTACGTGGGCTGGAAAGACGTGCGTTCGGCGATGCGCTACATCGACGCCGCCGATCCGTTCGCGCAACACCGCATCGAATCGGCACTTGCAACGCCAGGCACGGCCGTGCAGGAACGACCCGTCATCGCATTGCCTGCAGCATAGTTGCTGGATCGGGGCGTCACTCCACGCTCCTCTGACGGATACGTACCGGGGGAGATTCGCTTTCAGCTCAATCGCGATCCGGGCCTGCCATATCTTCATGACGGAGCGCTTCGAGCGGGCGCAGTGCATCACGGATCGATAAAAGCCCGGCGACAAAGTGATCGATCTGGTCGAGCACATCCTCGATTTGTTCGACAATCGACGCGTCCCGGGTTGTTGCCGCGAAGCTCGCACCGTTGACGAGCGCATGCGCCATACCGTGCAGGCGCAGCAGATCGTCCCGCAGGCCTTCCGGATCGTTAAGGCCCGTGCGCAGTTCGTCGAGCGTATCTACCGCATCGAGCACCCGCGTCGTGTCATAGCGCGACTGCAGCCCTTCCAGTGCGGCGGCATCAACTTCACCGTACGGCGTGGTGGTCACCGCGGCTCTTGCACTCATCCAGCGTTACCTCATTTCGTCGTGAGGCCGGGCCGCCCGGCCAAACAGGGCATCGTTGATCCAGCTTTCGGGCGGACGTTCCAGATGCAGCCGGTAGCGCCCGAAGCGGCGAATGTTGTGCGTCGCATACGGGCTCACGAATTCAATGTCCTCGGTGCGGACCTTCTCGCCCTCGGCCACCATGTCGCGCAGGGCTCGCATCATGTCCACCGTGTTTTGCAGGATCACGGCCGATGCGATGAGGTCATTGTAGCGTAGCCGTTTTTGCTGCTCTTCCGGCTCATTCTCCGCGATCACATCGCCGCCGAACGACAGCCATTTCGCGAAGCCGTTGTACGACTCGATCTTGTTGGTGTTTGCCGTCACGTCCTGGCGCAGTTCCCGGCTGCCGATCCACTCGAGCAGAAAGACCGTGCGTACGACGTTGCCGAGTTCGCGTGCAGCGAGATACAGGCGGTTCTTGCGGCTCTCGGACCCAAGGCGGCGCAGCAGCAACGGCGAAGAGATCGTGCCCGCCTGGATCGACACCGCCACCTGCATGAGCTCCTGCCAGTGCCGTTCGATCAGCACCCAGTCGATGGTCGCCGTGAAAAGCCTGTCGATATGCCTGTACTTCGCGTCGCTGTGCGGGCGGTACAACACGAGATCTTTCCAGTTGCGGATTCTGGGCATCAGCTTGATGCCGAGCAGATGGGTGAACGCAAACACGGCGGCCGATTGTCCCTGCGTATCCGCATGCACGGTGTCGGCCTTGACGGACAGGCCGGCCTTGAGCAGCCCTTCGATTACATAGATCGCTTCCCAGACGCCCGGCGGGATGAAATGCCGGAATACCGCGATATAGTTGTCGGCGACATGGCGGTAGGCGACCGCACCCATTTTCCGGTAGCGGAAGTGATAGCCGGCCAGCAGGTTGTTGTCGTAGAAGTCGTACTGCGTGCCGTCGGCCGCTACCGTCTTGCCGTCGCCCCAGTGCTTTGGCAGATCGAGCCGCAGGTATAGCTCGATCAACTCGCGCTGCGCGGCCTCGAGCCTGTCCAGATTCATATGCCGACGGTTCACGAATGACAGCATGTGCGCCGTCACGTCGGTATCGAGATGGCGTGCCGTCTGGGTCGGCCCCAGGTTGCAGCCCATCGCGAAAATCGTCAGCAAATACCGCTCGGCCGCCTTGCGTATCTGCGGATCGATCCCGGACAACGGTCCGAAGTGCCGGGTAAAATGCGTCCAGTGTTCGATGTTCGCGAGAATGTCGAGCACATTGCGGGTCGGCAGACGCGCATTGATCCGCTCCTGCAAGGCGATCGCACTGGCCGGAATTTCCCGGGCAATGGTCTTGCGCAGGATCGGCTCGCCTTTCTGGTCGATCGTGACATGTTCGCGCTTGCGCGGATACTCGTCGTCAAAGTTGCGCGCCGCGTCGGTCAACCACTGCCGCAGTTGGGCAACGAATTCGCTGCCCGTTTCCGGCAGGCCGACCTTCGCGCAGTAGTCGGGCAACTGCTGCTCACACTGTCGCCACGGCAGCAGGTGGTCGCGATAGTCGGCGTAGGCATCAGACCCGGACACGCACAGGTCGCCGACGCGCAGTTCCTCCGCCATGTACGAGAACACGCACAGCTCAAGATAGCGCCGGTTGGTCGGCGCCCCTTCACCGTGGGAGCGCCGCACAAGCTTGCGCCAGCGCGCCGCTGCGAAACTCAGGTCCACATCGGCATCGATCCATTCGCGGTGTAACGTTTCGTTCTCCAGTACAACACCGAGCGCATCGAGTAGCGTGCGTACCTGGCTCGTGGAATCCCATTCGAGGGTGCGGGCGAGACGCATGAGGACCGAACGGTGCGCCCGGAAATACTTCCAGAGCAGCGGCAGGTGATTGCGGCCGCTGAATGCACGGATCTCGGCACAGCTCTCACGCAGCGGTTCGAGGTCGCCTTTCGGTGCAAGCCACTTTCGGATGGACTGCGCAATCGTCCTCTCGTCGGACTCGTCAGAAAGAATGTCGACGACGCCATCGAGCAGGACCACGAGATCCTCGACCTTGTCACGCTGCCTGCGCTGAACGATCTCCAGTTCGTCGCTCGCGCGCTTGTGGATCGCACCCATACGTCGCACGAACATGTCGGCGAGATCGTCGCGGGCACGCACGCGCATGCGATTAAGCAGCGCCACGATCAATGTGTAGCGTTTCTCGGGAAGGGTGTCTTTCCGGAGGGCGGACGCGTCGAGTGACATCGCCTGCATGGCCAGTGAGCGCAGCTTTGATGCCGGGACGCCGGCGAGCGCAATGGTGAAGTCGCCGATCTCGTCGAGCCAGGCAATCTGGTCAATCAGCAGGTCCAAATGCTGCCGCGATGGCCGCCTCGCGTGGCGCTTGATGCGGTTGTAGTCGGTCTGCCGGCTCGACAGGTCGCGGGCCAGCAGACGGTCCAGATTGTTCTTCTGTTCATCGGTCAGGCGTCGTGCGACCCGCCGGAAAAGCCGCGCCTGGGTCTTTGCATGGATCTGCTCGGTAATCCGGTCCAGCGTCGAGAAAGCCGGTAGTTCGATATCCTGCGCGATCAGTTCGTCGATCGTGGCATTGATGATGTCGACCGGCTGGTCCATGGACAGCGCAGCCGTATGTGCGGCGCGCGTCGCAATCGTGCCCGCGTCGGTGCCGTAGTACGGCTTGACACCGAGGTGCTCGCGCACTGCGGCGTAATGCCGGAACAGCGTCGGCGATACCTGCGTGTCATATCCGAAGCGTACTGCGGGTCCGATATTTGCCACCGCGCGCACGTGTTCGACGACCGCCACCGGGATGCTGTTGAGCGACGGGAAATGATGCATCTGCTGGAAGACTTTCAGGAGCACCAGCAGACCCAGCCGGGGGCGCTCGCCCCGGGACGACCGCCGCGCCCATTCCAGTTCATCGGGCAGGGATGTGTAGCAGGCTTGCAGGTCCCGCGTGGCAAGGACCTTGGGAAAGCGCGGATAGGCAGTACGTTCGATGGTGGCCATGCGAGTCGTCCTGATCGCAGCGGGCCGCTCAGATTAGCCGAAGAAAATCCGGCCGTTACCAGGTCAGTTCGAAATGATTCCGCGCGTCTATATAACCCCAAAGCTTATGATAGGAATTTACGCTTACCTTGCCGCTACCCCTTTTCCAGGTAATTCGGGCGGCGTCTGGCGGCCCGTGCCCGGTGGCGGTCTTTCATGCCGTTGCTCGACGAATGCGCTTTCGCCGGCCGATCGACATGGCCATCGCCGAAGCGAACACGACGATAAGTGTCGCGCCATCAAGGAACGACGGGAGCGCAGCGACTTTCTTCGCCGACAGGAACAACAAGACGGTGATGAGACCGCGCGGCGCGATCCATGTCAGCGCCCAAGCCGGTGAAATCCGCGCAAGACGGAGCAGCACGTTGCGGCTCCAGAATATCGCGACGAGGATCATCGTGGCCACGGCCCAGGCGGTCGGCGATGCCAGCGCCGACGCATTAGTCCAATAGCCCAGCAGGATGAAAAAGAACGAGCGCACGGCGAACGTGAGTTCCTGTACAAGGGCTTTGAATCCTTCCACGTCACCTTCGTTGTCTTGGGCGAAGGGCTGGCTGAGCCATCGCACGCGCGCCAGCAGGTTCCGGTTATTGAGGAAGAGCCCAAAAAGAAGCACCATGATAAGCGGAGATAGGTGCATTAGCTTGCCGGTGATATAGAGGGCGAACAGTCCTGCCAGAAGCGGGATAAACCGGATGTGGCCGTCGACGCGCAACAAGACCCAAAGCAGTGCGATTGCGCACGCGGCGCCGAGTGTGAGCGACAGCAGTCCGCCCACGACGAGTCCTTGCATGATGTCGGCAGCTGCCCCATCCGAATTGAGCAGCGTATAGAAGACCAGGACGCCGAGAATATCGGAAATAGCACTCTCGTAAACAACGAACTCGCGTCCAGCGGTCGACAAAAAGCCACTACCGGGGATCGCCACTGCACTGCTGATCACCGAGAACGGCACGGCTACAATCATGGCCTCTCGAGGAGGCAGCGAAAATAGGAAATGGGCGACGAGCGAAAACACGGCGAAGCACAGGCTGAAACCGATGCCGGCCATGGCGAACGCAGTCATCGCCGGGCGCAGTTTTTGCCTCGACAGTTTGATGTCAAGCGCGCCCTCGAGTACGATCAGCACGAGGCCGAGGGTGCCGAGCACCGGGATTGCGCTGCTGATGTCGACCGATTCCACTGCGAACACGCTGGGCAGGGATTTGCAAAGCATCCCGATGACAATTAGCGCGACGACGGAGGGAATGCCCAAACACTTGCCGACGCGTTCAATGCCGAACGCAAACAGCAACAGGATAGATGCGATAAGAATGGCGTGGTAAGTCACAACTGTTGCCGTTGTGCGTGGATTGACGGACCGTTCGGTTGCGCATGCGCTAGGGTCTGTGGGAGTGGCGTGGCGTTGACACAAGAGTTGCCGCAGAAAAGGTTCATCGGCATGCGGGCAGGCCGGCAATTACCGCAGACGGCGACAATAGCAGACCGACCCTGTCGGCGACACCCTGCTAAATAGAGGTATGTGGCGAAGGCGCAATTTCAGGGGACGCTCGAGGCCCCTCCTATTAGCAGGGTGTCGCCGGCTGCGTCGTTTTGCTAATCTTTGCAAGATAGTTGCCGAAATATGTTTGCACCCTGACTTTTGCGTCAGCATGACAGAATGATTCGAACGCTGCTGAGTGACGACGCAAGGAAGAAATATCGCCGGTTCCTCGAGGTGGATCCGATATTCGGCCGTAATGGAAGCCAATGGCGGGACCTGCCGGTCGATTCGGTAAGGCAGACCGCTCTGCGACTGATCTTGACCACAGGGCAGGTGCCCAACGTCTCGTGTGCGAAGCAGCTTGTCGAGCCAGTTCGCTTGACAGCGCGAGGGCCGTCATTCCACCGCGCTCGCACTGCAGGCCGCACCGCCGGGCGCTGCCGCAGGTGCGATGTGCAAGAGCACATCTTCAAAGGAAAGAGGAATTTTCGGCTCGTTTCCGCTCGTTATCACCAGACTGCTGATAGCTGCCTCCTGCCCGCGTCACTTAACCGATATCCGGCAGACTTTCGCTTCGCGCTAACTGAAAGAGCGACACCGTCGAAGTCGCACTATCGTATTGGCTGCGCCGGTTGCACGCGTGTTCCGGACCGCATCCGCTTCAATCAAACAGCTTCATTGCCGCAAAATCCGATCTCACCGACGTAGAGGCACGACTACACGGTGACGAAAAGCATCATGATGCGAACCACAACGAATCCACGAGGAAATCGGGGCTATGAAAATGAAATTGACCACCCTCGGAAAAAAAATTGCGGTGCTGGCGCCTTTTGCGCTTGCCGCCTGCTCAGGCGGAAACCCGGAGGCTCCGGTGCTATCAGGAACATTTGTAGACGATCCAGTGCAGGGCCTGTACTACGAAGCAAGCCCCTCCGGCCAGAAGGGCGCCACCGACAGCAGCGGCACGTTCCATTATGTGAGCGGCGACACCGTGGCGTTCTACCTCATCACCGACAAAACGACGGGCGCCAAAATGAAACTGGGCGAAGCGGCGGGCGCCAGTGTGCTGACGCCTATCGACATCACGCAGGACAGCGAAGAGGTCCTTACGGCGGAACTACAGACGCTGCAATCCCTGGACGACTCCGGCAATACGGGTAACGGTATCGACATCAGTCGCGCGCCGCCCAGCGATTGCAACCTGTCCGACCAGTCCGGCTGCAAGGTGGACGCGGCGACTGCGGAGGATAACTTCGTCAAGGGAATGGCGAAGCTCGGGGCCCCCTATTCGACGTCATACGCCGGCGAAAAGTCCGTCTGGAGAACCCAGACGACGCCGGGCTGCCTGATCACGATGAACGGCAATTGTTACAAGATCAAGGGCGTCACTTACTCGCCCGCGCCGGTGGGCTATGACGTCATGAAGGGCCCTGCGCTCGGCGATCTTTTCTGGGATTCGTTCACTGACGACAAAAGCCACCAGATCTGGAACTGGTATTCCCTGTGGGGCAAGGGCGCATTAAGTGGCACGAAATACAACGCGCGCGACGATCTGGGGAACATCAAGGCGCTGGGCGTGAATACCATTCGCGTCTACGCCATGCTGGCGCGGCAGATCACGGAAAGTCCCGCGCCCGCACCCAAGAGCGGGCACCTGTTCACCCACACGCAGTTCCTGGACAGTGCAGCCGAGAATGGGCTTCACGTGCTGGTGGACATTCCTTTGCCCGACACCCTCTTTTGGCAGGACAAGCACGACGGCAGCGCGGATCCTGATGCGTCAAAGCTGATTCCGTTCTGGGAAAGCCTGCTGGACGAAACGGTCGACCAATTGAAGAACAACCCGGCGGTCATGGGCTTCGACATCATGAACGAGAAAGACGGGGCGACGACCGCGTTCAACACAAACAATGGCGCGGCCACCGCCAAGACCGATTTCTTCTATTACCAGGCCATTAAATACGCCACAGCAATCAAGACGAAGGCGCCCGACAAACTGGTCGGCTGGGCTATCCACGACGCGCCCGCGCTCGTTGAGTGGGCGAGCACGCATAAGTTCACCGCGGGGCCTCTGGCGGGCAAGATTTACTTCGAGGAACTCGCCAAGGTCTTCGACTACTGGGGCGTGAATACCTACCAGATAAATTCAGACCCGAACCAGCCGAGCTTGGGGCCGGTGCTGGGGAAAGGTCCGAACGATCCGGCCGGTTCCTACGGCAAACTTCCGGCAACGATGTTCAAGCCGGTGATTTTCACCGAGTGGGGCTGGCCCGGTACCGGGCGGGATGGTCAGGGCGCTATCATGGATAACGCCACCACCCGCCAGAACACCGCCAACGCCATCAGCAGGACATTCTCCGAGGCGTATGGCGCGACATACAACGTTGACTACAAAGATATTTTTGCCGGGGCGTTCTTCTTCTCCTACTCCACCGAGTGGTGGAAGTCCGGCAGTCCGAACGTCTGGAACGCGACTTCCGGCAACCAGTTTGCCGCCAACTGGCCCAACCAGTACGACGACGAGGAGGGGTTCGGTCTCTACAAGATCGGACAGGTTGGCAAGAAGCAGAACGGCAATCCATGGTGCCCCAGTGGCCCTTGCTTGCCTTACGACACGCTGGAGCCCATGTCTCCCATGACCGACGCGCTGGCGAGCGTATACAAAAAGTATTGATCTCCACCGTTTCCTGCGGGACCCTGAGGGTTTAGGGTCCGCGCTTCAAGTCAAAACGCGCGGATGAACAATACTGCTTGCGAGGAGGGGCCGGGAACCGCAAGCCATGTCCGTCCAGGTCGAGCGCGGCCAGGCGTGTGCGCCGGATGAATTCGTCTCCCATTTAGGGCTTCACGTCGTAGCAAATACGCAATTAGGCAATTGCCGAGAAAAATCATGACAAGATTCAACACGCGGCGGCGTCTGATCGGGGCGAGCCTTTTCGGAACGCTCGCCGCATGTACCGGCGATATTCGGCCGCGGGGCCCGGACTCGCCGGGTGGTGTTTCAAATGCGCAAATCAGCGCCGCTGTGGACCAGCTCGACACGCTTGTCGCCAACCTGATGACCAGTTCCGGTGTGCCCGGCATGTCAGTCGCCGTAGTGCACGGTACAGAGACGATCTATGCCAAAGGCTTCGGTGTTCGCGCGGTCGGCTCCGAAGCCGCCGTGGACGCCGACACGGTGTTCCAGCTCGCATCGCTGTCGAAGCCGATTGGCTCGATGGTTGTTGCGCATCAGGTGGGACTAAGGGTGGTGCAGTGGGACACGCCGGTCACCACACATCTGCCGTGGTTCGCGCTCTCCAATGCCGGGACGTCGACGGCGGTAACCATCGGCGATCTGTACGCGCATCGCTCGGGGTTGCCTGACCACGCGGGCGATCGTCTTGAAGACATGGGATACGGGCAGACCGAGATCTTGAAGCGGCTGCGCTACCTGCCGCTCGCCTCATTCCGCCAATCGTATTTTTATACAAACTTCGGTCTTACGGCGGCGGCGGAATCGGTTGCGGCCGCAACAGGCCTCGACTGGGCAACCCTGTCCGAAACCACGCTCTATCAACCACTCGGCATGACCAGCACGAGTTCGCGCTACGCCGATTTCGCCGCGCGGACCAATCGCGCGCTCGGCCATGTCAAGGAGGGCAACCATTGGGTGTTGGGGATGGGCACGATGCCCGATGCGCAAGCGCCGGCCGGCGGCGTCAGTTCGTCGGCGAACGACATGGCCCGGTGGCTGACCATGATGCTCGGCCAGGGGGTGGTGGACGGCCGTCGCATTGTCGACGCCACCGCATTGAATGCCGCGGTCAGTGCGCAGGTGCAGTCCGCGCCGTCCGGAAACGGGCGCCCGGCAAGCTATTACGGCTTCGGCTTCAATGTCGGCACCAATACGGCCGGACGTGCGACGTACAGCCATTCGGGCGCATTTGCGCTGGGTGCCGGGACGAGCTTTACGGTCGTCCCGTCGCTCGGCCTGGCGATCGTGGCGCTGACCAACGGCTACCCGATAGGAGTTCCGGAAACGTTGATCCAGCAGTTCTTCGACCTTGTGCAGTATGGCGCTATCCAGCGCGACTGGGGCGCGCTGTTTGCATCAGTGATGCTTGGGATGCTGGAGCCCGAAGGCTCGCTGGTGGGCGTTGCGCCGCCTGTCTCGCCGCTGCCGGCGCGGGCGCTGTCCACCTACACCGGAACTTACCAGAATGACTATTGGGGTCCTGCCAACGTAATTGAACAGGCAGGCGGACTGGCGTTGCAGATCGGCCCGTCGCCGCTGACCTTGCCGCTCACTCATTGGGACGGCGATGTCTTTACGTTCGCGCTGCACAATGAAAACGCCGCCCCTGGGACGATTTCAAAAGCCAGCTTCGGTAGCCAGCAGGTGACGCTTGAGTATTACGACCACGAGCAGTTGGGGACATTCATGCGTTGAGAATCGCGCACGCTCGGATTGAAGCGGCATCACCCGTATATTGATTGTTCAAAACGACGCCCAGGGCGATTTATCTGCATGTTGCATCACCGGCCGAATCCGCCGGTGAAAGCGATCACCCTGCTATTTAGCAGGGTGTCAGAAACAGCAACTTCTTGCTAATGTCTAGAACGCACCAGCGTCGTCAATCGGCTAATGTACTGTTCCGCTGATTCGATAAAGTCGATGAAGCCTTTCGAGGGTGGAGTCCGGTTGATGCTGTCCAGACGAACGGCTTTCAGTTTTCGCTGTAGTGGAAGACGAATTGAGCGATCCGCTTTATCAGTTGTTTGACGTAGCCGAACGAGCCTCTACGCTCGCCTTGCCGGTGATAAGCGCAAAGAAGCGCTCGATCTGGTTGAGCCATGAACTGTGGGTGGGAATGAAATGCATGTGCTGGCGGGGGCGTGTCCACGCTTTGACCTTTGGATGCGTCACGCACGATTACGCCCGTTACGGCATCTCCATGCTGTTTGCCGCTCTGAACGTGCTCAACGGCGCCGTGCTCGCCCCCCTGCAGGCCACGTCACCGGCATCGGAAATTTCAGTCGTTCCTGCGTGAATTCGTTGTCGACGATGCAATGCACGTCGAGTTCGGCCGGGACAGCCTTGTCGCGATGTAGCCAGCCTCGGCAGCATGGATCGCGTGCGCTCGAGCGCCGGGCACTGGCTCTTCTCGACGAACAACACCAAAACGTTCTCTGGCAGGCTCAGTTACAGGCCAACTACATCGCGCACTTTCTTGATAAAGAACTGATCGGTCGAGAGCTTGAAGCTTTCGCTGCGATGCGGCTGCAGGCTCAGCAGTCTGAGGTAGCGATGCACGTTTGTTGGCGAAATGGCGGTTTCGGTGGCGCTTGCGCGCACGCTCCAGTGCGTGGAGCCATCCGCAGGCTTGGTGTCCTGGGAGCAGCCTGGCGCAAGCACGACGTACGACCACATCGTCCCGATACCAGCACGGTGCCCAACGATCCCGATTTTAGGGCAAGGCTGCCAATGTTATCGGGCTGAACCTCGATCGGCCGTTGCATGCGGTGGTGTTCTGCGTAAAGCAGCATGACAAATTCCGGACCGTCCTCCTGCCCCCCACAACCTTGACCGCTACTGCCCATGACGATCGACCTCCGCGAGAACCACCGCATTAGGCCCAGTAGACGGATTGTTTACGGATTCTCACTGGCTTTCGCGTTACTTTTTCTCGGGGCCTGTAGTGATGGAGACCCGGTCGAAGCACAATCAGCATGTGTGCCATTCGCGGATCCTTCGTCGGCCACGGATAATGCCGCCCTGTTGGCCATTCTGAACTATACGAAGGCCGCCCACGGGCTGAATGCGATTATCTTCAGTGCCTCAATCGGCGGCAAACCGGTCTTGACCACTGCCATCGGCGAATCGGTCGCCGGCGTTCCCGCGACCACCGACATGCATTTCCGCGTCGGCATGCCCGCTGAACAGTTCGAGACCATGCTGATGCTTAAGCTGGCTGAAGAAGGGCGCCTCGATCTGGACGCACCGGTGTCCAAGTGGTTTCCGGATTATCCGCATGCCGATGTCGCCACGGTGCGCATGCTTGCTGCCTCCAGCGCCGGGTTCGGCGACTACGTCTACGCCCACGGCGAGCCAGGCAAGAACAATTCGTTCGCCGAGGTGCTCTATGCGAATCCGCACCGGCAGTTCAGCACCGCAGATTTAATCGCATACAGCGAGCCTCCTTACCAGGATCCGCAATTTTCTAACCCTGGAGGCTCGTGGGCGTACTCTCATACCGACTTTGTCGTGCTCGGTTCAATTCTCGAATCGGCGGGAGCGGGCGCCTACAACACATTAATGCACGATAAGATCCTGTCACCCCTTTCTCTACGCGATACCGCGTACGCTTCAACGGCGGAAATACGGGCGCCGGTCCTGCGCGCCTTTACGTCCGAGCGCGGGCAATACGAAGAATCGACCGACTGGAGCCCGTCGTGGACGTCGTACTCTGGAAGCCTCAATTCGAATGTGTGCGATCTGACCGCGTGGGCGCGTGCATTTGGTACCGGTGCATTGCTGACGCCCGGGAGCACGAGGCAGATCACTGCCACAACGAACGTCGGACTCGGACAGAACACGCCGGCTCTTTACTTCGGATTGGGCGTAATTGTCAATAATGGCTGGCTGATTAGCTCAGGCAACTTCTTCGGCTGGCACACGGCCACGGCCTATTACAAGCCCCGGCAGATCGCGCTGGCGTTGACGTTCACGGAGGGCCCGGGGACCACGGATGCCAATACGGTCTCCACGAGCATGCTGCGCCGGATGTCGCAGGTAATGACGCCGGAAGCCCCGATTACGCTGCCCTGAGCCATGCACCGCTATTCGCCTGTAACAAGGCAGCGCGTGGCCAATCGGCAGTGACAAGGTTGCTGCCCGGCGTGGCTTCGAGAGGGCGGCCGGAGGCGACGGCGAATCAGGGGCGGTCGCTGCTTGGGGCGCCTCGATCGAACGGCACCAGAATGAGGTATTCCGATGGCCGCGCACGTCGAATGGTTGCGCGGTCACCGAAAGATTACGAGCAGTAAGGTCATCCCGTGATTGACTACTGGAAAGACGTTGCCGCAGGTACGCTGTTGCCTGCAGCGGCGATCGGCCTCGTCTATTATTTGTTCTCGTGCACGTTGGTCAACCTCTCGCCGGCCGAAACGAAAGCCCCAGAGTAGTATTGGCCCGCTCTGGCGCTCGCGATTGCGGCGCTATGGCTCCAGCCTGTGCGTCGATGGCCGCCCTTGCTCCTTGCGGTGTCCGTGGCCATGATCGTCATCGGCGCGGCGGTCGTGCTCGCCGCTTGGTTTCGGCCCATCCCGGCACGACAGCGAAAGGGGCTGGAAGCTGCAGGCCGATATTGTGGCGCTGAGTGCTCCGTCGCTGTTTGTCGCGATCGCCTTGCACGAGTACAGATCACGGTGCGTTACAATTGGGCCTCATGCCCGCTCTCGCCGCGGCGACGATATTGCTGCAACGGACGAGCGGGCCCGAGAAGCAGAGGATTCTGGATCGGCAGGCGCACCAACAGCAGCAGGCTCTCGCCCAGAAGCAGGCCGTGCAGGCGACGGTCACGACTCCGTCCGCTATCCCTCAGATAGACCTGGCGGCATTGAGCATGCTGCCAATGTGATCGGACAATGCTGGGCTCGCACTGCGGCGCCGGTGGCTCACGCAGCCGGACGCGTCCGACAGGACCAGCGCATGGTCAACAGTGCTATGGCGAGGCAGCAGGACGGCTCGCCGCCTATTCCGCCATTACCTCCGGTGATGCAGCGGTCCGCAGCGTCGGCGAGTACGCAGTAAGAAGTCTGGCTGGCGTCGATCGAAGTTCGCGGGTCATAGAGGTCAACCAGTCGAGAAATGACGAGAGCCAAATGAATAACTTTCTTTCGGATGATGCTGTTGCAACGTTTGCCGACAGCCTGCCGGATGCCGTATTCCTGGTCGACACCGCAGGCAAGATCCGCTACGTCAACGCGACATGCGAGGAAATCCTCGCATATCGGCAGTCCGATATGATCAACCAGTCAATGATCGAACTCGTGGTGCCTGAAGATCGCGAGGCGACGCTCAGAGAGGCTGGGCTGGTACTGGCCGGGCACAAACGGATCGGCTTCGAGAATCGTTATCGCCATCAAGACGGCAGCGCCGTTGTGCTGACCTGGTCCGCGCGCTGGCTTGCCACGCGACATCTCCGTATCGGTGTGGCCCGCGACGTAACCGAACTAAGACGTAGCATGATAAAGGCCGACACATTGGATATTCCATGCGGACCCGTCAATGAACAGGGCATACTGGCCCCATATGAGCGCCGGGTGCTGAAGCTGCTGCTGACCGAGGCCACAGAAAAGCAGATCGCTGAACGCCTGGGTCTGGCGGTATCCACGACACACTCGTATATCACCGGCATATACCGGAAATTCGGCGTTCGCGGTCGCGCTGGTCTAATGAGCCGCTGGTTGTGCTGCCGCGCCGGTACGTGATTTATGGGTTCTGTCGCAAGAATGGATGGTTGTCGATATCGACGAAATACAGAGGATTGCTTACAGATAGCGAATAGGATCGCTGGGTGGAGAGAGCCTAACGGCCTTCGTTCATCTGACCTTTGCGAATCATATGCATAATCTCGATTCCGCCAAGAATGATGCATGCACAACGAAAATTCTTGAAACCCATCTTTGAGCGGGTCCGATGCCTGATGGCGCGGTGATGCTGTTCGACAATGTTAAGTTACTTCTTATGGCGAACCTTGATTGGCGTTTCCCGCTTAGCGTTATGTCGCGCTCCATCTTCATGCGGGCCAGCTCGGAACGCAGCCGAGCAATTACATCTGTTCGGCCGACACCTGTTTGTCAGCACCACTGAGCGTGCCCGCATCGTCGGCCTTGATCCAGGTGTTCAGCGTCTGCGGACTGATACCCGGAATCTTTGTCGCTGCCGCTGGCTCTGGCCGTTCGGTGAAACAATGGCAAGCATGAATGCGTACGCGCGGATTGCACTATGATCGCGCTCAGCAGAATCGGAGAGCTAGCCAATCCGATTTCCGTTTCGGCGAATACGCCATCGATGGCGTTCAGAAGATCGGTGCTCCGGTAGCGTTGGGTCAGAATCAACGCGCGCCGGGCTGAGAATGCGTCGAGCTGGGTGAGATAGCCCGCATCCGTCGCGGTTACTGCAATGCATGACATCGTAGGCAAAACGAAGGAGCGTCATCAGTGGCCTGTGCAGCCGCCGATTCAACCTCTGCTGTCTTTTCGAGTCCGATACACGCCGTGTCCATTCCAAGCCCTATACATACTCGCCGGTTCTCTTTCGCTGGAAGGACTGTCTGTGGCAGTGTGTGCCTTTAGCCAGGAGTCAGCAACACTCATTTCGCCCGGGCCGTTGAGACGTTGCTGGAATTCTTCAAATGAAATGTGAGCGCGCTAACGGACACATTAGCCGACTTACCCTCAGATTGTTAAAGTTCCACAGTGCACGGAATAGAGTCTCCTCATGGAGCGTTTCATGATTAGGGTCGGCATAGCGGAAGCACACGCAGTTACGCGCGCCGGAATCCGGCATGTCCTCGAAACTGCGGGCGATATGAACGTTGTGGGTGAAGCGTCCGATGGGGACGGCACATTGCGCCTTGCGCGGACGGAGTCGCCTATCCTGCTGACGCTGGGGCTTGCAATGCACGGTCTCAGCGGTACAGACCTGATCCGGGAAGTCAGGCGGGCAGGGCCGCTCGCAAGAATCGTCGTTGTTAGTAGGTTTTCGACCGCGAGCGTTGCAAACCTATGTTTCGCGGCAGGTGCCTCAGGTTTTGTCGTCAAGAGCAGCCCAGCGCACGAACTTCTTGCTGCTATCCGAAAGGTCGCGTCAGGCGGTGTTTATGTGAACCTTTCCCAATCTGACGAGCCGATGCTTAATACCGCAGCGGCTGACGGTGGCTTGCCCCATGAGCGGCTGACGCCCACCGAATTGCATGTTCTCCTTCGTATCGCATGTGGCCAGACAGCGGTCGACATCGCAGCCACGCTGGACGTAAGCCCGAAAACCGTAAGCAGCCATCGCTCAAACATCATAAGAAAAATGAGACTCCGCAGTGATGCAGACCTGACCCGTTACGCGATCCACCACAAACTTGTTCCTGATGAAGATCTGTGACCTCGGGGGGCTCCGCCCCCGGTCTTGGCTCGAGGCTTTCCGACTCGATCGATGCGGCAAGGGACCACGCGGCGGTTTAGTATTCTGGCGGTACCGTTAAATGGAGAGGGACTCCATCGTTGACTTGCGCCGACCGAACCGTTCGCTATGGGGTAAACAGCGACGAACGACACAGCACGATACCGCTCAACACCCAGGTGCCCGACGTACCCGCGATCAAATACCTCCTCCCGGCTTGCCACTAACTTTACAATGGGATATTTTAGAGAGGGAAGGTCACGTAAACTCTCGAAACACGTTTCTCGGCCGCTAGAACCCATGCTAGAGGCTCGCTGCGTTCTGAACAAACCAGAGCTAACGCATCAGCGACGCACCCAGTGCAGTTGTTAAGAATATCTCATTAGGTTGCCTGGTCTTCAATTTGATTTTGCGAGTTGGCTTAATGGAATTGCGCCCAGTGACGCCCCGCCGCCGTCGGCCCGCGCGCGCCCTTGCATCTTCTCCATCACGCGGGCACGGTGGATCTGGATGGTCTCTGCCGCGCCCAGCCAGCGTTGTGCGGGCGAACCATAGGAGACGCGCGGCGGCGGTCGCCGTAACCGGGTGGTCGCCCTTTGATCTTTCGCGTTACCACCCATCATGACCGGAATCGGCGCTGATTGTGCCGTCAGCCGACTACTACTATCAGCTTATCTTTTCCTGCGTCTGTTTGGCCAGCTGGAGATGCTGCCGTAGCGTTGACCTTACCCCGCCGAGTACACCATTCGTAAGTTACTGGTCTCGCCGGTTTTCGGTTGATGCAGTTGCCGGAATTGGTCCGGCGCCAGTTGTCCCAAGGCACTGTGCGGGCGCACCGAGTTGTAGTCCGTGCGCCACGCCTCGATTCGCTTGCGTGCATCGACAAGACTGACGAACGCATGCTGGTTTAAACATTCTTCGCGTAGTCGGCCGTTGAAGCTCTCGATGTGTGCGTTTTCCACCGGCTTACCTGGACGGATGAACTGCAGCTTGACGCCGTGTTCGTGTGCCCATGCATCGAGCGCCTTGCTGACGAACTCCGGTCCGTTGTTCGACCTGAATCAGATCAGGTCGACGTCCCCTCTGACGTAGTTGCTCCAGCACGCGCGCGACTCGAACGCCCGTGAGCGAGAAGTCGACCTCGATGTGCAGGCACTCGCGATTCCACGCGTCGATGATGGTCAACATGCGAATGCGTCGGCCATGCGTCAGCGCCTCAGCAACAAAGTCCATCGCCCAGCTTTCGTCTGCGCCGTTGGGTGTCGGCATGACCACGCGCAGATGACTCGGGCGCTTCTTTCGCCGTTTCAGGCGAAGCGACAGGCCTTCTGCGCGGTACAGCCGCTCAGTGCGCTTGTGGTTCTGGACCAGACCCTCCCGGCGTAGCAGGACATGCAGGCGGGGCGAGCCAAACCGTGGCCGCTCCTGCGCCAGCTCGCGCAGCCGTTGCCGGACTTCGTGGTCGGCGTCAGGCAGCACCGGGTGCCGGAACGTCCGACGATTTGAGCCAACGGGCGCGCACGCCCGGCGCTCCGAATAGTCGTGCTGGTCAATCACCTGCTGCATGACTTCCCGGCGCTGCGCGGGCGAACTCACTTTTTTCCGAGAACGTCCTTCAGAACCTGGATGTCCAGCGCCTGGTCCGCTACCAGCCGTTTAAGTCGATGATTTTCCTCTTCCAGTTGCCGCAATCGTCGCGCTTCGGACACATCCATGCCGCCGTAGCGGCTACGCCAGTTAATGGTATGGACTGCTCCGGCAGGCGTATCGTAACTGTTGGCGTTCCCGTTCATAGGAGTGTCGTCATGGACATCATTCGATTCCTTGCCATCGATCTAGCGAAGAATGTCTTTCAGGTGCACGGTGTAGATGCCACGGGCAAGCTTGTGCTGCGACGCCGCGTCGGCCGCGCACAGCTGACAGAACTGGTTCTCCGGCTTGCGCCATGTACTATCGGGATGGAAGCCTGCTCAAGCGCGCATCATTGGGCTCGACAATTCCAGCAGCAAGGTCACGTAGTCAAACTCATCAGCCCGCAATTCGTGAAGCCCTTTGTGAAGGGGAACAAGACTGACGGCAACGATGCCGAGGCGATCTGTGAGGCGTTGCAACGACCATCAATGCGCTTTGTGCCGATCAAGTCCGTTGAGCAGCAGGATGTGCAAAGTCTTCACCGCGCCCGTAGTCGCCTTGTCAGCAATCGGACAGGACTTGTGAGTCAGATGCGAGGCATTCTCGCCGAGCGAGGTATCGTGTTCGCGCAATCGATTACCCGCGCGCGTCGGGAGATTCCTGCCATTGTCGCCGACACTTCGAATGCCTTGACGCCGCTCGCGCGTGAGATGCTCGCCGATCTGATGGATCAGTTGCGAGAGCTGGACAAGCGTATCGCCGGTTTCGACAGGCGTATCGATTTGGTATTCAAGGCCAGTGAGACCTGTCAGCGCATCGCGCAGATTGAAGGGGTTGGGCCCAAGACGGCTACAGCCATCGTTGCTGCAGTTTCCGACCCAAAAGACTTCCGGAACGGTCGTCACTTTGCTGCCTGGCTCGGTCTTGTTCCCCGTCAGAGTTCCAGCGGAGACCGAATGCACCTCCTCGGCATCAGCAAGTCAGTATGACTCCCGTTCGGCAAGGCTGGCCACCGTGGGGAAGTTTGCGCGGGTTAGCATGGCTGCCAGAGCCGCATTGAGTGGGGATGGAACCGCCATTCAACGGTGTATTCCGCCGCGGAGGCCAGCATGGAAGACGATAGCACGTTGTATGTGGGGCTTGATGTCCACAAGGACTCGATCACGATTGCCTATGCGATCGGCATGGGCAACGTGGAACTGTTCGGCAAGGTGGGCGCTATGCAGATTGATGTGGACCGGCTCTGCAAGCGACTGCAGCAGAAGGCGCGGCACATCTGCTTTGTCTATGAAGCGGGACCATGCGGGTACGGCCTGTATCGAAGGCTGGTCGATAAAGGCTTCGACTGCATGGTCTGCGCACCATCGCTCATTCCACGCAAGCCGGGTGATCGTGTCAAGACGGACCGCCGTGACGCGATCAAGCTGGTGCGCTCGCTGCGCGCCGGCGACTTGTCAGCGGTACATGTGCCAACAATCGAAGACGAAGCGTTCCGCGACCTGGCCCGCGCTTGGTCGGCCGCTCGAGAAGACCTGAAGGCAGCACGCTGCAGGCTCAAATCGTTTCTGCTTGCCCACGGCGTTCATTATCTCGGCCGCCCCAACTGGGGACCGACACACCGGCGCTGGTTAAGTACGTTCTCGTTTGACAGTGCATGGCAGCAACTGGCGTTCAACGAACATCGGCGCACGATTGAAGACCGGCTCGCCCAATGCGAGCGGCTGGAACTGGCATTGCGCGAAGCGGTCACCAATTGGCGGTTTTATCCGGTTGTACTTGCCCTGCAGGCCATGCGTGGAATCAACTTTACGTCGGCAATCGGACTGGTTTCTGAGTTGGGCGACCTGTCGCGCTTTGAACATCCGCGGCAGTTGATGGCATGGATTGGTGTGACGCCTTCAGAACATTCATCAGGCGGGAAGCGACGGCAAGGCAGCATTACGAAGACCGGCAACAGCTACGCACGTAAGCTACTGGTGGAATCCGCCTGGAGCTACCGGCATCCCGCCCGAGTAAGCATCGACATTCAGCGCCGGCATGAAGGTCTGCCCAAACCGATAATCGATCGTGCCTGGGACGCGCAGTTGAGGCTGTGCAGGCGATTTCGCAAACTCGTAAGCCGAGGCAAGACCGCACACGTCGCCATCATTGCTATCGCGCGCGAGTTGGCTGGCTTCATCTGGGACGTCGGCCGACTGGGGATGTCACTCGCCGTGCCTCCCAGCGTACAAGCTGCATAAACGGAGCTTCCAGGAAATCGACGAGCAGTGGAAATATAAAGTTTCCTGAAGGCGGCGCAGCCCGGTATTCGAGTAATCCGCGACCGCGTTTGGCAACGGCATCAGTCGACTTGCGTAGCAAGGAAGCGGCAGGCTCATGAGACGGACCTCTGTAATGCGGCAACCAACCCGCGAATATCAGCGTGATCCACCGTCGAGATTTACAGCTACGCCGCCCTCAGGAAACTTGCTTTAATCATGGTATGAATTTTCAAAACCGATCCAGATTGACACCGGGAGTCATATCAGCGAGGCGACCGACATCTACGTACCTTGCTCATACACGGTGCTCGCGCGGTACTCCGAACCGCACCAACCAAACATGACAAGAAGCACGCCTGGGCTCTCGCATTGCAAGCCAGACGAGGCGCCAATCGGGCCATTGTTGCGATCGCGAACAAGATGGCCCGTGTGATCTGGTCGATGCTCGCAACCGGCCAGTCGTATCAGAAAGCAGGGTAGCAACGCCACAAACGATGCGTTGACGAATTGACGAGTGGCACTCCGGTCGATCCGGGCGAGCAGGGAACCTGATTTTTATAACGGCCCTTGAGGTCTTCCAGTTGTTGAGGCCTGCACGCGCGGAATTCCAGTTGGGCGCTGGGCGATGCCCTGACGCCGGATATATGTACGCAATCGACTTCCGTGTCCGTCAACTTCCGTTTGCTATTGGGAGCAGTCCATATATGTAGAACGTCGCATCCGATATGCCGTGCTTGCGGCACAGGTCGGCGACCTTCATGCCGGCATCGGCTTCCTTCAACACCCCGATAATCTGCTCTTCGCTGAACCGCGACTTCTTCATGACAAGGTTTCTCCTGCGGCCTTGCCACTAACTTTACAGTGGGATACTTCAGAGGGGGAAGGTCAGCGTCGACAAGGCATCGGCCGAAAGACCGCGCACGCCTCGATCGCTCGCGCGCCTGATCAGCGAATCCCGCATTCGCCGTGCCGCGGACGTCGCGGGTTGAAACCGCCTTTGAAGCGGAGGCGGGTCGGCCGGCATACTTCGCGCACGATATCCGAATCTTCCGTTTCGCACAGTACATCAGGGCGTTTGGTTTCCTATACTCTATATGTCCCTGTTCGGGGACATGCCTCATTGAAAGCTCTCACGGCGGCCGCCCGCGTGTCGGGGGTCGCTTCTTTTTTGACAGCACACTTTCCACGCTTTGCCGTCTCTCACAGGCATTCGGCGATACTGAGGTTCCCTCGGTTTTTCGCCTTCCAGAGGTCCCGAGTTATGCAGCCGTATCCTTTGTCCGCCGAGCCGCAAGCCAGTCTTGCATGAACTGAGTTGGCGACATGAAGCCGAGCGATGAATGGCGACGACTGCGGTTATAAAACACTTCAATGTATTCGAACAAGTCCGCGACAGCTTCGCGATGTGTGCGATACCTGGTGCCGTGTACTCGCTCGTTTTTCAAGCTGTTGAAGAAGCTTTCCGTCGGCGCGTTATCCCAGCAACTGCCCTTACGGCTCATCGAGCAGCGCATCCCGTAGGAGGCCAGCTTGTGCTGGAATTCATGGCTGGCGTATTGACTGCCGCGGTCGGAGTGGCAAAGTGCGCCAGGCGCAGGTCTGCGGCGGAACCATGCCATCGTCAGCGCATCGGTCACGAGGTCCGCCGTCATGCGCGGCTTGACCGACCAGCCCACGACCTCCCGGTTGAACAGGTCCAACGTGACGGCCAGATACAGCCAGCCTTCATCGGTCCAGATGTACGTGATGTCCGACGTGAACACCAGATTGGGTTCGGCCGGCATGAAGTTGCGGTTCAACACGTTCGGCGCGACCGGCAGCTTGTGCCGGGAATCGGTTGTCACGCGATAACGGCGCTTGTGGCGGGCTCGGATACCGTTGTCGCTCATCAGCCGCTCCACCCGTGCCTTGCTGGCTGGGAAGCCGCGAGAGTGAACCTCTTCGGTCATGCGCGGCGAGCCGTAGGCGCCTTTGACCTCGGCGTGAATCGTCCGAATCAACGTGAGCAACTGCGCATCGGTCAGCCGCTGACGCTCGGGCGTACCGCCGCGCTTCCACGCACGATAGCCGTTGACGCTCACGCAAAGGACCTCGCACAGCGTCGCAAGCGGGTATTGCCGGCACTGTGTGTCAATCCAGGCGAACTTCACAGGAGGTCCTTCGCGAAGAACGCCGCCGCTTTTTTTGCGATTTCCAACTCCATCTGCAAGCGCTTGTTCTCCGCTCGCAGCCGCGACAACTCCATCTGTTCCGCCGTAACGGCCTTCGCACCGGGCCCATTCAGCTTGCCGGCCTCGAAAGCCTTCAGCCAGTTGCGCAGGGTCTGCGTCGACATACCCAATTCGCGGGCCACGGTGCTCACGCCTTGCCCGTCCTTGATTCGTTGCACGGCGGCTTCCTTGAACTCTGCCGTGTACACCTGATGCGGTACCTTGAACATCTCTGCTTTCCTTCCTTTGGGTCGAGTTTATACGCGACCTGCTGGAAGGCGAAATTTCAGGGGAAGCTCAATACATTGCACAACGGTAGCTGGCCCGTGTGCGCTTTGACCAACCGATAGAATGTTCTCGGGCGCTGGCCCAGCGCATGTAGCGATGACAATTGCAGGGGTAGTAATCATGGCCTCTCATTCTAATTTACAAAGCACCACATCGTCTCGCGCAATGCGGACGTCCGCGTAGCTTTTTGACATTCGCTTTCCGCCAAAAGTCCAGTCCATTTGGTTCATCGTCGGAATAACAACTGGGCCCCTTGACGCTGAATTGGCGTTAATTGATTAAGTTAAGGATGTCAGGTGCTTCGGTGAAGGGCGGTCTCGGCATCTTTTGCCGTCTGCAAGGCCGATCATATCGTTTGGTTTCCGAACGATAGTGAACATGGCGGCGCATTTTCTCCAGGTCCATTCGTCCGTGTCCGATAGAGCGGGGCGGTCGCTGGCATCCGACCGGCAGCAGCGAATATTGGCATCTATATGAACGATGGAGGTGATTTTCTCCGTGCGAACGCTGATGCGATCATCTGTACACGATCGGTGATGCGGAGATAGATCGAAGATAGCGTAGAGAGGAGGATTGGTTATACACTGCGAAAACATCAAGGCAGAGCCTAAATACGCCAAATCCATGGAGAACTTATCATGCTAAAATGTCTGATGTTGACGCTCACAATCCTGCTGTTGCTGCCGGTTTCCGCTGCTCAGGCCGACGAATACACGGAAGCACTCAGCCTGTTCAAGAACGCGGGAGAAAGCGGCAGTCTTATGCAAAGCGCACATGCCTTCGCCTTGTTTCCGAAGATTGGCAAAGGAGGGGTCGGTATCGGCGGTGCCCGTGGCAAGGGCCGCGTCTATGAGCAAGGGAAACATATCGGCGATACGACGATGACCCAGCTCACCGTGGGTTTGCAGCTCGGTGGCCAGGTGTACAGTGAGCTCATCTTGTTCGAGGACGAACGAGCTCTGAAGGAATTCACCAATGGGAACTTTGAATTCGGCGCGGATGCCAATGCGATCGCAATCACTGCCGCCGCAGGCGCGAAGGCAGGCACAACTGGCACGTCTGCTAACGTCAGTGGTGGCAAGAAGGACGCCAAAACTGCGGGATCCTATCGAAAAGGGATGGCCGTATTTACAGTAGCCAAGGGCGGGCTGATGTACGAGGCAAGCATCGGCGGCCAGAAGTTCGCTTACAAGCCGCGGTGATTTTTGCCGAGCTTGGGGTACGCCTTTGAAAGTCCGAAGCTGCGCGAGAGATACGCATGAGTGTTCGGTGAAGCGAAAGCATGAAAGACTGCAACGGGCCGATACCGTTGAAAAGGTGGCTATGCGCTTTCTTGAATTCGCCCTGGGAAAATCGACCTCCCAGTCGGCCTGAACCGCGCCGGGTCGGGGCCGTTTTTGGCGCGATGCTCGAAAAGCCAGTTCGCGCAATCGGCACGCGTTGATCGATTTGCACGTCGGCACCTTTTGGTCAAAGCGCTAACCAGACGTGTTACGCCGGAACTGGAATCGTCCCAGCCCGCTCACACTTTTTTGGGGATTCACCGTTTTGGGGATTCACCGAAGACTCGCATGCAACCAGGCGAAGGCGCGTTCGAGGTCAGACCTCGTCCTCAGCAAACACGCTGTGCTCGGCAAGCACGGTGCCCTTGTCGACGCACTGCACATGCCAGTGCCCTGCAACGCCTGATCCGCTTTCGCGTTCAGTGCAGCACCAGAGGGCCTCGCCAGATTCCCCCTCGAATGGGCCAGTTCGCGCTTCCATAGCGAGACCGTCGAGGATGAACAGCGGGCGCGCGTCATGCTGATCGCACACCAGCGTGCCGCGCGCATCGACCCGAAGCTTTCCCCACTCGGGAAATTGTAGACCGGCATGACCTTCGCGCGACCACTTGTGGGTGTCGTTATCGAGCCAAAGAATCGCATAGGCATTCGGGTCAAGGCGGTCGAAGGTCCCGAGATGGAGCGTGATTCGCATGTACTTCTCCGGTCGTGTTAGTGGCTTCATGACCCGCCACAGTAGTCGGTGGACATGTCAACTGTACGTGCAGCGGCAAGCTTGTGCATTCGTCAGGGTGTCGCTTGCTGTCGCTTTATACTTACAGGGCGCCGACGCGGCGCTTCCATGTCTGCAGATTTGAATTCGGCAGGGCTCACGATTTAGATGGACTCCATATCTGGCGCGTGCTCCAAGAGGACGGCGCCTGATGCACGCGATCACCCGCTTCGACGAGTGTTTACTCGTCGCCGTACTCGACGCGCGCCTATTCATTGAGCATGCTGACATGATGAAGATCTGCCTCATGCCAGACCAAGCCCGCGCCAGAACTTCGGCGCAAGATTTGCCCAAAATAGTTGGGCGACTAGCTTGTGATCCCTGGCGATTTCCAGATCACGATAGAGCGCGATGGAAGAAGGGGCACCACGTTTGGCAGGCACGACGCGTGAGTGTTCCCGCATCCATTTTGGCCGTTGAAATGACCTTAATGACGCGAAGCCGCACCGCCAGTAGCGCGCGCGGCCTGCGCCAGGTTAGTTAGTGCACGGCGGGCGGGGCGGCTGCCGGCGGGGCGGACGCCTGCGCAGGCACCGTGTTGCCGACATTCAGCTCGTAAAGGACGAACGGCAGCACCGCCAGCACCCCAGCCAGCACTAGCCCCAGGATGACCGGCTTACCGGGCAACAACGCCCCATCCGGCGATGGACGCGCCGCCTTTGCTTTTTTCAGGTTCATCGTCTTCAGTACCCCGTCGCGAGTCTGGCTAACCGCCGACGCCCCCTTCTGTGAGTCGGACTTTCGCTCAGGCGTGCAGCACGCTGCCAATACTGTACGCGCTCACCGGGGCTCAGGCCAAGCAGAACCCGCTGCTCGAGGGGGCCCACCCGATGCGGCAATCCTGCGGCGCCGCCTCTGCTTCCAGTTGCAGCCGCTCGGCCTTGGGGTCCGCCCGCCCCGTGCAGCAGCCGGACCCCCGGCCCCCAGCATCGAGCGTGGCCACCGGCTGGACCGGAGTCGGCTGGCTCGCCGCGCTGGACATAGCGCTGTGGGCAGATCGGCGCGTATCCGGCGGTGCGTCGCTCGCAAGCGGCGAAATGCGTGCTTTGCCTTGAAATGGCCTGCCGTTCTGCCGTTCTGCCGTTCTGCCGTTCTGCCGTTCTGCCGGCGCGCCGGCGAGCTCGCGACTATCGCTGCGCCGCGCCCGATGCACGACCCGCGAAGTCGTGGGAGCGCGTCCTGGTCGCGTCGCGCCGTCAGCGGGTGCCCGCCTCGCGTGTCATTTCATCGCGCACGAGCTACGTGCAGCTGCTGGCACTCTCGGTGAGCCCCGCTGTGGAAGGCGTCGTAGCAATTGAAAGGCGATTCGGCGTAGGTTTCGGCGTAACTTTCGACAGCAAAGCTTACGGGAAAAGGACCCTTCACTACTACTTCGAAGGGAACGAATAACGTGATGGTCGTTTCGCAAAGCCTTCTTTGCTTTAAACCACGTCGATTTGTCGGCTGCCGACGTGAGACGACAACGGTTGCAAAAGTCAATTTTTGATACTTTCGGCTAGATGAGGCGCGCGTAAAGCGATAGCCCGGTCGCCGGCAACGCATCGAAGAGACGAATCGGGACGGTCGCCGGTGATCGGATCCGATGGCTAGCGACTGCCGCCTATAACGTCGAACATATCGGACAGACCCTACTCATCGCGCGGTTGCCGTGCCGCGAGCGTTGTAATATGACGATACTGCCATCCGATTAACGCTATGAAAGTGCCGATATAGGCTTGGCGCTTTTTGCTGGTCAATTCCGTTGTTTTCCGCTATTTCACAGGGTTAGATTGGGGGTAATCGTACCTCACCGCATCGCCGAACCCTTGTGGACCCACCTTGAGCCCGACCTTCGGCGCACGAATGCGATAAATGACCGACTTCAACTCCCCGATGAACTCGATGCGCAACTTCTGACCGGTCTTCCCTTGGCCGATCGCCAAGGAGGCCATCGCGAATGTCTCTCTCGTCGTAACTGTGTCTCGCGGGGGCTGGCCCGCGAGATAGACTAGGAGGACTATTGCGTCACGCGTCGGCTGGTCTGCGCAGACGTACACGCGTTGGGACATCATCGACGTATAAACCTACTTTTCCCTCTCCCGATAGGCGGGCATGTTCGAATCCGCACAGAGAATACGAGAACGACCACCAATAATCGGTGCGCAAATCGAGTTTGGCATTGAAAACTATTGCGGGCTGCATAAGCCGGATCACACCGACCGGGGAATTCAGAAATGAAAAGAGCAATTTCGGCTGCGCTTGCTGTATTGCCGATTGCTGCTGCATGCGGCGGAGGAAGCGATGGGCCGTGCAAACAGTTGACTAGCGCCGGGTGGGTTGCCTGCACACCTTCCACTACGCCGCCAAAAGTCGATACCTCAATTCCTGAGGGAATCTGGGGTGGCGGCACGAGCGATGGTCTGGCAGTTTCGACGCTCGTTCTCGAGACCGGTCAATACTTCATCGTACCTACTTCAACGAGTGGCATCGGACTAGTTGAAGGGATGATGAGCGGAAACAACGGCAATATCTCCGATCCAGCCGCGGTCATCTATCCGGCATCAAATGTGCCTGTCGCGGGCACTCTGTCGGGATCATTCAGCGCCAAAAAGACGCTGACTGGAACGGTATCGGCGAGCGCGGCGCTGTCGTCGCCATTCCCCAGCGGCTCGATGAGCTCCACGTTCAACGGGAATTACAATTCGCTCTATGATTCGCCAGCCACGATCGCGGAAGCGGTAGGCAGCTGGACTGGCCAGACGTCAGGATCAACCGTGACGCTGACAGTGAAGGCAGACGGGACATTCACGGGTGCAAATAGCGGCTGCACTTTCAGCGGCACAGTGTCCCCTCGGTCGACCGGCAAGCATGTGCTCGACGGCAAGGTGACGTTCGATAACAGCGCGTGTGTATTGGGCGCCGGCGCATCGACAACCTTCGTAGCGGTCGTGAATGGAAATCAACTGGCGGCTGCGGGCGTTACGTCGCAGCGCGATCACGCGTTTGTCGTTGTGGCCACGAAGAACTGATTTTTGCTCTCGAATCCTCCAATGGCCCCCGCCGCGAGCGGGGCTTTAGCGTTCCGGAATGAGGGGGACGGTAAGCGAGAAGCGAAGCTTCAGTGGTGCATGGAAAAAGCCGCGGCTCTGCCTGATTCGGGCCGACTGGCATAGAAATTTGCTGAGTCGATCCCGTGATCCTCGGTAAGCTCGCAAATTCGCCGCAAATCACGCAGAGCCTGCCTTGAAAACGGTTGCCCGTGCCCAGCCAATGCCGGTGATACGCCGCCTGACTTCCTTTTTGCGTTTAATAGCCATCCTATCGACTCGCCATTGTGCGCTTTCGAAGCCGCGCGGCGGCTTTGTCAATTTGGGGTTATGTTTCTGGGCAGGCTGGCAATGAACGAGTGTGCATTGGATTTGCAGATGAACTGCTCGGCGAGCGTGCGTCCGAACGCCGATGTTGCGCAAACGCCGCCACTCATTACGACTGCGGAAACCGGAGGGACGAGAAGGGGCTTTTTCATGGCATGATCGTGGATTGCACTCGGCTTGATCGTTGCCTGGTGACACGAGATACGTGTCTTCGCGAAACGATGCGGAGGCGCGCGCAGGGGATATTGCACTGCGTTTTTGGAAACAATTCGAAGGTGCTGGCTGCCTATGCGCATGGATGGCTACTACAACGCAACCTGCATGATGTCGAGTGCGTCACAAGGCGACGTGCGTTCCAGCGAACGGCGCAGATCGTCCGGCAACTCCGATGTCTGGGCTGCCGTGAATCCGATCTGCTCGAAATAGCGTTCGGCGCCTGTGGAGTGGACGACCAGTGACTCGATCCCGCGCTCGCGCGCATCGGCGACGAGCAGCGAAAGGATGAAGTTGCCGAGCCCAGCGAACCGCGCGCGTTGTGCGACGGCGATGCATCGAAGTAGCCCGACCGTGCCATATTGCTCCAGGGCGGCGCATCCAATGATGCCGCTACTGTCCCTGGACACCAGATAGCGATTGATGTGTTCACGGACGCCTTCGACCGGCAATTGGCAGGTACGCAGCAGGTCCTCGACTTCGGGGACGTCTTTCGTAGTTGCATAGCGGGGACGCATCACACCATCTCGACGAGCAAAACACTGGAGTCGATCCTATATCACCGCGGTGGTTCGTGCGCCTGGGGATACTTCGTAAGAGGGAGGGCCGCCTTCGAACAAGTTCCTGCACGCGCAATCGCGTCAGGCTGCATTCGTCGTTCATCGCGTTCCGCCAGAACCCGGCCAAATAAGACGCTGTAGCCTGTACATCGTCATCGCCTGTTGCCGCTGCCATCGAAGTTTCCTACGCTGGCGTTCCAGCGACCGGCAAGACGAGCAGAACGGCCTGCGTCCGCGATCACAAGTCGAGATCGACAAGATGTTTGCGATCCGACGAGCGACGATGGGTCCCAAGATCGGGCAAGTCGACGATGCTAAAACCTGGTCGTGCCGCAACCGGGGCAGACGATGACTCTGGTAGTGGCAAGTGCGGCGGTTACGACTTGACGACCGCCTGTGGCATCAGTGACGAGATCGCGGAAGCCGTGACCACGTGTTCCGGCGGGCGTCGCGAGCGCGCCGCTATCCGAACACGTTGGGTGACGGCGGCGGTGCGACGCGCTCATGCGCGACTGGCATCCGGGGCTCGTGCCGGACGACTAGATCAGTCGGCCGGCAGGCTAGTCTCGGAAAGTCACGCCGATCATCCGCGCGCCGCGCCACAAGGTTTGATGTCTTCACACTCACCGGGATCATCCAGACGAAGAATCATCTCGGTGCTTCCGCTCCCAGGAACCTGAACCGTGCGCATCTCGCCCCGCGAGCGTATGAGAATGCAAGAAGTGCGCCTCTGTGAAATCCGGACATCGGGATACCTGATTGATGGCGTTACGGATACAACGCGTCGTGGCAAGGCCTGCCATGACGCCACTGAAGGAAAGGCGGGTCGCGAACGCTCTTGATGTATGTCAACCGGGAACTCATGGACGTGCATAAAGATTTGCCATTGATGGCGCCCGACACGAGTCGTTTCTCCCGTCTCGAATTGACACAAATTAATCACGTTTATCCGCAGTCCTTTACGCTGAATTTTGGTCCGGCAAGCCGGATGGGCGGTTTCGTGTTCAACAAAATACCGGGCTTTCTCGAAGATCTCACGTTCTCTGGAAAAAGTAGGTTCGCCCGTGCAGTGCCGAGAAATCGTGCAGCAAGTGACTGAGCGGCGTGGCTACTCAGAGCATCGGCGTGGGTCCTCGTGGGGCTGAATCGGCAGACATTCCGGCGTGCGGCCCTGGCAGATGCCGTCAGTGCAGTGCGGGAATGTCCGCGGTTTGGCTCGCCGCGGCTTCGACATGTCCAAATTACTGTTAACGCCAGCTCAGGCCTCGAGCGCTCCAGATATCCGACTGTCCGAATTTGCGTGACTACCTTCGTATCCTGCCCGCGCAGATCGAAGAATCCTTTACGTCCGTTCGCTTAAGCTATCCATATTGGTTCGGATAACTAGTTATCCTCGTGGAGGCCGGGAGTATTTGATCCAGGTGACGTGGGACGCGGCGGCAGTGCTTTGGTGATGCCTTCTCCAGAGCTGGAAGCAGGGGCTGGCGCAGTCGCCGCTGGCGTCGTCTGCGGCGTTGTCGGCGTTCGCGAAGCGCCGACAAGGAATCCAGTCGATGCAAGAAAGATTGCGGCTAATAACACGAATCCCATGGGGTTTGCCTCGTCGGTGTTAGTGGTCCTTCCCTGCATACAGGTCGGCGCCTGCGGAATATCTCTGGGCAACTACGCTTCCTTGCGATGTGGCACGAGGTCAAACGGCTCGCTGTCGCGGTGGTTGCGCCAATGTTTCCGTTTCTGCTATCTATGGTATCGATGATGTCCTTCGAAGAATTGCCCCGGCGGCCTCGTCTGGCGCCCGGAACAGATCGCGCTGCCGGGTATTCTGCGCAGCATCGAGCATCGGCCGATGTATATAAAAAGCGGTCTGGGATAGACCGTAGACACTCGCAGCGGCTGGTGTCGCAGCGTTCAATAGCGTTTTCTCCAGCGGTTAATGTCGGTGTCGAACTACAATCCGGTTTTTTCGGCTTGCGGGGCGTTGTGTTGGCTGGCGAATGGGCCGGGTACAGAAGCGCTACGGGCTTGCCGGGAAGCTGACTGGGAACGAGGAGTTGCTTCTACTGGCGATGCATGCGCTCCGTGCTCGGGACCGGGATTCAAGGTTGACACGGGTTCGAGCACATTTGACGCGAATTGCAGACATAGCCATTCGACGGCGTCCGGTTCCAGTGGGTCGCTTCTGACAACCAGTTCGTGCCACACAGGCCGCAGCGAAAATGGTGTACGACAACGGCGGGCCGTCCGAGCCGATGCAGTCGCGTCGGGCTGCGCACTTCCGATAGCCATATGTGAGCTGCCGGAGAATCGCATTCTTGCATTCTGTTGCACGCGTCGCATGACATGGACGTCAGTTTCAAAACGTCGAGCAGGGTCAAGGCGGAAGGAACGTCCTGCCTTAAGTCGGTTTTTCGCCGCCCAGATTTGCACACGCGCACACGGAGCCTTCTCCATCCGCCATCAGGTACGAAATCAGGGTATCGACACGTTGAAAGCGAGAGTTGATCTGAGTCAATGGGTGCCTCTCCCCTGGTGCTTGAATCGACGTGCAAACAGGAGGCGCGAATCATGATTCCCCGTTCCGTCAAGGCACCGACCATCCCGATTCCGTTCCACAAAATGCTGAAGGTGGTGGCGATCGTCGACCGGAATGACGCGGAGACGAAAGTACTGCTTGATTGCATTGCCGCCGAGGGGCTGCACGTCGAGGTCGCCGATACACCGACCCGCGATTTCGACGAGGACGCCGACGTTGGCGCCTATATCGTCATCGTTGACGGAGAGCATGTCGAACATGCCCGCAATCTGGCGTTGGGCGTTCGATCGCTGGGCTTTCGTACTCCCCTTTGGGCTCTAGCCAACAGCCATGGCATCTCCGACCTCGTTGTCGCGGGCGGGCTTGGCGAAGTCGACGGCTATATCTATCTCGGCCAGCAAACCCCTGCCTTTTACGCGAAACAGGTGGCCGCCAGTCTAGTGAAGTACGGCATGAGTCTTCTTCCGCCTTTCTTTGGAGGATTGGTTGCCTACGACGCCGAGGCCAATATCGCTTTCGACTGTCCTGGACATCAGGGTGGGCAGTTCTATCGGAAGTCGCCAGCGGGACAGCTCTTCTTTAAGCACTTCGGCGAGAGTATTTTTCGTAATGATCTGTGCAATGCGGACGTGGATCTGGGTGACCTGCTCATCCATGAGGGGGCCGCGGCGGATGCCGAGCAACACGCGGCCGAAGTATTCGGTGCTGACCAGACTTATTTCGTCCTCAACGGCACCAGCACGTCAAACAAGATCGTGACGGGTGCAGTGCTCCGACGCGGCGACCTCGTCCTGTTCGACCGGAACAATCACAAGTCCGTGCATCAGGGCGCGCTCGTGCAGGCTGGCGCGATTCCCGTGTTCCTGCCGACGGCACGTAACCCGTTCGGCATGATCGGCGCCGTCGACTGGGATGCGTGGGACGAGAACTGGCTGCGCGAGCAGATCCGCGCGAACCCGCTCGTGAAGAATCCCGAACGCAGCAGAGCCGAACGGCCGTTCCGGCTCGCGTGCATTCAGCTCGATACCTATGATGGCACCATCTACAACGTGAGCAAGGTACTGGATAAAATTGGGCACCTGTGCGAATACGTGCTGTGGGATGAGGCGTGGATCGGCTACAACGCGTTCCACCCGCTGTTCGAAGATCATAGCCCCATGCGTCTGAGGAACCTGACGTCCGACATGCCGGGTTTTTTTTCAACGCAGTCCGTTCATAAACAGGGCGCGGGCTTTTCACAGGCGTCACAGATTCACAAGCGCGATGAACATATCCGCGGTCAGAAGCGCTTCATCGAGCACAGGCGGTTCAACGAATCGTTCCTGATCCATGCGAGCACTTCTCCGTTCTATCCACTCTTTGCATCGCTCGATGTGAACGCGAAAGTCCATGAGGGCAAGGCAGGGGAGATGCTGTGGGACGGCTGCATCGCACTGGGTATCGAGGCGCGCAAGAAGCTGCGCGAATTCGTTCACCACTACGCGGCCACCGGGCAGTGCAGTGACGAGCAGTGGTTTTTCGATCCCTTCGTTCCCGACGTCGTGACACTGCGCGATTCGAGATTCATGGCGGACGTCGAGAGCGTGGCATGGGAGTCATTGCCGACCGACATCATCAAGCGCGAGCAGCAATGCTGGGCATTCGATCCTGATGCGGCGTGGCACGGCTATGCGGGCTACGCCAAAGGCTACGCGATGGTCGACCCGAACAAGCTCACGCTGCTGACGCCCGGGATCGACAGAAAGACGGGCGGCTATCTCGACTTCGGCGTCCCTGCGACCGTCGTCGCGAACTATCTGCGCGAGGAGGGCGTTGTTCCGGAGAAGTGTGACCTGAACAGCATTCTCTTTCTCATGACACCGGCCGAGGACGAAAGCAAGCTCAACACCTTGATCGCCAAGCTCGTCAAGTTCAAGAACCTCTGGGATCGTGACGCGTCGCTGGCGGAAGTGCTGCCGACATTGTATGCCGCGCACAGCGCGCGGTACGCGGGCTACACGCTGCGTCAGGTGTGTAACGAGATGCACCGCTTTTACAAGGATGCCGACGTGAAGGAGTTGCAGCGCCTCTGCTTCCGTGCGTCGAGCTTCCCCGAACTCGCGATGTCGCCTGAGGCCGCATACGAGTCGCTTGTCGCAAACGACGTTGAGTATGTGCCGCTCGACAGCGTTCGTGGCCGCGTCTCCGCGACACTTGCGCTGATCTACCCGCCTGGTATCGGTGTGGTCTTGCCCGGTGAACGTTGGGACGAGCGCGCGCAACCCATGCTCGACTATTTCATGGCCTTCCAGGAATCATTCAACCGGTTTCCCGGCTTCAACTATGAAGTGCAGGGCGTGTTCCAGGAACGGGAAAGCGGCCGTATCCGCTTCTACACCTACGTTGTCCGGGAATAGCCGGAGTCGAACGGTCCAGCCTTTGGGAGGCAAACATGTCTGATCAACCGAAGAAGATGAGCGTCGTGCAACTGACGTTCATTGTTACGGTAAACATGATGGGCTCGGGCATCATCATGTTGCCCACCAATATGGCAAAGGTGGGAGCGATTTCCCTGCTGTCGTGGCTCGTGACGGCTATCGGTTCACTGGCTATTGCTTATGGTTTTGCCGAAGCAGGGCTACTGAACCAGCGCGCGGGAGGCATGGCAGCCTATGCGGAGGATGGCTACGGCAAGGACGGGTACTTCCAGGTCTTCTTCCTGTACTTCCTGTCGATCGCCATCGCGAATGTGGCTGTCGCGAGCTCGGCGCTCGGCTACCTCGCGGCGTTCTTTCCTGTGCTCACATCGTCACCGGTCGCCACCTGCATTGGGGTTATCGCGCTCCTGTGGCTGACTACCGTTGCGAATTTTGGCGGCCCGAAGCTCACGGGGCGCATCGGAGCGGTGACCGTATGGGGCGTCATTCTGCCCGTCGGATTCATTTCGATCGCCGGCTGGTTCTGGTTTCACGGCGGAACATTTGCCGCCGCCTGGAACCCCAAGGGGGTCAGTCTGCTTGAGGGCATGGGTTCAAGCATTTCGCTGACCCTGTGGGCGTTCCTCGGCATGGAGTCGGCAGTCCAAAACTCGTCAGCCGTCGGGAATCCCAAGCGTGATGTGCCGCTGGCGTGCATGTTCGGCACATTGGGCGCGGCTGTGATCTATATCCTGTCCACGGCGGCTATCCAGGGCATCGTGCCCAATGCCGATCTCGCCGCATCGACGGGTCCGTTCGGCCTGGCCTTTGCGCGCATGTTCAACCCGGCAGTCGGTTCGATCGTGATGGCGCTTGCGGCGCTGGCATGTGTGGGCTCGCTGCTCGGCTGGCAGTTCACGCTGGCCCAGACGGCCAAGGATGCGGCGGACAGCAGAATGTTCCCGGGCATCTTCGGCAAGGCGAACAAGATGGGCGCGCCTATCGCGGGCATGGTCATCATGGGCATTGTCCAGTCGCTGATGGCGCTGTCGACCATCTCGCCAAATCTCAGTGAACAGTTTGCGGCACTGGTCAATCTTGCTGTCGTCACCAATGTGCTGCCGTACATCATTTCGCTATCGGCGCTGTTCGTGATGATGCGCAACGCGGGTACGACGCCCGCGAAATACCGCCTCAATGCGTTCGTAACGGTGATCGCGCTCGCGTACTCGGTTTACGCGATCTATGCGTCAGGCAAGGACGCCGTGCTCGGCGGCATGCTGGTCATGGCGGTCGGCTATGTGATCTACGGCTTCATGGCCTTCAGATTCACCGCGGTGACTTCCTCCGGACGCGCGGCCGCGGCCTCTGCGGCGGCTGCGCTGGCAATCGCTTTTCTGGCGCTGGCGGGCCTGCTGCCACGGCCAGCCCACGCGGATGAGCCTGCTTCAGCGGGAACGTTGGCGAGAGTCAAACAGTCGGGCACGATCAATCTGGGCTACCTCAGCGACGCGCAGCCGTTTTCGTATAAGGACCAGGCGGGCCGCATCACGGGGTACACCGTCGCGCTGTGCCAGAAGATCGCCGACGAGATAAAGACCCAAAGTGGTCTCGGCACGGTGAAGGTCAACTGGGTAGCCGTCACGCCCGACGCCCGTTTGCGCGCCGTGCAGGAGCACCGGATCGATCTATTGTGCGGTGACGCGGATACGCTTGCGGGCAGGGCTGGCATGTCGTTCTCCGTCCCTGTGTATCCGGGCGGCATCGGCGCGGTCGTGCGTTCCGATGCGCCGACCGGGCTGAAGGAAGTGTTGTCAGGAGCGAGTGTGTCGCATCCCACCTGGCGCGCGGTTCCGGCGCAACTGATTTCGCGGCAGACCATTTCGGTGATCGATGGTTCGCCCGCACAACGCTGGCTCGGCGGCAGGCTTGCGCAGTTCCAGATTACTGCGTCCGTCGTTCCAGTCTCCGATGTGCAGTCAGGCGTACGCAAGGTTCTGGACCGGCAGTCGAATGTGTTTTTCGGCGAACGTTCGCTGCTGCTCGCGGTCGCCAGCAGTAGTCCGGCGTCCGGCGACCTGACGGTGCTCGATCGTCACTTTACCTATCTGCCCGTGGCTATCGGAATGGCGCGGGGAGACGACGATCTCCGGCTGCTGGTCGATCGCACATTGAGCCGGCTCTTCGCTTCTTCGGAGTTTCCAGCGTTGTACACGAGGTGGTTCGGTGCGCCTGATGGGGATACGCGCAATTTCTTCCGTCTCAGCGCGCTTCCGGAATGAGATGAGCGGGTCAGCGAGGTGGTGTCCAGTGGGGCAGCCTGTCGTCCCGGATTCACCAGCTTCCTGCAAGGCAGGGTCGAGGAATCCGGGTGTGAACGCGCCGCAGTCCAGTTAACTGCAGCCAAAACCAGAGAACTTCGATGACAGCACACTCCGAACCCATCCTTCGCCGCCTCGGCATGATGGCACTGCTCGTGCATCACGAGATCGAACCGCGCTCCGCAAGCGGACGCGCCACGCAGGCACTGATTGCCGAACTGGAGGAGCGTTTCGTCAGCGTCGTCGTGGCGACTTCGGCGGACGATGCCGTCTCGGTCATCGCGGCGGATCCGCTCATCCAGTGTCTGCTGCTGAACTGGGAACTGAGCGACGATGAAACTCATCAGCAGGCGCAGCGAGTGCTCGATGCGCAGCGCAAGCGAAGTGCGACGGTTCCGATCTTTCTGCTGGCGAGCCGCACGAGTGCCTCGACCGTGCCCGTCGATGCGATGCAGAAGGCGGATGACTTCTTCTGGATGCTGGAGGACACGACCGCATTTGTCGCGGGAAGGGCTGGCAACCGGACTTCGTACTGGACAGAAAGACAGGCCGCCGAACGCCATTTCATGAAGCCAGCGAAGACCTGCTGACCAGCGACCCGTCATGCTGGGTCCTGCATCCGGAAGAGGCGTGGCATGGGTTTGGCAATATCGAAGACGGATACTGCATGCCGGACCCGATCAAGGTTTCCATCGTGACACCAGGCGTTGCGCCGGGGGGGCGGACTGATGTCAGTCGGCATACCCGCCTGTGTGGTGACCGCCTATCTCGCCCGTCAGGGAATCATCGTCGAGAAGACCACGGATTTCACGATACTGCTGCTGTTCTCGCCTGGTATCACCAAGGGCAAGTGGGGGACCCTCGTGAACACGCTGCTCGACGTCAAGACTGACTATGACATTAATCGCCCACTTGAACAGGTGTTGCCGAATCTGGTGGCGAAGGATCCGGGTCGGTACAGCTGTATGGGGCTGCGTGAGCTGTGTGATCTCATGTTCAGCGCGATGAGCGACCTCAAGACAACGGAGCTGATGGCGCGTGGGTTTTCCACGCTCCCACAAGCCTACTTCAGCCCGCAGGAAGCTTTCGAGTTGCTCGTGCACAACGACGTCGAACTGCTTGAGCTCGCCGAGATGGAAGGGCGCACAGTAGCGACGGCTGTGGTGCCCTATCCGCCGGGTATCCCGTTGCTGATGCCCGGCGAGAACGCAGGGCCTGCCGATGGTCCTATTCTGGGTTATCTGAAGGCGCTCGAAGAATATGACATGCGCTTCCCGGGGTTCACACATGACACACACGGAGTAGCCGTCGAGGATGGTGTGTATCGAATCGCGTGTGTTGCCAGGCGCTGAAGCTGGTGGTCCGCCGCCGGCTCCAGTTTCGCTGCTGCAGCTTTTCCGGGTTGTGTCGCGATAAGAGTAGTGAGACGCGCGCATTCCGGCATGAATAGGAATGCTTACATGATAAGCGAATAGAATTGCTCGGCCGCAGTTTTGATATCGCGCTTGTCCTGCATCTGCCCTTTGCGAATCATGTGCATCAACTCAATGCCAGACAGAATGATGCGTGCGCACCGGAAACTCTTGAAGCCCATCATCGGCTTGACGATGCGTTTGACGGCTCGGTGATCCTGCTCGACGATATTGTTCAGATACTTGTTCTGCCGGATCCTGATCGGCGTCTCGCGCTCGGTGTTGAGCGTGTCGAGCGCAGCCAGATTGGCGCCACCCTTGTCCACAGTGACAGTTTCGGGCTCGCCGTTCTGGGCAATCGCCTTCTCGAAATACCGGCGTGCAGCAGCCTTGTCACGATGGGCGCGCAACAGGAAATCGACGGTGTTGCCTTCCTTGTCGACGGCCCGGTACAAGTATTTCCAGTGGCCTTTGACTTTGACATAGGTCTCGTCCATGCGCCAGCTCTTGCCGGCCGGGCGCTTGATTCGCCGAAATGCCTTTTCGAACAAGGGTACGAGCTTGATGACCCACCTGTGTTCGCTCGAGTGATCGACCTCAATTCCCCGCTCGGCCATCATTTCTTCAAGGTTGCGCAGGCTCAGCAAGTACGCCACGTACCAGCGAACACACAGCAGAACCACGTCCAGCGGATAGTGCAAGCGCTTGAGAACCTTGCCGATCTCCGCAGGAGACGTCGCGCGCGATGAATTCTTCGTTTTGCCCATCTCGTTCGTGATTCGCGAGGGAATGCGAATTCTAGCGCACCGCGTTAGCGCGACAGAACCGGTGGAATTCCCCCGAGGTGCCAGCGGACAAAAAACTGATCATTTGGCGTGAAAACACCCTGGTCGAACACGAGAACGGTGTTTCAAGCAACGGCGGACGGCTGCGCAAGAGCAACATTTCCCCCTTTTGTGGAAACGCAGTGGTCAATTCCCGAAGCCCGTTTTCAAAGGGGAGTGTGATCGCATTCGCGGCTCTTGCGATGTCTGACATTCCCCACGTCAGGTAGCTCGCGCCTGCCGCCACGATGGACTGCAGCACGTGACGACGCCTTCCGTGGTTCATCGCTTGCTCCCAATCCGAAAAAGCCGGTTTGTCTTTCCCACGAAGCGGTTCACGCTCCCACCCGGATCAATATATGCAGCACGATGGCGAGTCTCCACAAGGAGTTACCCGATGACGATCCCTTTTAATTTGGACTGCAATGGACCCAGATACTTACGTAGCGTTCACCTGGTATGGCAGGCCCTGTTCGATGGGGAGGGATGGGTCGCGTGACCATTCGTTCCACGACCCGAAATAGAGCCGTACGTCCTTGAGGCCGGCCTCCTCAAGCGCGAGAAAGGTATTGGCGGCCCGGGCACCCTTGAAACAAAAAACGATGACGGGCGTTTCATGGGAAATGCCTGCGGTCGCGCACTCGGCAAGAATTTCTTGGCGCGACTTGAACATTTGCCCCATGGGCGTCGGCTTCATCATGCGGTACCACTCGATCCACACCGAACCGGGAATCCTTCCTTTGCGCGGGCAAAAGTCCTTGCCATAAGGAGAAGAACTCTCACCGATCCATTCATCAACATCCCGGACATCAAGCTTCACGATTGATTTGTCCGCTACGGCTGTCTTCATTGCCGAAAGGTCGACGAACAGGTTACCGGCGCTGGAGCTTGTCGGGAATGTAGCAGGCCTCGGAACAGGTACTTCGGTTGTGCTGGGGAAGCCTTCCGCACGCCAGGCTGCATAGCCGCCGTGCAGGACCTTGATCTTTTCGCGTGGATAACCGAGATACCTCAGGAGCACATAGCCGCGGCACGACTGGCCAAATCCGGTTGCCATGGACTGTTCGTAAACAACGGCGGTTTCTTTGCCAGACAGGCCTGCGTTTCCGAACGCGCTGGCAAACTTGTCGCGTAATGCCGCCAGGCCGTCGGGGGTTGATGTGGCAAGATACGTAAATATTTCGTGAATATTCACCGCGCCGGGCAGGTGGGCTTCCGCGTAGTTCGCGGCGTCTCGTGTGTCGACCAGCACTACCGATTCAGATGCCATTATTTCAGACAATTCGCGCGGCGAAATGAGGACATGTTCGCTCATTGCTTACCTCCCGGGTTAGACGCCTTGGATTGCGAAATTCCTTACCTCAGAACTCAGTCGGCAAATGTTCCGGGTGCTGAAGGGCCATCGCGACAGAGAGACTTTGGCTTTCGCCTTGTCATTCACCGACCCACGACTTCGTTCCCGTGTCTCAGGAAAAATTCTGATGCAAAGCCGAACCCCTATCACCGGGCCCGCCGCGAACCAGGCCCATTGCGGGATCCCGTCATATAGTGATTCTCGCGCGAGACACTCTTACCTCACGCAGAAAAAACTACGCTAGTCCCGGGGCATTGCCTTTGACGCAAGTCAACCTGTCCTGGCATCAATTCTCTCGAAGCAAAAACCAGCCAATTCGATGTGAGCAGCGACAGCAAGCGACGTCGAGAAGGCTGCGCAAAGAAGCCAATGAGATGATCAGGATGCGGCGACTTGACGTTCGTCAGGAACTTCACCCGAGCGTGCGGGATGCGTTGCGCGAACCGCAATTGAAATTCACGTGGGGTGACTCTTATCCGGTGTGATCGGCGAGGTATCGCAGCAGCGGGCGGGGGCTTGCGCATTCTCCAGAGAGCACAGTCATCGGCCAAGGGAGCACGACCATAAGCTAGTCTTAAGCCAGGCAGCGTCACATTGACTTTCGAATCCCTATTCGAGCCAGCTGTTCAAGCCTTGCACTGATACTCAGGGAGGGAAATCCCTCCCTGAGTATCAGTGACGCATCGTATGACGCAATTCAATGGTGACCGGGATCACTGACGGCGCGCCAGTGGAATGGCCTGCCGCTATCGAACAGGAGGCTTGCCATGCTGAAGAGGAACGTGTTTCAGGCACTGGTGACTGCAGGTCTTTTTGCCGTTGCACCGGCTGCGCTACCAGTCGAGCCGACCGCGGTAACGGTTCACCTTTCAGACGGTGGGAGTGCCGGAATGTCATTGACTCTGGTGCCGTCGACTGTGCCGGCAGGATCGGTCGAATTTACGATCACGAATGAGTCGCGTACGTTGAAGCACGAATTCCTGATCTTGCCGTGGTCCAACGACGGTAGCGCACTACCGTATGATCAGAAGACACAGCAGGTTGATGAGGATCGCCTGAGCAAGCTGCAAGGTGTGGAAGACCTTAACCCCCGGGAGACTGTCACGACACGACTTCAGCTCAAGCCCGGCCGCTATATTGCATTCTGCAACGAGCCAGGACACTTTCGCGACGCAATGCGTGCCACGTTTATCGTCAGTGTGGCGAAATGATTCCGTTGAGCAAAGTGTCAACGCCCTGCCCCATGTTCACCGTCCATTTTTTGACCTGAGAGCGCGTCGGGGCACGCAGAGTGCGGAGGCATCATCGGCGGATGTCGCCTGTGGGACTGAGGCGGCTACGCAGGTGTGTTCAGGGTCGGCTACAGATGGCGAGCGAATCGAACGAGACACGGGACTGCAGTCCGGTTGATCCTTCCGTGACCATACGCCGGCGAGCCGTTGAGCATTAATGCGCCTAATGCTTGGCCAGCACGCGAAACAGTGTGACTTGCGGGATCAATCCAGTTCGGTTAGTCCGGCAGGCACCTTGGATAGCGGCCGTTGGCGCAAGGGAAGAATGCGTGGAAGGATGTTATGCCCCCTGACTAGCCGGTGCGCCAGAGCCCCCAGCACGTGCAAACCAATCAGTGCGGTCAATCCGTAGGCCGTCATTGCATGTAGTTATCCTAACCAGTGTGACAACTCGTGGCTCATGGGCAACCGCATGCGTCTGGATGAGCTGGTGTCCATGGGCATGCTTTGCGATGGGCTAGTGATGCCCCTTCCCGCGTGAAAAGATGGCCTCTGTTTGTTGGGCTAAGTGGCTGCCGCGTCGCCGGTTTTTTCCGCTTCCACGACAGCAGCATGGGGGCCGGCAGGCGGAAAACGCAAGGTTACCGCCAATCCGTGATTGTCTTCACCGCTGCCAAGCGAGATGCGGGCGTGATGCTGTCCGGCAATGCGCCTGACAATCGACAGGCCCAGACCGCTGCCCGACGCAGTGTGCCCGTCGCCGCGGTAAAAGCGTTCCCACACGCGCATCCGGTCTTCCACCGGTATTCCCGGGCCGGTGTCGCAGACCTCGAGCACGGCGCAGCTGTCCTCGCGGCCCACAATGACGTCAATGCGTGCGTGGGCTCCGGCGTAGCGGATCGCGTTGTCGACCAGGTTGTTGAGCAGGATGCGAAGGCTGTCAGCATTGCCGGGTACTGTGACGACGCCCGTGGCAACCAGGCCCAGGTCGATCTCGTTGGTTTCTGCGTACCGTACCCTTTCGCTGACGACGGCCCGTGCGAGCGCAGTCAGATCCAGCTCGCTGAAAGCCGGAGCTGGCGATTCGGGTTCGAGTCTCGCCAGTGTCAGCAACTGTTCGGCGAGATGAGCGAGGCGTGCCGTACCGGTGCGGATCTGCGCCGTGATGGCTTCGCGTTCACGCGGGCCCGGCGCCTTTTGCAGCAGCTCAGCCTGAAGCCCGAGCCCCATGATCGGCGTGCGCAACTCATGCGCGGCATCGGCGATGAATTGACGCTGGGCGGTGAATGCGTGATCAAGTCGCGACAACAGATCGTTGATTGCATCGATCAGCGGTTTGACTTCTGCCGGCATGGCTGCAGTGTCGATCTCATGCATGTTGTCCACGTCGCGTCGTTTCACGTTGGCCGCGATCTGCCGCAGTGGCTTCAAACCGTAGCCGATGCCAAACCAGACAAAAAGGGCAAGCACCAGTACCAGCGATAGAACAGGCCAGAAAAGGGACGTGGCGATCTCCGCCACCGCTTCCCAGCGCGCGCGTCTCGCCTGGGCAATGCGTACCTGCAGGTCGCCGTTGCGCTCGACGTAGGTATGCCAGAGCTGTCCGTTGAACTCGATGTCCGAGAACCCCTCGGCCTGCGGCGGCGGCAATGACGAATCCCGATCTGTGCTGAAGACGGGCGTCGTGCCGCGCCAGACCTGAAGCAGCACCGTGTGTGACTGCTCGCCCGAGAGCCGGTCCTCGTTTGTGCCCTGCATGCCCCGGAGCGACAGGTGACCATCGGGTTCGACCACGACGTGCTGTGCAATGCCCTTGAGCTGGTCGTTGAGCACCTCGTTCAGCTCCGTGAGCGCACCCCGGTAGGTCGCCGCGCTCGCAAGCAAACCGGCGAGCAACGCGGCGGGCAGCAGCCAGATCAGCAGACGCCGGCGCAGGGACTTCAATCAATCTCTCCGATCTGGTACCCCACGCCGCGCACATTGCGAATCGACTTTGTGCCCAGCTTGCGGCGCAGATTATGGATATGCACTTGGATCGTGTTGCTCTCGACCTCTTCATTCCAGCCGTAGAGACGCTCTTCGAGCTGTTCCCGGGAAACGATCGTGTCCGGATTGTGCATCAGCTCGTGAAGCAGCGCGAACTCACGTGTCGTGAGCGAGATCTCCTCGTCGCGCAGCCAGACCCGGTGCTGGGCGGGGTCGAGCCGCAGCGCGCCTGCATGTAATGTTGTCCGCGCGCGACCAGCCTGCCGACGATGCACGACACGCATTCTCGCGAGCAGCTCATCGAGTGCAAATGGCTTGACGATATAGTCGTCCGCGCCGCCGTCGAGTCCAGCTACCCGATCGGGAACGGCATCGCGGGCCGTGACGATAATGACGGAAGTGTCGTCGTCGCGCTCGCGTAACCGGGTGAGCAAGGTCAGCCCGTCCTGCTTTGGCAGGCCGAGATCAAGCAGGACGAGCCCGTATGACGTCGTGCGCAAGGCGAGGGACGCCGCGTTGCCATCCTGGGCCCAGTCCACGGCGAACCCCTCGCCCTGCAGCCCCTGCTGCAAGCCGCTGCCGATCAGCGCATCGTCTTCTACCAGAAGTATCCGCATACTGTTGTTCTGTTCTGCTTGTCGTCAGTGGTGGCCGTACTCGGCATTCCGTGTGTGATGCGAGATGCGGTCACCGGATTGCGACGTGCTCGGTGCCGTGCCACCGTAACCCGTACCGGCATTCGCGGCCACGCGGGCTTCGGCTGCCTGAATGTCCGCAGGATACTGCGTCCTGCTCGGCTTGTAACCCGCATGTTCGAGCTGGATCAGTTGTCCCTCGACCTGCGCGCGGGTCAACGAATCGTTTGACGCCTGTGCAAACGATATCGCCGGCATGGCGACCGCAAGCGACAGGGCAAGTGCCTTGATGAGGGTGTTCATGGCAAGTACCTCCGTGGTGAGCCATTCGGGGAGTGCTGGTGATTTGTGTTCCAGCAATGACAGTCTGAAACACCAGTCTTAAGACGCGGTTAACGCCATGCTTGTCGTGAATGTTGGAAGCATGCCCCCTGAAAGCCTGGGGGCTCCCCAGTAACTGTGCCCGATCACGTAATCGATGATGGGAGCAGACTGGTCCCGAATGCAGAAAAAGGCCAGCGCGATCGCGGCTGTAGTCTTAAGTTGATCTTAAGGCGGCGAGCGTTACATTGGACGTCGAATCCGCGGCTTAGGCTGTAGCACCTTTCAGATAGAAATGGGTTTGCGTCCAACCAGCGGGTGATCGCGTGGATGATTGCTGTTGCATGGGAGGGGCGTCATGAAGAGGAACGCATTACAGGTCGCGATGACTGCAGGTCTCTTCGCGGTCTCGACGGGGGCGCTGCCCGCTGAACCGTCCACAGTGACGGTTCACCTTTCAGACGGAGGAAGCACAGGGATGTCATTGACTCTGGTGCCATCGACCATACCGGCCGGGCCGGTCGAGTTTACGATCACGAATGAGTCTCACACGTTGAAGCACGAATTCATGGTCTTGCCATGGTCCGGCACCAGCGCCGCGCTGCCTTATGATCAGAAAACACAACAGGTAAAGGAAGCGCGTCTGGGCGATCTGCAAGGCGTGGAGGACCTCAATCCCCGGGAAACGGTCACGGCACGGCTCGTACTCAAACCCGGTCGTTATATTGCCTTCTGTAACGAGCCAGGGCACTACCGCGACGCCATGCGGGCCACGCTAGTGGTCGACGCTGCGAAATGATGGTGTTCAGAACGGTGACCTGACGGTTGCGTTACTGGCTTGCACTTTTGACCGGAAAATCAACGCATTTTTGTACCATCAGGTCGCGCCGTTCATCTTCGCGGAACAGTATCAATTTCGCCCGGCGATTCGGCGAGTCATTGATTGCACCAGCCAGGTCCGACTCGCGCGGCAGTGTCGCGACTTTGGCCCTGATCTTTGTCTCGAATTGTTCACGTGTTTGACCCGTTACGATGCAGTCTTATAAGAAGTTCAGTCCTTCGTTAGCGATGGCGTACAAAACGAACTCAGTAATGCCGACTTGATACCGTAGCTATCCGCTGCAAAGCGGCACATCGTAATCGAGGACACGACATGCCAGCTTTACCCGCCAAACACTACGCTGCTGAATTGCAGCGACGACTGCGCGGTTTGCTCGGCCATGAGCAGATCGTTACGCAAGCCTACGGGCGTCACCTGCGAGGAGCCAACCGTGGTGGCCCGACTGACTGAACTCGGCCGCATTCGTTATGGCGCCGACTTTCGCAGCCACAGTGGACGTTGGGAACCCCTGCCAGGTACCGGTACGCTCGACGAAATGGCCGGGGAGGTCGTCACGCTGCTGCACCCGTACCTGCAGCCTGATAATTACTAAAGCTATTTGAGGGATGTTGTACTAGTTCGCATGCGAACCTCGCCGCACATAGCGACGCTTCAGAATGGTCCACAGCGATGAGCATCCTGAGCGGACCGTTCGCGCTGCTGCCCGATCTCGAGTTATACATGACATACTCCCCGTTTAGTGCTTCATTCAGGTAGTGCGGTCGCGGTTTCCGATCATCCGCGCGGGCCACAAAGTTTGATGTCTTCACACTCATCGGGATCTTCCAGATGAAGAATCATCTCGGTGCTTCCGCTCGCGGGAACCTGAACCGTGCGCATCTCGCCCTGCGAGCGTATAAGAATGCGAGTAGTGCGCCTCTGTGAAATCTGGACATTGGGACACCTGATTGATAGCGTTACGGATACGACGCGCCGTGACAAGGCCTGCCAAGACGCCACTGTAGGCAAGGTGGGTCGCGAACGCTTGATGTATGTCAACGGGGAACTCATGGACGTGCATGCAGATTTGCCATTGATGGCGCCCGGCACGAGTCGTTTCTCCCGTCTCGAATTGACACAAATCAATCACGTTTTTCCGCAGCCCTATACGCTGAATTTTCGGTTATCCGGAGTGCGGATCGGCCCGGTGCGGAGGTACGTGATGAACCCCAGATATTCACTCTGCGCGCGTTGCGAAATTGCGTCGTGGCAGTGCTGGTTGCTTCGCCAATCGCGGTTTCCTTCGCACAGCAAGGCAGCAATGTGCCTGCCAGAGGCAACGGACCATACGGTGGCGGCCCCGGCATGATGGGAGGTTGCGATGGCGACTGCATGAGCGCAGGAATGAAGGGCTCAGGTATGCGTGGCCCAGGCATGATGGGTGGTTATGACCACGATTGTGGCGTCGACCATGTCGGCTGGGATCCGGGCCTGAAACTGTCGCACGACCAGCAAACTCGCATGAATGCGATCGTTGATCAATCGCGCAAGGCCCGCTGGCTACTGATGGGCAAGATGCTTGATGAACAGTCGGCGCTTCGCGACTTTTATACCGCGACCAGGCAGCCATCGACGCCAGTTACGCCACGATGCGCGACCTGCGCAAGCAGATGTACGGGATCTCTGTCGACGAACACAAGCGTATCGATGCATTGTTTACCCGCGAGCAGCGCGAACGGTTGCGCGACCACCGACGCGAAATGGAAGCCCCCCGAGTGTGGCCCGGCTTGAAATCGAGGCGGCAGTTTCGTTGAGTTCGCTGCCAGGCAAATGCGCACGCGCGCTTGGAGGACAGAAGTGAAAACATTGGCGCTCCTGTTCGTCATCGTGTTGCTGATCAATCTCATGCCAGCGTTTGCGCCGCCGACCTGGATGGCGATGTCGTGGGTTGGCTTCAACATTCACGAGGGGAGCACGCTGCTTATTGCTGCCGTTGCTGCCAGTGCCGCAACGGCAGGTCGACTCACGCTTGCAACACTCTCCCGGTCACTGGTGAGACGGCGCTGGTTGCGCGACGCCGATCGACAAAACATTGAGGTGGTCAGCGCGTGGCTCGGGAAGCACAGGAAGAAGACAGCTGGCGCATTTCTCGTGTATGTGCTCAGCCCGTTTCCGTCCAGCTACCTGTTCATTGGCTACGGGTTGTCGGGGCTGCCGCTCGGCTTCATCGGTGCAGCGTTCTTTGCTGGGCGCATGGTCAGCTACACGATCTGGGCTCGCCTGGGACGGCTCGCGTCATCGTTCGTCGATCCCGAAGCCGTCTTGGAAGGGCAGTATCTGGGCGTCTGGTTCGTGCTTTCGCAACTGGCGTTGCTCGGGCTCGTATACGCGCTCATGAAGCTCGACTGGAAATTGCTTCTTGAACAGCGAAAACTGAAATGGCGGCGGCCCCTCAAACAGTCCGACGGCAATGACACAGGCCCAGCCGGTCCCTGACGTGGTGACACTGGGCAGGTAACAAGAATGCAGGCGCGTCAGACAGGGAGTCCGGCACCCCCCAAGGTCTCTGGCGTCAAAGCCCCGCTCGTGCCGTGCAGGCGGAGAAAAATTAGGGAGCGAGCGTTTGCATGACGCCGCTGGAGGAATCACTATATTGACAGATAAAATATGCATATATATATTATTAACGTGTAAATTGAGCGATTTCCCAATGGACCCAAGCCATCCCATTATCGACCTGGCCACCATGCAGGCTGCCGCGACAAACGCGTGTGCGCTGCTCAAGGTGCTCGCCAATCCAGACCGTCTGCTGCTGATGTGCCGCCTCTCACAGGGGGAGCTTTCTGTGGGCGAACTCGAGGAGGAGCTTGGTATCCGGCAGCCGACCCTGTCCCAGCAGTTGGGCCTGCTCCGCGAAAACGGCCTCGTGGCAACGCGCCGCGAGGGCAAGAACATCTTTTATTCGGTGGCGAGTCAGCAATCGCTCGCCGTGATGACCGTGCTTTATCAACAGTTCTGCGCGAATCCTTCTGGGGACGAATCATGTTGATTGACTTCACCCATTTCACACCCGGTCTCTCGTTGACCGGCGGACTCATCATCGGCCTGGCGGCAGCCTTACTCGTGCTGTTCAACGGTCGCATCGCCGGCATCAGCGGCATCTTCGGTGGCCTGTTGAGCCTGCCACGTAATGACAGCGGCTGGCGACTCGCGTTTGTCGCAGGCCTCGTTATCGCCCCTGTCATTGCAGGCCTGCTCGGCAAGCCGGCAATTGCGGATATCGAGGCGAGTTGGGGCGTCGTCCTGGCTGCGGGCTTCCTGGTGGGGTTCGGCACCCGCTATGCCAGCGGCTGTACCAGTGGTCACGGCGTGTGTGGCCTTTCGCGCGGGTCGCTGCGTTCGCTCGTCGCCACGCTGACCTTCATGGCGGCGGGATTTCTGACTGTTTTTGTCCAACGGCACCTGATTGGAGGCTGATATGGCAATCCTCATGGCACTCCTTTCGGGGCTGATTTTCGGCGTTGGATTGATGGTCTCCGGCATGAGCAACCCAGCGAAGGTGTTGGGCTTCCTCGATATCGCCGGCAGTTGGGACCCCTCCCTCGCGTTCGTGATGGTTGGCGCCATCGTCGTGGCTTCTCTCGCATTCTTCATTGCGAGACGCCGCACGCGCTCGTTACTGGGCTTGCCTGTGCAGCTTCCGGCAAGCACGGCAATTACGCCAAGGCTCGTCCTCGGCAGCGCCGCCTTCGGTATCGGCTGGGGCCTGGCGGGCTTCTGCCCTGGGCCGGCGCTGGTTGCACTGGGTGCGGGCTATCCGAAGGCCATTGGATTCGTGGCAGCGATGGTGGTGGGTATGGTCGTCTTCGAACTCGTCGAATGGACGAAATCGGGCATGCAACGGGCGTAAGCAAGGCGTACAACAACGGCTCGCGGCTGGTCACAGTGGGCCCCGCGTTCGGATACTCTGCTTTCCGTGAACCACGGCTTGAGCGCACACAGACCTTGATCGGCCGAATGGGGCGGACCCGATACCGGAATCACGTGGCCCAATGGCCAGATCGATAGTGGCATGCGTGGTTCGCTTTATTTTGGCTTCCAAATTTTCCATTAGATCTCTGATAGCCGGAGGAACAGCAATGAGTGGATTACCTGTATTTAAAGACGTCGTACGCGCGGTCTCCAACCAGATGCGAGCCCTGCGTCAAACGCAGCCAGACCTGATGACGGCATTCAGCCAACTGGCGGCTGCGGGCACAAAGGACAGCGCTCTGGACAAAAAGACCCGGGAGCTGGTTGCGCTGGGTATCGCAGTGTCTTCTCGGTGCGACGACTGTATTGGCTTTCATGTCCAGACGCTGGTGAAGCTTGGCATGACGAGACAGGAACTCGAAGACGTGCTGGCTACTGCAGTCTACATGGGTGGGGGCCCGTCGATGATGTACGCCACCCACGCGCTAACAGCGTTCGACGAGTTTTCCGCCTGACAAGCGCAATCGCGTGTCCAATCATGACGGAAAATTGTTTCCACACGCGCCGGCATGTCATGTCGGGCACATGACGCCATTTGCGATCATCCCTCGTCCCCGCATGAAGCGCATGGTGCGCGCTGCGCCCGCCGGTTCATGCGAGGAAGGCCTTGGCGAGCATGCCGAGGGCCACGCATACGAGGATGGCCGCAAACCCGGACTGGACGTGATGGGCGGCCAGACGATGCGAAACGAGGCGCCCACCTAACATCCCCGCGGCGGTCGCGGCGCTGAACCACAGGACGATGTCGAACTGTAATGCTGTGCCGTGCATCGCTGTCGCCAGCACACCGCCACTGCCAACCAGCGCAATCACCATCAGCGACGTTGCTACGATACCGTGCATGGATACGTCGGTCAGCTTGCGCATCAACGGCACGATGATGAATCCGCCGCCCACGCCGAGCAGCCCCGTCATCAGGCCGGTTAGCGACCCGGTCGCCGCCAGTGCCAGCGCAGTGGGCCATGACCAGTCAAACCGGCCTGTTGCCGGGTTGACATGAGCGACGCAAAGCGGCGACGCTTGTTGTTCCGGTGCGTTGCGCCTGATCGTCTGACGCAATAGCCGGAAGGCAACGAAAAGCATGACGCAGGCGAACAAGCCAAGCAGCAGCCTCTGGGGCAGGGCGCGTGCGAGGCGCGCTCCCACCGCCGTGGCGGGGACCCCGAGCGCGGCCATCAGGAACGCGGCGCGATAACGGACCAGGCGTTTGCGGAACGCCTCGAGCGCGCCCACTGCCGCGCTGCCCGCGACGGCGACAAGCGCAACTGGCGTGGCCTGCTGCATGGGCCATCCCATTCCAAATACGAGCGCGGGTACGGCCAGGATGCCGCCACCGGCGCCCGTGAGTCCGAGAATGGCGCCGACTACGGCGCCGAGAAGAAGCGAGACCAGCATTGATCACCTCGAGATACGGCAAGTGGACGAGTATCAGTCGGCTACCTGGGGTTGCACGAACCACTCTCGTCCCTTGAGCATGCCTTGCCAGTAAAGCGGAGGCAGGATGCGCTCCTTGAGCAGCCAGGCGAGACCGGATGGCTTCTTCCCGTCGATGATCCATGCGGGGAAGGTCGGCGCGACCTTGCCGCCGTAGAGAAACTCGGCGAGCACGATCTTCCCGCGCTCGACCGTGAGCGGGCACGAACCGTAACCGTCATAGATCGCCGCTCCGCGCGTGACACCCAGCGCGGCAAGCACGTTGTGCGCGACGATCGGCGCCTGCTTGCGCGCGGCTGCCGCGGTCTTTGCGTTGGGCGTATTGGTCACGTCGCCTAGTCCGACGATGTTCTCGTAGACCTTGTGCCGCAAGGTACCCTGATCGACGTCGACCCACCCGCCGGCATCGGCAAGCGGGCTGACACGGATGAAATCGGGCGCCTTCTGGGGCGGCACGACGTGGAGCAGGTCGAATCCGGTCTCGAATGTTTCGCTGCCGCCGCCAGGGAGTGCTCGCGTGAAGGTCGCGCGCCGTGCTTCGCCGTCCACGGCCGTCAGGTTGAAACCGAAGTTCAGATCGATGCCGTACGACTCAACGTACCTCATGAGTGCTGGTACATAGTCGGCTACACCGAAGAGCGCCGCGCCAGCGTTGTAAAACTCGACGTTGATCTGGTTGAGCCTGCCGGTGCGGCGCCAGTGATCGCACGAGAGATACATGGCCTTTTGCGGTGCGCCCGCGCATTTGATCGGCATGGGCGGTTGCGTGAAGAGCGCGCGGCCGCCCTTGAGCTGCTGCACCCGTTGCCAGGTGTAGGGCGCAAGGTCGTAACGATAGTTGGAGGTCACGCCGTTGCGCCCAAGCGTCTGCGGCAGTCCTTCAATGGCATTCCAGTCCAGCTTAAGGCCTGGGCAGACCACGAGTTGCCGATATTTCACGACGCGGCAGCCTTCGAGGATCACGGCATTCGCTGTGGGCTCGAACGCGGCCACAGCCGACTTGATCCAGCGAACATTGCGCGGGAGTACTCCACCCATGGGACGAGCGGTCGTTTCCGGGCGGAATACGCCCGCGCCCACCATCGTCCAGCCGGGCTGGTAGTAGTGTACGTCGGCGGGGTCGATGATGGCGATGTCAAGATTGGGCGCCCGGGCAAGCAGGCTCGACGCGGTGGCGACGCCCGCCGCTCCCGCGCCGATGATGACGACGTCGTGCTGTTCCTCGGTGGAGATGCGCGGCGAGCCGATGCGGCGCGCGAGCCCACTCAAGTCGACCCCGGCGCGCTTGCCTGCGGCAAGGATCTCGACGAGCGACATGGTTGATCTGCTGGCCAGCGCCCATAGGGTCGCCGAGCGCATGCCGCTGCGGCAGTAAGCGAGCAGGGGCCGCGGAAGGGTGTCCAGATAATCGCGGAATCGTTCGGCATCCTGATCGCTCACTTTGCCCGATTCCACAGGAAGGTAGTGTGCCTCCATGCCAAGCTGTCGTGCTGCCTGCTCGATTTCGGTGAACGTGGTCTGGTCCGCGCCTTCGCCGTCGGAACGGTTGCAGATGATCGCGCGAAAGCCCATCTCGCGCAGCGTAGCCAGATCGGCAACGCGGATCTGGGGGGAAACTGCAAAGGTGTCCGTGAGCTTCTTGAGTTCCATGTTTGCCTCTTGTGTTTTCGTCGATGTCCAACGCATCGCTCAAAGCGCGTTGATCGGGATCTTGATGTATGAAATGCCGTTGCTCTCCGGCTCTGGCATGTGGCCGGCACGCATGTTGACCTGCACCGATGGCAGGATGAGCGCGGGCATGTCGAGCGTGGCGTCGCGGGCCGTGCGCATGGCGATGAACGACGCCTCGTCGATGCCGTCGTGCATGTGGACGTTGGCTTCGCGCTCCTCGGCCACGGTGCTTTCGAATTTCACGGCGCGACCGCCTGGCTGATAGTCGTGGCACATGTACAGGCGCGTCTCCGCCGGCAGGCTGAAAACCCGGCGGATCGACCGATAGAGCGTCGACGCGTCGCCACCGGGAAAGTCGCAGCGGGCGGTTCCGTAGTCGGGCATGAAAAGCGTGTCGCCGACGAAAGCCGCCTGCTGGGAGCCGTCGCTGACCACATAGGTCACGCACGCCGGCGTATGACCCGGCGTGTGCATCACGCGGACCTCGACGTCGCCCACATGGAACACGTCGCCATCGGCAAAAAGGCGATCGAACTGCGAGCCGTCGGTGTGGAAGTCCGGCCCCGTATTGAAGAGCTTGCCAAACACGCCCTGCACGCGCGTGACCTGGCCGCCGATGGCCACCTTGCCTCCGAGCCTCTCCTTGAGATAGGGCGCCGCGGATAGGTGATCGGCGTGGACATGGGTTTCAAGCAGCCAGTCCACACGGGCGCCCAGTGATTCGACGCGGCTGGCAAGCCGGTCCGCTGTGACAGTCCTCGTGCGACCCGATTTCGGGTCGTAATCAAGCACGGTATCGATCAGCGCGCAGCGCCGCGTCCCGACATCGAGCAGCAGGTAGCTCACGGTCCACGTGGCGGGATCGAAGAACCCTTCGACGGCAAATCTGCAGGCAGACATTCTGGATATTCCTCGCAAATGGCGGACGCTCAGTCCTGGCGAGGAACCGTAGTTCAATAATCGTGCCAGCCTTGCTGGGCAAGGCTCCATGGATATTTAAATCCATGATTTAGATTGGCATTTCTGTGCGTGATGATCGGCTTGGGCGGGGCGCCGCGAGCGCTACTATTGACAGCATGACTGCCAGATGGCAGTCGGTGGCATAATTGGCAGTCTGAAAATATCGGCTGCAAGAGCAAGGACCGACGATCATGACTTCGCCTGACCAGACACGGACTGGTTCTCCTCTGCCGGACGTGGCGCCGGAAGTCGGCGCGCTGGTGTCGTACCTGGAGTACGATCCGCTGCCCGCCATCGTGCTCGATCCGCAATACCAGATTCTGGCGGCGAACCGGGCTTATCAGCGGCAATTTGGCGTGGAGGGGCAGGCGCACGTCGGCCGCAGGTGCTATCAGGTTTCCCATCATTACGACGTGCCCTGCGATCAGGCAGGAGAGCACTGCCCAATGAAGCGCGCGGCCGAGAATCGCGGCGCGGACCGCGTGCTGCATATCCATCACACGCCACGGGGCCCGGAACACGTAGACGTCGAGCTGCGGCCGATCTTCGATGCCCGCTCGGAGATCATCGCGTACGTTGAGCGACTGGCGACGGTTCGGGGCGCATCAGCAAGACCCAGCGCGGAAGGGCTCGTCGGTCGCGCACCGACGTTCAATGCAGCGATTTCCGCTCTGCAGCGCGTCGCACCATCGACGTTGCCCGTCCTGCTGCTCGGCGAATCCGGTACCGGCAAGGAACTGTTCGCCCATGCGCTTCACGAAGCGAGCGAGCGCGCGCAAGGGCCATTCGTTGTCGTCGACTGTTCCGGCATTACCGAAACGCTCTTCGAAAGCGAGCTGTTCGGCTTCGAGAAGGGGGCGTTCACGGGCGCCACCAGTCGAAAGCCTGGGCTGGTTGAAACCGCGCAAGGCGGCACGCTCTTCCTCGACGAGATTGGCGATGTTCCTCTGTCGATCCAGGTCAAGCTGTTGCGTCTCATCGAAACCGGGACCTTCAGGCGTGTCGGCAGCACCGAGACCCAGCGCGCCGATTTCCGGCTCGTCGCTGCGACACACCAGCCGCTCGAGCAGATGGTCGCGGCGGGCCAGTTTCGCTCAGACCTCTACTTCCGGATCAGTGCTTTTCCCATTCATTTGCCCGCGGTGCGCGAGCGTGTGGAAGATATCCCGCTCCTGGCCGACTCCATTCTGGCGCGCATCGCATCGGCGGGACACGTCTCACCGCGCAAACCCCTGATTTCGCCGGACGCGCTGGCACTCCTGCGTGCGTATTCCTGGCCGGGCAACATCCGCGAATTGCGCAACGTGCTCGAGCGAGCAAGCCTCCTGGCCGACGACGGGGTAATACGGCCCGGCCAGTTGCCGGACTCACTCACGCGAGACGTCATGGCGCCGGCCGAAATGTTGCCTGCGACGGGTATCGCTCCGCCTCGCGAGGTGTCGGACGCGCAACTCGCGCTTGCCGCGGCGAAATCGGGCGGCAAGCGCAGTGAACTCGCTGCCCGGCTTGGGATGAGCGAGCGCACGCTGTACCGTCGCCTCAAGGCGCTCACGGACGCTGGCAAGGCCTGACGCCCGCGTTGTCCATCGGGTAAGCAGCAAATCGGCGACCTGGATGGACTACGGACTTCCGGGGATAGAGCCGTTCACGATCTGTCCATCCATCAGCCATGGTGTGTCGTGCTGTTTCGCTCGCGTCTGCTCGACGCAAAGCGCACGAGCAGGGTGATGATGACGGGACTCATTGGCCCCGACTTCCGGCGAGAGGACTGCAGCCCCGGCGCGCTGGGCTCCATTTGATCTCCCGCTGTCACGTTACAAACACTGGTCGTGGCGCAAGAGATTCTTGATGCACATCAAGGGGGATTGCGGACCGGCGAATAGGCTTGAAATCGGCGACAGGTTCGTGTAATCGGCCGCACACTAGACGCCGGAGGCCACATGAAAAAGCTTTTGTTCGCAGTCGCGCTTTGTTCCGCATTGACTTCGCCGACGCTTCTTGCCGCGTCCAAAGACGCAGCTGCCGCACAAAGCAGTTCCAAATCTCAAAGTCCGGATACCGCTGCATTCGACAAGAAGCTGGCTCAGTTTCAAGAGCAGACGAAGACCATGCAGGCGCAGATGGACCAGATTCGCAAAACCCAAGACCCGCAAGAACGTCAGAAGCTCCTTCAGCAACACTGGGCTACGATGCAGAGTGCAATGGGCACCATGCACGGCATGTGGGGATACGGGATGATGGGATACGGCGGGATGGGTCCCGGCATGATGGGTGGTCCCGGCATGAGAGGCGGCTGGGGGCATATGGGAGGGTATTACTCCCAGTTGACGCCCGAGCAGCTCAAGAAGCGGCAGTACATGACTGATCAGTACCTGCGAATGCAGCAGGAAATGATGAACAACATGATGTGGCAACAGCAGTACTGGATGGCACCTCCTGCCTCACCCCAGTAAAGTCTACATATTCTAGCAGCCGCTCCAGACTCCGGCACAAGTCGCGCGTCGACGGGCGGCACCATAAAGGATGCCGTCCACCGAAATGAAATGCGTCGCGGTCCCTTTTTGGGCTGACGCCTCGCACTCATTTGCGCGCGCTTGCGGCGGCATTGGTTGTAAAGTCTTAAATCAATTATATAGGAAAACTAAATTTAACATAATTCTATTGATCAATATTTTGTAATATTCGAGATTAAATCTCTATCGGTAACTCGTCACTTGCCGTGATTAAAGAGTCGCGTTCTCGGCGTGTACGGTGTTGGACGAATTGGGCCCAGGATGGCTCGGAAAACGTCTTCGATGCTGGTCGTAGGGACCCTTGTCCCTGTCCGAGAGGTAGTGCTTGAACGGCTATGGCCCGCACAAGGTGTGACGCGTCTCGTACCCAAGGGCAATATGACAGCGATTTCGATAGGTCGACCTTGGGTTTTGTCGCGATAAGGGCAACGGCCAAGAAAAGTTCGATGAAGAGGATTACTTATTTCGCTAGCGAGTAAAATTGCTCGGCGGCGGATTGTTGAGAGCCGCGAACGTATTTCATCTGCCCCTTGACGATCATATGCATGACTTCGATGCCACCCAGAATGATGCGGGCACAGCGAAAATCGCCGAATCCAAGCATGGGGCGGGTGCGACGCTTGATGGCACGGTGGTCCTGCTCCACGACGTTGTTCAGGTATTTGTTCTGGCAGATCTTGATCGGCGTCTCACGTCAGCGTTGAGAAGGATTACATCAAGCTGATAGTGCAGGCGCTTGAGCACCTTCGCCACAGCCGGATTCAGGTTCTGCTGCATTGTTCAGATCGTCCGTCTTCGTGACTTCAGCATAGCAGGTCCCTTATTGCGACAAAGCCTCCATTCGCCCGTTCCGGCTTCAGAGTCGTCACCAAGTGTCCAATCCTTCCTGTTGTCAGGGCGTATGATGCCCCGACGCTTACTGCGACAAAGCGGGGCGCCACGAGCCTGCCTTATGGGGCGCTCTCCGGTTCAGCCGATCGACTGGGTCATGCTACGTAGTCTTGCGCCTACGGCGGCGGGCAGTCGACTACATGATTTCCAGTCTGGGCTGATACCGGCTGCTCGATGCACGAACCATACTGGAATTGACGCTTCGCTATTGCAGCAACGTCATCGGAAATGGATCGTGAGGAATGTGTTATGGGCACCACCGCTTACTCTCTGCGCTCCCTCGTCGACAAGTGGCTTGCGCCGACTCAGCGGACGCCCGCCCACCTCGTGCAGATCGGTCGCACCCAGGCGTCGCGCTCCCGATTCGTCCGCTTTGAGGGGCAAACATCCGTGGGGTTTGTCACGATCGTCTTCTTTCGTCACGATGACGGTTCATGGTGCGTGTTCCCGCCGAGGGGGAGAGTACCTGCGATGTGCCAGGTCTGCGGTGATCGTTGAAACCAGCAGCCAAACCCATAAGCCCGGAGGTGGCGTCGAATGGTCTCCAGCGTTGCTCCGCCCCCAGACTCTTGCTTTGCCGCCGCGGCAAATGAAACTCTGAAGTAGTAACGACAGGGTGTCTGCAAACAGAGAAAATCATGCTCGGGGTTGTGCATTGGGCATCGTTTGAACGATCAGGGCATAAAGATCATCGAGATTGCTCTCGCTTTCGAGACTCTCGAGCGGATCGCGATTTGCGCCGAACGCCTCATCAATTTCCACCCAGTCGGCGGCAGTCAGATAGCGCTGCGCGGCGGGCAGGATCACGGACTCCTCAAGATGGCGGTGTCGGGCGTAGAAGTCTGCATAGTTCATGACTTCGTCACGCAAGGCAGGCAGCGTGTCGGCGCCTGCCAGCTCGTAGCGTGTGAGCGCACGTTCGAGTGCGCAAATACGCTGGCCACCTTCTTCGTGCTGACGCTCGAGTTCCTCGATGACGCCATTACACTCGTCGGTACGCTCGCGAAGTCGCCCAAACAGGTATTGCTCCTCCTTCGGATGGTGAATCTGGTCGGGAAATTCCTGTATGTAGTAGAGCATCGCGCGCATGAGCATTGCGCTGGGCGAGCCGGCACTGTATGCCATGTCATCGACCACGCGGAGCATCCCGCTGACAATGCTCGTAAGGCGACTGTGTTCGCTCAACATCACTTGTATCGCACTGCGTCGAGTGGCATGTTCCACGTTAGGCTCCGTGACAAGGGCGGCCGGCCAGGTAAAGGGTAGGGCGATGGGGCACGCTGGGACGGCACCTCAAGGGCGGCCGCGAGTTTCAATATGAGCGCCGCACGGAGGGGGGGATTTGATCTTTGTCAATTTCAGCGGGTGGCTCGGCCAGCGGTTTCGTCGAAGCCGCCGACGTGACTTCGCTTGGATCGAACTTGGCCACCGATCATTGAGTCCGTTCCCGTCATGAGCTGTTACTCGGCGACTGCGTCTATCGGTCATTCAAGCGGCCGCTATGCTCAGGTAAAGCGGCCACACCGTCGCGCTGCAACGCCGGCCGTGCAATCTGCCGTTAGCTGTATCGGATCTCGATCAGGACCTGATTTTGATCCAACTTAATGCGTCGGCACGCGAACAGGAAGATGGTGAATTAAAGGCCGACTCGTATTGAAGTCGGCGAGTTGCGGGTTTTCCTCGTTCCCAAGAGCTCGCGGCAAGGCGCTTAAGGTCCCACTCCCAGGGCGCGGGCGGCGTCTCGTCGAGATCGTTGATCGCACAGATGATATTGCGCTCCGCCGTCGCTGCTCACCCGGTACGCTTCGGTGCTCGCATGCTCCGGCGCATGATATCCGAGGGCGGCGATAGATCTCGCACACCTGCTAATTGATGGGAGCGCCGACAGCCCTTGAGCGACGATGCTGAGAAGGACCGTGGCCATGAGCGTGAGTTTGATGGTCGACTCGCAGGGCAAGCCGTCTCGCCTTCCAGATAGGCGAGCCCGAGAACGATGGAGGCGAGCCTTCGCGGGCAGAACCAGCACATAAACAAGGTGGTCGGCCGGCTCTAGTGTGTGCCTCGCAGCGCGATGGTCACCGGCTCCATGCTGATCACCGTGAGGATTAGCACGCCGTAGTCCACGACCGCGAAGCCGAACTGGGGCACGACCGATCAACGCGCCGTAACCGAGCTGCTCAAGCATAAAGCGCGCGAGGACCGTGCCGCGGTCACCCATTTCGCTCGCCTCGGCTAGCGCGATGAAGAACATGAGAAAAGGCACGGAAAGTCTGTCGTTGAGTCCCGCTTCCACGTTCAATGTCTGGCGGATTCGCGCGGGAACATGCGGGTTATTCACGATGATCTGACCGAGGCCTGCATCGGTCGGCACGAGGATCGAAGCGAGGATATCCGCCTCCGGCCAGGTCAGCACCGGAAAGACGAGTTTGGCGCAAAGCAAGCCTGGCGCGATAGTGAGCGGCATCCCCACGCTTAGCCGGCGCGAAGGCAGATTGATCTCGCCCCCGAGCATCGAAGGGCGAACCCGTGAAGCGTCGGTGAACAAGATCATTACGAGGCCCAGCTCGGCCATGATCAGCAGGTCATGGCGGACGATCGTGAGTTCGTGAAGCGCTTCGCGAGAGAAGTGCATCAGGGCGGCAAACACGATCGGGGCAGTGAGGACTGTTCGTTCGAGACGCCCGGATAACAGACCGTACAGTACAGAAAGACAGTTGCGATGAATGCGGCGATGATGATCATCAATCACCTCTTGCGAGCGGTATACCGCGTCGTTGTCGACGGGATGTAGGCCCGGCGTGCGAACACGGTGGCCCTATGCGCAACTCACGCTAAGGGCGGCAGAAAATCGCTTGATTCAAATCACGCACTTGCGCCGGCCGTCGCAAGCGGACACGCCGCCCAGTACAGGCCGTCCACGCGAGGTCCGGCAGCTTGTCTTCGTCCACGCTTCGAGCTGATTTGATCTGCATCATGATTGACTGGTGCAGGCGTGGGACGCTGTTCCCCATCTACTTGCCTGAAGACACGGCGAGCAAACTCCATTGCCATGTTGAAGTGAAGCGTGACACCCGGTTTGGGCTCGTTGCGCGAGCCGATTGAAAATTTAAAGAGGCGCGCAGCCGATAAATCCCCCGTGATGACGGATGTGGCAGATGAGTGACAACTGGGACAAAGCTGGACTGGGCGGCATTGATTCGCATGACGGTGCAGCGGCGTCGCATGCATGGGCTCGCGCACGCTGGGTCGTGCTTGCGGGCTGCCTGCTTGCGATTCCGGCTTTCTATCTCGAGTTGCTTGCAACGTCGAGCGCAGGGGTCATGGCCGCGAGGGCGCTCTACGGCTGCATGGCTGTGGCCTGCGCGGGTGCCATTGCGTGGACCGCCCATGCGAGCCGCAGACCCGCGCGTTTTCTGCGTCGCAATGCGTACGACGTGGCGATTGCCTGCGGCGCGTTGCTCAGTATGATCGGCGGCCAGACCCCATGGCCTACGCTCGAGTGGGCACTACGGCTCTTGCTGATGGGAGTCACCGCGGTGCGGATCGTTGTTGCACTGCGCGCGTATTTCGAGCCAGGTAGGCTCGCGCTGCTGCCGCTTGCGGGCACGATCATGCTGCTGCTTGGCGGTGCGGGCTTCTACGTGTTGGAGCCGCGAGTACACAGCTACGCCGAAGGGCTTTGGCTGGCGTTCGAAAGTAGCGCGACAGTTGGCTATGGCGACTTTGCACCGACGACACCCGCATCCCGCATCTTCGCAGTATTCGTCGTGCTGCTCGGCTATGGCATGCTGTCGCTGGCCTTTGCCGGTATTGCAGCGTATTTCATCGGCAGTGAAGAGCGGCGGTTGCGCGTCGAGATGCATCGCGACATCAGGGCGTTGCGCACTGAGATCGTATCGCTGCATCGCGACCTCGACGGGCTGCGCGATGCGATTGCGCCTGGGTACGCCGGGCCAGACGGTGGCGCCAGCGCGGCACCCGAGATCGGCTCTGGTTGATCTTTATCGGCATGATGCCTTTGCGCGGCGCGCGTCTGCGAGCATTTCGTGCGGAAATGGCGGTTCGCTTGGCGTTTGCCTCGCGGCCTCTTTCGCGGCGGCTGCGCGGCAAACCCCGTAACCCGAGATCCGGCGGTAAGCAAGCGCGCTGTCGACGTTGCTTCGAACGGGCAGCGGGCAAACAGCAGCGCGACAGCGCTGACTGACGGGCCCAGTTTGGCTGCCAGCGCGCAATGCACAATAACTGTCGCAATGGCGATTCAATTCAATATCTGTATCGCGCCGTGGACAAGGCTGGCAATACGGTTGACTTCCTGCTGCGAGCTCATCGTGCAAAAGCTGCGGCACGGCGATACTTCGAAAAGGCGATCGTCCAGAACAGGGTACCCGGGGCGGTTCAGTCGTTTCTCGTTTGCAATTGCCCCAGCCAGCGGACAATTGTTGCGTCATCCTGACGCTTACATGAGTCGAAGGACGATCCTCTGGAGCATGGCCGGCAGGTCGCGTCGTGTGTCGACCACGAGGTGAATGAAAACGGTGTCGTCCCGCACCTGGTAGGTAATCGGTAATTCACCGACGTTCTTGCGATCTCAGGCGCTCTGATGCAAGGGCGAGCGCAGGGGATTGCCGGCGAAGAGTGATTTCCACATCCTCGGCGTGAGTTCATGCACGCGCGATGCCGGATGCTGGCCCACGCGCTGCAACACGTCGACCAGATAGTCGTAGGGATCGATGTCGTGCAGCTTGCACGTCACCAGCAGGCTTTGCGCGATACCGATCTGCCTGGCGCCGAGTTCGGTCCAGCAGAACATCCAGTTCTTCTTGCCCATTGGGATGGCGCGCAGCGCCCGCTCCAATGAATTCGTATCGATCTCGACATCCGCATCATCCAGATACAGCAACAGGCCATCGCGGCGCTCACGGACATAGGCCAGCGCCTTCGTGAGCGGACTGCTCGGCAGCAAGCCTTGCGCTTCGAACTGCCTGTCCACCCAGACGAAGAACTGCTGCGCCACCGGCTTCGCATGCTGCTGCCTCCATGCGCGCTTGCCGGAGCCTGTCAGGCCCTTCTGCCGGATGTCTTCCTCGACGCGATACAGCGCGCCGATATGCTCCAGCGCTTCGGCCACGCGTGCCGGCTCGATCTCTTCGGCCTTCACGAAGGCACGCCTGCTGTGCGCCCAGCACTGCGCGTGGGCCAGACCCGTCTTCTTCGCATACCAGGCGTACGCCTTGTAGCCGTCCGTGTGCAGGACGCTGCCAGCCGCCGCGGTTTGCCCGAGCAACTGCTCGACGTGCTCCTGCCGCCGGCTCGGCTGGTAGTGGAAGCAGATCTCCTCGAGCTCGCCCATCACCGGCCAGAAGTACGCCGACTTCATCTTGCCCGGGCCGTCCCGTCCGGCCTTGATCGGCGTCTCGTCCATGCGCTTGACACGCGAGCTCAGGATCGACTGCCACTGCGCGTCGTGGACGGGCTCGATCAGCGCAATGGCCGCTTGCGCGATCTGCGTGAGCCACTGCCGCGACACGCGGATGCCGCACTGGGCAAGCCGCTGATGTTGGCGGTACAGCGGCAGGTGGTACACCAGCTTGTCGATGAGCAGCCCGGCGATGAACGACACATCGGCGCGGCTGCCTTCGATCACACCAACCGGCGCCGCAGGACACGACAGTGCCTGCGTATCGCGCCGCTTGATCACCGGGCGCACGTACTTGAGCACGACATAGCTGCCGGGACGTTGGGCCAGCCGGTGGCTCACACGCTCGCCGATTACTTCGTAATCCTCGGGATCGAGACCTGCGCTCTCGGGGTTCGCGATCTCGATGACTTCGACCGGCACCTTGCCCTCGTCGAAGAACAGCGTTGATTCGTCGACACCCGGGCGACTGGGCGTGGTGCTGCGCTCGTGGCCTGCTATGCGCGTCTTCCTGCCCGGCGCCGGTGCATCGGGCACAGCATCGAAGGCTTCGCCCAGCGTGCCTTGTGCCGCATCGGGCTGTACGATGCGACGCTCGCTCTTGCGGCCGAACAGCTGGCGCTGGAACCACGCGACTTGCGCGCGCAATTGTGCGTTCTCGCTCAGTACCGCTTCGCATCGCGCTGACAACGCCGCCACGTGCGCAGTGAGCGCTACGAGCGTTTCGTCGGTGGCGGCAGTCGATGGCATGGCCACCATCATAGGGCAACGCATGCCTCATGGCGAGGGCCTCACCGGCGACTGTGGCTGCGTGTGCCGGTAACGATGCCGCTGCCGGACGACCTCGATTCCCTCGAGCAACAGCTTCAGTTGGGTGACATCGATCTCACGCGTGTCCGCCCGGTTCCAGTTGGCCAGAAATCGGCCTTGCTCGAGCCGCTTGGCCCAAACGCACCAGCCGCTGCGATCGAAATAAAGCACCTTGATTTGCGTGGCACGACGATTGATGAACGCGAACAGATGGCCCCCAAGTGGATCGACCGGCATGCTGTGGCGTGCGATCGCGTGCAAGCCATCGAACGAGCGCCGCATGTCCACGGGTGCGCCGTACAGGAACACACGTACCTGCTGCTCAGGGAAGAACATCAGCTTCTCGCGATTGTCAGAACGATGCCGCCGGGCAGATCGAGGCGGATCGTCAGATTCGCCTGTCCAGCCTGCGTGCCCGGGTTGATGTGCGTGTCAGTTGCCGCAATGGTCCCCAGATCGACAAAGGCCGAGTCCCCGGCGGATGCATCCACGCCACACGGAGATGCCAGGCCCTGCAAGCGCCGCCGCCAATGATAGAAGCGAAACTCCGACACCGACTCCTCACGGCAGAACGCTCTGACCGTCAGTCCGCGCTCTGCGAAGCGTGCCAGCCTCTGGCGCCACGCTAATTCCACTTCCTCTCGCTTCGCTGCTGCCTTCATCGTCTGCTCCTGATCGCATTGAACGAGGAGCATTCTGCAACGACATCTACGCGAACTCTATAACGCTCATGGCTTACCGCTTACGCTCAAACATGAGTTTGGCACTGCCTGCCAGCAGTGCGCGTGGTGCCGCGAGACGGGTGGCGACTGGCGCGAGAGCGCCGAGGACGACGCCTGTCTTTGACGGTGGGGATCAGCCGTTCAGTTGCGACTCGACGTTGAGGACGATTCGGGCGACCGGGTTGTTCTCGGCGGAATCCGGAGCGAACTTGATCTGGGCGAACGTGACAGCAGTGAAGGCGACGACGACGAGGGCAGCAGATGCGGCGATGCGGGGAATGTATTTCACAGGGACTTCCTTTCGATGTGTAGGCAGAAACTGGCGAAGCTGACAGGGGGCCGAATCACTTCGGCGCCATGACTGTCGACAACCGGCAAGGCCGCACACGGGGTCCGATCGCGCCTGGCGATCTGGACCGCACTGCAAAAAGAGGGCGACCCAAACCCAACCACTATAAAGGTTTTACCCGCGTGTGCAGTGCGACACCAGGTCGCCAGTGCGTGCTTAATTTTTTGAGCAGCGTCTCGTGATTGAAAGGTCTATGTAGGCTGTAACGAGCAGTGCGGCACTGTGCTTTAGACCACCATCGGCAATGTGTTAAAAATAGGCTTACCATGGGATACGCACACCACCAATGGCGCGTAGGAGATTCCATGGACCACTACATTGTGCTAGCCGTGATTCTGCTAGTCCCTTCGATCGCGTTTGTGTCCGTGCTTTATACGGGCACCCACAAACGCCATTGAAGGCCAGTGGTGAGACTTTGTCGCTGGTTCAGGCGACACGGGCAATCGGACGACCACCAGCCCGCCACGTAAGGCTCCCGGGGCGAACCTGCAGGACCTCCAGGCTAATTGCGCAGCTTGGAGGAACATATCGCGGTTGATACCGATGGCCGGCTGCTGATGGTCAATCTCACGCCGGCCGATACTGCTGGGAGCACTGGAGCGCAAGCCGTGCTGGAGGCGGTGAGAAAGCGCTGGCCGGAAGTGAAGCATCTGTTCGCTGACGGGGCCTACGACCGCACGGCGCTGATGAACAAGGCGGCCATGCTAGAGTTCGTCGTCGAGGTGGTGCGCCGCCACGAGCAGCAGATGGGCTTTGCCGTGTTGCCCCGACGCTGGGTATAGGAGCGCACCTTCGGCTGGATGGTTCGCTGGCGCCGGCTGGTGAGATTACGAGCAACCTACCGACGTCTCCGAAGCCATGATTCACTTGGCGATGAGCAGTCTGTTGTTACGCAGAATTGCCCATCCCTGATTTTTCAAAAACTTGTCACAGCAGCATCGGATCGTTTCATATGTCACGGTTACGCCACGCTCGAAGAGCAGTTCCTCGATGTCGCGCAAGCTCAACTGGAATCGAAAATACCAGCGAACCGCATGGCAGATGACCGGTGCTGGGAAACGATGACCGTGGTAAAGCGATTCTGCTTTCTTCATCACGCCATCTTACGCGACCGGCCCGCCAACCTGACAACGCCCTGCTGAGAATATCGCTCATGCCGGTGACGACGAGAACCGTGATCCGTACGAGCTGTGCCAGTAGCTTCGTGTACAGTGACCCAAGGTGTTCGCTAAAATTCTGGCATTTCAACTTGATCAGTAAGGGGCGTACGTCCGCGCGTCAAGAAATTCCCGCTTGCGCGTGCGCTTCGTCGACAAATCCAGACCACGACCAAGTTGCGTCATCTAGGCTCTCCTGACTCACAAAGTTCTTACCAGGATACTTAATCCCGCACATCAATACAGGGACTTCTGCAGACCTTCCCTAACACGGCATTTGAACTGCAATCGTGGTTTTTCGGTCCAACGAGCAGAAACTACCCCGTCACTTTGACAAGCATGCAGGTTGCAAGTGAGCGGGTTCCCGTGCCCGTCCCACCCATGGAGACAGATCGTGATCCAGATTCTCGAGGGTTTTCCGGCGAACGTGGTTGCGGTCAGCGCGAACGGCAAGCTCGCGCGAGAAGATTATGAGAGGGTTTTAATACCCGCTGTAGAGGCGGCGCTGGTTGGTCACGAGAAGATCCGGGTTTACTATGAACTCGGTCCTGATTTCATAAGTATGGAACCCGGCGCCGCGTGGGAGGATTTGAAGCTTGGTGCCTCCCACTACCTCAAATGGGAAGGTATTGCAGTAGTGACGGATCATGAATGGATACGGCACACGATTGACGTCTTCCGCTTCCTGATTCACGGCCAGGTTCGCACCTATCCGATGAGTCGCGCGAGCGAGGCACGTGACTGGATAGTCAAAAAACTCGACAGAAATACGATTCGGCTAAGCTGACGTTCCGGAAAGCTTAAAGAATGTTTATCAACGAACGGAAATACGCAGGTGCGGTTTTCAGCATGCCAATGTAAAGGTGAACGTTCGGCGTTCGCTAACGCCCGTAATTCTCACTAAATCTAAGGAAGGTCTGCAAAAGTCCTGGCGTTGAAATTTCGTTCGGCTATCCTGGAAGATAGGCAAGTTTAAGGAGTTCGTCGATGACACAGCTCGGTCTTGGTCTGGATCTTTCAACGAAACGCACGCGCAAGCGGGAATTTCTCGATGAGATGAGGCGTGTTGTGCCATGGTCGAGGTTGATTGCGTTGATCGAACCGTACTATCCGAAGGGCAAGACTGGAAGGCCACCGTTTCCGGTTGCGACGATGCTGCAGATTCACTTCATGCAGCAGTGGTTTGGGCTTTCGGACCCGGCAATGGAAGAGGCACTTTATGACGTGCCGCTGTATCGTGAGTTTGCAGGGCTGGGCGAAGGTATGACGCGCTTGCCGGATGAGAGCACGATTCTGCGATTCCGTCATCTTCTTGAAACGCACGGTCTGGCCGCGCAGATGCTCGCACTGGTCAATGAGATCCTGAGTGAAAAAGGCTTGATGTTGAAGGCTGGGTCAGCGGTCGATGCGACCTTGATTAGCGCACCCAGTTCGACAAAGAACGGCTCGGGTACACGGGACCCTGAGATGCACCAGACGAAGAAGGGAAATCAATGGTACTTCGGGATGAAAGCGCACATCGGCGTGGACGCGGAGTCGGGTCTGGTCCACACCGTCATGGGTACGGCGGCCAACGTGCACGACATCAATGCGGCCGAAGCGTTGTTGCACGGCCAAGAAAAGGATGTGTACGCTGACGCCGGATATCAGGGTATTGAAAAGCGCTGTCAGGCGAACACGGTGCGCTGGCATGTCGCGATGCGACCGGGCAAACGTCGACAACTGGAGCTGACCAATCGTCTTGACGCGATATACAACCAGATTGAGCGCCTGAAGGCTGGCGTGCGCGCCAAGGTTGAACATCCGTTTCGCGTGCTCAAGCAGCAGTTTGGCTATACGAAGACGCGGTATCGGGGATTGGTGAAGAACACGGCGCAGATCACAACACTGTTTGCGCTGGGCAACCTCTGGATGGCGCGCAAGGCTCTATGCAAAGCGTGAAAAACCTGGCGGATCAGGCCGTAAGTCTCGTCAAACGGCGGTCGTCATGCTTCAAAAGCTGGACAACCAACCTGTCAGCAGAGCTTACGGCCGATATGCTCAACCTCGAAAAGGATTAGCGCTCTGAAAACGTGTTGTGCAGACCTTCCCTAATACACGGCTTCGAGACTTTCAACTTGCCGAAAAATCTCAAGACTGAGATTGTTCCTGAAAAACGCCAACGGCGCTGGTCCTCTTCTTTCTTTGCGCAAACTGCTCTCGGACGGCGCGATGCATGCACTTCTACGCCGAACACTATTGAAGGAATGAGTGTTTCGCGCAACGATCTTCGCGTCGAACCCCCATGAGAGTGCAGTGCAGAAGGGCCTGAAGTCTTGTCGTGGAGCGGCCCCACGTATCTGAGGACACGCGGACTCTCTTAAAATAAGGGATAGTCTTGTGCCTATCAGTAAGCCTAGTCATTACGTGGAATCCATCGAAATTCTGACCGAGCCGGAGCGGCGGCGTCGACGCACGGCGCAGGAAAAAATCGCCATCGTGCAGGAAACGCTGGCGCCGGGTGCATCGGTATCTGCCGTAGCGCGGCGGCACGGCGTGAACCCGAACCAGGTGTTCGGCTGGCGCAAGCAATACCAGGAAGGCAGTCTTGCGGCGGTGCAAGCGGGCGAAACCGTTGTCCCGGCATCGGAGCTGGCCGCCGCCATCAAGGAAATCAAGGAACTGCAACGTCTGCTCGGGAAGAAGACGATGGAAGTCGAAATCCTGAAAGAAGCGGTCGAGTGGGGCCGCTCAAAAAACCTGATTGCGCGCTCGCCCTTGTTGCCGGGGGACGACCATTGAAAACGGTCTGCGAAGTTCTCGGCGTGGCGCGCTCTGGCGTGGCGGTGAAACGGGTTCGCTCGTCCGGTTGGCAGGATGGTCGCCGCGCCAGGCCGACAGACGACACTGAGCTGCTCGAAGAAATCCAGGCCCACATAGCGCATCTGCCGACCTATGGCTACCGGCGCATCTGGGCGCTGCTGCGTCGCAGTCGCGAACTGGTCGGCGCGCCTTGCATCAACCACAAGCGCGTCTACCGCGTGATGCACGAGCGTCAGTTGCTGCTGCGCCGCCCCGGCGTGCGTCGAGACAAGCGGCGGCATGACGGTCGCGTTGCCGTCGACCGCAGTGATACCCGCTGGTGTTCCGATGGCTTCGAGTTCCGGTGCGACGACGGCACGCCGCTGCGCGTGACGTTCGCGCTGGACTGCTGCGACCGGGAAGCGATTAGCTGGGCGGCGACGACCGGTGGGCATAGCGGCGACGTGGTGCGCGACGTGATGCTGGCGGCCGCCGAACAGCGCTTCGGCACCACACAGACGACGCGGCCCATCGAATGGCTGACGGACAACGGTTCGGCCTACATCGACCATCGCACGCGGAGCTTTGCACGCGAGTTGGGCTTGGAACCGCTGACCACGCCCGTGCGCTCGCCGCAGAGCAATGGCACGCCGAGTCGTTCGTGAAGACCATGAAGCACAATTACGTCGCCTATATGGACAAGCCCGATGCGCCGACGGCGCTCTCGCGTCTGGCTGTTGCGTTTGAGCATTACAACGAGCGTCACCCGCACAAAGCCCTGAAATACCGCTCGCCTCGCGAGTTCAGGCGGGCTGCGGCGTCATCAACCTAACGGTGTCCGTGTGTCCTCAGTTACAGGGGCAACTCCATGTCGCCTGTTCTGTATGATTGAAGCTGATCAATGATAGTGATAGGTTGCGCTCCGCAAATCGCCCCGAATCCTGCGCCAGAAAAGGACGTGTTTTCCTGACGGTAAAAGCCCATGTCGATCACTGCAAATCCCTTTAACCATACGGACTTGCGACTCTCGTTGATGATCGAGTGGAAATCGTTTCATGCAGACCGACGGGCGTTCAGCCAGCGCATGGTCAGAATCAATAATTTTACATAAAAAGAATGATCGATGTTTAATTCGTAATCCTATAGGTTTTGTTAAAACGGTGACGGCTTCGGAGCTCCCGACCCTGTAGCGCGTCTGCGCGGAAGCCACGCGTGAATATCTTATGAGCATGCCGGCCCGGCGCAGCAAGTTGTGTAACTCATGCCGCGCCACCGTCAGTGGTGCATACTGACGTGCTGGGGTGCTGCCCAGGGACGTTACGCTTTCTTGTGCGGATGTCGTGCGGAAATGACCTCATCGAACGCGTCGATCGTGGATGGCGTATCGCGTTTCCGGTCACGCCCGAAACACGGCAGGCGCTCGCAGTCTCTGATAATCATGTAGCATTGGCTTCGCCAGTTCCCAGGCACACCATTGCAGGCTCGTCAGGCCGCGTGTCGCCGCCAACGGCGACGAACGTTGCCGAAGGAGGCAACCGGAATCTATCCTCCCGACGATCGCCGGAAGAACCATTAGCAGGTTGCTGAAGTACCGCTGAAACACGTCATCGCGGAGCGTTCGTCAAACGTTGATAGATGGACTTCCACTTGCCACATCGAGATCATGCGCGGCGCCGACACGTTTACCGAGAGTCTGTTTTCTGTACGCAAGCTGGACGAGTTCGTTCCGAAGTCGCATCCGTTGCGTTCGATCCGCGTGATGGCGAACGAAGCGCTGGGGAAGATGGATCGGCTGTTCGCCGGGATGTACGAATCCGACATAAAGGGCGGTCGACCGAGCATCGCGCCAGAGAAGTTGCTGCGGGCCATGCTGATTCAGGTGCTTTACAGCATCCGTTCCGAGCGCCAGCTGATGGAGCAGGTGCAATACAACCTGCTTTTTCGCTGGTTCATCGGCCTTGCAATGGATGATGAGGTGTGGGTGCCCACGGTCTTCACGAAGAACCGCGAGCGATTGATCAAGCACGATGCGGTCATCGAATTCTTCAACGAAGTGGTGGCCATTGCCGAGAAGAAGTGTCTGCTTTCGGGTGAGCATTTCAGCGTGGACGGCACGCTGATCCAGGCGTGGGCCGGACACAAGAGCTTCGTACGCAAGAACGGTGACGATCAGGATAACGATGGTGGTGGCGCAGGCGACTTCAAGGGCGAGAAACGCAGCAACGAAACACATCAGTCGAGAACCGACCCTGATGCGCAGCTCTATCGCAAAGGCAAAACGGCCAGCGAATTGCGGTACATGGGCCATACGCTGACCGATAACCGGCACGGCCTGGTGGTCAATGCGCGCGTGACACGCGCCGACGGGCATGCCGAGCGTGAAGCGGCCAAGATCATGGTCCACGACGCGCGGCAAGCAGCAAAGGATCCGAACGCAGAAGTGACGTTGGGTGCAGACAAGGGTTACGACGCCCAGGAATTCATCGAGGCGTGCCAGCAGATGAAGGTCACACCGCACGTTGCGCAAAATACCGCGGGGCGACGTTCGGCGGTGCCCGATACGATTGCCTCGAGCGTGGGCTACGCCATTTCGCAGCAGAAGCGCAAGTTGATAGAACAAGGCTTCGGCTGGGCCAAGACCGTGGGACGCATGCGTCAGGTGATGGTGCGCGGTTTGAAGAAGGTGGACCAGATGTTTGTGTTGAACATGGCGGCCTACAACCTCGTGCGCATGCGATCGCTGGCAGAAGTCCGCCCATAGCGGCGGGAAAGAGCGGCAATGAGGCCAGAAGTCGGCCTCAGACCGCTTTAAAACAGTTGATTCGCGTTGAAATCGCACAATGCGAAAGATTTAGCGACGGCGGTCGCGCAAATCGAGAAAGGCAGCTTCCGTCGGGGTGTATTTCCGCAACCTGTTAGGGCAGACACGACATGGCACATGAGCGATGCGAACAATGCGGCAGCCAGACGCCGCCCTGGGACATCATCCACTGCGGCTCCGGCGATGGCCACCATGAGTTGCTCTGCACGGTGTGCTTCAATGCCAGGATTGCCGAGTCCACCGGATTCGCGGATTTCGAGAACGTCCGGCTTGACCCAATCCGGATGATCGACTGCCAGGGAGAGTCCCACCAGTTCCATTTCCAGCTCCGCTTCCTGGGCGACCGGATTGCACTGGACGCTTTTGAGCTTCGCGGAGAAATTCGCGCCGGTTACCGATTCCAGCTGATCGGCGAAGCCGAGGACGACGTGTTCGTGCTGCTCGGGCGTCTCGTCGAAAAGATGCGTCGCGCGCTGTCGGTCAGGCACATCGACTTTCGTGAGCGCCGGATCATCGATAGCACGGTGCGCGGGCACATCGAATGGGATGCGTCGCATGCGGGGCGCTTGCCACTCGTGGTGGTCGACGGCAAGGAAGTCTCGTGGGACGATCTTGGGCAAATGCTCATGAGCATAGAAGGCTGGCAGTTTCGACTCGATATCGCTGACCCGAGCGAGGAGCTTTGAGCCGACACTGCGCAACGGGCGGCGAACGCCGCCCCCGAGCCGGCTGCCAGGTTGGTCGCTCGAACGTTACAACCCTGGCGGAGGAGAGCCATGGTCACAGTCAGGTACGACGATCTTTCGTTGGCTTTCGACTTCGTCAGCTACGCGGCGCCAACAGAGCATAACGCGTATGTCTCGCTCGATACGGGCAAAATATATTGGACTTCCGATTCCAGCGACGCGTTCGACGAGGAGCTTCCTGACGACCTTGAAACTTCTGATCGTTACCTCGCGATACCGCATAAGAACGAGCTCGATCTGGGAAGACGTCTCGCCTTGCGCTTTGTCGCACAGGAGTTGCCTGCGTGTTACGACCGGGCCGAAGGATTTTTCCGGCGGCAAGGGGCTTATGCGCGTTTCAAGGATTTGCTGGAGCGTGAAGGCGTTCTCGAACGCTGGTATGCGTTTGAAGCCGATGCCGTCGAAAATGCGCTGAGGCAATGGTGTGCCGAAAACGGGCTTGAGCTTGTTCAGACGTGACGGGACCTGTCAGTTTTCGCAACGCCGGGTGTGCTGCTTCCCGAGGTCAAACGGGAAGCAGGCTCCAATAGCGTGTCGCGTGACGAAAGCCACCGTGCAAATGCCATGCCGCAGTTTGCCCTCCCTATACAGCCGGTATGGGACGACGAGCGGGGCGTGCATGGAGCAGGTCACGCTACAGCGCATGATGCCGCCGTATGCGTAACAAGCTGACCGGCGCGCCGGATACGGCGCGGAACCAACCGGTTGAAACATAAGCTGCGAGGGCGGCTTGCGTTCGGCGGAATCCCGATGGGCATGGTCAGGTCGCCGCGGGGCGGTGCGGCGCGCTTTTTTGTACCGTCAGAAACTCCTTTGGGCGCCGACTTATTGACGGTACAATAAATGCAATCTCTGCGGGGTTGTCAATGCCTGTCGTCTTTCGATACAACGGTATCCGGTTCTTCTTCTATTCGAATGAAGGCGACCCTCGCGAGCCGGTTCACATCCACGCCCAGCTGGGCTCAAGTGTGGCGAAGATCTGGCTCTATCCCGACGTTCATGTGGCCAGCAGTTCAGGGTTCTCGGCGAAGGAGCAGGCGCTGCTGATGCAGGCGGTGGAACAGAACCGCGAGTTGATCGAAAGGAGGTGGAATGAGCATTTCAGCTAGAGAGCTGCGGTTCGACGATTTCGCGATGTGGGTCGAACTGGAGGACGGGCGCACGCTCGGCGTTCCGCTTGCCTGGTTTCCGAGACTGTTGCACGCAACGCCCGAGCAGCGGCTCCATTACGAGATCAGCGCAGGAGGGCTGCATTGGGACGAGATCGACGAGGACATCTCGGTTGACGGTCTGCTTGCTGGTCGTGGCGACATAACGCATCGCCATGCCGACGCTGCCTGATGCGATGAGCAGTCCGCAAAGGGCGCCCCCGAAACGCATGGGGCGGCCACCGCTCGAAAATCCGAAGGTCAAGCTGACCATGCGATACGACGCGGATATTGTCGAAGTGTTCAGGGCAACGGGCGAAGGCTGGCAGACACGCATGAACGAAGCCCTTCGGACGTTTCTGCAAGAGCATCCACTCGACGCACGCTGATCCAATTCCCAAGGTGCTCGTCATGACCGATCGCCGGGCGTCGATTCGCGCCATAGTGATCAACGGCTACGAAGCCGTGGTGGAGTTTGATCCGGTCACTGGTATCTATCGGGGCGAGTTTCCGGGTCTCAACGGCCGGCCGGACTTCTATGCAACTGACGAGGCGCAGGTTGTGGTTGAAGGCCGACGTTCGCTGGCAATCTACCTCGAAAGTTGCACCAGCCGCATTACAACGGGAGCCGGTGCATGAATATCGACGCGCGCATCCAGATCACACCTGGCGTCATCTTCTCGGCAGCTGTCTTCACACCTGTAGAACTCACACAGCGTCCGAGCGTGCAGGACCGGGACACGCAGCACCCTGATTCGCACCGACCGGCCCTCGATCCGCGGCAGATCGATCTTTGGGCCAATGACGCCAACTATGCACCGCAGGCCGATACGCAGCCATGAAGTCCGGCAACTGGCGAGCGGAATAAAATAGAACGCTCGTTCGTAAATGCGATAATTTATGTTATGTAAAATAACGTCGACCATCAGTCTCGTAACCTGTTGCGATCTGACCGATAACGGTCTATATTCAGTCCAGTTTGACCCCAACGGAGCGCCCCATGCACCTCGCCGATCACGTCAAGCCGATCAGCTACCTCAAGAGCGAAGCCGCCCAGATCGTCAAGGACCTTACCGACTCGGGAGAGCCGCTCATCATCACGCAGAACGGCGAGGCGAAACTCGTGGTCCAGGACGTGCGAACCTACGAAGCGACCCAGCAGACCATTGCGCTGCTGAAGATCCTGGCCATTGGCCAGAAACAGATCGAGCGCGATGACCACGTCGACGGCGACGACTTCTTCGCGGAGCTCAACGAACTCGACCGCCAGGAAAAACTTCGCTGATGCCGGCCCCGCTGCTGAAGTACCGCGTCCTGCCGACCGCGCGGATCGGCATCGACGAACTGAGAAGTTACATTGTCCGCACCTTCGGATGGCCGACCTGGCGTCAGACATCGGCGCAGATTCAGGAAACCATCACGCAGATTCGCCGGTATCCCGACAGTGGCCATATGCCTGCCGAACTCGACGGCTTCGTCGATGAGCGTTTCCGGCAGGCCCTGTCCGGCAAGAACCGGATCATCTACCAGGGTAAGCGGTAAGCCATGAGCGTTATAGAGTTCGCGTAGATGTCGTTGCAGAATGCTCCTCGTTCAATGCGATCAGGAGCAGACGATGAAGGCAGCAGCGAAGCGAGAGGAAGTGGAATTAGCGTGGCGCCAGAGGCTGGCACGCTTCGCAGAGCGCGGACTGACGGTCAGAGCGTTCTGCCGTGAGGAGTCGGTGTCGGAGTTTCGCTTCTATCATTGGCGGCGGCGCTTGCAGGGCCTGGCATCTCCGTGTGGCGTGGATGCATCCGCCGGGGACTCGGCCTTTGTCGATCTGGGGACCATTGCGGCAACTGACACGCACATCAACCCGGGCACGCAGGCTGGACAGGCGAATCTGACGATCCGCCTCGATCTGCCCGGCGGCATCGTTCTGACAATCGCGAGAAGCTGATGTTCTTCCCTGAGCAGCAGGTACGTGTGTTCCTGTACGGCGCACCCGTGGACATGCGGCGCTCGTTCGATGGCTTGCACGCGATCGCACGCCACAGCATGCCGGTCGATCCACTTGGGGGCCATCTGTTCGCGTTCATCAATCGTCGTGCCACGCAAATCAAGGTGCTTTATTTCGATCGCAGCGGCTGGTGCGTTTGGGCCAAGCGGCTCGAGCAAGGCCGATTTCTGGCCAACTGGAACCGGGCGGACACGCGTGAGATCGATGTCACCCAACTGAAGCTGTTGCTCGAGGGAATCGAGGTCGTCCGGCAGCGGCATCGTTACCGGCACACGCAGCCACAGTCGCCGGTGAGGCCCTCGCCATGAGGCATGCGTTGCCCTATGATGGTGGCCATGCCATCGACTGCCGCCACCGACGAAACGCTCGTAGCGCTCACTGCGCACGTGGCGGCGTTGTCAGCGCGATGCGAAGCGGTACTGAGCGAGAACGCACAATTGCGCGCGCAAGTCGCGTGGTTCCAGCGCCAGCTGTTCGGCCGCAAGAGCGAGCGTCGCATCGTACAGCCCGATGCGGCACAAGGCACGCTGGGCGAAGCCTTCGATGCTGTGCCCGATGCACCGGCGCCGGGCAGGAAGACGCGCATAGCAGGCCACGAGCGCAGCACCACGCCCAGTCGCCCGGGTGTCGACGAATCAACGCTGTTCTTCGACGAGGGCAAGGTGCCGGTCGAAGTCATCGAGATCGCGAACCCCGAGAGCGCAGGTCTCGATCCCGAGGATTACGAAGTAATCGGCGAGCGTGTGAGCCACCGGCTGGCCCAACGTCCCGGCAGCTATGTCGTGCTCAAGTACGTGCGCCCGGTGATCAAGCGGCGCGATACGCAGGCACTGTCGTGTCCTGCGGCGCCGGTTGGTGTGATCGAAGGCAGCCGCGCCGATGTGTCGTTCATCGCCGGGCTGCTCATCGACAAGCTGGTGTACCACCTGCCGCTGTACCGCCAACATCAGCGGCTTGCCCAGTGCGGCATCCGCGTGTCGCGGCAGTGGCTCACGCAGATCGCGCAAGCGGCCATTGCGCTGATCGAGCCCGTCCACGACGCGCAGTGGCAGTCGATCCTGAGCTCGCGTGTCAAGCGCATGGACGAGACGCCGATCAAGGCCGGACGGGACGGCCCGGGCAAGATGAAGTCGGCGTACTTCTGGCCGGTGATGGGCGAGCTCGAGGAGATCTGCTTCCACTACCAGCCGAGCCGGCGGCAGGAGCACGTCGAGCAGTTGCTCGGGCAAACCGCGGCGGCTGGCAGCGTCCTGCACACGGACGGCTACAAGGCGTACGCCTGGTATGCGAAGAAGACGGGTCTGGCCCACGCGCAGTGCTGGGCGCACAGCAGGCGTGCCTTCGTGAAGGCCGAAGAGATCGAGCCGGCACGCGTGGCCGAAGCGCTGGAGCATATCGGCGCGCTGTATCGCGTCGAGGAAGACATCCGGCAGAAGGGCCTGACAGGCTCCGGCAAGCGCGCATGGAGGCAGCAGCATGCGAAGCCGGTGGCGCAGCAGTTCTTCGTCTGGGTGGACAGGCAGTTCGAAGCGCAAGGCTTGCTGCCGAGCAGTCCGCTCACGAAGGCGCTGGCCTATGTCCGTGAGCGCCGCGATGGCCTGTTGCTGTATCTGGATGATGCGGATGTCGAGATCGATACGAATTCATTGGAGCGGGCGCTGCGCGCCATCCCAATGGGCAAGAAGAACTGGATGTTCTGCTGGACCGAACTCGGCGCCAGGCAGATCGGTATCGCGCAAAGCCTGCTGGTGACGTGCAAGCTGCACGACATCGATCCCTACGACTATCTGGTCGACGTGTTGCAGCGCGTGGGCCAGCATCCGGCATCGCGCGTGCATGAACTCACGCCGAGGATGTGGAAATCACTCTTCGCCGGCAATCCCCTGCGCTCGCCCTTGCATCAGAGCGCCTGAGATCGCAAGAACGTCGGTGAATTACCGATTACGCCGAGTCGCCCCTCGTCACATGACATGATTTGCCCGTTATCCGCGCAAGCATCGTCCCGACAGACCATTTCTTGTCCACTTCAGGAGCTGTCTCCCCGACCGGGGTCGAGCGGCTGCGGCTACCCCGCGGTCTGATTTCCTCGCGCCCGCATAGATAGCGAAGCCAGGACCGAGGCCAGACGATCCAGACGACGACACCCAGGGAAAACATTCACGGGCACCTTTCCGTTACGTCCGCGTCGTGTTCACTGAATACAGATTCGACTGAGATCGACCGTACGCCGATAGACGTTCTTTTCCAACCACGGCACGAACGTGTACTCGTCGTAGGCATTGCTTCCGATCAGGATCCAGTTATGCAAAACGTTTCCCATGGCATCCCCCTCACCTTCTGCTACCACCGACGTTTCAGGATGACGACTGCTTTCGCCGACACCCTACAGCAAGGGCGGCATCGAACTTCGCTCGCCACACCTCGAAAATAAATTGGCAGAATTAAAACGTCCTTAAGATCTGACCGGCTATTCCGCGCAAGCGCAAGGCCGCCCGCTTTGACTGATATACCACGCCGATTGTCGCGGCCCTTTTTCATGGCCCGGTACGCGAGCGCACCAGGATCCACAGTCATCGCGCGACGCACGCACGCCAGGTTTTTTCTCCACGCCCGCTTCGAGCCCACCGGGACACGCGCTGGACCACTCGCATGGCGCGTTCAATTTAAGGTCCGTTTAACGATCGCCGCCTAAATTGAAATTGTTGGAATTTGGGGATCGCGTCCAGACGTCCCATCTGATGACGACGTCTGACGCGATCGCGGCGGGAGTAGTGAGATGGCGTATAGCAATCTGACGCGCCTGACGATCGTGATCGTCGCAGCAATGTCCCAAGGCTGCATGGCGCAATCCGGTGTGACACAGGTCCAGTCCGGTGCGGCATGGGGTAGTGCCGCAAGGTCGTCGCATGATCAGGCGCCGCCGATTGTGACAGATTTTTCCGCTCTCGCTCGCGACAACGCGGCCGGCGTGGTCAACGTCAGCACAAGGGGTGCAACGCCGGAAGCCCGCATGACACCGCTTTGGCCACCGACGGGAAATGGCAATGATCCACTTTCCAGCCTGTTCCAGCGGTATTCATCCGAATTCGGCAGCGCAACGCGAACCTCGTCGCAATCACTCGGCACTGGCTTCATCATCAACCCTGACGGATATATTCTCACCAATTCAAAGGTGGTCGCCGGTGCCACGAGAATCCGGGTGACGCTCAGGGACGGCCGTGAATTCAAGGCCGAACTGGTCGGAAACGACCCGGCCAGCGGAATTGCGCTCCTCAAGATTCCCGCAAAGGGCCTGTCGACCGTCGTAATCGGCTCCGCATCCGACGCGAAGGCGGGTCAGTGGGTGGCCTCCATTGGTTCACCTTATGGTCTGAATGATACGATGACGGCGGGAATCATCAGTAACATGGCGAGGACACTGCCACAAGAATCGTACATACCGCTTATTCAAACAGACCTGACGGAAGGAGCCGGCGACGCGGGAAGCCCGGTTTTCAATCTCGCCGGGGACGTCATTGGTATCGAGACGCCAGTCAACGACGTGGTAAGCAATGCTGAGGGACTCGCATTCGCGATTCCCATCGATGAAGCAATGAAGGTCGAACGGCAGTTGCAGCAGTTCCATAAGGCGCAACACGGCCGGCTCGGCATCGCTATCCAGGACGTTAGCGGCCCGCTCGCGCAATCTTTTGGCCTTGCCAAACCCGAAGGTGCACTCGTGAGTTCCGTCGATCCAGGCGGGCCGTCGGCAAAGTCGGGGCTGCGGCCAGGCGATGTGATCCTGCAAATCAATGGTGTCGCGATCAACGATTCAGCGCGATTGCCTGTGGTTGTTGCTGACCTCATGCCGGGCTCGACAGTACGCCTCACGTATTGGCGGGGAAGCACTACTCACGATACAACGGTCGTGCTCGGTCGGCTCAACGAAGCCACTTCGCAGTCTGCCACCGTTGCGCAGGCTAGCGCTCCCGATGGCTTGACAGTTCGCGGCTTGACGCCTGACGAACAACGCGAGATCGGCGCCAGGGGAGGCGTGCGTGTCGAAAAGAGTGTCGGGCCCGCTGCATTCGCCGGGATCGAACCAGGCGACGTCATCCTTATGGTCAATAACGCACGCGTATCGAGTCCGGCCCAATTCAGGCAGAAATTCGAGAACAGCGGAAATGCGGTCGCCTTGCTGGTTTTGCGCAATGGGCAACGGATGTTCGTGACCCTTGACATTGGCTAGTACTACAGCCGTAGATGCTAACCGACAGGCGGGGTAAAACCACGGCGTCGATAATGGGACTGTTGCGCGCGCCACTGGTGAGTACGTCGCCAAATTGACCATGCAATCACATGATTGATGGGGTGGACGGCGCGCCATAACAGGCGGCACAGCAGTCGACGAATTTCCTGCGGACTGAGGGGCATCATGCCTTCAGGAGTTTTTTTTACCCTCGATCCGAAGGGTGACGAGTACTGCGTGCGTCAGCAGTGCCAGGGTGATGTGGCGGTACCACCCGCGCCATCGACGCACCTCATACTGATCCAGGCCACACTCCCCCTTGGTCGCTTCAAAGCCAGTTTCGATTTCCCACCTGCGTCCCGCAACATTCACCAGAATCTGCAGTGAAGCTTTACTGCGTGGGGCGTAGACGACATAGTATGCATGCTCACGCTTTTCATCCAGACTGCGCCGTACCAGCAGGTAATGGCCGAAGCTACGTTCCTCGGCGGTGATCTGCAGCCTCCATAGTGGCGTCATTGTCCAATCGTACAGACGTTCGCCTTTGGCGCCCGCGCCAGCCGACAGGCGCTCCCATGCCGTTGACGGCAACGCTTCGGCTATCTTGTCTGCACGAACGTATTTCGGCCCTTGCCACCATAGCGGCTCATTCTTTGCGACTGCCAGCACGAAGGCCTGCCCGCGTGACTCGAGCCACAACCGCAGGTCACGGTCACCACCATAAACCTCATCACCTGTGACCCAGCCGCATGGCAGGCCAGCATCCAGCGCACGCTCAAGCATGCTTCGCGCGAGCCGTGGCTTCGTTGCGAACTCCAACGTCGACGGTATGCCGGCTGCTTTGCAGCGAGCTGGATCATCGGTCCATGCCCGCGGTACATACAGCTCGCGGTCTATGAATGCACTGCCGCCATGACCGGCATAGCAGAGGAATACGCCGACCTGGCAATTCTCGATTCGGCCCGCCGTGCCGCTGTATTGGCGTTGAACGCCGGCCGAGTGCTCGCCTTTCTTGACGAAACCCGTTTCGTCCACAATCAGCACTGCATCACGCTCGCCGAGTCGTTCAACCACGTATTGGCGCAGCACATCACGCGCGGCATCGGCGTCCCACTGCGCTCGCTCGAGCAGGTGCTGCACGCCGTCTGGTGTTTCCTCTCCCATCCATTCGGCAAGTTGCCAGCCGTTCTTGCGCTCGACTGTGCCCAGCAGTCCCTTCATATATGCCAGTGAACGCTGCCGAGGCTCAGGGCGTCTGAAGAGGTGTCCGAGGCGTTCATGCAATGCGTACAGTTCACGTTCCCACGATTTTGCAATTGCACGCATCGGCTTATTCTCACGTAGTAGTACTAATCAACTATAGCAAAAAAATCTACGGCTGTAGTACTAAATAAGGAAGGTCTGCAAAAGTCCTGGCGTTGAAATTTCGTTCGGCTATCCTGGAAGATAGGCAAGTTTAAGGAGTTCGTCGATGACACAGCTCGGTCTTGGTCTGGATCTTTCAACGAAACGCACGCGCAAGCGGGAATTTCTCGATGAGATGAGGCGTGTTGTGCCATGGTCGAGGTTGATTGCGTTGATCGAACCGTACTATCCGAAGGGCAAGACTGGAAGGCCACCGTTTCCGGTTGCGACGATGCTGCAGATTCACTTCATGCAGCAGTGGTTTGGGCTTTCGGACCCGGCAATGGAAGAGGCACTTTATGACGTGCCGCTGTATCGTGAGTTTGCAGGGCTGGGCGAAGGTATGACGCGCTTGCCGGATGAGAGCACGATTCTGCGATTCCGTCATCTTCTTGAAACGCACGGTCTGGCCGCGCAGATGCTCGCACTGGTCAATGAGATCCTGAGTGAAAAAGGCTTGATGTTGAAGGCTGGGTCAGCGGTCGATGCGACCTTGATTAGCGCACCCAGTTCGACAAAGAACGGCTCGGGTACACGGGACCCTGAGATGCACCAGACGAAGAAGGGAAATCAATGGTACTTCGGGATGAAAGCGCACATCGGCGTGGACGCGGAGTCGGGTCTGGTCCACACCGTCATGGGTACGGCGGCCAACGTGCACGACATCAATGCGGCCGAAGCGTTGTTGCACGGCCAAGAAAAGGATGTGTACGCTGACGCCGGATATCAGGGTATTGAAAAGCGCTGTCAGGCGAACACGGTGCGCTGGCATGTCGCGATGCGACCGGGCAAACGTCGACAACTGGAGCTGACCAATCGTCTTGACGCGATATACAACCAGATTGAGCGCCTGAAGGCTGGCGTGCGCGCCAAGGTTGAACATCCGTTTCGCGTGCTCAAGCAGCAGTTTGGCTATACGAAGACGCGGTATCGGGGATTGGTGAAGAACACGGCGCAGATCACAACACTGTTTGCGCTGGGCAACCTCTGGATGGCGCGCAAGGCTCTATGCAAAGCGTGAAAAACCTGGCGGATCAGGCCGTAAGTCTCGTCAAACGGCGGTCGTCATGCTTCAAAAGCTGGACAACCAACCTGTCAGCAGAGCTTACGGCCGATATGCTCAACCTCGAAAAGGATTAGCGCTCTGAAAACGTGTTGTGCAGACCTTCCCTAACACGCTCTTCTATGGGGAACCGGAAGTCAAGCCCCGTCAAAGATAAATATTCTGTTATGCGAAGTAACTTTCCTTACCCGTTGTCTACGGCCAGTCTGCATTATCCCCTGCCACGACCAGAGGCGTTGTTGCATTAATCCGGCCCGCTGCGGTGACGTTTACGCGCAACAGGCTTAACGATGCCTCTGTTAACCATTCGGGTTCCTGCGTAGATTCTCGATCTTTGCGTGCGAGAACATGCGCAAGGACAAGAGCGGGACGCAGGAGCCGAAGGCAAAATATCGCCTCAGAAACTGGACTGAATACAACGCCGGCCTGATCAACCGAGGTAACGTCACGATGTGGATCGACGACGACGCGCTTGCGAACATGCCCGACGCCGAGCCCACGCGCGGTCGTCCGCGCCAATACAGCGATGCGCTGATTCAGGCGTTGCTCGGCCTGAAGACCGTGTTCCGCTTGCCGTTGCGCGCCCTGCAAGGTTTTGCGCAAAGCCTGCGCGATCTGGCCTTCGCCGATTTGCCGGTACCAAACTACACGACCGTCTGCCGCCGCGCTCAGACGTTGCAGGTGCGGCTGCCGGTCATCCGCAGCAGCGAGCCGCTGCATCTGGTGATCGACAGCACCGGTGCGAAGGTCCATGGCGAAGGCGAGTGGAAGGTCCGTCAGCACGGATACTCGAAGCGCCGAACCTGGCGCAAGGTTCATCTGGCGCTTGACGTGAACACCGGCCAACTGCGCGCGGCGCTCATGACGCATCAAGATGTCGCGGACGGCGAAGTGTTGCCCGAACTGCTGGATCAGATCCCGGTCGACGAGCCCATCGATACGATCGGCGGCGACGGTGCATACGACACGCAGGCTTGTTACGGGGCGATCACCGCGCGCGGCGCGACGCCCTCGATTCCGCCTCGCGAAGGGGCCGTTCACTGGCCGTCGACCACGCCCGGCGGGGCCCGGCGCAACGAGGCGATCGACGCCATCGCACAAGGCAGTCGACGCGAATGGAAGCAGCAAAGCGGCTATCACCGTCGTTCGCTGGCCGAGAACGCGATGTACCGGTTCAAGACGCTCACGGGCCCGTGCCTGTGGGCACGTCGCACCGACACGCAAGCGACCGAGGTTGCTGTTCGCGTGGGCGTGCTCAATCGGATGGCGGAACTCGCACGCCCGCAGTCCGTCCGTATCGCCTGAGATCATGAACAAAGGCACCACTGTGTCCTCACGGCTGATTTACGCAACAACGCCACGACCAGACGCGGACTGGCCGTAGACAACCAACTGGTTGCTAGTTTCTCGGGACCGTCGAATTTTTCTGCGAACCATGCCTGGGCTGGGTTTCGGCGCGACCGCCCCGGTCAGGTTAAAGTCCAGATTTCTGGACGTGTGAATGACGGGAAACCCATGCTGGCAGACCATTCCAACGAAATTGAGCGAAGCGCAGTTCGAGCAGTTTGTCTTGCCGCATCTGGCCAAAGGTCATGGCCGACGCGGCCCGGCACCGACCCTGTCGCTGCACAGGATCTTCAACTACATCCTGCTGGTGCTCTATATGGGATGTCAATGGAAGACGCTGCCGATCGACGGGAATGCTCAAGGCCTGCCTGAGATTCACTACGCACGGATCTACCGGATATTTCGTCGCTGGCAGGCCATGGGTTGTATCGATTCCATCTTTGCCGGCTCGGTTCGCAGGCTTCATGATGACCGGTTGCTTGATCTGACGGTCATTCACGGTGATGGCACCACGACAGCGGCGAAGAAAGGCGGCGATAACCTCGGCTACAGCGGTCACAAACATCTCAAGGGTGACAAGGTGGTGGCCTTGTGCGACCGCCACTGCAACGTCATCGCGCCGTTCGTCGCCGCGGCCGGCAATCGCAATGAATCGCCCCTGCTGCGTAATGCGCTGCCACGACTCAGTCAGATGGCGCGCGCTGTTGGGATGAATCTGAAGGGCAACATCGTCAGTCTGGATGGCGTCTACGACTGCCGGGTCAACCGTAAGGCGATTTTCAATCGTGGCATGGTTCCGAACATTCCCGAGAACCCACGCACACGCAAAACCTCGAAGTGCGGTCGCAAGCGCCGCTTCAATCCGGCAATCTTCGAAGAGCGCTTTCGCACCATTGAGCGCGTGTTCGCCTGGGAAGACAAGTTTCGTCGCCTGCTGCTGCGCTTTGAACGCATCAGTGAGGTGCACTACGCCTTCAAGACGCTCGGCTATACGATGATCAACCTGCGCCACTACTGCTGAGTATCAGATCATGGCATGCAGTTCATTCATGGCGCAGTGCGCCACGAACAGTCACGTCAATTCGATTCGCATTGCTGACGAGAATGCCGATTGAACAGCCCGATATTCGCCATTTCCTCAACTTTCCATCCTGCTTCGCAGCTTCGTGAATGTCACTGACATCCTCCAATGCCGCGCACCCACGAAACTGGCAACCAGTTGGTAGTGAGTAGCAACGATCCGCGCCATGAATGCCCTCCAACCGTACGATCACGTTGGAAACGGCAGACCAGCGCCTCCAGCTCAAGCCACTGATTCGCCGGACGAAAGTTCATGGCCATGGAATCCATTGCGAGACCAGTCACACCCGCGCATTTCCCTGATTTCGATCAGATAGAGCCGCATCAACCGGACCTAGCATACTTCATGTGATGCCCCGCATGGCGCGATGGCGCTGCAGTTCGCCTTTCGCCTTTCAAGGTGCAAGCGAAACTTCAGCAGACCCGGACATTGCGCAAGAGGAGAAAGCAATGCGCGCAATTAATGTAATGGCTACCGCAGTGGTTTTGGCGCGGCCCGACTTGACCGTTCGAGACGCGGCGAAAATGCTCGTCGATTACCACATCAGTGGCATGCCTGTGGTCGACACTGAGGGCAAACTGGTGGGCATGATTACCGAGGGTGACTTGCTGCATCGAACTGAAATCGGGACAGAACTGAAGCGTCGCACGCGATGGCTGGAGTTCGTTGCATCGACACGGGAACTCGCCAGCGAATATGTGAAGGAGCACTCGCGCCTCGTCGGCGATGTGATGACAACCAACGTCGTTACCGCGACCGAAGACACACCGCTCGCTGAAATCGCCGAACTGATGGAACGGCATGGAATCAAGCGTGTTCCCGTCCTGAAGGATGGCAACGTGACGGGAATGGTCAGTCGTGCGGACCTCGTTCGTGCATTGGCAAGCGTTGGACCTGATGTGCGGGGAAGCATAACGCCGGACGATTCGGCGATACGCGACGCCATTCTTGCTGCATTGAGCGGCAACCGCTGGGCATTATTGCCTCAAAACGTGGTTGTCAGTAAAGGCATCGTCCACCTTTGGGGGGCGATTACGAGCGAAGAAGAACGCCAGGCAATCTGCGTCACCGCAAGGAACGTTCCGGGGGTCAAGGAGGTGGAGAGCCACCTGGAATATCCGTCCATCCCGCTGTATTAAGGATGCCGCACGAGTTCCCGATACCAGCAAGCCCCAAAATAGCGCTCCGCCTGCTTGCCCGTGTGAGCGCTACGGCCGCGGTGCCGCGCATTTGATCATGATCGCTTGCGCGATCTGGATTCTCACTGCTGTTTCAGCAGCGCGAGCCCCGGCGGTCGGCCGGTCCAATCAGCAAATGCGCGGCAACTGCTCGCCACTGAGCATGTCCAGTTCCCGTTTCCCGCCCATCGTGAGCAAGCGCACTCCCGAACCACTCGGGCATGCGCCGACATGACCGATAACCTCTGCCATCTGATCGAACCGCCTCAGGTGTTCAAGCGCATGTGCTGCGTTTGAATCCGGCACCACTGCAACAAACCGGCCCTCGTTCGCCACATAAAGCGCATCGAGGCCCAGAATTTCACATGCGCCGCGCACAGCATCCGAGACCGGAATCGCGGATTCGTCTATCTCGATCACCACATTTGCAGCATCGGCAAGCTCGATCAGGGCAGTCGCCAGACCTCCGCGTGTCAGATCGCGCATACAGTGGATCTCGATGCCAGCGTCTATCATCGCAAGCACAGGACCGGAGAGTGGGGCACAATCGCTCATGATTTCCGTCTCGAACCCCAATCCCTCGCGTACCGCCAGAATGGCAACACCATGCCGCCCGATGTCGCCGCTCAGGATCACGGCATCGCCGCGCTGAATGCATTGCGGGGCAATGGCGGAGCGCGAACGAATCAACCCCACGCCAGACGTGTTGATGTAGAGACCATCGCCCTTTCCGCATTCCACTACCTTCGTGTCGCCCGTTACGATCCGCACGCCGGCAGTCGCCGCGGCGCCTCGCATCGATTCGACGACACTGCGCAACGTATCGATGCTCAGGCCTTCTTCGATGACGAATCCAGCGCTCAGATACCGCGGCTCGGCGCCGCACATTGCCAGATCGTTCACGGTGCCGTTGACCGCAAGGGAACCAATATCCCCCCCGGGAAAGATCAGCGGTCGCACCACGTACGAATCTGTCGTGAACGCAAGATGCGGCGAGGCGCCTTCGAACGCGAGCACGGCGCCATCGTGCGTGAAATCATCTGGCGCTGCGGCGAACGCGGGCCTGAAAAGCTCGTCGATCAGGCGGTGTGTGAGCCGCCCGCCACCGCCATGCGCGAGTTCAACGACGCCGCTCGTCACGTGCGGCGCCGGACAAACGGGCAGAGGAAAAGATGATTCGCTCTTGTTCATGTCGATCTCGCTTCGTCCCGGCTTACATGGCGGCATGCCTCGCTCCCGCAGGTCGTCTCTTCCCGACGATAGCGATAGTAGGCCGCGCATACGCCCTCCGAGGAAACCATCGTCGCGCCAAGCGGATGCTCCGGTGTGCAATGGGTTCCGAAAGCAGGACAGTCGCCCGGCCTCTTGCGGCCACGCAAAAGCTCGGCCGCGATGCACACCCCAGGCTGCTCAGTCGGCAGCGCTGCGTCCGTGAAACGATCGAGCGCATCGTAGCGGCGATACGCTGGCGCAAGCCCGAGACCGCTTGCTGCGATCTCGCCCAGGCCTCGCCAGCGCTGGTTCTGCAAGGCGAATACGTGCGCGACGGCATCGCGCGCAAAGGTGTTGCCATCGCGTCGCACTGCCCGACTGTACTGGTTTTCGACCTCGCTTTTTCCAGCCTCGAGCTGACGGATACACAGGTAAATGCCCTGAAGCAGATCGACCGGCTCGAACCCAGTCACGACGATGGGAACGCGATAACGCTGCGCAATGGGTTCGTACTCCGTATAGCCCATGACCGTGCACACATGCCCTGCTGCCAGAAATCCCTGCACGCCGCACGCCGGATCACCGAGAATGGCTTCGATTGCCGGCGGTACGAGCACATGGGACACCAGCAAAAAGAAGTTTTCGAGGTGTTCGCGCTCCGCCTGTAGCACCGCCATGGCGGTGGCAGGCGCCGTCGTCTCGAAGCCGATAGCGAAAAAAACCACTTGCCGGTCTGGCTCATTGCGCGCGATCGCCAATGCGTCGAGCGGCGAATAGACGATCCGCACATCCGCCCCTGTCGTACGGGCAGCCAGCAGACTGCCGTGCTCACCCGGTACCCGGAGCATGTCGCCAAACGAGCAGAATGTGACGTTAGGGCGGCTTGCGATTGCAACGCCGGCATCGATCACCCCTGCCGGCGTTACGCAAACCGGACAGCCCGGGCCGTGCAGCAGCGTCACGCCTTCAGGCAGCATCCGGTCAATGCCATGCCGCACGATCGAATGTGTCTGTCCACCGCAGATCTCCATGATCGTCCAGGGGCGTGTCGTGATGCCGGCAATGGCCTCGGCAAAGCGAAGCGCCACGCCCGCATCGCGCCATTCGTCGACGTGCTTCATGTCGAATCTCCACGAGTATCCACAGCTGCGAGGCATTCGAGCGTCCGCAGGGCCTCTTCTTCATCGATCACGGCGATGGCGAAGCCTGCATGCACGAGGACATAGTCGCCCGCTCGCGCCTCGGGAACATAAGCCAGATTCACCCGCTTGACGATGCCGCCGAATGCGACTCGCCCCTGCCGCATGAGCGGATCGGCACCCTCGATGTTCAGGATCTCTCCGGGAACGGCAAGACACATCAGCGCTTCCCCTCGATCAGCGGGCGAGCCGCAAACGCGACTTGCCCCACGGCAAGACCGCCGTCATTTGGCGGCACGCGCCGATGACACCACACCTCAAAGCCCGCCTCCCTGAGCCGGACAATTGCCAGCTGCGTGAGACGAGCGTTCTGAAAGCAGCCGCCTGTGAGCAGCACGCGGCGCATGCCGATACATTGCGCGACTTCGACAATGAGTTCCACTAGCGCGTCGTGGAACGCGGCCGCGAGAACCGGCACGGGCACACCCTGCTGGCTTGCCTGCACAAGCGCGGCAAGCGACGGCCGCCAGTCGGCGATGAGACAGTCGCCTTCGTTGCGCAATACCGACTTGCCGAGTGCGTGCGCATATTCCGCGTGCCCGGCGGCGCTTTCAAGCGCCATGGCGGCTTCCCCGTCGAAGCTTGCCCGGCTGCATAGGCCAAGCATTGCCGCGGCCGCGTCGAACAGTCTTCCGGCGCTCGATGTCCACGGTGAATGGATTCCGCGGGCGAGCATCGTCGCAAACAGTTGCCGCTCGCGTGGGCTCAACGCCGCCGCGACCGGATGCAACCGTGTGGCGATCAACGCGCTTTCGCCGGCGAGCGCGTACAAGGCGCCAAGCGCTGCGCGGACCGGCTCGCGCACCGCGGCCTCGCCTCCAGGCAGGCGAAATGGTTGTAGATGCGCCCGGCGCCGGTAGCAGTCGCGTTCGAGCGTGAAAAACTCGCCGCCCCAGACGGTACCGTCTCCGCCGTACCCGCTGCCGTCCCACGCTACGCCGAGAATGGGTGCGTCCAGGCCGTTGTCGACCATCCCAGCGAGGACATGTGCGATGTGATGCGGAACAAGCTGCGCCCGCATCGCGGTGCGTTCTGCAAACTGCGTGCTGTAGTAGTCCGGATGCGCATCGCACGCAACGGTTTGCGCCGCAACGCCGTACAGCGCCGTCATGGCGGCGACCGAGCGGGCGAAGGCAACACGCGCCTCGCTGCCCTCGAGATTGCCGATATATGGGCCGAGCACGAGCTGCCCGCCCGACGATATGGCTATTGCGCTCTTTCCATACCCGCCCAGCGCGAGAATCGAGCGGGTATCGCCTCCCGCCTTCAGGGCGAGCTCGAGCGGCGCATAGCCCCGTGCGTGCCGCAAGACGACGGGCTCATCCGCGATTGACCGTACGACCGAATCGTCCACCGGATGCGCAATCGGACGATCATGGACCAGATAGAGGTCCGCCAGTCCCGCGAGTTTGTCGAGTGCTTCGCGTTCGTCGGCGACAATCGGCTCGCCTCCCCGGTTCCCGCTGGTGGCGATAACCGGGAATCCGAGTTCGCGCATCAGAAGATGATGCAGTGGCGTATAAGGCAGCATGACGCCAACCCACGCGTTCCCGGGCGCGACACCGGGCGTGATCCCGGCAGGCTGCGGGCGCGAACGCAGCAGCACGATCGGCGCCGCTCTGGAGCACAGCAGTTGCTGCTCCGCCGGACTGATGGCTGCCAGTTCTTGCGCCTGTTCATAGCCGGGTACCATGATCGCAAAAGGCTTGGTTGGCCGATCTTTGCGCTCCCGCAAACGACGGACCGCGAGTTCGCTACGCGCATCTACCAGGAGCTGGAAGCCGCCGAGGCCCTTGAGCGCCAGGATTGCCCCGCTGCGCAGCGCATCCGCGGCCTCGTCGAGCGCCTGATGCCCTGTCGCGCGCTCGCGCCCCGCCGTGTCCCACAGCATCAGACGGGGCCCGCAACGCGGGCATGCATTTGTTTCGGCATGGAAGCGCCGGGAGCCTGGATCGTCATACTCGGCCTGACACGCCGCGCACATCGCAAAGCGCCGCATCGTTGTGCGCGCGCGATCGTACGGGATGTCTTCGATGATGGAAAAGCGCGGGCCGCACCGCACGCAAGTCGTAAACGGATAGCGATAGCGACGGTTCTGCGGATCACTCACTTCATCGAGGCATTCGCCACAGACCGCAAGGTCTGGCAGCACCACCGCGAGACTTCCCGCTTCGCGCGTGCTTGGCGCGATCGCAAAATCGTGTTCGCCTTTTAAGGCGACCTGCAGGATACGACGCTCCTGCACACAAGCAGGCGGCGCCGTTTCGTTGTCGAACCGGGCAACGAAACGCACCAGTGCTTCCGTCGGGCCTTCGACCTCCAGCATCACGCCCTGGCCAGTGTTGCGCACGAAGCCGGCCAGCCCCTCGCTCACCGCGAGCCGGTGCACGAACGGGCGGAACCCGACGCCCTGCACGGCGCCGCTCGCCTCGATGCGCAGCCGTTCACGCGGCCCTCGCGCCGGCGCCGCAGACGGGTGCTCGCTCATGTCGTATCACCCTCGCTCGCAGGCACTTCAAGATCGAGTTGTTGCAGGATCACATCCTGTGCCTGAGCGTGATGCACGTCACTCGAAGGCTCGATGTGCAACGTCGCGCCTTCGACAGCTGTACCGCGTGCCTCCTCCTCGAAGTGCTCGCGAAAATGCTCCGGCGAGAAGGGAGTGAGCGCTCCGATCCATATGTGCACGGCCCCCACCCTGTTTGCGCCGTTATCTTGTGCCGCGCGCACTATGTGGGCCACCAGATTCCGAACGATCCCTGTTTCATGCATCATCTGTCTCCTCTCGTGTGTTCCCACGAAGCCTGTTGACTTCCGCGAGAACCTGGTCGGCAACCTCGTCCGCCACCGCCATGACTTCGCGCGTGACCGGCGCGCCGGCGTCGAACAACGCACCTTCGATGGCATAGACGACAATGTCTCGCGGCGCCGTGCCAAGCGCTTCGGCCAGCGCGATCACCTCCCCCAGCCCGAACGCATGACTGGATGCAGGCGACCCGTTGCGCCCGAGTTGGCCGGTTGCCAGATCCACGCGCCGGACCCGGCCCGGCGATCCAGCTGGCGCGGCTGCATCAATGCAAATCAACGCGTCAATGCCTGCCATGTCGTCACCAATGTCCATCATGTCTGCGCCGCGAGTCAGCAGGGAAACATCGGCCGGCAGGCGGCCCGCGAGCCGGTGTGCGACGACCCAGCCAATGCCGTCGTCGCCGCGATCCCGATTGCCGATACCGATTACGCGGACACAGCGCCTCGCCGGTTGACGCGCCTGTTGTTCAGCCGCCTTCGTCATTCTCGATCCACCCTCAATTCAAGAAAGTGCGCGGAGCACGAGATACACGGATCGTAATTCCTGATGCTGCGCTCGCAATGAGCCTGGATCACCGCGTCGGGCTCGTCGACGAGCGGTGCCGCAATCGCCGCAAGATCGTGCTCCATGCTGGCCTGATTTTGCGAGGTCGGCGGCACGATCCGCGCGCGGCGAACCGTACCCTCCGCATCGATGTCATACCGATGCCAGCAAATGCCGCGCGGCGCCTCTGTGCAGCCGTAGCCGGTTGCCGCGCGGGGCTCGATCGGCACGGCTGCATGCTCCGGTGGCTCATAGCCCGCAATCAATCTCAGCGCCTCGCCACACGCAAAAACGATTTCCAGCGCGCGCACGACGATGCTGCGAAACGGATTGCGACAGACCGGGCCGAGCCCGACCTCGCCGGCAAGCGCGCGCACATCCGCAGGCAGACGTGCGAAGTTCAGTGCGTATCGCGCCAGCGGACCGACGACATACGCGCCGCGCCGTTTGACGAACGAATGGAGCGCGGTTGAATGGCGAACGTGTCGCTCCTCGAATTCGGATTCGTAGTCGCCAATGTCGATGTCGATACCGCGACTCGAAACGAGGCGACCTTCGTTGAATGGATATTCCTCGGAGTGACATAGCGCGACAAGCTCGTAGTCGCGTTCGAAATCAGGAAACGGGAACGTCGCCACCCACCGGACTAGATCGATCGCGGTATCGCGTGCACGCTCGAGGCTGGCAGCAAGCGGTGCCAGTTCTGCTCGCGTGGGTAGCCGGTAAAAGCCGCCCACCCTGACGTTGACGGGGTGAATCTCGCGTCCGCCGAGCGTGCGCATCAGTTCGTTTCCGGCCTTCTTCAGTGCGAGGCCGCGACGGACTGCATCGCCGTGTTCGCGGGCCATTGCTATGGCATCGGGAAATCCAAGGAAATCCGGTGCGTGCAGCATCACGACATGCAGCGCGTGACTCTCGATCCATTCGCCGCAATAGACAAGGCGCCGCAGGGCGCGAAGCTGGCCACCGACGCGTACGCCGAAGGCGTCTTCGATCGCGTGAACGGCGCTCATCTGATAGGCGATCGGGCAAATGCCGCAGATGCGCGCGACGATATCGGGAACTTCGGCATAGCCGCGCCCCTGTAGCATCGCTTCGAACAAACGAGGCGGCTCGAATATATTCAGGCGAGCTGAACTCACGCGACCGTTGCGAATGTGCAGATCAAGCGCGCCCTCACCTTCCACTCGAGTGAGGTAGTCGACACGGATCGTCCTCGTCTTAGTCGCCATGGGCCTCGCTCTCCTTTCGAAACGGCTCCGCCGCGGCGTTGAAGGATCGAAATACCCGGCGGATTTCCTGCGGCCTCGCACCCAGTGCCTGCCATTCACGCGCGAGCGCGGCCGTATTGGGCGTCTCCATTGGGCCGTAGCAGCCGTAGCAGCCGCGCCGATACGACGGGCAGATGGCACCGCAGCCGGCATGCGTGACGGGACCCAGACAGGGCGTGCCTTGCACCATGACGCATACCGTGCCCCGCTGTTTGCATTCGATGCACACACTGTGTGCGGGAACCGCCGGTCTGCGGCCAGCGAGAAACGCCGAAATCACCTCGAGAAGTTGCACCTTGTTGATCGGGCAGCCATGCAATTCGTAGTCGACATCGACATGAGCCGAAATTGGCGTTGATGTCGCAAGCGTGCTGATGTACTGCGGTGACGCATAGACTGCGGCGACGAATTCCTTGATGTCAGCAAAGTTGCGCAACGCCTGGATGCCGCCTGCCATCGCGCAAGCCCCGATCGTTACCAGATGCCTGGACTTCCGCCGGATCTGACGGATGCGCTTCGCATCGTGCGCGGTGGTGATTGATCCTTCGACAAGCGAAAGATCATACGGACCGTCGCGCATATCGCTCGATGCTTCGGGAAAGTTCGCGATCTCGATCGCATCGGCGAGCAGCAGGAGTTCGTCCTCACAGTCGAGCAACGAAAGCTGGCATCCGTCGCATGAGGCAAACTTCCAGACAGCGAGCCGTGTACGATGGGGTGCTGGCATGTCATATCTCGCGCACGGAGAAAAGGTCCATGATCGTGTCGTAGCGCAGGACGGGGCCATCCTTGCAGATGAAAGCCCGCCCAAACTGGCAATGACCACACAGGCCGGTCGCGCACTTCATGTTGCGCTCCATCGACAGATAGATGTGCCCGGCCGGCATCCCTTCATCGCGCAGCGTGCTGATGGCAAAGCGCATCATCACCTCCGGACCGCAGATCAACGCCGTCGCAGTGCTTCTGTCGAACGCGGCGCGTGCGATCAGCGACGGCACAACACCAACGTGCCCGCGCCAGCCGGCATCCGCATGATCCACGGTAATTTCGACCTCGATATCGGCCCGTCGACGCCATTGCTCGAGCTGGCTGCGATAGAGCATCTCTTTCGGGTGCCGGCATCCGAACAGGATGACCACCCGGCCATAGCGGGCCCGATTGGCGAGGATGTCGTGGAT
>NZ_JARBTA010000007.1:0-85327 GCF_048957375.1 Paraburkholderia sp. A1RI-2L
AAGGTCGTGAAGCACTGCATCGCCGCGTTCGGCCTGCGCGCTCTCAGGGTACAGGTTCAATACAGCACCAACGCTTGCGCTGCCTTGCGCCGTGGGCGTGCTGTGGTCCATGCAAACCATGTTTCACTGCTTGACGGAATCATCGTCGCCCTGGCCAGTCCGGTTCCGCTCGTGTTCGCAGTAGACACGGACTATTCGCGCCGCTCGTGGGCCGCTCGTATCGGCCTCGGGTTCCTGTCGCGCATGGGCTTCGGTTCGGTTGTCCCAATCGACGCGACAGCACCGTTTGGCATCCGTTCGCTTCGGCGCGCTATCGCTTCCGGTGCCAACGTCATGGTCTTTCCGGAAGGGTCCATTTCGCCCTCGGGGCAACGCCAATCCGACCAGCCGGGGCTTGAATGGCTGGTTGCCAGGACCGGCGCGACACCAGTCGCTGTTGAAATTCACGGCGCAGAGCATAGCCGCCTGTTTGCCAAGGCTGGCACACGTCTCTGGCCGAGGATCACCCTCGACTTCTAATCGTATCTAGCCGCTCAAAAGGGGGATCGCGATGGGCGCAAACGCATCACGTAGCGCGCTGGAGCAAGCTGTTGCTCTCAGCGTTTTACCGGGCACAGGGCGCAAGACACGCGTTGACGTGCTCCTGCATGAAAAGGACTTTGCGAGGACGGCTGCGGTGCGCGATTTCCTTGCGATGGACCACGACGAGTTCCTGTCCCTCGTCGTGCATCTTGGCACGCAGGCTCTCATGATCAATCGCGGCCTGAAAATAGAGACAGATGGTCGGGTCATCCGCCTCCAAAACTGGCACCCGTGACACGCAAAATTTTGCGTGTTCATGCACCCGGGCCTATACTGAGAGCGGAGGTTTTCAGTATGGCTATGGACATTAAATCCCTCGGGAAACTGGTGAGCGAGCGGCGGCGCACCCTTGGCCTGACGCAACAGCGCCTTGCCCGGATGGCGCAGCAATCGCCCCGCGCCATTCAGACGCTCGAAGCGGGCACCAATGATCTGGGCTTTGAACGGGTCGCCAAGGTTATGGAAGTGCTCGGCCTGGCGTTCGTTCCTACGCCGAACAAACCGAAGCGTGCCCTGTGGATGGCCGCAAAGAACGCGAGCGTGAGCTACCGTGGGGAGCTGACTCAGGAAATGCTTGAGCGCACGCTTGCGACCGCCGAGGTGCCGTCAGGTTTTGAGGCACATGTCGGCCATTTCCTTGACGAGTCGCCGCTTGATTATGTGGTTATGGCTGTTCAGGAAGCGGCGCAGCAGGAGCATCGCCCGCCGACCGAGATTTGGGCCAACGTCACGAAGCTCGCGCAACGCCACTCAATTACCCGCAAGGAACTCTGGGCATGAGCCAACCTCAAGAACTACCGTCAGGGCTTTGGCAGACTCTCCTGCCAAACGCCCTGACGCTCGTTGATGAGATCGCGAAGTACGGCAAATCCAATCCATTTTTCACATTTGGTGGTGGCACTGTGCTGATGCTCCGGCACAACCATCGGGTGAGTAAGGACATCGATTTCTTTGTGCCCGACACACAAGCGCTGGGATATGTGAACCCACGCCTTAGCTCGGTGGCGGAGAATATGTGCGACGGTCAATATCGTGAGTCCCATTCGTTCATCAAACTACAGCTAGAACATGGAGAAATCGACTTCGTAGCCTCGCCTAACTTGGTTCCGGACGCGCAGGCATACGAAACGTGGACGCTCTTTGACCGACCGGTCAATGTGGAGACGGCAGCCGAAATCGTCGCCAAAAAGATGTACCACCGTGGCGACCAGGGCACCCCTCGCGACCTGTTCGACCTGTCGATGGTCATCGAGCATGAACCGGATACCCTCGCGCATGCACGACCGTTCCTGTATCGGCACCTGGACAGGTTTGGGGCTGCACTTGAGGCGCCGCCGCAAGCGATGATGGACCGCTTCAACGCCATCGACACGCGCGATTACACCCCGACTTTTGAGCATGCGGTGGACGTCGTGCAGTCGTACTTCAACGAGCTTCGCGCAATCCGCGCGCTCTCGGCGCAGGAAGCCAAAGCGTTTGCATCCGACAATGGACTTGTCTTGCAGGAAACGGACACGTTCAAGGGTGAATACTGCGGACCCATCGTTTATCGCACCGAGCGTCATGCGGTGCAAAACATCGGACGCAATGATGCAGTTGTTCATGACGTCGCCGCGCTCGGATACCATGACGCAAATGCTTTCATGCCATCCGACGCCCTGCTGCGCGTGCGCTATCAGGACGGTCAGGCATCGCTCGGGAGCGTTTCAAAGACGAACACTGCATCGAAGCGCAGGTAGTCGCGCTGATGCAGCGCGCTGTCGTCGTCGCCACCGCCGCCGCCGCCCATTGGGTTGGCTCTGGTGATTTTCACCAGTGAAAACGGCGACCGCGTTCATTCCTTGCTGCTGCCGACGCGTCCCAGGGACATTCACCCACCCTTCGCGCTCGCGCCAAAACCCAGTGCGGCACGGCGGGTATACGACCCGTTCTTGACCTTGATCCAATTCAGCGAGCGGCCCCGCACATAGGTCGATGCCTTACGCTTTGCGACGATTCCCTCAAAATCGTGAAGTTGAGCCTGCTCAAAAGCGAGTTCACCTACGCCCTCCACGTCCGTCACATAAACCAGCGTGGACGTGTCCTCGAACGAGTCGCGCAGCATCTCCTTGCGCTCAACCAGGGGCTTTCCGCGTAGGTCAACGCCTTCCGATACCAGCATGTCGAACACAAAGATTCGCGCGGGGCAGCGTCGCACGGCTGCGGGCACGCTCTTAGGCGAGTTCGTTCTGGCCCGTTGCTGGAGCTGGGCAAATGCCTCTTCTCCGCGCGCACCACCGACCGCAAGTTCGCTGTCCCACACGAAGTCACCAGGTAGGGCTGCAACCGCCGCGACAACCTCGGGGAAGGAGCGATTAAGCGATTTGCCTTCCCGGCTGACGAGTTCGACACCCCGCTCGCGCTGTTTTTTCACCAGACACCGGTAGCCGTCGTACTTCCACTGAAACAACCAATCCTTATCCGAGAATGCGCGCCGACGCAGCGTCGCCAGCATCAGGTCACGCGAATCAATCAGGATCGGCATACCCATGCGCTCATTGAGTTACGGACGCGACCAACGAACGTCTCAGACACAACCAGCATCGTTGATAACTGTACTTATCACGGGTGCTGTTTTTTTCGTCACAACTGGGGGATTTTTCGTTACACTTCATTTTTCCCCAGCGCAATCAATCACTTGCCGAACAAATGACTAGAAAAAGCAGCGAGCGCCGGAAGGTCGGAGCCGATCATTTCGCGTTCTATCGTGCGTATCTCGAAGGCGTGGAAATCGACAAGGCCGCAGAACGGTATCTGCACTTTTCGCCCAGGGACGTCCGGTCGATCCGGTCTGAGTTCAAGTGGATCAGACAGACTCTCACGCTCGCCGCAACGCGCAGCGGCGACCGGCGAAGCGCTCTACTTCTCGGTCTTGGCCCTATCCCGGTTCCGGCCGCTTCCGGAGCGTCGGCGGAAGCGTCGAACGAGCAAACACTCGAGACGTTTGCCGCTGAGTTCGATCCGGAAGGCGTGCTGTCCGAGTCTGACCTGATCGCGTATTTTGAGGAAGCGCAGCGGGATCGGCCCGTCGCTGCCGACCGGCGTGCATCAGGTGCAAAAGAGCGCCTGCGCGTGCGCCAGCTCGCGGCGCTTCGGTCGCTTGAAGTCAGTCTAGTCGATACACCGAAGCTGCATCACATGATCGTAGGCTGGCTTGAGCCAGCCCTGGCTGCTCGGCTCAATGCTGCACAGATTTATACGCTCGATGATCTGGTGAACCGTTGCAATCGCGACGGACATAGGTGGTGGACCAAAATCGCCGGTCTTGGTGAAAAGCGGGCTACCCGCGTGACTAGCTGGCTAACGGGTCACTCGGACAGCATTGGCCATGTCCTCTCACAACGCGCGCTGGTTCCGCGCCGACAACTCCAGGCTACAACGCCAGAAGCGTTCACGCGTGCGCCCACGGCCTCTATCGCTCCACTGGAGGCTCTGACGGTCCCCGCCTCGCTTGACGGCTCTACGGGCCGCAATCGCGCGCCGATTGAGCGCAAGCAGATCGACGCGAACAACGACTACGCGGCGATCTATAGCTGGTTGCGGGATTTTGAACACAAACCCCATACGTGGCGTGCTTATCGCACTCAGGCAGAACGCCTGCTGCTTTGGTCGATCTTCGCGCGGGGCAAAGCGCTGTCATCGCTTAATACCGATGACGCGCGAGCGTTCCGGGACTTCCTTTTAAACCCGGAGCCTGCGGACGTCTGGGTGGGTCCGCACGGCGCGGAGCGTTGGTCCCCAGCTTGGCGACCATTCACCGGGCCACTGTCGGCGTCAAGCTGCAAGATGGCAATCGCAGCGGCAAGCAGCCTTTGTGGCTGGCTGACGAGCCAACTCTATCTGGCGTCAAACCCGTTTCGGGGAGTCAAGGTGTCATCGGGGACCTGCCCCGAACCCGGTGGGGACCGCGATCCGTCCGACCGTAGCCTTAGCATCGGCCAGTGGCACTTCCTCATCAACGGCGCGTATTCGGAAGAAGCCGCGGCATTGTCACCGACTGCATTTCGTGACCGGTTCTTACTGCTGCTGGGCTGTTTTGGCGGATTGCGGGTTTCGGAAATCGCAAGCGCAAAGGTCCAGGACTTGAAACACTTCGAAGCGGCTGATCCGACTGATGTGTCATTGCGGTGGTATCTGCGCGTGATCGGCAAAGGCAAAAAGAGTCGCAAGGTGCCTTTGCCAACCCCGCTTGTCGACGCGTTACGCGCGTATCTACTGTCGCGAGGTTATACAGGGTCGCTCATTGCCCTTGCGGCATCGAAAGACCCGATTCCGCTTGTTGGTCGCCTTGACGGCAATGACCGTGCGGGGTTGCTGTCTGCATCGACCGTTGGGGAAACGTATAAGCGGATTTTCACGCAGGCCGCGCGTCTCCTGGGTGATTCAGAGGCCGCAGAGGATTTGCGTCGTGCAAGCGGGCATTGGCTGCGCCATACGCACGCCACTCACTCCATCCGTCTCGGAACGTCGCCGGCACACGCGAAAGACAATCTGGGGCATGCTTCTATCGCGACCACTTCCCAGTACACTCACATCGAAATCAACGAGCGCTGGGAGCCGATGGAGAAGTTCGCTCGGGGAATGCTGCCGTCTACATAGTTTCACCAGTGAAAATCGCAGTAGGCGCAGGCGTAAACACTCAAATAGTTGTTGACATCATAATATCATGACGTCATAATGGTGGTAAGTGATAAGAGATGGGGAATAAGATGACCCAAGCTGAATTGACCAAAGCAATGAATCAGGCGCGCCGCGACTATGACGCGTCCAAGCTGGTGAATATCGAAGTGGTCTTCATAGCTGGCGTGCTCGGCTTCGCCCTGCACTCATGGATCGCCTTCATCGCTGTTGCGCTCGGTCTCCTTGCTGCACTTCGTGTCCCATATCTCGGTGGTCTCTTGTCGGTGGTTCTGAGCCTGACCTGGGGTGTAGCAGGCTGGCAAATCGCAACAGGCTTTCATGCTGGAATCGTCCCGCATGTCCTGCTCGCTGTCGTTGCCTTCCTGATGGCGTTCGGTGCTCACAAGGGTCATCGGAGCTTCTGGGCCTGATTCTTCGAGGGTTACGGTCGCGGCAGACGGTTAGTTGCGAGCGAAGATTCGTTTCCATCTGCAAACCAAATGGGCGGGTCGGGGGTCTCCCTGATCCGCCCTTTGCATATTTTCACTGGTGAAAATTCCCTAGCGGCGGCGTTTGCTGCTGCTGCTACTGCTGCCTCCCTGATTCGGCTTCGTCTGGCCATTTCCGCGTGTCGGCTTGGAAGCAACGATTCCATCTGCTGCATCCCGCTGTGCCTGGAACGCCGCCTGCATCTGCTGTAGCTCGGGATTCTTGACAGTGATCCCAGCCGCGACCGCCGCTTTCACCATGCGCTGCGTAAATACGGTGTCGCCTGCCGTCAGCACGATGCCGCCGCTCCATTTCTCGCGCGCATGGAACAGGGCCAGCGCAAGGTCCGCGTCGGTGACAATCTTGCGGTCAAAGGTCAGCTTGTTTCCTTTATCCACGAAGACGGTCGCGCCAGATTCCCGGCGATATTCGACGTTTCCATTGTTGGTCACTTTCCAGCGCAAACCGCTGATTTCCCGCATCAATGCCTCGGACTGATGCGCGCGGATTCGATTGGGCTGTGCTGACCTTATCGCATCTTCCTCGCGTTCTCGGGCGAGCAATTCCGCGAGCACCTTCTCCGGATCGTCCTCCACCGATTCATCGGCTGGGAGCGTCACACCAGCTTTCTTCGCGTCGCGGCGCTCCTGGTACACGATGCCACGCAGCGCACTGAGTGCAGCCGCGTCGCCCTCCTTGGCCTCACGTTCCAGCCACGCCCGCCACGACAAAGAAGGAACGCGGGCAGCTATAACAAGCGCGCGTTTCTGTTCGGCTTCGGCGCTGATGCGCGCGAGCTCGCGCGCACGCTCGAAGGCCAGAAGACTGTAAAGCGCCTTCCGTTGGCTGGGGTCCAACGCTGATTGCCTCGCCTCATGTCGCTGACGGGCCAATGCCTGCTTGAGCGCTGAGACCTGTGCTCTCTTCTCGGTTGTTATCGTGCGCAGCGCTGCGTCCGATTCCGCGCGATTCGCCTTGGTCATACTCTGCTCGGCCTTAAACCGCTCGATCAGCGCCGTTCTTTCGGCGGCTCGTTCCAGGCGCCTCGCTTCTCGCTTCAAGGGATCTCGTTTAGGCGGTGCGGCCTTTCCCGTCGTTTGCGCTGTCGAAGTTGCCTGCGACTGCGCCGTGACTGCCGGTTGGAGAGGCTTTCCGCTGGGTTTGAATGGACCGATTACGCTTTCGACCTCACCAAACTTTACGGCTCGCAATGCCTTACTCACAGGTAGTTTCACGATCTCGCCATCGGGCGTCATCGCCTCAAGCCGGAATGCAGCACTCCCCGCCTTTTCGATTCGCATGCCGTGCTTTTCGAAGACGCTATGAACAGCGTCCCAGTCTTTGCCGGCCGCGATTGTCGAGACCAGTTCGTTGGTAACAACGTCCCTGCAATGGTCGACAAGGGAGCGCTCGTCCGACCACGCTTCCATACGGTCGAGTCGTTGAACATAGGCTTCGTGCTTGATGCCTTTGGTTTCCTTGTAGGCGTCATTCGGAACAACGAATTTCCTGCCATCGGGCAATTCACGCACAACGAATAGTCCGTTGTCGTGGGACCAGCCATGTTTGATTTCGATTTCTCGCGCTGCACGATGCAACGTTTTATGCATCCACGGCAAATGCTGCGATTTGAAGGTTTCCGGATGGATTCGGCTGACCTCGATGTGGCAGTGCAGATTGTCGGTGTCATTGTGAATCGCCATGAGCCACTGGTGCTCATGCAGGTTCAACGACTTGAGCACGTCCCGGCTCGCGGCAAAGACCGCATCGTAGGACGGGCGTTCGTGTTCCGGCCAACTCACAACCAGGTGGATTACCGGATTCTTCACGCTCGGGTTTCTATTGGCGGTCTGGAAGAACTGGACCGGCGCGGCTCCGACCGACAAAAGGCGGTTCATGCTGACGGCGACGCATTTTTCCTTACCTGCGTCATCCGTCTCCTGCGCAACATACTGCGTGAGCTGTCCGAAACCCGGAAGATCCGTTGCCAATTGGCTCAACTGCGCGTCGGTCATCCCACTGGTGATGTACTTCGCCAGCGTGCCGAAATCGGAATGCCCGTCATGTCGGTTTGCGATTTGCTTTGCAATCACGGTCAGACCATCCGTTCCAAAGTCTTGACGCACTCGGCTCCAATCAGCCGGAAATTCTCGCCGTCGAACTGCGCGTCGCCGCTGGCAACGGCGTTGCGCAGTTGTCCAACCGCCTCGGCCAGTCGCGTGATTGCCTCAACTGCGTCGGCGTCGTAACGCGCGGCAGTACGCCGCCCGAGCGCACAACGTCGGACGTACTCGGAAAACGTGAGGCCGCTCTTGCGAGCCTTCGCTTCAATCTCTATCGCGTCTTCCGGCGTGACGCGAAATTTCTTTGTGACGGTCGCATTCGGCCCGTCCTTCTGTCTGAAACCCATCTAGTGTTCTCCATCCGCTGCGCTGCCGCGGCGGCTTGCAGTTTTCGCGAAGCGGGGTCTCGGGGCGAAGCCCTGAGCATCCCCAGGAGGGGTAATGGCGACGGGCGCGAAGCGACCTAGCCATTACCCCGTTGGGGCCGCAAACTTCAGTTTGTGGCCACACCTGGCATCCTGTCCCAGAATTCGTTTTGCGGATTCACATGGTTTGAAGATGATTTGAAGACGAAATTGGGACGCGATAGCGGCGAAAGGTAGTCGGCTTTGCTATTCGGCAACCGTAGGTTGCCGACACTTTTTCGACGCCTTCGAGGCGAACCGCTGAGGAAGAAATGTACGCCAGTGTGACGGAACTTGCATTAGTTGTTGCTGTTTTTTTGGACTAAATTGGGCGCAAATGGTATGTTGCAGCCATCAAAGTTTCAGGCAGTCGACAACGACTTGAGAAAGCATGAAGGCCAAGCTGGGAAGTGACGTAAGCCGCGTGCGGACCAAAAGCATTAGCTTAGAAGACAAGGAGCGGATCACTTCGCTACGAATCCTGACGCGAAAGGAAAGACAGATTGCTGACGCGGAAGCCGCTGTTGGTGTGGTGCTGGATCAGATAGCGACGATGCGAAAAGCAGGCGTGACGTTCGCGAAAATCCAGCGAATCTTCGCGGCAGGCGGAGTCGAAATCGAATTGACCATGCTTCGCAAAACATTCGAAAAGCTCGACGCCGAGCGACAGCAGACAACAAAGCAGGGGGCTTGAATGACAGTCATTCAGAAGCCGAATCGCAAGATCGGCATCGTAGATAAGCACGCTATCGGCGTGAGCCTCGAAGTAGCTGCCGTGGCGGTTGATCCCGACGAATACAGCTATCGGACGGTTTTCAAGGAGATGATGCCCAAGCTATACGTGATGCGACAGCGCGGCATGTCTTTCGCCCAACTCCACCGGGTACTCAATCAGGCGGGCTTCCCAATCGCACTGGCGACGGTTCGGACGTACTACAACGAATGCCTGCTCGATATGCTGGACGAATGCCAGAAATACTTGAAGCGCATGGAGCGTGTTATCGACGTTGCAGAGAAAACGACGGTTGAAGTAGACCGGACTCGCGATATACAGGCGACCAAGCAGGCTATTCGCTCGGCGGTATCGGCAGAGGGGGACCGTCGCGCGGCGACGGCAATCAACGCGTTCTCAGCAGTACCGTCAATCGGTAACGCCCCAGGATTGCCAGCACCTACCCTAGACGCAAAATCCGCTGTGAGTGCGCCGCCCTCGGAAGCATCAACCGAAGGGGATGAAAGCAGTGACGGGTCGGGAAATTCAGAGACCGATAAAGGAACGTCCTCGCGGAGTTTTGCGCCGCCCGATCCCTTGATGGGATCGGGAACGCTGACGTCGCAGGCGACGCCTGCGACGTCAGCGAATTCTGAGGCGCTATCGCGCCCGCAAAAAACGTCGCCGGCGCTGGTTGCGCCGGTCGTAGCAGCCAACGCCGCGCCTTCGCGCGTCACGGCTGCTACGCAGTCGCCGTCGTCGCTCGAGGCGACAACGGCGACTGGCTCGGCTTATTGCCTCACAAACCCCACAGATGAACAGATAGAAATGGTCGCCGGACTTCCGCCCGAGGTGCTGGGAGATACAGTGCTGGAACACCCGGCGATCCCTGGATTGCTGCTCACGCGCAATCAGCGCCTCTATGTCGGCAGACTGGAATACAGAAGCGCCGCTGGAGTCGAATCAGTAGAGAAGGGCACTGAAATGATGAATCGCAGGGAGTGGAAGCAGGCAGTGCCTACTTCGGTCGGCAGGACTAGCGGTGATTTTGTCGAACTCGATACCAGCATCATTGGTCGCCGTCGAAAATCGTGACGGTGGCGGAAGGGCGTAGTGGTAGTAGTGCGACGGTTCGGTCGAAAAATTTTCACCAGTGAAAACGAGAGCGTGGACGATTCCCGACGCCGCCGCGTGGACGATACCCCGATAGATATAAAACTGGGCATATCCGCCATTTTTCAGCGTCTATCGTTCGGCCTTTGCCTAATTGATGGGCTGTGCGTGCTAGTTTTGCGCCGTTTTATCGACAATCCACAACGCATATTGCGAAGAACGGCGGAAGTGGCAGGTTTCCGACTGCGCCGAACGTGGGTGATGCCCCGATGGCCCGTCAGGAAGCGTGGACGATACCCCGATAGGGGAACGCTACCCCGAAGGCCGGAAGCCGCCGAGGTCACGCCGCAGCAACGATCTTTTCAAGCGCCTCCATGCCAAGCGCTTTCATGTTCTTCGTGTAGAAAGTCACCTTGCGAAGATTCTCGTCGTACCGCACACGGTAATCGGGCAAAGAGTCCGTCTTGACGACCTCTCTCAGAATGCGCCTGAAATCGCGAATGCTTCCAGTCGACCCGGTTTTCTTGAACAGTTCTTCCTCGCCAATTGACCAGGTAGCTTGTCGGCCGCAATGCTTACGTGCGATTTCATAGAGCCGCTTTTCAACCCCTCCGCGAATCTTGAAATAGGCGCGATTGATCGTGAGCACTTCGAGTGCTTGCACAGCCTCAAAGAGCCACGCAGAAAGGGTAATTTCGATGGACCCCATGCCGCTCCCGTTCGCGTCCTCGACAGTCTCCCAATCCTCGATCAGTCCGAATCCCTTGCGCAGAATCTTCCCGCCGACCTGAATGTTGGTCTCGATAACCGTTCCCTTCAAACGAGAAAGTGATTTCAGGATGGCTGCGTAGTCCTTTCCCCCCGTTTGCTTGCCGGTCGCGAGAAGATACGAGTAGGCGCTGAAGCGCACCTTACGATTTCGAATGTCCCCGCGTTGCCGGTTGATACCTTCAACGAGCTGGCTCGTCGCGAAGATCAGCAGGTCCTTGTCCCAGATCGTCGCAATGCCTGCGACGCTCGGAGTGACGGTGATTTCTATTCCCTTATGCGTGTAGTGCCGGATAGCCGTGTCTTTCTGCGTTTTCAGGCTAAAAAACGGATGCTCCATCGTATGTCGATCGTCTTTAACCGACACGTCATAGAAATCGGCAGCGAAGAAATCCAGTTGCGCGTATTTATCCGCCTGGTGGGCGTTCGACGCGGACCTATATTTCGCTACGGGATGGTCTTTCGCTACTTCGCTATCCTCGACAGCAGGCAGGGAAAGTTCTGGCAATTCTGGTTGTTCGCTCATAAGTCTTCCGAAGGTTGACCCGTTTTCTTTTCGCGTGAAGCCTCAACAGCGGACGTCTTCAACTGGAATAGCTCCCAGAACGCTGGATGCATGCCGCGCTCGCCCGCTTCCCACTGTTGCCAGGTGCGCAGTCCACTATGTACGACCCTTGCCGCAGCGGTCTGAGAAAGCCCAATCGCCTTTCTTTGTGCCCGAATGTCCGCAGGCTCCGGGCCTTTCTTCGATAAGCCATGCTCGGCCTGATTCTTGGTTCCATCCACTTGAGTTGACCCTCCACTAGTGTGCGCAATATACGCGCATTGAGCGTATTTGCAAGGGCCAGATAGTATTCCGATGCTCGGGGTAGCGTTCCCCTATCGGGGTATCGTCCACGCTTCCTGACGGGCCTATCGGGGTATCGTCCACGCTTCCTGACGGGCTACCGGGGTATCGTCCACGCTTCCTGACGGGCTACCGGGGTATCGTCCACACTTGACGTCCTCTGCCGGTTAATCTTTGGGGTGAAAATGCGTAATACTCCAATATCACATGCAATAAAAAGGGAATATATCAGGACGAATTGGCTAGCCATCGGCCGCCTGCAAAGCTCACGGGAGCGCGATCCGGCCTATTTCTAGAGCCCCATAAGGGTTGCATCGGGTCGGGGTATCGCCCACGGTCCCATTTTCCGGTCATTTTGGGGTCCCTTCGGTATGAGCATCTGTGGATAGTCTCGGGTATCGTCCACGTCTTTATCGGGGCATCGTCCACGCGGCTCACGGGGTATCGCCCACGCCTTTTTCGGGGTATCGCCCACACGCAGTGTTTACAAGGCGCTGATTCGTCTACATAAATTCGTCCTATCCACAGCCGTAACACGCGCGCGCGTTTTAACGTTTACTTCTTATAACGCTTTAACAATCGACCGGGCATCTGAGGCAAGCGGAAAACCCGCGCCCGTCCGTGTACAACTCCGCTATCCACACTGGCGTGTGGATAGCCGCTGACGCGGTTCCGGCGTTGCACACCGACTCCCCGCGAGCTTTGCCCTTCGGGCCTGACGCGCGGCAAAGCCGCTTGCCTTACCGAGATAAAAAGCCGAATCCCGACACACAACACTTGCGGGTGCATCAAATCGCCACTAGAATCGGCCCGGTGTGCTACAAACCACAACATTTATTGTTATGCCAATACGACAGAGCGATCTGGTGGTCCTGAAACAGGCCATTGCGCAGGAACAGATGCCGGCATGGAGCACTACCCACAAATCCATCCTCGCTGCGGACGCTGGCGTTTTCGTTGCTGCCGCGATAGGCCACTACCTTCAATGGCGCGCTGCGGGCGTTCTCGTGACGTTCGCTGTCGTCGGTGTCCTGTTCATTCTTGCTGTTGCGCCGAAGCCGAGACAACGCGACAGGGCCTTCTATGAACGGCCGGTTTCGGAGGCATCCATTGCTGTACTGCTCTCGAGTCTTAGTACTGACGTCATCCAAGCGCTTAAACGAATGAGCGCCGACGACAGCGAATCGTTACTGCGTGTTCGTCATCTCCGCGAGCTGGTGTCCTCCGAAGTGGCGCCTGCTGAACAGCAAGTCGCATGGCGTAGCGAGGTTTGATATGACGGGTGCTGAGTTCAAAGAGGCATTGAAGCGAGCCGGGTTTTCCCAGACAAGGTTCGCGGAGCTTATGGGGGTACACCGAAACCGAATCATTACGCGCTGCAAATCGGCAGAAGTAGAACCGTACTGGACCTACGCACTGATAGGTCTCATTGCGCAGGGTGCGAACAGCGAAATTGCCAGCATCTTGCGCCGACACGAGTAGGAAAAGTGGGTTTTCACCAGTGAAAATCTGTGCATCAAATTATTAACTATTTCATTGAGGTAATAAATGGCCAAAGCCGCTGCTGCTGAAGTGATCGACGCTGTTGCGAAGATCGATTCCAAGCCGTTCAGTCAAACAGTTTTTCTCGCGCATGGCGACAAGGGCGGGGTAGGGAAGTCGTTCTGGATGCAGTCATTCGTTGACTATGCACTCGCGGCTGGAATCCCGATGGCGGTTATTGACGCGGATACACGCAATCCCGACGTCGACCGCATGTATGCAGGCGCTACCGTCTGCCAGAAGATCAACCTTCGGCGCGACGACGGTTGGATGGACGTGATCGACTTCATCAAGGCTCATCCGGACAAGCATGTCGCCATTTCTCTCCCGGCCGGCATCGGTGAAGACATGCAGAAGGAATTCGTTGACTTCTGCCGGTTCCTGAACACAAAGGTGCCAGGCGCGCCGAAGGTCGTGATGTTCTGGGTGATCAATCTCTTTGCGGACAGTGTGAACCTCCTGCGCGAAAGCCTGAATGACGTCGGCCAGCATATCTCGAAGGTGGTCGTCGTGCGAAATCTCGTTTTCGGCGAAGAAAAGATGTTTTTCATGTGGGACGAATCGCCGCTGCGCGCAGAACTCGAAGGCAAGGGCGTCTGTACTACGGTGTCGCTTCCGGCGCTGCATCTGCGTGTCACCTCGAAGTTGTTCGCGGCGCTCGATGGCGTGATGCCGTTCTCGAAGGCCATGAAATTTCCTGCCGCGTTCGATTTGAGTCACAGCGAGCAATTCAAGCTCGAAACGTGGACCACAGTGGACGCGAAAGCGCCGCTTGACCATGTGCGCGAGTTCGTGGGTCTCTAATCACTTTCACTGGTGAAAATATGCCCACTGTCTGGATGGTGTCCGGAAACAAGGGGAACGTCGGAAAGAGCGCTGTGGCGATTGCACTCACGCAAACCCTGCTGACTGCGTGCGGCGAGCACAGTGTCTCCGTCATCGACGGAGACGGCAGGACTCCTGATGTACATCGAGTGTGCCTTCGACGTATTCCGGCGAAGGTTCTTGATTTTCGTCGCTTACGTCCGGACAGCGCACAAAGCATGGTTGAGGACGACTATTTCAACGAGCTTTACCGGAAACTCCGCATTTCCGATCACGTTGTCATTAACACGCCAGACGGGGCGGACGATCAGTTGATGGGCTGGTTCGATTCGACGCTTCAATGTACCGAAAGCCTTTCCAAGTCCGATGACGACATAGATGTGCAGTTCAAGTTTCTCTATGTGATGAACGCCGGGGACGATGGGTTGGACTACCTTCGCCAGCTTTCTTCCCGGTTCCAGATGCTCTATCCGGTTCGCAACCTGTTCTTCGGTCCTCCCGAACGCTTCAAGACTTTCAATGCGGAATTTGCTTCGGACTTTAACAACATCCTGGACTTCCCGGCATTGGGTGCGTTTGAGTATGACCGGTTGAAGCGCTTCCGGCTTCTGCCCCAAGACTTCGTGAATCTGCGGTGGTCTCCAGATGCTCGGGACGTCGTTACCCCAAAGCTGCTATCGCGCAAGCGTGTCCAGGATTGGCTTGCTGCCGCCAACGACACTTTCAGCACGCCCATGTATGACGACACATCTAACCTGAAACAAGGCATATCCGTATGACAGCAGAAGCTACTTCCGCTGGCGACGAGGCACTAACGCCGTCTAGCGGTCTCATTCAAGCAGTCGAAAAGCTCGTAGGGCGGGCTTTGTCGAAAGATGAAGCGATCTACTGGCAACGAATCCAGGACACCTATGGAATCTCCGACGATGATCCGCTGGTGATGGTCGTTGTTCTGCTCGCCGTGCATCAACACCTGTTCAACGATCTTCCAGCCAAGATCAGCGAAGCAACGGAGCGGGCAATAACCATCCATCGCACCACGCTCGAAGATCAGGCAACGATTGTCGCAAAGGGGCTGCTGGAGAAACTGACACCGATGTTTGTCAAGGCAGTCAATGAAGCGGGCAAGGGAAGTGCGCCGGGGACTATCCCTAGCCTGTCCAGCAAGATGATTTTGGCCGTCGCTGCGTGCAGCTTTGCGGCTGCGGTAGCAGGGACGTTCGCAACGCATTTCTTTATTCGGTGAATTCATGACACACCCACTTATCGAAAACCACGCCGACTATTTCGCTGTTCTGGCGAGAACGGACTCGGCACAGCCAAAAGACGAGCGTTTCATTACGCGTGCTTTCGCATCGTCGGGTTTCACCGATGAGGATGCTGGCGATGAAGGCGTGCCTTTCACTCACGACGAGACCAAGCTGACGCTCGCCTGTGATGGCGATACGGTCGTTTTCTATCATCCGTCGAACGGCAACTATGCGCCGATGCCGTTGATGTACGGGGACGTTTTCATTGCGCTGCAACGCATGCAATGGTCGTCGGCTGTTTTGTATTGCGCTGGTGACGCGGAAGAAGTGCTGCGCGAAATGGCAGGACGCATACCGGCTTCGTATTCGGACTTCGCATTGACAGCAGCGATGCCAGAACCATCAAGCGCAGAGGTCGCGGACTTGCGGGCCAGCATAGCGGCTTCGCCTGTGGCGCAGGCAGAACCGGGCTTCATGATCGGAAGCCTTACCGAAGACGAACCACCAGTTGATCAATCGAGCCGCGAGCGTTGGGGGCAAATTGTCGATGATGAAGCGTCCGTGCGAAATCACGATGATGAGCCGGTCGTTCTCGAAGCAGCGCCCGTCGCACGCGAGCAGCGTCAACCGGCACCGGCACCCGCTACAGTTCCGCATCGGGTCAGCCACGCGGAACCGCATACGCCTCGCCAGAAAAGCGACGATGATCTTTCGTCGCTGGACCTTGAACGGCTTTTGATGGTTCGCGAACGGGAGATTGAGAACCTTCACGAAATCATCAAGCAAATGCTGCTTGGTCAGAGCATGAGCCAGTTCGCGGCTGCCGTGCTTCCGCACGATGCGATTCTGATTGCGCATCTTTACGCGCCGTCAACGTCAAAGCTCGAATTGCTCGGCTTCGAGCGCGTCTACAACGCGTACACCAACGAGGAATATGGTGTGACGGTCGATGGGGCGTTTCTTGTGTTCACGAAAGACCTTGCTGGCCCAGATTGGGTTGAGACGCTGCTGAACCGTCTTGGTGGGCGAATCGAGCGCGTATGGCAGGCAGTTCCGTCGCTTGTCGGAACACTACTTGCGCAACGGGTTCCGGGATCACTCACGCCTGCTGACTTGCGTGTGGCTGACGCACAAAACGTCGTGGCTCGACTCGATGAAGCCATAGGCGCAAGCGCGCGCGAGCACGTCGACCAGTCTCCGGATAATTCCAGCCAGGCAGCAGAGCTGACAAAGCCTGATGGACGTGCGCAAAGTCAATCGGCACAAGTCGATGAGACTGCACCCGCAAGCAATCTGACGGTCGAGCAACAGAAAGCGATCGACGCTATGGGAAGCACCTTCACGACGATCATGCGCGAGGTTTTCAAGGCATCGAACGATACGCAGGCCGTTGCTGCCCGCGTGTCGGACCTGGAGGCGACCCGATAATGTGGACTGCGCTACTAGCCTATCCGTCAATGCGCCTTAACACCGCCCAGATACGGCGGATTGGGCCGGTGGCACTCGCGCTGCTGGCTGGATATGTCGGTTACTCCGGGGTCGGCGCATGGATGGCTGTAGCGCCACTATTCGCTTTGGCGTGGGGCATGTCTACCGGGCGTCGGCATGCCTTCCTGATCGGGCTTGCGTATTACGCCGCAGCGGGCCGCGGCCTATTTCATGGTGGCGGCGTTTTCTTTGCTGGTGTCGACACTCGGGAGGCTGAGTCGATGATGTGGGGGGGCTTTGTTTGGCTGGCCCCGTCAATCCTGCTCGCGACTGTATGGGGGCTATGCTGGTCCGTGCGACGTCTTTGTGTCGGAGCATCCATCGCGCTGCTGTTGGTCAGCATTCCACCAGTCGGGCAGATTGGATGGGCCAATCCGCTTTCGTCGGCCGGTTTTTGGTTCCCCGGCATGGGCTGGTTTGGCTTGTTGTTGATGGCTGCAACCATGCTCGCTATGGTCCGCTGGGGATCAATCGTTGCGACGTCTGGAGTCAGGTTCGATAAGTCGATTGTGGTAATCGTGGGTGCGATGATGGCAGTGGTCCTGTCTAACGCGTTGTGGGCCGCTCCACCGGCTCCGCGTGGCTGGGTAGGGGTGCAGACTCACCTGAGCCGAACGGACGGATGGGAAGCGCTTGAAAGCGTTCAGGATGCTGTCGGTGTCGCCATGAAAGACAAGCCTCGCATCATTGTTTTGCCGGAAGCGGTCGGAGGCGATTGGGATCTGAACAAGCTCTACTGGGCCACCATAGCTTTCGAGCTGCGGAAGAACGATGTGACGGTCGTTCTGGGCGCGGATCGCGCACTGGATAGCCGTCGTAGGGTCAATGCCCTTTACACCGTAGGGGCGGAAGGTGGGCAGGAATGGCCGGATCGCGCTCCGGTGCCTCTGGGTATGTGGAATCCTTTTTCGAAAACGCGGCACATCGTTGCTGATTTCACGGGAACCGGCGTTCGCCGTCTTGATGGCGTCGATACGCTCTACCTGATCTGCTATGAGCAACTGCTGGTGTGGCCGGTGCTGCGTAGCGCGATGCTGCATCCGCAGGCGCTTGTGGGTGCGTCTAACCTGTGGTGGGCGAATGGGACGAGCATTCCCGGCATCCAGAAAGCGACGCTCGCGGCGTGGGGACGGTTGTTCAATCTTCCGGTCGTGCTGGCCGTGAACGACTGAGACCTCCGCAATGAGCTACTACTCCGAAGGTCGCGTGTGGGATGAGGAAGAAGCAGAACTTGAGGCGGCAGTCCTCAACGCGCGCGCTGCCTGGCTGACTCGCTGGCCTGCTCACTGTCGAACGTGCCACGGCGCTGGGGGTGACTATGACGTTTCGAAAGATTGTGTGCACCCTTGCGCGTGTATCGAGGCTAAGACGTGTCCTCGGTGCGGATGCCCTTCCGATCCCGCTTCGATTGAACCAAGGTGGGAGTGTCGTCTCTGCGGGTGGCTTCTGGCTCAATGCAGCCTAAGCGGCGACATAAGCGACGCGCAGTGTCCGTGATCGAAAATACTGCGTGAAACAAAAAACCCCGGAGAATTGGGCGCTCCGGGGTTTTCTTCCGTTCGGGTGAACGGTTGACGCAAAAGACGCGTCATTGTATCAGCAGAGGCCGTAGTCATTTGCGGGAATCGCGCTTCCGATCCAACGCGGTGCAACGGTACGTCATCTGCGGATTCAGGACTTCTCGCGCGTGCCGTTCGGCGTGCGAATCCCTGCCTCGCTATGCCTGTTAGAGCGACGGGGGACGCTCGCCCGGTGCAGCGGAACGGAGAATGTAACAGTCTCCCGATAACGGCGTGATCTGGCCTTTGTCATTCAGTTCCCAACTCGAATCGCCTGCACTCTTGAGTTCCCAACACGAATCGCCTGCATTCTTGACGCCTCTACCTACGATCTGGATCGGCGGGTGTTGGGGCTTTGCGCTTTTCTGGTCAATGCCAGGTGCGGGCCGTACTTCGCTGTGAAGGGTCACGACGGTAACGGGGTGACTTCCCGGCGCGACAGGAGATTCTGCGTGGGCGTCGGTCGCGACAATGAGCGGCACGGCAACCAGCATGCCGAGAGCGGCGGCGCACAAAATCTCGACCGCGCATTTCGAGCGGTGATGGTTCTGCTTCATTCTGTGGTTCTCCTTTTTGCTACCCCGTCAAAGCTCGGGTTTCGGTTCAATGTGTTCGGCTCAATCAGTGGCGTTGTTGTCAGGCTGCGTACAGCACGCGGTGTTTGTCCATCCACTCAGGTTCGATCCCTGCAACCTGCTTCTCTGCCCACTCGCGCACGGCGCCTTCGAGCCAGCGTGGTCGGCGCGGCGTATGCTTATAAGGGCCGAGGCGCACGGTCAACCGATTGTCAACGTATGCTGCGATGAACAGCACGCCGCGCAGCTTCACGCAGGCAGTCCATGCGCTACCGTCGCTTTCTTTGGTCACGCTGATGATTTCCATGTTGCGGTACGTCCTGCTTTGTCAGATTGACCCGCCGAAGCGGGGCATTTGGGTTAGTCCGGTGCGCGCTGTGTGACTTTCAATTGGCCCTTCATGTGGCCTTCGAGCAATTCAATCTCGAAGAACAGACCACCATGAATAGTGAGCGTCTTGCCGGTGTAGCGGGCGAGGTCGCCGTGCCAGTAGCAGGTCTTCATCGTCGTTGTTTCCCCCGTTGCTGATCAATTAAAAGCATGTTAGGTGCGTTGTGCGCACCTTGTCAATGTAGGAGTGCAAAATAAATTGCTTGACTAGGTGCGCACAACGCACCTAACATAACAACTCGGACAGCCCCAAAAAAGGATGGTGCAGAAGATGGTGAGCGATAACGAGCTTTACGTTCTTATTGAGCGTGTACGCGCCACGGGAGCGGTTGTCAATGTGACGTATGACGGGGATTCCACTGCGCGCGATCCTCGGGGGTTTATCCGCTCTGTACAGGTCGCAGGCCTGCGCGGAATCGGCCCGTGCGCAATGTCGCCACTGTATGCCGCAGAGCGTCTGAGAGAAGTGCTCGCAGTGGGAATCGGTTCGGGCGAAGACGCTCAAGTTGGCCCTGTCTGCGCTTTGTTTGACGCTGCAAAGGTAGGTATCGAGCGGCACCGTTTTTCTACTACTCAGGGTGAGTTCACGGTGTCCTATAACGGTTCGAAGATCATCCGATATGGCGATGACATTCGGATGCGAGGGGGAGAGTTTGTGGGACTTTCTGACTCGGATATTGCGGGCATCGTGGAGCGTCTTTTCAAGTACGGTTGCGTGTATAACAAGGTGGAACCTCTCCATCTGAAAGCGGCGCTGTAAGCGGTCCAATCGGGCCGTGCGGGGCGCGGCCAATTTGAACAAGGAGGTGGATGATGAATCAGCAGATCGCACGCGCAGTGGCAGCATACGTGAGCCTCGACAAGATCGGCAGGCCGTATGTGTTGGTGTTGTCGCAGTGGGCGTCGACAGACGGCAAGCGTCGTGGCGCATCGAGCGGTAGGTTGTTCAGCGCTGCGTCGCTGGAGGAAGCTGGGGAACAGGCGCGTAACCTGACCTCCAACGTCTACTACGACGCGTAGATCACTCATCGGCGCGCGTGGAGTGGCCGGGAGGCCATTCCTGCGCGGTTGCCTCGACACGGCTGATATGGCGCGTTATAAAGTCGCCATCAATCAAAGCCGATAAACCGATCATGACTCAGAGTAAAAGCGTAAAGATGTCGCCTCCGCAATACGGGAAGGGCGATTTCAGAAAGGTCTTGATGGTCCTGGCTGCTGTCCAGAACCTCCAGGACGATGACCAAGGGGCGTCGCTCCTTCGGCTTGTTGATGCGACCGGGCTGGACAAGAAGACGGTCTTTTCTTCGCTCCGCTTGGCGACGATGCAGGCAGGTGTGCATGTTGAGCAGGTGAAGGCGTGTTACCGGATTGTCGATTGGGGGCCGCTGCTGTTGCCGCAAGGGGCTGCACTGGCATTGAAGGGAAAGCTCGATGGCCGCTTTATTCAAGACGGCTCTGTAGTGCCAGAACCGATCCCCCCTCGGCCGAAGGTGGACGAAGCAAAACCAGGGAGAAAGAAATGACAGAGAAGTGTTCTAACGATTATCGCGAAGCGTCCTTGATGGACGATGACCTGTGGGGCGTGAAGATGCGTGATGGAGGCTGGAGCATCGCTAATGGTCCCGGCTCAATGATGGCGTCGGCCGATGATGCCGGTTGGCATCTGCCGGTGCGTTTTGAAGCCGAAGGAGCGGCGCTGGATGCGATTCTGTCTGGTCCGCGCGTTCCATTCGATTTCGCGGTTGACGGTGCATGGGTGACGCACTGCCTCAGTTGCGGCGGCGTCTTGTATGAACCGTATAGCAAGTAATATTGCACTATGTTGCGATGCTAGGAATTTTTCACTGGTGAAAGCCCACGACGCGATTGTCGTCTTGCAAAGGCTCGGCACGACGCGTATTGCAGGAATCGAAAACCGCATGAAGATAAAAAAGGACTGCTGGCTGTGCAGCCCTTTATTGCGTCTTCAATTGCTATCGGAACTGGACCCGTCTGAACGCCGCAGCCTTTCCCTTTTCCAGCATGCGAACAGCGCCTGTTTCCAACGGCTTCAGATATTTCAGGTCATCGACTTCGATCTTTAGTTTGCGTGCCGCTTCGTTCCAGTCATCCGTTGCGAGATTGAGTAACAAGAGGGTGCCGGTGTTCTTGATGAAGTCGGAACTGAAGTGCGCTGGAGACTGACCCGCGAGCAGGATTGCCAGACCGAATTTGCGCATTTCGGTGACGATCACATTGATGGGATTGCTGCCGTCTTCGTCATTGAACTTCTTCGACTCATCGAGCACGATCAGGCGTCGAAGTTTTCCACCGGATTCTCCGCGCTGCATCATTTCTCGAATGATGGCGCGCATGCGGAAGCGCACGAACATCTTCAGCTCGTCCTCGGACTGGGCCAGCGGCTTCAGGACGTAGCGACGGATGCGGGCATTTCCAAAGGGTGGCGGGTTCGGGTTGAATGCGCCGGTCGCGTTCAGGTTGTCCAATCTGGTAATGACGCTCAACAGTACGTCCTTGCTGCTGTACTTGATGGCGTCTTCAAACTCCCGACCGGTCTCGATGCTGTTCAGGAACGTGGCATGAGTTTCGAGAGCCTTCGTCTTTGCGGCTCTCATCTGTTTCTGAAGGGCATCCAGATCGCCGTCATCCTTTGCCTTGCTCTTGGCGAGTTTCGTTCGAAGCTGAGTGATGGCGTTCATCGAGCGGCAAAAATCATCGAATGCGCTCAGGGCATAGCTTCCCTTGTCCTGGTCATCAATACCCATCCACAGCGCCTTCAGTTTCCGTTTGGCGAGGCGGATGACGTCGGGTAAGGTCGGGTAGATGCCGCCATACGATTCCCAGTCCTGGGCTTCGATCATCTGGCGTATTTCAGCCTGGGTCGCTTCACGCCTTACCCACGTCCGCGGATTTTCGGGATTGATACCCCTCGCGATGTATGTATCAGTCAGAAGATGACGTAGCAGACCTTCCTGATTTTCCCCGAGGCGACGTGACGTGCTGTTGATGGCTTCAATGACGTCATTGACGGCACGACGCACTCCACCATAATGCGGATCGGGGTTGAGGACGAGAGGGTTGAACCCGTAGCGAGTGGCTTCGCTAAATAGCACGCTCTGTGCACCTGGAATTTCAATGTCGCCGTGGCTGTCAAAAATGTCGATTTCGACGTCATCCGGCATGTTGGTGACGAACTGCCGTATCCAGTGTGTTTTGCCTGCACCGGAGGTGCCTGCTACACCTACGTGGTGATTCGAGACTTCGGATTCTCGCCAATAGATAGGCTGAACCACGTTATCTTTTCGCTGTTTCCAGAAGTCGTTGCCGATCAGAACCTGTGACATTCGTTTCTCGCTGTCTGTGCTGTGTATCAACGTACACTCTCGGTATAGGTACAGGCTTTGTTCTCGAAATATCCGCTACAGGACCAGAACTCTCCGAAGCGACCTTTGCCCAGGCGCATCAGCCTGCCGCACTTTGGACATGATTTGACCGGCTCCGGGACGGTATCTGGTGCGTCAGGGCGCGGCAGCGAACCCGAACCAAAACTACTCAACTCCTCATTGAGCGTTCGCCATGTCTCGCGCATGAGGTCCACGTGGCGCATACGTCCGCCTGCAACAGCATCGAGTGATTCCTCCATCTTGCGGGTGTACTCAAGGTCTGAGTATGAGAACGTCGGATACAGCGCGTCGTAAATCAACTCGCATACCGTCGTGGGCGTCAGTTGCTTGTCCGATTTTTCAGCGTATCCACGGCTGGACAGCGTTGCGAAGGTGGTTGCGTAAGTCGATGGTCGGCCGATGCCGAGCACTTCGAGCTTTCGCATCAGGCTCGCGACTGTGTATCGACGGGGAAGGGCGGTGCGGTGCTTTTTGACTTCGCTGTCCATCACATTCAAGCGCATGCCGTTGGTCAGGGTCGGCAGGGCGATGTAGGTGTCTTCCGGCTGTTCCTCATCTGGATTGTCCGGTTCGCCTGCACCTGACAGCGTGGCGAATTTCAGAAACCCTTCGCTGACAAGTTCTCGAGCGCTTGCGCGATATTCATACTTCCCGGCTTCGTCTGTCAGCGTGATTTCGCACACCGAATATTCCGCAGGGGCGAGCTGCGACTGAATCGCGCGCAATCGGATAAGCCGATAGAGGTTTTTCTCGGCACCGTTTTCGCCTGCTTCTTCGACTTCGATGTTGCTAGGTCGAATGGCTTCGTGCCCCTCCTGTGCGCCCGGTGGCGAGGGCCACTTGTTGCGATCGACGGCAACGGGAAGCCCCTGTGTGACTGCAAATGCCCTGATTGCGTCAGATCCTTCCTGTGAAAGGTTCGGATTGTCAGTGCGGTGATACGAAATGAGCCCGCTTTCAAAAAGGCTTTGTGCGGCCGTCATCGCTTCTTCTGGATCGTAACCCCAGCGATTGGCGGCCTGCTGCTGCATGGTCGAAGTGATGAGCGGTGGCGGCGGGATGCGCTTTCCAGGGCGCATCACGAACTGCTTTACGACGACAGTGGCGACGTCGGCGGCTGCGCTCGCTGCTTCGAGGTCCATGCAGATAGGGGCGCTGCGCTCGTAATTCATGAGTGCGTTGCCGCGAAGTGTAGCCGTTTCGGTGGCGTCATCGGGAATGATCCAGCGTGCCTCCCAAACCGACTCGTCACCAAACGAGAGGGTGACCGTATAGTGGTCGCGCGAGATGTGGTTTCGGATCAGTCGTTCCTGCTCGACGAGCAAGGCAATGGCAGCGCTTTGTACGCGTCCCGTGGACAAGCCTCGGCGGCTCAGGAGATTGGATAGCGGTTTGCTTACGGAATAGCCAATCAGACGGTCGGTGCCGCGACGAGCCTGCCGTGCATTCACCAGGTTGTCGTTGATCTTTCCGCTCGTCTGGAGTGCCTTTTTTAGCGCGGTGGCGGTGATTTCGTTGAACATCGCACGACGGGCATTCTTGAGCTTCAAGAGGTTGGCGATGTGCCATGCAATCGCTTCGCCCTCGCGATCCGGGTCAGTTGCCAGGATGACTTCACTCGACCGGGATGCCGCGGACTTGATCCGCGCCAAAACTTCCTTTCCCCGCTGCGTTAGCACATAGGTCAATTCAAACGAGTTGGTGTCGACGCCAACTTCATCCGCCGGTAAGTCGCAGACGTGGCCCACCGATGCAATGACCTCGAAATCCTGCTCGCCAAGAATCTGCTGGATTGTGCGGGCTTTCTTGGGTGATTCAACGACGAGTAGCGCCTTTTTCAATTTGTCGTCCTTATGCAATAAAGTATGTACAATCATTGTACTTGTGTTGCGTTCGGGAGTGCATGCTTTTGTCGACGTTTATCACGCGTTATCGGTTCCGGGTCCAGCCGGTGGCGGTCAGCCCAGGACAGCTTGATTTGCTCAAGCTGCTCGCGTTCCTGTCGATGTTGACGGATCACGTCAACAAAGCCTTGCTTCATGAGGCGTATCCGGCGATGGAGCTGCTCGGGCGCTTCGCGTTTCCTCTGTTTGCGTGGTGTTTTGCCTACAGCTTCGTCCACCATCTGCGTAATGGGAAGCGATTCGTCGCGACGTGTCTGCTGTTCGGACTGCTCACGCAATGGCCGTTCTATCAGGTGTTGATCCATCACACTCCGGGGCAGTTGCGCCTGGGATCGTTGAATATCCTGGCGGCTTTTCTGTTTGCGTTTGCCATCAATCGGCTGTCGAGCCACAAGGCCAGGCTGGCCGAGATGAGCATTTACGTGCTGTTCGGAGCGGGTGGGCTGCTTTGCTTCGATGGCTCTTACGCCTGGCAGGGGATCGGACTGATTCTGTGCTGCGTGGGTCTGTTCAGAACGGGTGGGGTACTGTACGCGGTCGGCTGTGCCTTCCTGCTCGTGCTGTGTCTCCTTCCGCACGTCTTCATGGTTGTGCCCATCCTGATAGTGCTGGTGTTGTTCTCCGGCATCGTCGGATTGGGGGCCGGAATCCCGCGCTTTCTGCCCCGGTATAGCCTCTATATCGGGTACGCGGGCCATGTGTGGTTGCTCTATCTGCTGAGTAGTCGTTTTCACTGGTGAAAATTCATCGCGCATGTAAAAGGTGTGCGTGCGCTGTGCATGAAATATTGTATTATTACGCACCGATTCAAGATTTCTTTTGAGGGAATGAAGATGCGCAAGCCTCTGGCTCTCGCCACGTTGACGTCCTTCGCGTCCTTGGCGCACGCCTCGTACTACGTGGTCGACAATCCGCCTCCCGCTCCGGTCAGTGCGCTGATCCGCACCATGCCCGATATGTCGGCCATGCAGAGCGAAACACAACAGGTCACGGTCCCATTCGTGCGTCGCAGCGCCGGCTTTTCGCGTGACGCGCTGCGCGCCCTGTCGAACATGCTCGACAACGCGCAGAACGCAACCCGAATCACAATCACCGCTTGCGGGGACGCGGGCGATAGTAGCGACTCAATTGCGTACCGGCGCGCGGCGAACGTCAAGGCATGGCTGCTGGACAACGGGGTCGACGGAAGCGTCGTCACAACCTCGGCTGACGGTAAGGTAATGAAAAGTCCGAAGGGTTTTTCGTGTGTTGTTCGTCTGACCCTGGGCACGCCCGCCCGTGGCACTCCTGCTGCGTACGCGCAGTTAGTGCAGTCGAACGCGAGTAACGCGCTCGATCAGCCTGCGCCGCCGCCTGTGCAGCCGCAGGTTACGGCGCAGGCGGAACGAATCGAGCAGATGAAGATGATTGCACGGGTGCTCGACATGGCGCGAGCAAAGGTCATCACGGGCGACAACGCGGTTGCGATGATCGACCAGTTGATGAGAGACAGCGATCCGGCCGCATCAACTCCGAAGCCTGTGGCTGCGGCAATCATGCCGGCACCTGTTACCGCGCAGATTACGGCAATGCCGATGGCCTATCCCCTCACGGCGAATCGGACGCTCAAGGAAACGCTGACCGATTGGGCGCGCACTGCCGGGTGGAAAGAGCCGAAGTGGACCGCATCGAACCCGTATCTGATCGCGCAGGGGCAAAGCCTGAACGGGGACTTCATGGGCGCAATTCGCACGGTGTCCGATCTGGTTCCGGGGCTGGATTTCCGGGTGAATACGGCGACGCGCGAGATTACGGTAATGGACGCGGTGCATTGATATGGCGTTCGGTCCCGTGAAAATACATGCGGCTGTCGGGGTGATCGCGTGTCTATACGTGGCGGGCGTGAACGCGGATTGCATCGACAATGCGGCGGCGTTTCATCACGTCAACGCTTCACTGGTGAGGGCCATTGCCGTGCAGGAATCGGGCATGAATCCAACGCGGGTGGGCCGCAACCGCAACGGGACGCGTGACATTGGACTCATGCAAATCAACTCAGCATGGCTTCCAAAACTTGCCCAGTACGGTGTCTCAGAAGCGAACCTCTTTGATGCCTGCACGAACGCATATGTGGGCACATGGATTCTCGCGCAGAACATCGCGAAGTTGGGCAATTCATGGGAGGCAGTCGGCGCATACAACGCCGTAACGCCTGGCAAGCGTGTGGCATACGTGCAGAAGGTGTACAGCAGGCTGTTGGCCATTGATCCAGCTACAGCGGCGCAAGCCCGCTGACCGGCAGAATTTTCAAACTTTATTTTCATATTAAGAGGGTGTCATGGAGCGAATTTTTGGTGCGGTGGTCGCGGTCATTCTGGGTTTGCTTGCACTGGCAGGCGTCACGGCGGTCGCCAGCGGCGCGTTCGGCGGCGACAAGGCCAGCCGCGTGAGCAGTGATATTTCGCAACTGGTGACGAACGCGCGCGGCGGCTTCGTTCAAAGCGCGAACGGCTATACCAACTTCACGACGGCGAACGAAGCGTCTTTGATTACGGCGGGCATTTTCCCTAACACGATGGTTCGCGCGGGTGCCGTGGTCGATGCTTGGGGCAACCCTGTGACGCTCGGCAATTCGAACAATGCAACCATCGGTACGGTGACGTTCGGCGGTGGCGGATCGGAGACCGCTAAGTCGTGCGCAAGCGTCGTCAGCACACTTCATGACTACGTGACGCTCACTGTTGGCGGAACGGTATTCACGCCGACGAATCAACCTGACGCAAACAGCGCAGGCGCTGCATGTGGCACGTCGTTGACCATTACGGTTGCATTCCAGTAAGACGCGCAGGCCGTTACCGGCTTGCGACAGCACAGCGCGGTTCGGCCTCGCTCACGAAGGCAAAGAGCATGCACAGGGATCTGAAAGACTTGCCGTTCTCGGACCTCTATCTGGAACCTGATGGAGACGCATGGTTCAAGGTCAGTCCATCGGACAGGCGTAGGCGAGAGATCGAGCCGGAAGGCCAGCGCGAAGTAAGCGCGCTGCGACGTGAGCTGGCGCAGCATCGAACGGGTATCGACTTCCGACAGGAGTGGATGGGTGTTTCGCTGCGCACGACACGGCTGGAGACGGTATCTGGCGATCTGTTCGTATGCCGTCGCCTGCTCGATGAACCCATTCCCTTCGAACTGCTCGGCATTCCAGCACGGTTGCAAGAGGCGTTGTTGTCAGAGAGCTTTATGAAGGGCGGGCTGAATTTATTTACGGGCGGCACGGCGGCCGGTAAGTCCATGTCACAAAGCGCGTGGGTGGTCGCAAGGCTCAAGCGCTTCGGCGGTACGGCAGTCACCATCGAGAAGCCCATCGAGATGATGTTGCAAGGCGTCTACAAAAATGGCGATGTCGTTGGTACGTTGTATCAGACAGAAGTGCAGTCTGAGGCTGATATTGGTCCGGCCATCAACAATCTTCTTCGTGCCGCGCCGACCATCATCATGCTTGGCGAAATCCGCACCAAAGATGCTGCTGCGGAAGCCGTACTCGCCGGTATGAGCGGTCATATCGTCACAGCCACACTGCACGGAAACGACGTCATATCGTCGCTTGAACGCCTGAAAAACATGGTTCGCAAGGCGGGGCTTGATGAAAGTCTGATCGGGGAGTCGCTATCCGCCGTAGTCCATCAAAGCAAGTCAAGCTCGAAGTTCGGCACGACGGAGAAGACGGTACTTACTGTTGAGCCTCTGATTATCTCCGGATCGATTAGCGAGACGGCGATCCGGAACAATCTGCGTGTTGCTGAATATGCACAGTTATCCTCAGAAATTGTGAGGCAAAAGCGTGTAGTCAATTCGGACGTCCCGGGGAAAATCTGATGGGCTACATGCTGCTGCCGATCTTCACGTCGCTGTTCTTCGTCGGTTTGACGATGCAGATGCAGCAAATGACCAACTCGGGTCCGGGTGCTGGCTTCTCGGGGGCAAGGGAGACGGCTGCACTGGCCCACGCGCAGACTGTTGAGACGTATGCGGCTGCTTGCGTTGAAGCGGCGTATGCGGCTCCGGGCGTGATTTCGGCAAACCTGCCGGTTGTGCTGCCTGCTGGCGTAATCGCGCCGACTGGAAGCGGCTGCATTACGACAGCGGGACCGCCCGGTGGACGATACGTCTATGCCTACGCGCCAAATTCCCCGGGTGCGATTTCACAGGTAAGCGGCGATAGCGGCGGCAACGCGGCCTGGTATCAGGTTCTCGTCGCTGGTCAGGCCGTTAATGCTTTGACCGGCTCGGTCACAACGGTCCCGCAGTCCATTCCGGTGGCGTCGCTGCTTGAGTGGGTCCAGACCAAAAACTGAGTAAAGAACAATGGACGCAATCTACGGTTATCTGGTCGCGCTTACTCTCTCGATGCTCGGCACGATTGGGTTTTTCAACTACGCGAAGATGGGTGTCTCAAACGTCAAGATCGCGGCGACAGCCCAACAGCTTTCTACTTACAGCAAGGCGGCTTCACAGTACACCCAGGACAATGCAACGGCCATCGCTGCCGTCGCTACCGCGTCCACGCCAGTGACGATCACCACAGCAATGCTCGTCGCAGCGGGCTACCTTCCAGCCAACTATGGGACGACCAATCCCTATGGGCAGACATGGCAGTTGCAGGTACTCCAGCCGGTAGCCGGGAAGTTGCAGGCACTTGTGACGTCGCAGGGAGGCACGGCAATTTCGGACGTCAAGCAGCTCGTGCAGATTGCGGCGCAGGCGGGAGCACAGGGCGGCTTCGTTCCCTACGCCACGCAGCTTGGTTCCGCGTTCAACGTGACCTCGGCTTATGGAGCGTTCGGAGGGTGGCAGGTGCCGCTGGCAGGGTACACAAACCCCGGTAGTGGTCATCTGGCATCTTTGCTTGCCTATACGAACGCGACAAATAACAACAGTTACCTCTATCGGGTAAGCGTGCCGGGTCAGCCCCAACTGAACAACATGCAGACCGATCTGGGGATGACAGATGTAGGCGGCACGGCTCACAACATCACCGGCGCGAACCAGATCAGTACGCAGTCGCTACAGGCGCTCTCTAATGGCTCGAAAGCCGCGCCATCGGTAACGCTCGCGAACGGGACGGTCGTCTCGTTCAATCAGGTTGGCGAGGGTGGCGTGCTCGGTCTGACAGGTGCAAATGGGTCAACCATTTACCTCGAAAGCCTCAACGGCACTTTCCGCCTCGTCAACAGCCCGTGGAACGCGCAGCTTTTCTCTGTGGACCAGAGCGGCAACGTGGTAGCCAACGGCACGGTGCAGCCTGGCAATGTCGCTTGGCCACGAGCCGCGTGCTCGGGTACTGGCATCGCGGGGGATGCTGACGGCTCCGGACTGATCCTGTCCTGCCAGCGTGGTGTGTGGCTCCCGGTTGGCGGAACCGCGCTGCGCTACGGCTATTACACGGTAGCGAACGGTTGGGGCGTGCCAGCGCCTACGTGCTCGGGTGGCGGGACGCCTCAGATTCTTGTCGACTATCAGAGTATCTATATCGACCCTACCGCAGCCGCAAACATTTCGGTGGCGGGAGCGGGGCCGTGGACTGTTTATTTCACCGACGGAAGCGGCAATGGCGTGGGGGGGTGGGGCGTGGCAACGACTTATTGTTCCTACTAGTTAAGATAATTAAGAGGAAAGCAAAACAAATGATTAGGATGCCAAGGCAACTGGTGGTTGGGGCCGTGCTAATCTGCGCAATTCATCCGGCGTTCGCGCAGCCAGTTCGGTGCTCGTATGGCTATCAGGACGCTACCTGCACGCCCGCCATCGTGGCAGCGCCACAGCCGCAACCAATGTGCTCAAGCGCCCCTGGTTGGACAACCATTGCATGGTCGCAGTGGATCGGGTCTAAATGGACTTCGCCGCAGTGCAACTATCAAGCGCCGCCGTCATGCCCGAACGGCTGGCAGGAGATAACGGGTCCCTCATGGAACGGTAGTGCGTGGGTCGGTCTATCCTGCCAGATACCCCCTGCGCCAGGACCGAATACCTGTCAGTACGGCTTTGCGAGCGGTCCCACCTGGAACGGTAGCGCGTGGGTTTATTCCTGTAATGCGCAGCCGCAGCAGACTCCAGCCGCGATTTGTACCGCTGCTGCCGCAAGCGGGACGGTCACAGTTTCTGGCAATGGTTTTAGTACCCAGCATGGTGTGGCCGGTTCACAGTTTACTCAGTACCAGAATTTTTCCCAAATAGTGTGGGGTCCAAATACCGACCACTACTGGAATTGGCCGACGATGGCGGTCGATGATCCATTTGGGAACACCGATATAAATAATGCACGGGTAGGTATGGGGCTACCGCTATCAGCCGACACGGTGGACTCCTGGTATTTCGGTACTTACACAGGCCCGCAGTTTGATATTAATGGAACGCTCTACAACACTTATTTTGGTGCCTGTGCGTTAAGCCCTACCGGAAGTGTCGATGGAGTGCAGCTAACACCGTCGTATCCATCAAATTACAGCGCAAACTGAGAAACGCCCCAACCAACGCGCGCAAAGCGCGTGGGGCGTTTTCGCGGGCAGTCGCGTGAGTGACCAACGGGATTACGCAGAAAAAGATATTGTTGACTGCGGAACCAAACAAAAAAGCCCCACATGCGAATGTGGGGCTTTTCCTTTGGCTGGATGATCGGTTTCGTTACCCGACGATGTTCCCGGTCGTGAACGTGAAAGGCGGCTTGGTGAAGGTGTTGCCGTTCATCGTGCCGGTCACGTTTACCGTGTACGTGGTGTTCGGAGCTAAAGGCGTAGCCGGATAAGCCACGGCCTCATACGGCTGAATCAGCTTGTTCGGGTCGTTGGCCGAATCGAGCAGTTGCAGGTTGATGACGTTGCCAGAGGGGTCCGTCATCGTGCCGGATTGCAGCACAATCGTATCGGTAGCGTTGCCCATTACCACGACAGGGGTGCCCCATGCGCCCGATGTATTCGGCGGCGTCGGGGATTCAGCGGCATCCTTGTACGGAACGCCGGTCGTGCCCTGGCACGGGAATGTCAGGGGTCCGCTTGTCGTTACTTGCTGCATCGAAGGATTCAGAAGGCTCAACGATCCCCATGCAGCCGGGAAGCCGCCGATCGCCGTCTCATATTCGCCAACACCCATCGTCGTAACCGGGGTCAACAGAACCGGCGCGTGGTACACGCCCGCGATCCATGCGTACACCAGATTCTGTCCGTACTGCGTTTCCGAGAGCGTCGAATTGGTGTAGTAATTCGCGCTCACGCCACCGCCAATCGCGGCAGACGGAAATCCGAAATGAACAGCACGATCAAGGTAACTGACACCCGTGAATCCTTGCTGTCCAGCCGTTTCCGTATCCGATACGACACTGTTCAGACCGAGGTACATCGCGTGCGCCTGTGCAGCTTGATCGAGAACCGTGTTTTGCTGGACTGCCGGGAAACCGCATTGCTGCCGGTAGGCGTTCACCTGATTAAACATCGCAAGTGGCGCGGTGTTAGCTGCGTATTGCGGCGTCGTTTGAGTGCCCGTCACCGGCGAACTGGCCGGTGCAGGCGAACTAGCCGCACCCGGCGCGCTTGCGGGTGCTGTCGAGGCGGGCGAGCTACTTCCACCACTACCACCGCCACCACCGCAGGCCGCGAGGGCAGCGCAGAACGCGATGGAGGTCAGGAACTTCGCTGCGTTAATGGACTTGTTTACTTCTTTGTTCACGCTATCTTCTCCGGTTGGGAATCCTTCGTCACTTCAGATCGGTGCGCCTTGCTCAAAACAGGGTGGAGCAGTGCATTCACCATAACTGTATTGTAGGTGCGTTATACGCACCTTGCAACAAATATTGAACAATTTGTTGTTTGTGCGGCTTGGTAAGAGGGCTTCCCATCTGAAAATCCTCTGCATCGTTTAGGTTTACGGCAAACGATTGCGAGACTTGATGTGGCCTATATGCCTGCCGTCCTAGAAGCTGCCGTAGGAGGTCGAGAGAATACTGGAAAGCTCGTTCGCGCCTAACTGCAAGACGGCCATCATGGCGAACATCATGGCCGTGAAGATTGCGGAGAGGACCATGCCCTTGAACAGAAGCATGCGTTCAAGCGTCACGGCATACGTGTCGCACACGTTCTTGATCTTGACGGGGAAGTCGGCGTAATCGACGTATGCGGCTACCTCGTCAATCAGATCGAGCGACGGAAAGTTGTACCCCGACATACGCATGGCTGCGCCCATGTTCAGACCGTTGCGCAAGCCCGCCTTGATCGGAAGTAGTCGGGATCGAAGCCAGGGAGATGCGGTCGCGAGCTGCGTCTCAAGCGCGTCGACGTTAGGTACTCCTGCACTGATTAGCGTCGCGAATGCAACGAGCCATGAAAATCCAGCAATCTCGCGGTAGATCGTGAACGGAAACACATACCGGTCACAGAAGGTTCGTCCGCGTCCTGTCCAGCGCGGCATAGCCCACAACGTGAAGCCCACTGCGGCAACCAGTAGAACCAGCAGGATCGGGCCTGTCCATCCGACTGCAATCTGGCCGAGCAGGTACATCGCGTATGCCCAGCCCGTCCATTTGCTGACCGGTGCCGTCGAGGCGAACTGCGGGACGATGTAGTCTCCGAACAAGACCAGCGTGGCGTAAAGGGCGAGGGCGTAGGTGACCGGCGAGAAAAGGCTCCCGGCCAGCGCGCGCGTCATGCGGTCGGTCATGTCGCGAGTGCGCAGGATCAGATTCATGGACTCCGCGAGTTTGCCGGCCGTCTCTCCCGAACCCAGCAGCGTGCGCTCAAGGTCGGTGAGGTTGCTGTCCATAGCGGCAACGAGCGTTGCGCCGTCTCTCACCTGGCGATAGATATGGTGGACCGCTGCGGCAGCTTGCTTGCGGTTCCGGCGAGTTTGTCGGTCCCTGAAGTCTTCAAGCACTTTCGGCAAAACGCCGTCGTTTTCAAGCTGGCTTGCAGTCTGACGATACAGACGCTTGCGCAATCCCCAAGAAAGCTTTGGGGCCTTTGTCTGGGCAGTCTTTGCGCGCATTGCGGTCGGCTTTTTCTCCGCACGCTTTATGAATCCCCCCAAAAGCCCGTTCATACACCATCTCCTTTTTCTACGATTCGCATCTCTTTCTGAACATCGGCCGGATCAATTTCACCAGCGAAAACGCGGTCCATTGCATTACCCAGCATGGACTTGTCAGCCCCAGGGCGCATACGTTGATTGCGGCGTGCGGCGAGCAGGCCGTGGTTGACCACATCTGCCATGAATTCCTCAGTCGTGAGTACGATTTCCGCGACGGCTTCGCGACTGACGATGCCGTCATGGTTGCAGGTGGGACAGCCGGGTCCGCGCACCCTTACCTTCTTGAGATCGCCCCACGTAGCCAGCGTGTTCATCAGGTACTGCGGGAGGTATCCGTCGCGCTCATGCAGGCTTGGTGCGCACTCAGGACAGAGAATTGGCACGACTCGCTGCGCCATCAAACCGACGATCAGTTCATGATCGCAGATGGTCGCCATCGACAAACGATCCTTGTCCAGTCCCTCCAGCCGTGTGAGCGTCTTGTATGGGTCGGTGACGTGGACAGTCATCAGGACAGTATGGCCGGTAAGCGCGGCTTGCATTGCCGCGACACCTTCGTCGGCCTTTCGCACTTCGCCCATCAGAATCGTGTCAGGGTCCATACGAAGCGCGTAGCGGAGGAATTCACGAAAATCATCGTCGCCGGCCGCGAGCTGGATCGCCCAGTCATAGGGATACTCTGGCGGGTTCTCGATGGTGATCTGGCGTTTTTCTGGCGCGGTCTGCGCCTGATACTTCATGATTTCGTAAATCGTCGTGGTCTTGCCGCTACCGGTCGGACCGGTGACAGCAATGACGCCCATCGGAACGCGAACGAGTTCTTCAACCAGTCGGTATTGCAAAGGAGTGAAGCCCGGTACATGGAACTTACCAGCAGGCTTGTGCGGAGTTTTGAGTGCGACTGGCCGTGTGGGCGTTGTCGAGCGGCTCGCATGCTTCCGATATTGAAGACGCGCAATTAGAAAACCACCGCCGCTATCGACCGGATATGCAGGACCGCGAATGATACGAATGCTCGAAAGGCCTGTGCCCGGAAATGCGTCACCGTGGATATTGGCATCCTGAAACTCGTTAGGGATGAAACTTGCCTTCGTCGTTGTCAGGCCGTTGTAGATGGATCGAATGAGTGCCTGCCCTTCCTCACGGCGCATCGTGTACGACGGCGCGAGCTTGTTGTCGCCTTTGACTCGCATCTGTATTTCCGCATGGGTCTCGCGGATGAGTACCGTAAGATCGGACACGTTCATCGCCGCCGCGTCGTGGATGATGCGCTTTCCGAGATTGAGCGTAGCAAGATCGGTGTCACCCTCATCTGCGCTGGCTGCGTTCTCCTGACGGAGCGCTTCGAGTTCCTGCGCCGTGTGCTTTACGATATTCGGCGCGGCACCGCACTTCGAAACGTCGTTGATCCAGGTAAGGAAAGACGGCGACGAACTGTGGCGACTGTCAACGTGAACCGTCATCGCCTGCGCGCCAAGAACCTGCTCGATCTGCTCGTCGTTGAGCATGTCGAGGGATTTGGCGATTTCCCCAATCTTGCCGCCGTCGTCCTGCTGATGGAACAGAAGTTCTTTTACCTGAGCAGCCGTGAGCAGGCCAAGGTCAACCGCTACTTCACCGAACGCACGCCCCATCGTGCGCCGATAGACGACATGCTGCTGCAGGTCTCGCGGAAGCTCCGGGACCGTGATTGGCTTTACAGCGCGTGATGCGACTTTTTCCGCCGTATCGTCTTGAAACAAGGGCTCTTTTCCGCGAATTTTAAGAACGCTCATTTTTGTCAGGCTCCTGCCGTTTTTGCTGCCGGTCGCTGTTGTGGACGAGGCGCGGGCACGGGCACGGGACGGGACGCGTAGAGCGTGCCGCCCAGCGCCCAAACGCGCGAAGTCGAATCCCATGCAACGCTGCTGATGCGCAGGCCATCGGCAGCATCAAAGGCGCTGGGTGATTCGCTCCAGGGTGGCGCGACCGATGTGAATTTCGCGGGAATGGTGATCCAGGGCACTTGCGGCACTTGCTGGGCTGCTCCCGGCAGCGTCGCAGCGGTCGGAGTTTGCGCGGACAGATTGAGAGTCAGACCGAGACTTTGTGCAAGCGACCAGATGATGCGACGCGCGGCGGGTTCAAGGGTGGTCTGGGGCGATGGCGCGCCGTAGGTGGCTGGCTCGGTAGTTGTATCAGTCGAGCTTTCACCATCCGTGGAGAGTATGCCAGGCGCGTCAACAGCCAGACCGCCACTGCGGCCCCACGTTGTGGCGATGGAGACGGCATTGGATGCGGACGTGCATGTCCAACCCGTGAGCGTCCAGCCCTTTCGCGCGAGGTCTTGCCGACTCCAGGCATGATGGCAGTTCTCGAAAACGGCCGAAGGCATCGGCGCGTGCAACCAGGGCGGTTGCACGTTGACAGTCTGCGCCTGTGGCCGCGAGGTATTCAGTGCGCCGGTATTGCCGTTCGTCTCGTCGGAAAAATGCTGGTATGCAAGGAAGCTGGCGAGGCCGAGACCGCCAATCAGGAAAGTGCCTAAGCCGACCTTTGCGTACAGGGCCAATGCAGACGACTGCATATCCCTTAGCGGCTTCGCGCTGGGCGTCATCTGCGCCATTTCTGCGAGGTCGGCTGCTGTACCTTCGATTTCTTTCCATTCGCCATGCGCGGATACGTGAGCATCACGCACGCGCGCCATTTCCTGGAATGTACCGATACGATCCCCGCCAGGGATGACGGCTTGACCGTCCCGCACTGCGATGTACCAGTATCGGTCGTCTGCGAGCTTATACAGACCCATCCACGGTTGCGGGTGGTGATCTGCGACGACGGCTGCGAGCGACTTCAGATTGTGCGCGCGCATGCCCGAGACAGGCTCGCAAAAAGCTACCTGAATCGCTCCCGTGCTCGTTGTGCGAACGATTCCCCATTGGCCTTCTTCGGCAGACAAGGCGCGCAACTGCTTTTCCTTCGGTATGGCATCTTCGTGACGCCACGTCATACCGACCGCGAAGGTGTGTTTGACTCCTGGAAGGGTTACGGTGTCGGTCACGTTACATCCTCACGACGCGAGTTGCGCCTTTGCGCGTCAGTCGGACTTCCGACCCGGTAATGGCCGACACAATCCAGCCGCCGTCTACCGAGTCACCCGGCGAGACCTGAACCACATCGCCGTTGATTACTAGCGATGCCGTGTATTGACCTTTGTATCCGCGAACAGAAAGAAGGTCGATGCCGGAAGACATCGACGCGTTCGGTGATCTAGTGACGACAATTGGGGAGGGCGACGTTGCAGGAGCCGTGGCCCCAGGATTCACCGCGGTTGCTGTGCGGATTCGTGCTTCCAGTTCTGCGATTTCGGCCTGCGCCTTCAACAGCGGAATGCGCTTCTGCAGGTCTGAAAGGCGGTCGCTTCCGGTATCGACGGAGGGTTCCGCTACAGCGCCGTTTGTCATGGTCGTCGGCGCGACGGTCGCGGCTGCAACCGGCATCGCGGGCGGGGCTGCTACCGGCATGGCGGTAGCGGCGGTTGTCGGTGTGGCACTCGCGGGCAGGGTGGCGGGCGTAGCTACCAACGGCGCTGCTGCCTCGGTGATGAGGGGCAAGAGAGCGGCAATGGCAATGACAATTGCTTTTTTCATGGCGTGTAGCCTCTTACAGAAGTTTTGCGGTGATAACGACAGCGATGATGGTGTTGCCCGAAGTAGCATCGACGCCGCCACCGGCAAGCGGATTCCAGGCGCTTCCGACGCCGTTGTTGGTCGTGCTTGTGTTCTGCTGCCGCATGCCGGTCAGAACGAGCGATTCACCGGGCTTCAAGCCAATGGACTGTTGGAATCGCGTGATCTGTTCCAGCGGCAACTGCACGCTGGACTGGCTTGTGCCGCTTCCGGACGTAAAGGTGTCAAGCCTGATGAGGTCCGAGAGGGTCATGTCGAAGTCGATCAGGATTCGTCCGTCGATAACCTTCGGGATAAAGCTGCTGGTGAAGCCGGGAACGAGCGTTCCAGTCTGGATCGACGTCGATGAGCCGACACTCGCTGCAAGCGTGGTCGAGGTCGATTGCACGTAGCCTTGGCTCTTCGCGACTTGCAGTGCGAGCATTTTGCCGTTCTGGGTCACACCGGCACGCGAGACAAGCTGCGTTACGTTGCCAAGTGACGATAGCGCCTGAATCGTCGCGCTCGTGCCGCTAAGGGTGCCACCGAGAATGGTCGCGCCGAAGGTCATGGGTGTCGTGCTGCTCGTCACAGTTGGTGCCTGCGCGCCGGTCAGCGTGATGCCCGTGTGCCCGTTCTTGCTCAGGTATGCAACCTTGAGGTTCATGCCGTAGTTTTCTTCGTGCGTTTCCTGGACCTGATAGACGTCGACCGAGATGGAAACCTGTTTGCCGTACTGGGCTGTGAGGCTTTTCATCCACGCTTCAACGCGATCGCACTGTGGAGGCGTGCCATTGACGGTTAGGATGCCGAGATTCTTGTCTGCAACGACGGTTGCGCCATTACCGGCGATTGCTTGACCCGTGGCTTGCAGGGTGAGCCACGGCGAAGCCTGAAGGTGCAGGGTCATCGTTTGTCCACCGCTGCCTGATGAGCTGCCGCTACCCGCCGTTGATGGTGTAGTCGAGCCCCCCGGCGGCCCTTGGGTGGTTGATGCGCCCTGGCTGTCGCCTGTCGTGATTGAACCACCCATCGTGGCCGTGTCATCGAGGGTCGGCACAGTAAAGGTTCGGGTCTCGGTTCGGAAGAACGTCACAACGCCGTCGCGGTATCGCGAGTAGACGTTGAACTGCGCTTCGACCGTCTTGAGGAAACCGGCGAAGTCGCCCGAATACCGGAACGATTTCGGTGCCGGCGCGAACGATGCGGTGGGTGCGGAAGGTGCAATGCCGGGAAGCGCGGTAGATAGCGCAGGAACGCCGTTGAAACCGCTGGATGGCAGCGGACCATTCGACACGGTTGTCGCGGCAATGGGGGTGTTCGTGCCCGCTGGCGTGGTGGATTGCACCGAGGGGTCCACTTCCGCACGGACGTGAACGGTTTGCGCGATCCAGGCGGCAATTTCGGAGAGGGTGAGAGCGCGCTTTTCGCGGAATTCGACAGGGTTATCGAAGATTTCAGGCTGTGCCTTGCTCGCGCGAACCTTTTCACCCATCAGGAGAGAGCCTTCGTGAATCACGACGATAGGACGGCTGCGAGGCGTGGTCGCAATGCTGTCTTTCGCCTGTGAGGTGAGCGCCGACTGTTGGTGATAAATCTCCGGAACGCCGCAAGCAGAGAGCATCGAGGCGATGATGGTCAATGCGGTGGCATTTCGATAGGTGGTCTTCATTCAATGGCTCCCGCCTGGTCAACGACGATGGAGCGGTTGCCAACCCAGAAGTCAGCGCGAATATCCGCCCCGTTATTCCCCAAGTTCTCGAACACGCTCTGAGCGGCTTGAACAAAGTCCGAGCCGAACGTCTTGTCGCCGGGGACAATCCAGTCATCCGGCGTGTTCCATGTGAGAGTCCATCCGGCCTGCTTGGCCCATTGCATCAACTGGATTTCAAGGGACTGCCCTGCGCGAAGCTGAAACTGGATCTCCGGAGTTGGAGTTGGCTCGATGGCGGGACCGATGGCAGGGGGAGCCTCGGTTATCACAGCAGCCAGCTTCGTGGATGCGCTTGCCGCTGCCGGGTGAGGCGTCAGCAGCGGAGGCGCCGAGCTGGTCGCGGCGGGAGCGGGAGTAATGGCCGCGTGGGGCGCGTCCGGAACAATGACGGCTTTGCCCGCGATGGGCGGAGCCGTCGTATCCTTCTGCACCCCGCCGTCCATCAGGAGCGCAGCGTGGCTCACGGCAGGACACAGCGCGAGCGCAAATACGAGATTCCTCATTGCACACACCTTATTGGTTAAGTTGCCAGTGGTACAGACAACAACATTCATTGTATGCACCGCTGACTAGCCGTTGCATTACGCACGAATTATGCAGCGCTCCTTGTGCGACTTCAACATATATTGCATAATTTCTCGACAGGTTGTGTCGCTCGCGTACTTTCGCTTCTGGTTGTATGCATTTTCACCAGTGAAAACGCGGGCGGGTGTTCGGTCGATGTGCGCTACGCCCGTGTCCAGACGATAAAAGAGACCATGACAGTTTCTGTAGATGAATTTATGAAGCAGACGCCGGCCAAGAGCCGGGGAAAGCCGTCGCCTTTGCGCCCGTTCGAGGATCAGATCAAGACTTTGCGCGGGCGCGGGTACAGCCTCCAGCAGATCGTCACTTTCCTGCAATCGAACGGCATTCACTCGACGGTGCCTACCGTCAGTAGCTTCATCAGACGGCATCTTGAGAAGGATCGGCCGGTGAAGTCGCGCAAGCGAAAAGCAAAGGCGGCGGCATGAGCGATCTGTCGACGCCCGATACCGCAGTCGATCTGTCCGGAATGAGCGAGTCCGAAAAGACCCGCGACCGGCGTTTGAAAGAGACCATTGCGCAGACGCTTGGCGCGGAACTACTCGAGAAATTCAACGATCCGCTGACGCAGGAATTGAACATCAACCCGGATTCGTCAATCTGGTGGCGTCGCGCGGGCCAGGAGAAGGTCAAGTTGCCGATGGTCTTGAAGCCACAGCAAGTCGCGTCACTGATTCGCGTCGTGGCGAGCTTTGTCGGTACGACCGTGAGTGCGCAAGACCCGGTGCTGGAATGTGAGTTTCCGCTCGATGGCTCGCGGTTCTCTGGGATGCTCCCGCCTGTCGTTGCACGCCCACTCGTCTCGCTGCGCAAGAAAGCGGGCGTGCTGATGAGCCTCACAGACTACGTGCGAGCGAACGTCATGACGTTCGAACAGGCAGAGGCAATCCGCGTCGGAGTGCGTGAGCACAAGAACATTCTGGTGGCGGGCGGAACGGCCTCGGGGAAAACGACGCTCTTGAACGCGGTTATGAAGGCCATTGAAGAAGAAACGCCCAATGATCGCGTGGTCATTCTTCAAGATACCGAGGAATTGCAGTGCGCCATTGATGAAGTGGTCTTCATGCGAACGTCGGACTTCACATCGATGCTCGATCTTCTCAAGGCCACGTTGCGACATACCCCGGATCGAATTTGCGTGGGGGAAGTGCGAGACGGCGCAGCTTTCACTTTATTGAAGGCGTGGAATACGGGCCACTCGGGCGGTCTGGGTACGCTGCACTCGGACGGAAGACCGGAGGATGCGCTTACGCGGCTGGACGTCCTGGTGCAGGAGGCATCAACCCTACCTCAACGAGCGTTGATTGGCGATGCTGTTCACATGGTGATCAATATCGAGAAGTTCGGGTTCGGTCGCAAGGTCACTGCCGTGTCCAGAATCCACGGCTATGACAGCGGGCGGGATCGTTTTAACGTCGAAAAACTTTGCTAGGAGTCCATATGGTCCAACTGGTTTGTACGCCCGCGGTCGGGGCCAATATTGCCCGCATGTTTGGCATTTCCGCCGTCTTTGCTTCGGTGGTGATGTTCTCGATTGTGCGCTGGCGCGCGCCGATCCGGGTAGCGATTAAAAAGGGGGTGGCAACGACTCGACGCCGCTTTGTTTAACGCATTAACAATATTAATTGAACTATTCAAGGATCACGCAAAATGAACCGCTTTTCCATCAGTCGTATCGCAAAACTCCAGATTACTCTGCTCATCGGCCTTTACGCCTACGCGGCCTCGTCATTCGCTACCGGCGTCACCATGCCGTGGGATTCGCCAATGTGTTCCATCGCTACGGCCCTGACCGGCAAGGCCGCGTTTGCCATTGCTGTGGCTTCGTTCTTCGGCGCGGGAGCAAAGATGGTCTGGGGCGAAGAACTCACTGGCATGACCAAGACGTTGCTGTCCATCGTGATGGCGATTTCGCTGCTGATCGGTGGTGCGTCGGTGGTGAAGATGATTAACCCGTCCGCCATTTCGTGCTGATGGACGAGCTACCCGTCAGGCCCGTTCACAGGTCACTCGCTCGTCCCCAGATGATGCAGGGGGGTGAGCGCGAACTCACCTTGTCCGCGTATCTGCTCGGCATTGGTACGGGCTTCGCCTGCATCGGCGGCTTCGGCATTGTGCCTGGGCTGATTATCGGGATTGTCCTGACCGTCGCGCTTCTGTTTGTCGCAAAGCGGATGGGCGACGCGGACCCGAACATGTCGAAGATTCTGCGGCGGCACTTCAAGTATCAGAGCTACTACCCCGCGCACGCCCGGATTCATTCGATTACACCGCAGGTCTACGACTTCAAATGAATCAAGGGGCCGGCAACGCCGGCCTTTTCAATGCGAGGGAAGCATGTTTTTTCAGAGCGAGTTTCGAGACAAACTGTTCGGTTACTCCGACCTGTTGCGGTATGCGGGGATCATCGACGCAGGAGTTGTGCTGGGCAAGGGCGGAGAACTCATGTCGTCGTTCATGTATCGCGGAAAAGACACCGAGTCAGCAACGCTGCATGAGCTGGAGGGAATCTCACAGCGGATCAACTCGGCGCTGCTGCGCCTGAGCGCGGGTTGGATGATCCATTGCAACGGCCACCGCATCGAGAGTTCGGGCTACGCGGATGAGGGCTACTTCCCCGATCCTGTCAGCAGATTCATTGACGAAGAGCGCCGCCGTCAGTACAACGAAGAAGGCATGCACTTCGAAGGCGAGTACATCTTCACATTCACGTATCTTCCGCCGACGTTGATGGAGACGCGGGCGAAAAGCATGCTTTTCGAAGAAAGCGATGACATCAAGGAGAAGGCTGGTCCTATCGGACGGCAACACCTGACACATTTTAAAAAGACCGTTGCGGATATTGTGAACGAGCTTCGCATCGAGATGGAATCCATGTCGATGCTTGAACCGGTGATGGTCCACAACACGGCAACCAATCGGGATGCCATGCTCGATCCGCAGGCTGCGTTCATGTTGTGGTGTGCTACGGGGATCAGGCAACACGTTATCGTGCCGCAGGACGGCGCGATGGGACTGGACGTGTACATCGGTCATCAGGATTTCTCGGGTGGCGTGATGCCTCGCGTGGGCAAGAAGTTCATCAAGACCATCTGTATCGAGATGCCTCCCGCAGGTACGCATGCGGGCATTCTGCACATCATGAACACGCTGCCGGTGGAATACCGGTGGTCGACGCGTTTCATCTATCTCAGCAAGGAAGAAGCTCTTGCCATGATGGAGAGCAAGCGCAAGAAGTGGCGGCAGTCCGTTCGCGGCTTCGTCGCTCAGTTCACAAACAATCCCAACGGCCCGATCAACCTCGATTCTGTCGCTATGGCGCAGGACGCTGAGATTGCCATGCAGGAATGCAATAGCGATCAAGTTCGATTCGGGCTGTATTCGTCGGCGGTCGTGCTCTACAACGAAGATCCGCACCTGCTGGCCAAGTATGCGGACATTGTGGTGAAAGCGCTGCGTGAAAAGTCCTTCGTCGTGCGCGATGAGGAAATGAATGCGGTGGAGGCATTTCTTGGCACGCTGCCAGGTCACGGCTACGAAAACCTTCGGCGCACGCCGATTCATACGCTCAATCTTGCCGATCTGTTCCCGACAACCGCAATCTGGCAAGGCCCGGAAGAAAACCCGAATCCGCTGATCGGAGACTGCTACCCGCCGAAGAAGCGAAAGGTTCCGCCGCTGTTTTACGCAGCGAGTGCGGGAAGTACGCCGTTCCGGGGCTGTCTGCACGTTGGCGACGTCGGGCATACGCTGGTGATCGGCCCTACGGGTGCGGGCAAGTCAACGGCGCTCGGCTTCATCATGGCGCAGTGGTTCCGTTATCCGCGCGCCAAGGTGTTCTGCTTCGATGTTGGCTATTCGTCGTTCGTTCTCAATCAGGCAATGGGAGGCGTCCACTACGACGTTCGCGGCGAAGACATGTCCATCGGATTTGCGCCGCTTGCGAACGTGGACAAGCTTAGCGAGCGTGTGTGGGCGGAGTCATGGATTGAAGAAATTCTGGTGCTCAACAAGCAGACGATCACGGCGGAAATCAGAAAGGAAGTGCGTCGCACTATTCAGGCGCTGGCCGCTTACGAAAACAAGCGACAGCGCACGTTGCAAAACTTCGCTGCTGAATGCCAGATCCGGGAAATTTCGGAAATCATCGAAGACTATACGACCGGCTCGGGCGCGAAGGGCCTGTTGAATTCGGAAGAAGACACCATTGCGTCCACGCATTTTATGGTGTTTGAACTGGGCGAACTCATGTCGATGGGCGACAAGCACCTTGTGCCGGTGATGACCTATCTGTTCCGTTGCATTGAGCGTCAACTCGACGGCTCGCCAGTGCTGATCGTTCTCGATGAGGCCTGGCGTATGTTGGGACATGAACTGTTTCAGCAGAAGATCCGTGAATGGCTGAAGGTATTGCGCAAGTCGAATGCTTCGGTTGTGTTTGCGACCCAGGAAATTGGCGACGTTCATACGTCGCCCATCCGCGACACCATCTATTCGGCTTGCATGACCAAAATCCTGCTACCGAACCGTGATGCCGACACTGAGACCCAGATCGACTATTACCGGTCGCTCGGTTTGAACGGTCGCCAGATTTTCCTTATCTCAAAGGCCACACCGAAGCGGCACTACTACTTCCTTTCGCCCAACGGGCGACGCCTGTTCGAATTGCAGTTGGGACAGGTTGCGCTTTCGCTTGTGGCGACTGCCGGGATTGAGTCGATGGAGCACGCAAAGAACCTCAGGAACAAGTATGGTCGTCGCTGGGTGCGTGAGTGGATGAAGGAACGTGGTGTTTCTGACTCTCTGCTGGAACAGTACGACCAGTTTGCATCGAATCATAGCCAATACATTCTCGAAAAGTACGCGGCCTGACAAGGCAAGGAGAAACAGAATGAAGAACCGGATCATAAGAAGTGTGCTCTGTGCATCTGCGATGTCATTGGCGGTTGTAGGGACCGCTAACGCCGCCGCGCAACTGGTTTGCATGGGCGATGGGTCGATTCATCTTCGGGATACCGTCATCATCAGTGAGCCTGGGCAACCGGGATTGGTGTGGGTTGGCATGCACAACCCGGACAAGACCGCTGCTTACCTTCTGAACCTCCAGGGCGGTTGGGATGCGTACAACGGCGGGCTTTACTCGCCTGCTGGCCGCTACGATAACGGGCTACCTGCAACGATGAATCTCGATGTGCCGTTGCCTCCCGGTGCCAGTTTCGGATCAACCGACGCGTTTGTCGGTTGGCAAGTCTACGAAGGGCATGGCGTCTACACCCCGCTGGCACAAAGCCAGGTCGCGCTGCGGCGAGCCACGTTAAACGCGCTAAAGCCGTCGCGCGTTGCGGCTGGAACCTGGAACCCAGCGTATGACAGCGACGACGAAATTAAATGGACGCTCGTCCAGAAAGACATGACGGATAACAGCAAGTACGCCGATGTGCTGTCCATTCCTTACGTGAACTGCACGCCTCCAGGCTCAGGCTCGAACCACTAGGAGACTCACATGAACAACAAGATGAATCTTGCTTACCGTCTCACATTTGGAGTTCTTCTGTTCGGGATCATGGGTTCGGTCTGTGATGCCGGGTCAGTGGCAGGTACGGGTGGGTCTACCGAAGTCACGCAGCTTATGAACAATCTGGAGCTGGTGCAGCAGACAGCCCAACAGGCGAAGCAGCTTGAAATTGAAATTCAGAATGCTGTGACCGATCCGAATACCCCTTGGGCGCAAGCGATGAGCATGCTGTCCGATCTGCGCGACGTTGTGAATACGGGCCAGGCTCTCGGCTATGACGCCACGAACATCGAGCAGAAGTTTCAGTCGCTTTACCCGTCATATGCAAAAACGAACGGCGCGGGCCTGTTGAACAATCTCGTCAACTGGGGGACGACAACCAAGTCGTCGATCCAGAACGCGCTGAACGCGGGCGGCATGACCGTGAGCCAGATTCAGAGCGAAGGTGCGTTGATTGACACATTGCGGCAAAAAGGGCAGAACGCGGTCGGCCAGATGGATGCGTTGCAGGTCGGAAATGCGATCGCAGTCAATCAGGTGGAGCAGCTTCAACGTCTGACGCAGTTGATGGCCGCGCAGGATCAGGCGCACAACGCGTACTTGCTCGGGCAGCAGGCCAGGCAGGATCAGCAGGCCGGTGCAGCCCAGCAATTCCGTACATCGACCCTGATGAACTTTCAGGGGCGGGGCATGAATACTTCGCAATAAGAACAGCGTACATCGACGGGTGACGATCTTGAAAAAAAACCTATTGCTATTTGTGGCGCTTGCGCTGCTTCTGCCCGGACTCGCACACGCGACGACCGACGGGACACAGCAGTTGCAGATCATGCAGAGCCTGCTGGACAAGATGCAGTCTTCCGGCAAGGACTGGGTGACAGCCACGCAATCGGCAGCGTTGAATGTCTTTGGAACGCTCGCACTGGTCGAGTTGTTCATGAAGATGCGGAAAGTTGTCCTGTCCGGTGGGGAAGAAGGTCCGATCAGGATTATTGGAATTCTGCTTACGTCGATGATGACATGGGGCTTTTTTCTGTGGGCAATCCAGAAGCCAGACTTTGTGCTGGGAAATATCATCCACGGCTTTGAAACGCTGGGCGGGAAAGCGAGCGGACTGGGTACATTGAACCCGTCGCAAATGATCGGCGCTGGCGTCGACATTGCTGTCCAGATCAGTAACGGGACTTCCGCCTGGACGATGATCGGTGACCCTGCAATCGGTATTGCAGTGGTGGTCACGGAGTTGCTTATCGTGATGGGGTTCGCAGTGCTGGGTTTGCAGATGTTCGCTGCCTTGCTGCACTACTACCTGCTGTTGGCATGTGCGCCGATCCTTCTCGCAGGCGGTGCCCTGTCCTTTACGCGGGACTGGGCGATCAAGCAGTTTCAGGGTGCAGTGGCCACGGGGGTAAAAATCTTCGTCATCTATGTGATTGCGGGCGTGGTGTCATCGTTTGTTCCTCAGCTTCAGGCGTCTATCAACGATTCCACGACGGGGAATATGGGGCCGCTCCTGGCCATGATGGCAGCAGGTGTCCTGACTCTGTTTCTCGGGTTTTTTGCGCCAAGCGTGGCGTCTGCGATCATGGGCGGTACCAGTTCCATGAGCGCGAATGAAATGGCGGCTTTCGGTGCCTCGGTCGGTGGTGCTGCTGCGATGGGTGCCGGTGCGGTACTCGGTGGCGCACAGATGGCTGGCAATCTTCTCGGGAAGGGTTCGCAAGGCATGGGCGCGCTGTCAAGCCTGGCAGGCAACATCGGCAATGCGCTTGGTCAAGCCACATCGAGCGGCGGCTCAATGAAGGAATCGCTCTCGAGCGCAGGCGGAGGCGCAGGGGGCTCAGCGATGGAGACAGCCAAGCGTGTTGGAGGCGATATGCCTTCTGGCATGTCCCCAGCTACGCCCCAGTCCAAGGCTCTGATGAACCTTCCCGCCGCCGGCGCGGGTGGTCGTTCGCCCATCGACCTCTCAGGCAATATCGAGGCAGCGAAAGCGGCCCGTGACGCGACCGGCGCTGGTTCGGCAGGGGCGTCGTCGGGCGCGGCTTCTGCGGGCGCAGCCCAGAGTGGTAGCGGAGGCGAAGCGGCCTCTAGCGGTGCCCCGACGCCAACACCGAGCGGCGATGCAAGCAATGCGGCAATCGGCGGTCAACCCAGCGCACCGGGCATGGACAGCCCGAACCAGAACGGCGGAAACACGGACAATAAACCGACCGTCACTCAAAGGGCGCGAGACCTTCTGGCCCAGACGGGTCAGCACTTCGACAGAGCCAAGAGCTTCGTCCCGGACGCGCATAACAGCGGCTCGATGCACATCAACATGCAAGACTAATTACGCAATAGTTATTGCAGTAGACGGCGCGTCCGTCTACTATTATGCGTACAATATTTCTTGTTGTTTTCACTGGTGAAAATACAGAGCGATGTTTAAGAAACGAGCAAAACAGGGCGCGTCGGACGGGGCGATAGACGGGGCTCTTGCTGTGTTGGTCGAATCGACCAAAGGAGCGTTGGGAGGCGAGGAGCGTGCTAGGCATGCCGGTGCGCAGTCGCCCTGGACCATCGCGCGGATGCAGTGGGACGACCGGATGATGCGGTTGTCGGCGCACGCGGCGAACTGGCGACGCGCTTTCTTTTTCCAGTTGCCGGTCACGGGCCTCGCAGTTCTGGGAATGATTTACTGCGCGACGCTTCCGAAAGTCTTCCCGGTGCCGATTGCCGTTGACCATCTGGGACGCTCGACCGTCGTGAGCGATGCGACGAGCGATCAGGCGACGACGCGAGCCTCGCAGGAGTATCGGGAGGTCAACGACTTCATCGAAAACCTGCGCACGGTAATCGCAGACAACAACGCACAGAAGAAGTCCCTGGGGCGCGCATACATGCGCCTGCCGAACGATTCGCCAGCGCGTGCGTTCGTTGATGCTCACATGTCGGGCGACAACAATCCGCTGGTCATCAACAAGAATTATTCGGTCGACGTCACGGTGGTGAATGCGCTCAAGCTGTCCGAAGGCAACTGGGAAGTCGAATGGACCGAACAGGCAATCGGATTCGACGGCAAACCACGCGGCAACCCTGTGCGTTTCAAGGGGCATCTGGGTGACAAGATCATTGTCGTGAGCGACGAGAAATCGCTTCGGATGAATCCGGCCGGCTTCTACGTCATGACACTTAGCTGGACGAAGGAGCTTTAAGTGACGCATCTATCGAGGAACGTGGAAGTGAAGATTCGGCGCATGGTGGGTGTTGTTGCCCTTGTTGTCATGGCTAGTGGAACGGCGGTGCAGGCTGCGAGCGCGAAGAAGTACGAAGACCTCGACGCGGCGATCATGGACTCGGTGAAAGCGTGGCAGAAGACGGGCAACATCAGCCCGATCATGAGCGACGACGGCACCTTGCTCTATCCGTATGGCGAATATCAGCCGCGCCTTGTATGTGGCATCCGTCGCGCCTGTGACGTGACACTGGAACCGGGCGAACGTCTCTTGCATGACACCCGTGGAGATACAGCAAACTGGACCATCGACAAGGCGACGTCGGGCGACGATAGCGACCCGTCCAAGGTTGTCCAGCACATCGTTTTCAAGCCAAAGCTCACGGGTATCGAGTCGAACGCGATCCTCTACACGAATCGACGGGTCTACGATCTAAAACTGGTCTCGTCGGACACCGAATCGAACTACATGAATCGTATCGGCTTCTTCTATCCGAACAAGCTGGTTCACGACTGGGACGAAGCGAGCGACAAGGCGGCGGCGGTCAAACATGCCGACGATGCGCGCACGATTGCGCGTCTGCCTGCTATGGACGTGAACAAGCTGGACTTCGGTTACACGATCCGCGGTGACGATTCGCGCCTGCGACCCGAGCGGGTTTTCAACGATGGCACGCAGGTGTTCATCCAGACACCGGAGCTGATGGACAAAACGGAAACGCCGACCTTGCTCGTTCTGGACGACTCGGGCACGGCGACGATGGTCAACTATCGTGTGAAGGAGAATTACTTCATCGTGGACAAGCTGTTCAGTCGTGCCGTGCTGGTCCTTGGCAGCGGCAAGGACGTTACGAAAGTCACCATCGTCTGGGACAAGACCAAGCACTGGAACTGGTAAGGGGCGACTGTGAGCGATAACGAGAACAAGCAGGAACCGTCGTTCGACGCCGCGCCGCAGCGCGCAGGCGCGATTAGCGGTTCGCTCAAGGCGAAGCCCGCGAACTATAAACGGCTGAATCCGAAGGTGAAGAACGCCATCATCTTCGGTGGTGCGGGGATCGCTGCGTTGATCCTGTTCGCGATCATGAGCATCAACGACAATCCCGCCAAGGCGGAGAAGAAGCAGGATGAAAAATCCGTACCTATGACGATGACCGGCACGACACCCAAGGCTGTCGCGGAAGCACCGGACGGCGTGCCGAGCGCATCGGGCACCGCTTTCCCGGATGCGAGTGCGCCTGCGGGAATGCCGTTACCGGCCAGTGCGGCATCGGCAGCGCTCGCCAGTTCCGGGGTACCTGGCATCGGCGGTCGTGATCCGCTTGCGGGCGCTGGTGCTGGGCAGGTGCCAGGGTTGTCCGGGGGATACCCGGATCGCGGCACGCCGCGCGAGAAAAGCCCTGCGCAAATGGCGGCAGAGCGGGCAGAGAATCTCCGGACGGAAGCGCTCCAGCGTGGCGCGGACTCATCGCTCTCGGGACAGGATCAGTCAGCAGGCGGTGGCTTGTCGCCTGCGCTTCAGAAAGTGGCGGACCGGTTGACGTCGCTTGGCGGTGGTGCGGGCGGAGTCGGCGCTGGTCAGCCTGCGCCTGTTCAAGCGTCGTCGGATGACCCTAACAAGCAGGTGCGCAAGGAGCAGTTTCTCAAGGACGCACAGGCCGCTGCGCAGATAAACAATGTGTTGCTCCAGCCTGTAACCAGGCCGATATCGCAATACACGATTAACGCGGGTTGGCTGATTCCGGCGATCATGGTCAGCGGGATGAACTCGGACTTACCCGGACAGTTGCGCGCGCAGGTGCGTGAGAACGTGAAAGATACGGTAACGGGGCAATACACATTGATCCCGCGTGGCTCCACGCTCGTCGGGACATACGATTCGCAGGTTTCCTTTGGGCAGTCGCGTGTGCTCGTCGTGTGGTCCCGCGTCATCTTTCCCGATGGATCGAGCCTGAACCTCCAGGGCATGCCCGGTGCGGACGAACAGGGCTTCGCTGGCCTGACCGGCGACGTCAACAATCACATGTGGCCGATCATCAAGGCGGCGGTGTTTATGTCGGTCGTCAGTGCGGCGGCGCAGCTATCGCAAACCCCTCAGACGACCACGAACGGCAGCTACGGGGCGCCAACGGCAGGCTCGACTCTCGCGGCGGCACTCGGGCAGCAACTGGGGCAGGCCGGCACGCAACTCTTTTCGCGCTACCTGAATATCCAGCCGACCGTCACGACCGATCCGGGTACGCGATTCAATATCCTCGTGACAAAAGATATGGTTTTTCCGCAGCCCTGGGCGTGGAATGAGACGGAGGGGCAAGAGTAGGGCGGGGACGGATGCGAGACTCCGGGTTCTTGAAGTTAAAGCTTGTAAGGGCCATACCCACACGTCACACTATGTGGTGGTGTAACTGTGTGGGTATACTCATTCATTACGCATAACTTGCTCGCTTTTGACTATATGGGTTCGAACCCCGAAACGGTTTGTATTCGCATTCGCCGCCCCTACAAATATGACCCAGACAGAAAAATCTGACTTCGTTCAGACGCGGTGCCCAGCACAGATCATTACGTATTTGAAGTCGCTCGCCATGCTCAAGTATGGGACGCTCCTTCAGATGCATGATGACTTGTTGAAGAAGTTCATTGCAAGTGAGCCGTGGGCGAAAACTCCGCCTTTGAACTGGAGAAAGCCGCGCGCCGCCCAGACGACAAGCGGCGAGGCGATCTCCCAAACGGGCTGGAAGACCTTCAATGTCCAGGTATCGCCTGCAATGAAAGAGCAAATCATGCGGCTTTCCAGCGAGCTGGACGTATCCGCGTCCTCGTTTGTCTACACAGCGATCTATTGGTGGGTCGCCTACATATATCCGCCGAAATGACCCGCGCCTAGGTTGTTCGCATCCGGCAAGACGCGCATGCATCTAGTCGTGCCGGCAGTGTGGCACCTTGTTACTGGGTCATAAAAGCCGTGGCTATAAATGCATGATGAAGCGAGGATGCCCGTATGCAAAGGGTATCTTCCACCACCGCAGACTTCGCAGCAGACCTGAGCCGCCTTGGCGCCGCAATCAGGGCGGTAAGAAAAGAAAAAGAAATTTCGCAGGAGACATTGGCTCACCTCGCGGGCGTTGATCGAAGCCATATGGGCAGGATAGAGCGCGGGGAGAGGAATGTGACGATCCTCAACGTGCTACGCATTGCGTTGGCGCTAAATTGCCTCCCATCGGACCTCCTGCAACGAGCGAACCTCTGATACCTCGCTCGCCCAATTCCAGGCGGCGTGGCCCCCGACGACGACTTGCACCCGCCTCCCACCGCTTTTCACCAGTGAAAATTTGTGTGCAACATTTATTGTTGTGAGCTTGATGGCATGATATCATGATGGCATGACGTCAACGGAGGGCCGCATGGCACCCAAACAAAAAGCGACCGAAGGGGTAACGGTCCGGATGGACCCGAAGTTAAAGCGCGTGTTTGTGAAACTCGCTGCGGAAGAAAGCCTTGCACAAGGCGGTGCCCGTACTGCACAGGACGTGATGCGTGATTGGCTCGCGCAGCATCCGGCAGCAGTGGCAGAACTGGGCAAGCCGGAAACCAAGTAATCATACCGGGCAGGACCGTACTGGGCGGTACTTCCTGACCATCCCGTAACGACGCAGAGGACAAAAAATTGAAGATTATTCCGGTCGTAACGCAGAAGGGCGGCGTTGGAAAAACCACGCTCTCATTCAATCTCGCAAAGGCTGCTGCCGACGTGCTCAAGCTGCGCACAGCGGTCATTGACCTCGATGGACAGGCCAACGTCAGCATGTCTCTGATGGGCGACGAAAGTATCAAGCACTGCTACACGAATGGCGCAGACGAGCTATTTGGCACGGGCGCATTTCCTGAACCGCACAAGACTACTCATGGCATCGATCTGTTTCACGGACACGCGCAGATCGACCGAATCGACCACGATGATGAAATCAATGATCGCGTCGTGTTGACAACGGAGCTACGGGACCGTCTTCGCAAGTTGCCGTATGACGTCATTATTGTTGATACGCCGCCCGCAATTGGTCTGCGCCACATGGCACCGCTCTACTGGGCCAGCAAGGTCGTGATTCCGATGATTCCCGATTCTGATTCGCTGATCGGCGCGGCTGATACTGTCGCCGCACTCAAAATTGCGGCGAACGTCAACAAGGGCGTCAAGTGGGTAACCGTCCTCAACAAGATCAAGAAGTCGTCCAAATCGCACAAAGAGGCGATTACCTTCGTGCGTGACGAATATCGCAAAGAATTGATTGCCGAACTCGGTGATCGAGTTCCCGTCGCTGACTCGCGTGACAACGACATGCCGCAGGCTGTCTGGCAGTACCGTGGATCGCCAGGCGCGCTGCGCGCGGAATGGCTCGACTTCTGCAAAAAGGTACTCGCCTAACGCCTCGCTTACCGAATACTGAAAAGGACAATGTAATGAAAAAGAGCATGCTCGAACGCATGAAGGGCACGGTGAACAGGACCGAGCCGGAAGTTTCCGCAGGCGCGTACCCGATGATTCCGCTGTCCAAGATTCGTTTCAACCCGAATCAGCCGCGCAAGGATTTCCACGCCATTGACGGGCAGGTAGCTCCAAAGGTGCAGGAAGAACTACAGCAGCTTGCGGACGACATTGCAGAACGCGGCCTCATGCACCCGATCACAGTTCGCGAAGTCGGTGAGGGGGAATATGAGGTTGTGAGTGGGGAGCGTCGGACCCGCGCGTTCCAGCTTCTCAACCGCGACGCCATTGAGGCGAAGATTCGCAATGATCTGGACGGCGTGAATCTGGACCTTTACCAGCTTTCAGAGAACGTTCAGCGGTCGAACCTCGAAGAAAATGATCTGGCGCAGTTCATCCACAAGATCGTGCAGACCGGGGAAGTCTCCAAGCAGAACCTTGCCAAGATGTTCAACAAGCCCGCGTCGTGGGTAACGCGCTATCTGGCGTTCGCAGATCCAATCATGCAGGCAAAATGGGTCCAGCCGGGTTACGTCGCGAAGGCTTGGGTTCTTTATGCGCTGACGCGATTGCCGGAAGAACTGCAAGATGAAGCACTCGAAATCGCCAAAGCGCGGGGCACGCCGCTGGATTCGGACGACGTGAAGCCACTTGAAGCCCGGTTCAAGCGCATGAAGGAGGCAGCGGCTCAGGAAGCGGCGGAGCGCGCTGCGGCTCCCGAAGTTGACACGGGCACTTCTGGACGCTCCCGGAAAGCAGAGGGTAAAGGCTCGCCGGCAGCGGCCAGCGCACCGTCTCCCGCCCTGACTGCCTTGCTTGGTGATGCCGCATCGGCAGACGACGATGATGGGTATCGCCCGGACGCAAGCGAGCTTGCGTCGCTGCGGCAGACTCCGGCCGGGGCCAATGGTTTTGAGTCGCCGCTCAGTTACATGAACGACGATCCGAACAGCGATCTGAGCGGGCACGAGCGCATCGGCAACATGCACCGCATGCACTCCGCGGCGACGTCGACCGTTTCGGGCCGTGTATCCCTGGATCAGTTGCTTGCCGTACAGCATGCCTTGCAATCTGAGGAACTGGGCGCGCGGATGCGCAGTTTGGCGGTTGAGTTTCGCGCCGATGAGTCGTTGCTCCGCGCTGTGCTGACTGCGCTGGGTGAGAACGCAGCCGAGCTGCCGACAGCAATGCTGACGCTCACGCTGACGAAGGTAGCGCAAGATCTGGTTATCGCCGCGAAGTAAGACGGCGGGGTTGATGGCGTGGCGGGCTAGATGCCCGCCTTTTTTTTATGTGAAAATCAACCACAATTTATGCACATTTGGCACTATCACTTGTGCAACAGGTATACTGTTTCTAATTGTGACTTGTGTTTAAGTATGTAACGAGAGGTGCCGATAACTTCTCATGGGGCGCAGAAACGGCGGAAGGCGCAAGAGCCAACGGCGCGTGTTAAAACGATGTTAAAAATGTGTTGACGTAGTGTTAATGCGAGACGATACTCTGTTGCATTACGGGTATCGAGAGAGAGGCCATGATGAGTGCGGTTCAAGTTGTGAAAGCATCGGTTGTGAAGGTTGCGGCAATTACGAGTGTGGTTGCAGTAGGGCCGCAGATGGCGCAGGCAAAGACGGCCTTCTCCCAGACTGACCTTGCGGCTGTAGGACTTGAAACCGCCGACGTTCCTCCTTCCATGCAGGCTGCTTCATTCACGATTGCCGTAGTTCTTCCCTGGCTGGAACACGTACGGAGCGAGGCCGCAAAGGCACTGTCCGAGATGTAGGCGTTTCGTTTGGCTTTCAAAGAAAAAATCCATCCCGGCCCGCGTGCCGGGATTTTCACTGGTGAAAACGATCCGCCGCAGCCACATTTAACACTTTTGTTAACACCAATACCTGTTAAAATTGGCCGGTTATCAAAGGGGGAATCGTGGCAGCGCTAATGGACGCCAAGACATTTGAGGCCGTGGTAGGCGGCAAGCGTTTCGCACCGTCCTCAATCGAAGCAGCGCGCATGGTGCTTGTCGATGGCATTCGACCTGGCGAAGCAGCGGCAAAGACCGGAGCGTTGCCCGCGCACGTTTCCCGCACCACGAAAAAGATCGTGGAAGCGGAGCGGGAGTGGCGCGCAAATAAGATCATGACCAGCAGTGTCGATGCGGTCGAAAAATCGTTGAGCGCGAGTTACACGCTCGCGGTGCAGACTGCCCGCGAACGGATGGGTGCGGAGGCGACCGTCCTTAGCGCTGCCGAACCTGGTATGGAATACGTCGGCACGTCAGTAGCGCAGACCGAGATGCATCTGGTGCAGAACGTTGGCCGTGGTCAACTCGTAATCCATGAACTTGCAAAGCTGGAACGTGTCCCGAATCTGGGCGCTGAACTGGCTATTCGTTATCCGCGCGAACCGTTCCGGCCAGCACTGGTGTCAGAACAGACGCGAACGCAATCGCGGGGTGGTATCTCGCGCTGATCCCAGCGCGCTTGTTGTATCGTAGAATGAAATAAATCTTTTACATTTGAGGCGATATGGGACTCCGGGAAAATTATTTCGAGGCGATTGAAAGCGGCAGCGAGCAACGCGCAATTGATCTTCTCAACGAACACAATTTCGATCCCGACTTGCGGGAACGGCTTGGCGGTGGCGCAACCGCACTCGCACTGGCGGCACGCACGGGCAAGGATGCTCTGCTCGCGGAGCTGATTCGCCGGGGCGGCAACGTGAACATGCATGACGGCACGTTGGCCCCCATTCATATGGCGCTCAATGCATCCACTGCGAAGCTGCTCATAGATGCAGGAGCAGACGTCAACGTAGGCTGGAAAAAAGAAGGCATCGAGCTTGCGAAAGGGACGACGGCGCTGCACACAGCGGCCCGAAGCGGCGATGCGGCAATGGTAGACCTCCTGCTTTCAGCCGGTGCTGATCCGAACGCGCGCGACGCTGATGGCAGAACACCGCTTCATTCTGGTTCGATGAATCCCGAAATCGTGGACAAGCTTCTGGGTGCCGGCGCGAATATCGACGCGCGCATGCGTAACGGGCAGTCTGCGCAAGACCTGATCGAGCACTTCTCGAAGCCCGTTAGTCCAACCGTCGCTTCGGTCGCAGCGGCTCCCGTTTCGGATTCCGAACCGCAGTCTGTTATCCGCGAAGCTGATGCTCGCCAGCAGGTTCAGGCGGCAGCGGCCCCCGAAGCTGACTACTCTGCGAAAAGCGCGTATCTCGCCGCGTCGCGCGGCGACGCGGAGCCGGTCGAAGACAAGCCCGCTCGTCCGATCACAACACCCGGCGAGCTTGTCGAAGAAGAAACCCGCAACGTCATCCGGCAAGTGAATCCGCAGTTGAAGACGCTGGAAGCGACGGCAGCGGCCAGCACGGACGACAATTCGACACCGCTCAGGATTCGACCGGCCGGCGAGCAACAGACGCCTGAGCAGCAAAAGCCAGCCGCAAAGACCCTGCTCGGAGGTCGCTTCATCGGTGACGAAAACGGCAACTATCGTCGTCCCGGTGAAAAGGCGATTTCGCTGCGCGATGAGAACAACGAGATTGTTCTCACAGACAAGCAGATGGACACGTTCATGGCTGGCCTGGAACTCGCGAAGTCGAAAGGCTGGTCCGCCATTGAGGTAGAGGGTAGTCAGCGTTTCCGGCGCGAAGCGTGGTTTCACGGCCAGCGCGAGGGAATGGAAGTGGTCGGCTATGAACCGACGTCGAAGGACCTGGACACACTGGCTCAGATGCTGGAGCGCTCGACCGCTGACCAGATCGCACCGGGTGTGTCGGCGTCGCTTGAGGCAGCGAAGGAGCTTGTTGTGTCTGAGGGCAAAGGCTTCGTCGCGCCGAACTACGAGAACGGCAATTATGCGGGCACGGTTCTCGGTGAGACTGACCATCATTTCATCGTCAGCGTCGACGGCAGGGAGGGCACTGCGACGGCCATCGAAAAGGATCGGCTCGATGGCGTGAGCGTCAAGCCAAACGAGTTGCTCAAGGTCAGGTTCCAGGGCGGTAAGCCCGTGCAAACTCAGGCGCGCGACCAGTCCAGGTCGATGAGCCGGTAGCAGCGGATGCGAGAGGCTCGATGCGTCGGGCCTTTCGCTATTCATGGTTTCGATATTCTTCAGTGGTGCGATGAATCATGGGTCAACAGGTCTCGTTCGAACTGTTCAAATCGACGCGCGGCATCTTTCTGGCATTTCCATTTGATTGTCCGGTTTTTGAAGCGGACACGCTTGTGCTGTCGATGCAAAATCGTCGGCTATCTGCGGTCAAGAATGGTGCGCCGCTGGATTTGACGCTGCCGAAGCTGGCTCCGGAAGTGGCTGTGCTGCTTGCCGGTCAAAGCGAACTCGCGGCGGTGTCCTTGACGCTCGGCGGTGTTACGCGAAGCCATAGCCTCGTCGTGAGCGTGGAGCAATGAGGCACGTATGACGCCAGACGAATATCTCACTCGCGTGAACGGGCGCATGGCTGGCCTGATGGCGCGTCGGCAGGCTCCGTGGGTGCGGTCGTGGAGCGCGGCGCAACTACAGGGAGCGCAGCCGTTCAATCCATCGTCAGGAGCGCCGTACACGGGGCTGAATGCGCTTCTTCTGCAAACGTACATGCTGACAAACGGACTGGACGATCCACGATTCGTTACGGTGCGGCAGGCACAGGTGCAGGGGTGGAACGCTGTGGGTGCGCTGTCGTCCGGTGTTGATCTGCATTTCGTACCGCGAACGGATGCGACCGGCGGCGAAAGCGGCCGGGTCTACACGGTTCATCACGTGTCAGAGTTTTCGAATGTGCCGTCGCTGGAGAGGCGCGCGGGCGAGGCACGCGGCGCGACCCTTGCCGCGACGATCCTCGAGCGCTCGGGCGTGACGCTTTCGCACGATCAGGTTGATCGCGTGTTCTTTTCGCTTGCGGACGGTGCGATCCATATGCCGTCAAAGTCTTCGTTCGCTGATGAGGGGCGTTTTTATGCGCTCGCCATGCGCGAGCTGGCGCACGCGTATGCGAGCGATCCAGCCAGGGGCGCAAGCGGCGCTCTCGCCCCTTTGCAGACCCAGTTGCGGGCGGAGCTTGCGAGCCTGTTCATTGGCGTGCGTCTCGGAATTGGTCATGAGCCGGGTTCGAATCGTGACATTGTTGCGGACTGGATCAAGCTGTTGCAGAGCGACCGCGCCGAATTTGCATCTGCGGCGCATGATGCGCAAGGGATCACGAACCGTGTCTTTGCTTTGGTGGCACGGCAATCGCAGGAGGCTTCGAGACCGGCTGCGAGCGCGGCGATTCAAGAAAAAACGCCGTTGCGTTCCATATCATCGGATGCTCGAACTGAAAAGCGTAGTGACGTGTCTGGCGGCGCATCTGCGGCTGGGCCACGAACGTATCTCGCGGTGCCTTACCACGAGAGATTCGAAGCAGGTCGTCTCGGCGCGGAGTTCGATAAAGAACAGAAGGTGTGGTGGATCGGGCCTGAACAGGACGCTTCGAAGTTTTCTCGATGGCTGGTGACTGACGCCACACTCGCCTCTGCGGGAATCAATGCGTCCGACGTGATTGCAGAGTTCGAAACCGTCATGCGTTCATATGGGCTTGCGACAGACAAGCCGGTGATTGATGATGGGAAGTGGCACTACGTGCCGACCGATACGTCAAAGGGCTACGAAAAGAACGGCTCCTACGTCCTCGATATGACGGGTACGCCTAACGGCGCGGTGAAGAATTTCAAGACAGGCGAGAGCACCAAGTGGCAGTACGGCGGTGGCCGTCTGACACCCGAGCAAAGAGCCGCGCGCGATGCGCAGTCTCGGGAGGTAACGGCCCTTCGCGAGCGCGAAGCCCAGCAGGCATACATGACACTCTCCGATGCGTGCGAGCGTCACTTCGCGAGTTTTACGGACGGCCAGGCGAATCATCCGTACCTCACGCGCAAGGGCGTGCTGGGCCACGGCGTGAAGGTCGTTGACGCGGCTGACGTGGACATGGGGAAAGTATTAAACCTGGAAGATTTTTCGCGCGGCGCGGGTTCATGGCTTGTGGTGCCGGGGCGCGACGTGGACGGGAAAATCTGGACGTTGCAGGCAATTCACAGCAATCCGAATGGTGCGAAGCTGTTCACGAAAAACGCCAGGAAGAAAGGCGCGTTTCACATCGTTGGTGCTGAAAGCGTCGCGGGGCTAGCGAACGCGCCGATAGTGGCTTTCGCAGAGGGTTACGCGACTGGCGCAAGTGTCTTTGAGGCGACGGGCATTCCTGTCGTTATCGGGTTCGATTCCGGGAACCTCCCAGACGTTGTTAAGGCTGTTTCCGAGCATCTTCCGAAGAATCAGCCGAAGGTGATATGCGCCGATAACGATCAGTATTTCGCTGACAAACTGATTGCACGGGTCTCGGAGCTACTGGCTCCGGAACACGCGATTCATGACCAGAAGCGCCCGAGCATCGCCGTTCTGGAAGATGGTCACGGCAGATCACGCGATGTGCCTTTGCGGGGCGTCACAGATGACAACGAGTGGCATCAAACCCGTGAAGGCAAGTACCGGTTACGCACGGAGACGGTAACGGTAGATCGCGATGGCGCAGCGCTCGAAACGCCGATGGTCACTCTTGTCAGTGCGGACATTGTGGACGGCGACGGAAAGATGGTGAAGCTCACGATGTACAACGCTGGCCTTGCTGCTGCGGAAAAGGCTGCGGCGCTTTGCGACGCGCATATCGCGGTGCCAACGTTCACGGTCGATCAGTTGCCAAAGCGGCCGACAGACTTCAATGACCTTGCAGCGCTGGGTGGGCGCGAAGCGGTTTCGCGCGCTATTGCGAGCGCCGTGGGGATTGCGTTGACGATGAATGGTGCGACGCCCACGATTGCGCCTGTCACGCAGCGGCGCGCATCTCTTTCACGATAACAGGACAAGCCAATGAATCAACGATCCATGAACAACCCGGCTGTGATCGCGCATGTACAGGACGTGCTCGACGCGTCGACGGTCGAAGTCTTTGTAGCGGGGCGCGCGCCGCTGAACGATCGCACAAGCCTGCGTTTCGTCGCAGACCAGGCGGTGATCAACGGTCGCGCAGGCTTCTCCGTGGACGGCAGCGCTGAGAAATACGAAATTCAAGGGGGCGTCGCGGTTGATGAGGTGGACGATGTGTTCCGTTCAGTTGGGGGTGATCGTGCGGAGCGTGACGTGAAGGCCGCGGCTCGGCAGTGGTTGCGAGGCGAGCTCGTTGCGACGACACCGGGGCTGCCGGCCTGGGTAGAAGCGGCGATTCATGCGCCCGTCTCCGCGCAGGCCGCTACCGCACTGGCCGATACCATCCGCGCCGGGAAAGTGCGGTCGTATGGGGAGGCGGGCGCGACTCGTCCGTCACCGGCTGCGCCTTCTGCTGCTGCGCCTGAGCGCGGAAAGCGGCGATAGAAGGTACAGCGTTTCCACTGGTGAAAATGGCATGTTGACAAGGCCCGGCACATCTCGTCGGGCCTTTTTCGCGTCTAATACTGCAATATTTATGTTATTCTCGCTGCAATTTCCACGTGAGTTATTAGTCTGCTTACGCATCCAAAACTATGGCTAAAGCCAAACTTCAAACCTATGGGTCCGGTCGGACGCCGCTGCAAAACACGCTGATCGGCATCTTCGTGATGCTGCTAGGACTGCTGATTGCCTCGGAGGTTGCGACCCAGTATTTCGCCGCGAAGGTATCGTATTCGCCGTACCTGGGGGAACCGGTCTACCGCGCAAGCACCTGGTATCTCTATTTGCCGCACAAATGGATTGTGTGGGGGTGGTCGTTTAGCGACGTCGAGGCTGTCCGCGAATGGTTGAACGCAATGCTCGCCATTGCGGTCGGCGGAGCTGCCCTGTCAATCCTGTCTGCGATCCTTTGTATTTACGTGCTGTTCAAGCCGAATGAGGGCATGGCGGAGCTTCACGGGTCGGCACATTGGGCGCTGGTCGAAGAAGTTGACGCAACGGGTCTGCTTGGTTCCGAGACGCGCGAAGTCTCGGGCACGTTCGTCGGTTCGGTGATGCTGGACGACAATGGAGACACGATTACGCCCACGAATCCCGTCTACGCTGACCGCTATTTGCCTCGCATGGCGGAAAACGGTCAGCAGGCTCGGGACAGCGAAGGTAGACCGCTGTGGGATATCAATCCATCCGTGATCCGCGCGATTGAATATCTGCGGGACAATGGCCCCACGCATACGGTCGTGTTTGCACCGACGCGATCAGGCAAAGGGCGCGGCATCATCATTCCGACGCTGTTCGCGTGGAGGTTCAGTGCCGTAGTCAATGACCAGAAGGGCGAGAACTACGCCCTTACTTCGGGCATGCGGCGAGCCGCTGGACAGATCATTGCGAAGTTTCAGCCAACGTGTCTGGACGACAGCACGGCCTGCTGGAACGTGCTTGACGAGATCCGCAAGTTCACGCTGCGCGACGTCGCGGACGCACAGAACATCATGGCGGCAATCGTGGACCCTGAATCGAAGGGGATGGAGGACCACTGGATTGCCCGCGCGTGGGAACTGTTGACTGCGCTCGCATTGCACAGCGTGTATGCCGAGCGCGACAAGTCATTGACGGGCATGGCTCTGTACCTGGGTGATCCGTCATTCGAGTCCGACATTCAGATGTGGAATCGCATGCTACAGGCGGTCCACGATCCTGACGGAATCATGGGCTGGACGGATACCTCGGGCAACCCCACAAAAACGCATCCTGTTGTGGCCAACGCTGCGCGTGCGATGCTCAACACGCCCGATGAGGAACGCGGTTCGGTGCTATCGACTGCGAAACGGTGTCTGACGCTGTTCCTCGATCCGATCATCGCGAAGAACACCAGTCGAAGTGACTTCCTTGTCCGTGACCTGATGACGCTCGATAAGCCGATGACGGTCTACTACATTCCGACCGAAGAAGACATGGCGCGTTTGCAGCCGCTTTCGCGCCTTTTCTTCATGCTCATAGTCCAGCGCAACACCGAGCAGATGAAAGCGGTTGACGGTCGTATGGCCGGGAATTACAAGCATCGTCTCCTGATGCTGATTGACGAATTTCCGGCGCTTCGAAAAATCGAGATTATTCAGCACGGTCTCGGATACGTGGCTGGCTATGGCATCAAACTGATGCTGATCTGTCAGGACTTGGTACAGCTTGTCGATATCTATGGAGAGAACCAGTCGATCATCGCCGGTTGTCACATTCGCATTGCGTATGCACCGGGCGATGACAAGACAGCCGAACGTCTGGAAAAAATGGCTGGCACTACGACGGTCACAGAAAACAACGAAAACGTCTCATATAACCGGATGGGACTGGGTGGCGGGAGTGTGTCGGTTTCGCGCGGCAAGACTTCACGTCCGCTGATGACGGCGCAGGAGTTCTCGACGCTCTCGTTTGAGGACATGGTGGTATTCATCGTCAATAACCAGCCGATCTACGGACGCAAGGTCAAATACGACGAGATACCGCAGTTCGCACAGTGGTCCAGGATGCCCGCGCCGGCAAAAAGCGACCGGCCGCGATTCAGCGCGCCTGTCGATTCAGTGCCTGTGGGAAATTCGGATACTGGTCCTGCACTGAGTGACGAGGACAGGCAGATCGTAGCCCGCCTGCTGGCGTCGGATTTCGCAGTGCCCGAAGTCATTTCAGTCTCCGCCTTCTGACCTATGCCAACAACCGATCTTTCGATTGCTCGGGCACTTGTCCGCACCATGATTCTCGCAGCCTGCGCGGCGGTGTCTGTCTCGGCGCACGCAGACGACAAGATGCTGTCGCTGCTCGCGCAGTGTGCGCCGAATGTCCACTGGTCAACCATGTCGGCAATCGTGAAAGTGGAATCAAGCGGAAAAGCCTATGCGCTGGCTGACGCGGGGCCGCTCGACGTCCCGTATTCCGTGCGCAAGAATATGGTCCATTCGTACTTTCCGGCTTCGCTCGATGAGGCCGCGCAGCTTGCGCGCAATCTCATCGCAGACGGTCATACCGTGAGCCTTGGTCTTGCCCAGGTCAATGACCGCAATCTTGATCGTTACGGGCTGACCATCGAGCAGGTGCTCGACCCGTGTACCAACCTCGCGACCGGCGCAAAGATTCTCACCGGTTTTTATCAGAAAGCCGCCAGGCAATACGGGGAGGGGCAGCACGCGCTGGAGGCCGCCATCTCTGCGTACAACTCCGGGAGTTTCGAGCGTGGCGTGTCGAACGGGTACGTCGGCCAGGTCTACGCCGCTGCGGGGCTGGTGCCAGCGCTAACAACGGCACCGCCAAGAGTCGATGGTGCTGTACCGGTCAAGGTCCGTTATGGTCGCGCGGTCTCGGGTGGTAGCGCTGCAAATGGCGGTTTATCACGCGCCGCAATGCTCCGGATGGGTGCGGAGTCGCCGCTTTCGGACTCGCCGGATACGAGCGCGAACACCAGTAGCGAGTAGGGCTATGGACAATCAGAACATGCAACCAGCGCGGAAGCGCCGCGAATCGGCCTTGTACGGTGTATTGCGAAAGTATGGGGCGTCGCTGCCCTTCGCGGACAACGTGATCGCGACGTTTCAGACGCAGACCGCCGACGTCAACAGCGTCGAAGGCATGCTGTTCGCCTTCGATGCGCGAGTCCGTCTGGTCTTCGAACGTCAATGGGTAGTGGGTGATTTCGCCGCGCTGCCGCTACGCGGTGAACGCGCAATGGTCCGTGTAACGGCCCGCCCGTGGATTGACTGCAACGGCCACATCACGTTCAAAGCCAAGCATTTCGTGGTTCTCCCTCCGCTTCAGGATCGGGTAGAGCCGTCAGTAGACGAACGCGCAGACACCATCGAGAACGAAAACCATGCGTAACAGAAAACTTCGCGCTGCAAAGAATCGGCGTCCGCTTCCGTGGAGCGTCAGCGCTGGGTCGGGTCTTATCGTTGCAGCGATCCTCGCGGGGATGGCTCGACGCTCGCCAGAGTTCCACTGGCCGTTGCTTGCGCTCGCGGTAGTCGTCCTGCTGGCGTCCTTCGTGGTCGCGATGCAGTCTGCGGTGTTTGCGTCACGCAGGGGGCGTCTGCTCGACGGGCATCAGGATCTGGCGTCCATCAAAAAGCTCTCATGGCAGGACTTCGAGTTGATCGTTTCGGAAGCGTATCGCCGCTTGGGATACGCCGTTGAGGAAGTCGGTCAGGGCGGTGCTGACGGCGGAGTCGATCTTGTCCTGTCCAGCAAGGGCAAGAAAACCCTTGTGCAGTGCAAGCGCTGGAACAGCAGCGTCGGCGCACCAATCGTGCGCGAGATGTTCGGCCTCATGGTGCATCACGGCGCTGACGCGGTCAAGATCGTTTGTGCAAGCGGGTTCACGAAAGAGGCTCGGGCGTTCTCGACTGACAAGGCGATTGAGCTGGTCGACGGTGAAGCCCTGGTTGCGCTCGTTCGCTCGGTACGGTCAACGCAACGGGACTCCATGACATGCCTGTGTGGTGCGCCAATGAAAGTCAGGCAAAGCAAGGGGGGGGGTGATCCGTTTCTTGGATGCACGCGGTTCCCGGACTGTCGCGTGACGCGGCCTACCCTTTAGACGGGGCAACTAACGGTCAGCCAGACCCTTCTACCGCAACGGAATACGAAGACCCAGCAAGCAAGGACTGGGGAGTGAAGATAGGTGAGGATTTTCGGGAGTAGATACAAAGTATCTCTGTCTCAACCATGCTGCACAACTAACTTGAAATACGATATGAAAACTCAAAGCAAGACCATAGCAACGATGCTGGCCATCTCCGCCGCCTTTCTGTTGGCCGCGTGCTCGAAACCGGCAGATGACGTCTTTATCGGTACGTGGCAGAGCCCCGCACGCAAGACGGAACACATCGTGATCGAGCGCAACGGCGACGGCTTCATGATTCACGATTTTGCGCCGAGCTTCTTCGACGGCAAGCCGAGTGAGAGGAAACTCCCAGCCATCTACAAGGATGGCGTGTTGCAGGCGTCTACCGGCATGGGAACCGCCAATTTCGGTCACGACGCGAAGAACGACACTCTTACGGTTCAGACGTTGGGCGGAAGTCTGGACTTCACCCGCATTAAATAGGCAGCAACCATGCACGCTCCCACGCCAAAGCAGCTATCAATCGTGGAGTTGGCAGACCGTGGAATGACCGCAGAACAGATTGCGGCACGTCTCGGGTTATCAACTGCGGTCGTGAAACGGGAGCTTGCGCGGATCGCGTGCATGGTGTTGCATGGCGAATACGTGCCGGAGTTGTTACCGATAGAGGTTGCCGCGCTCGCGTTCACAAGCCGTCTGGCTCATTGATGTTGCCTCCAGTTTTCCTAACCCATCCTTGCCAAACACCCATGCAATCAATCCTTCTTTACGCAGCGAACAAGATCGCCTTTAGCGCGTTCACAGAGACCGAGTATCCCGAAGTCGTTCTGGGGCGAGCGCCTGGAATGCCGCAAGCGCTATGTTGGGTATATCGAGGGCATGCCTTCTTCACGCTTTATGAAGGGCCAGCGCAAAAGGCGCTCGACGCATTTCTATCGACGCCGTTGCGGGCGTTGGAAAGTGAGGTGATGCACCGTCTTCCGATCGATACGGATTGGGAAATCGCGGGTGTTGCCCTGCGTGAGTGCAGCGCATCTCGTCATCGTGTTGTTGCCTGCGGTGCGCAAGGCGAAACCTCGATCCTTCTCGACACGGCGGAACTACAGCAGAGCGATCTTGAGAACTTGCGTGGCGCCGTTGTCGGAAAGACATTCCGTGAAGTCATTGCAGCGCTTGAAGTCGCGCTTGCTCCTATCGCAGCCAAGAGCAGCTAGAGGTCAACATGGAAACTGGTAGCTCAGAAAAGCTGCATCAACGGATCAATGATGGGGTGCTCAGCGGATCAATTAAAGTCGTGAAATCGGGCGACGCTCCTGCGGATGAACAACTGACTGAACTAGTCGTTGAAAACCTGAAGGCCGGTAGACCACTTCTTACAGGCATGAAGGTCTATCGCGGGTCGAAAGACCCCGATGTGGACGTCGGCACATTTTCAGAATCCTACAAGCACGCAACACCGTCCTTTTCGACCGCAAGAGGATACGCAGAAACCGCCAACATGAATATTGGCCTGGCTTCCAGAGAGACCCACGGTCTGGGAGTCGTTGCCGAATATTCACTGCCAGACAACGCCTTGTTTTTCAGCAACTTCGGACTGGAGGCGTATAGCGTTGCGGACGGGTCCAACACTGCGCTCACGGTGGTCGAAGCCGAATCCCGGCTTTTGCCTTTAGCTGAAGCATATATGTCAGCCAGCACAGCGGAAGACAGGGACGCCGCGCGGGCAGACCTTCTGTCATTCCAGCGAAGGTACATGTTCGAGCTGGCTGTTCCTACGGAACAACTTCCGACCAGGCAGTGGGTAGTTCAATTCAGCGACACAACAAGCCGCCTGATCGCGCATGAAGATCGCGGACCACTCGCAGACGTGCTGATCGACGTCGTTAAGGCGCGAAAGTCGGCGGTAGACGAGCACACGCCATCGCGCATTATCTCTAATCTTCAAAGCCTGAGCGATAACATGAGCGATTCGGTTGAACTGGTTGCTCCGGGCACGACCGCAATGGTGCGCGAGACGGCGGCACAAGTTCAATCCACGTTGTCCAATCTCCGTATTTCCGTCGCCAACGCGCGCCACGAAACGCTAAGTGAAGCAATCGCCTGGAGACGCGAAACGCAGAGAGGTGTGAAGCTTTCGCAACTCACTAACAGTGGATTTTCGATCCAACACAATCACGCGAAGCTAAAACTACTCCCGATCGTGCAAGAAGCGGCAGAGAACGTGGAATTCGCCGCCTTTCGTCTTGCTCAACGGCCCCGAGTGGTTGACGGCCTGAATTTTTTGCAAGGTAGCCTGGATGCCGTCAGGACGCGAGATAGGCAACTTGACGTCGTTCGGCAAAAGCTCGCATTGAAGGAACAACTGTCAGCGGACTTCGACACCTATACTACGGCCCTTGCAAACGCGGCACAAAGTTTAGAGGACGCTCGTACCTCGCATCTTCGCAACGACTCAGGAAACATATTTTCGAAGCTCCGGTATCGATTTGGCGGTGAACGATCTGGCGCGCTCGCAACGATGGCAGCGCTCGAAGAACATCATTCAGGCGTGCAAATGAATCTCGAGAGGGCTTCCGGCGAATGGAATAAGGCCAAGACTGATTGGACGGAGGCCGTCAAGATTGCGGAGGGGCTTGACGTTGATGTCGTGCGTCGAGAAGCCGGGCTTCGTGAGATGTTCAAAGCCGGAAATTTTGACTTTTGCCAACCGCACCTTAAACCGCCTGCTGGTCGCATCACTGCCGAAAACTGGACTTCTTTAGTCCGCGAAGCACAATTGACGCTTGAAAACATCGATGCGTCGATTGCGAAAGGGCGCGAGGCAGCAAGCCTTTTTCGCGACGTCTCCACCTTGGGTCTCGAAAGGGCGCTCAACAATCACAGAGACAACGTTGAAACGCCAGCTATTGCCAGAGCAATCGTCTCTGCCGTCGAAAAGAATGGAATCACGCTGGACCTCCAGCGCACCGAACAAACCCTAAGAGCGTCCAGCCAGGAATACGGCGCTCTGATAGCAGGAAGGGTTGTACACATCGACGATTCGGCAAATATCGCGGTGATAGACGTAGGACGGAGAGAAGGGATGCCGATAAAGGTTTCCGACCTGGAGTCTACGGTCAAGCTTGAGCCGGGTAAGCTAATCCAGCTTCAACGGCGGGACGGCAAATTGCAGGAGGCGGTTCGATCCGCGTCAAGCGGTGCGAAGCTCGCCCGCTGACCGTCGAACTGACGGCTGTCAGCGTCGCATCGATTTTCACCAGTGAAAGAGTGCTTGTTGCTTTTGGAGGAATTCATGACGTACACCATCGAACAGCTTGAAACCGCTATCAATATCTGGCGGGCACGCACCGCATCCGACAGCGACGCGCTGCTTTGCAAGCCGGCACGGCTGCTTGCCGAGCCATACGCGCTGGCGATCATAGAACACCGTGACACCATCGACGCGGCCATGCTCACTGCGGAGCAACTGGACGCGCTGGCCGTCGCACTCCCTTCGGATCATACAGGGCGGGCGTCGTGAACGGTCGCACGCGCTTTTTCGAGGAATCGAGGTGTGTCCGATAGGAGGCTCAGGCAGATGTTCTGCGACGTGCTATGAGGCCCGAATGCGAGGTATGATTATGGAACATTCATGTTCCATTTGATAAACATCCATGAGGGATACCGACGTGCTTTACGGCGAAGACGCGCAGGCTCTGCGCAAGAAGGCCGGATTGACCCAAACGCAGCTTGCAGAGCGTTGGGGGCTGACGCGCCAACAAATCGGCCGCTACGAAAAAACCGGGCAGAAAGTGCCTGTGAAGGAGGCCGATGCATATCGCGGCCTAGTGCTTACGATCAAATCAAATGCAACATAGGTGTTTCATTTGTAATTGCGGGGAGGTATGATTCCCTCATGGTCGGCGCACGTGTGCCGATAACACGGACAGGGACAAGCCCGCCGTAACGGCGTAAATCAGTGACACCACACGAACAAACAACGGGGAACAAAATGGCAAATGAAAGGCTAGCGATCAACACCCTGATCGTAGTGATGAAGAGTAACGAATACGCGTTGTCGGTGCGAATGGGAGCGGCGGAAGGACTTGGCTATGCGGGTGGCATCGAGGCGCGCGAGGCTCTGATTAAAGTAGTGCAGAGTGATTCGTACTCCAACGATTTGCGCGCGGCGGCTGCGACAGCGCTTGGTCGTGCCTCGCGGGCTTGAGCCCCTGACACGACGGAAAACCGACATGGAACGAATCGCAGTATCAGCCAGCTATGAGGCAGTGCAACACGGCAAGGCTGTAACGGGCCACGTCGAGTTCGTTGCTCGCGTTGCTGATGCGGGCAAGGGATACGACTTGACGACGCGGGCGCAGAGGGCGGTAGCCCGTCGACTGCGAGTGCGCTTGGCAGACGTCAAGATCCTTGGCGTCATGTCGAGCTAGACGGAACGGGAAACTAGGATAAGAGGTCGAGCATGGAGTCATTCGGTTGGGTCATTCGCCAGGTCTTTAACGAAGCGGGTCCGAAGCCCGCGTATCAGTACCTAAGCTCGATCCTCCGTCCAGAAGAGGGCGACGGTGAGACAGAGTTTGGCTTCTCAAACAGCCAGCACAACGCTGAGCTTTTCGACAACGATGACAAAGATGCGGTACTCAATGGACTGCGCAAGCGTTGGCCTGGTTCGATGTTCGAAGCAAAGCAACTTTTCTGGTAAACCGTCCGACAACGGAAAACGGGACGATGACGATAACCATGAACAAAACCACTGGGCTTCTGCCGATTGTCGATGGCCCGTGGAAAGGCGGGCAAGTGGCTCATGCGCTGGGTACGTTTGAGACGGATGGCGACGAAATGGCGACGCCGCTGCCCTTTGCTCTGCCGGGTGTCGGGCGGGTTCGCTACTACCGGCAGGAGGGCGAAAGCGGGCTGGTTTGGAGTGTCCAGATTCCGCCGAACGCTGCTGACCTGTTGCATGAGGAAGAAGCCGACATTCAGCGTTTGATCGGGTAGGAAAACGGATACACAGGAAAACGCTCGCGCTCGATGCGCGGGCCACACAGGAAAATCGGAGAAACGAAAAATGATGAAAAAAGTGACTGCTTTGCTCGCGTTGGCGAGTTTGGGGCACGCGGCAATAGCGAGTGAAGCAGTAGTTGTCAAAGACACGCGCCAATACGTCACGTACACCGCGTCACTCGACAAAGACGGCGATTGCACCATTGCTGCGGACGCAGATCATCCGAAGCAAGGCGACTGTCACGAAGTTCGCGCCAAAGCTCCGGTCGGTGGAGAGTATGTTATTCGAGTCAAAGACTGGTGCCAGAGCGATTCCTTCAGCCCCATTAAGTCGTCCTCGATGCTGGTAGAAGGTCGTCCGATACCGTCGATTCAATCCAGTCATCGCACGTTCCGATGCGATGCACAAGGCAACCCGGTCTGATCGGAAAACAGAATATGGCTATTACCAAGTTCTTCGAAGTGACAATTGTTTCTGACTCAGACGACACATTAGCCAACGCTCGGAAGGCTTTGATACGGCCGGATCAGGTCACATGTGTTGTCGATGTTTCTGCGGCGAAGTATGCGGGTGAGCCGAAGGCCAAGATCAGCCTCGAACAGTCGAACGACTACGTGAACGAAGATGAAGATGGCGGTGGCGTGGTGCACGCACGGCGCACAATTTTCGTGCTGGAGAGCTACGAGGCTATCAAGCAAGCGCTCCAAGTGACCATTTAGAAATCGGAAAATTGGACAAGTCTGTCACAGACCAACTGGAGCACAAGACAATACTATGAATTTCGTCAAGATTCCTACGACTTCTGGTACGGGAACTGCCTTCATCAACGCGCAGCATGTTTCGCTGGTTGCGAAACCGGATGATCAAGATGTGAGCCTGATCTACTTGGCTGTCAAGCCAAAATCACCGGACTCATCATTCCGGAGCATCGCAACAACGGCACCGCTCGAAACCATTCTGCGAGCATTCGGACCGTTTGTCCGCGTCAAAAAGTTCCAACCGATCACGGGCAATCCGTGGAACGTGTACTACCTGCGCCTTGCTGCGATTGTGTCCGTTTGGCCGTTAGGTGATGGGCGGGCCGATGTGACGATGAACGATGGTCGCGAACTCATGATCGAAGACGATGAGGTACTGCGTTCGGCAGGCGTTGAAATCATTTCTCTATAGGGGGTAACGCGGAGGAAAACGCGATGAAACACAAGATAGACAGCAACAAATTTTCCCTAGGCATCGGGATAGTGACCTGCGCCATATTGGCGGGCACCGGCATCTTTCTGCTTCTGCTTCACCCGTCCGCGTTTTGGGTAGGCGTTGGCATTTGCCTCGCGCTCGGCGGCGGTCAAGCAAGCTGGAACTGCTACCGCACGTCGCGCGATCTGTCGTCCCAACCCGAACCTGTCATCGGCGCGCGGTCAATGACACTCCGCGAGTGGTGGACGACGCCGAAGCGTTATCCGAGCGGCGACAAGTTTACCCCGCGCGAATCGGCCATATACGGCAGCCTATGCATTCTTGGCTTTGTCGGTTGTCTTGCGCTCACAGGGTTAGCAGTCCAGGCAATCGTCTGGGGCTTGCACAATCGCTAAAGAGCGAACGGAACGGAAAACAAATGTCTGAACCAACGAAAACCGAAGTGAAAGGCTGGGTCGGCGCGTTGCTGTCGTTGTTGGATAGCGATCAAAGGCAGATCATTGGCATGCTTGTTGTGATACTTGCGTTTATGGCCTTCGGGATGGCTCCAGCTTTTCTTGCGAACTTTCTGACCAAGCCGTCGAATCATTGTTGGGACGTAAAGGAAGTCGCAGGCGCGGTTATGAAGGTGAACGCCTGCACCGGCGAGACAGAAGTAGTGTCGGTGCCAGCATCCCCAGCAAGCGCATCGAAAGCAAAATAATCCGGAAAACTCGCTATGCCTTGGCATGCTCACTATTTCGTCCTAGACGAACACCATGAACCGGTCGAGGTGACGCTAGATGAGTGGTGCCGCTGGCGCGGGGAGCACAGAACGCTTAAGCAGACGATCATTAACGAGAACGCACGCGTGACAACGCTGTGGCACGGGATGACGGATGACGTGACGATGCCGGGGCCGCCAAAGTTCCTGCATTCGCTTGAGGGGCCAGGTCTGAAGGAAAAGACGGCAGACTCGCTGACCTATGCCGAAGCAATTGCGCGGCACGACCGGATTGTAGAGTGGCTACGCGCACGGGTCGCGCGTTACGAGAATCGCAGTTGATACTGAAAAAACGACGATGGATGCGAAGACAATGATTGATGATGCGCGTCGCTATCGCGAGCAGGAATCGCTTGTCGGCAAGGGTGGCGTCGTGGTCTTTTTCAAAGGCGAAGTTCAAGGTTGGATGAATAAACTGCGCAACCCTGAGCATTGGCAACCCGGCTGCATCGCGGTCGATGAGCAAGGTCACATGTGGACGACAATCGCGGGTAGCGAGCGCGACGGTGCGCTCATGTGGCTCGCGAATCACGAACTGTAGGAAAGCGGGGGCGGCGCGAGCGACATGGCGAGCTACAAGGACATACAGACATTCGTGAAGCAGCGTCACGGGATCGTCGCACGTTAAGGAACTGAACGGACTGCCGCTGCGAGGTACGCGAACGGTGGAGCGTGTTAAAACTTGCCCGCCTCAGTGGCGCGCAGCAATTGAGGAAGCCATGCGTCATTACGGCTGGCTTCGCTGACGACGGAAAACGCAGAGCATGAGCACGCACGCAAACGCCGAGGTACTACTCGCGTGGTTCCGAGATCGAGAAAGCGCGACGGTTGCGGAGATTACCGCCTCCGGCCTGATGAAGTCGCGCACCGCTTCTGACGCAATCCAATATGCCGTTCGTAGTGGCGCGCTCGTGCGCGTTGTTCGCGCCAGCGCGAGTGCCAAAGAGCGGATGCGGTATCGCGCGACCGGCGTTGCGCTGCCGACGCCTCGAACGCAGGTCGCGCATCCTTCGTTCGACGGCCTTCTTGAAGCGTGGGGTATTGCGCGCGAGCCTGTAGCGTTGCCCGCGACGGAAGCACGCAGGCACGAAATTTCGGATTACGATTAGGAAAATAATATGCAGACGCAAGAGCTAAGTGAGTTTGTTGACTATCGACTCTCCACTTCGAATGGTCCCGACTTCATGGTACGCGGAGTGGCCAGGTGCGCCGCGCATGTACAGCCAACGGGCCGGGAATCACACCCGGCGATAACCGACGCCGCGACCGTACAGCAATTCATTCTGGCATCCATTGCAACCGGCTTTGTTACAGCCGCTGATGTTGCCGCTCGGAAGGTCGAAGTCACGGTGGAGGCAAGGGAAGCCAGCGACGAGCCGTGGGACGTCTACGTGTTTCTCAATGGGACCGATTGCATTTTCTTCGAACCTATCCACTGACTTCAGAAGCATGCTGCTCCGCAAGCGTTGTGGCGCAGGCACGTAAAAGGCGGAAAACGGGAGAAAACAATGCTTAATAAAGACGTCACCAACGCTTTCATTAAAACCGTTATGCGACACGCGATAAATTCTATTCATCCGGATTTCGGCGCTGCACAGAAGTAGTCTCCACAGAAAAAATGCTGATACAGCCTTTCCCAATCAGCGAGTTCCTCAGCATGCGTATGCGAGAGCGTGGTGCAAACGCCTGGTGTCCCAATTTCGCGCGACTTCGCGGCAGCATAGTGATCGCCATTGCGGATCAGATCGAAGAAGCGATCCGACGCGGAATCCTCAGACCTGGCGACACGCTTCTGACGCAGCGCGACATGGCAGACGAACTCGGCTTTCATGTAAACACGATTAATGCAGCATTTCGGGAGGCTGCGCGACGCGGCCTCATCCGGAGCCGCTCGCGGCGTGGCTCGATTGTGTGCGAGCCTATCTCAGCATGAAACCTCGAGGACTTCCCTTCATGGACGATTACTTAAAAATTGGAAACAGCGTGTTGTTCTCTGCTGTCGTCCTAAGCCCCAAATGGGGGCTTTGACCTGCCTGATTTCTTCGGGCCATTTCAATCTTGGGGAACGGCCTCGGTTGCTTCAGTTGAACAATGCTGCTGCTTGAATTCGTCGGGCGTCAGGTACGCGAGACTAGAATGCGGTCGGATCGTATTGTACAAGCAGGCAACACAACGCCCATATCAGCGAGTCAAGGGAAGTTCTGTATCGTTGGCATCCATGGTACGGGCACACGGTATGGATTTTCACCACGATAGAAAGGAAGAACGGCGAGTCAGTGCTGCGCTGTGCGCGAGAGCCGTTCGATACGGCGGGCTTGCTGGAGGTGCCGCAGTGGATGTTCGATCCGGTTGCCTGCTGTCGCATCACTTCGGAAACGTCTCCCGCCGTCAGCTGTGAAGCATTGAGGGAACTGAAGTACCTGCTGGCGCAGGCGCCTGTGGCCGGGCAGCGCGATATGGTACAAGCCGAGCACCATCCTTTGCTCCGTACAGGAGGTGCTGATGCGACGCCAGACCAGCCCGCAAACGGGCGCTCAACTCGACCTGTTTCATCCTTTTCCGAAGACGCCACAGTGGACGCACCTGCCGCAGGAGGTGAGGCAGGAGACGGTGCGTTTGCTGGCGCAACTGCTGCGGCAACACCGCCGCGGCCAGTTCGCCGTCGTACACGAGCCGGAGGTGCGCGATGAGTGACAAGATTCGGGCACAGCATCTGACGCGCAAGGCCATGCTGTACGTCCGCCAGTCGTCGGCCTACCAGGTCAGCCACAATCTGGAGAGCCAGAAGCTGCAGTACGCGATGCAGGATCGTCTGCACCAATTGGGCTGGAAGGAGATCGAAGTGATCGACGAGGATCTGGGGCGCTCTGCGGCCGGAACGCAAACGCGCACGGGCTTCGAACGAATGGTGGCAGAGGTCTGTCTTGGGCACGTCGGCGCAGTTGCCGCTCGCGAGGTTTCGCGATTTGCGCGCAACAGCCGCGAGTGGCAGCAGCTGGTTGAGGTGTGCCGCATTGTCGACACGGTGCTGATTGATCAGGAGACCGTGTACGCGCCACGGCAGAGTAACGATCGTTTGCTGCTCGGCTTAAAGGGTAGCCTGAACGAATACGAGCTGGATCTGCTGCGTCAGCGTTCGCTCGAAGCTCGGCGGGAGAAGGCCAAACGCGGTGAACTCGTCATCGTGGCGCCGGTGGGTTACTGCAAGACCGAGGACCAGCGCCTGGAGAAGGATCCGGATTTGCGCGTGCAGGACGCCATTCGCTCGGTGTTCCGCCAATTCGGCGCAGTTGGATCGGTGCGTCAGACGTTGTTATGGTTCCTGGAGCACAGCCTGCAGTTGCCGGCATGCACGCCGCGCGGCGAAATCCAATGGAAACGGCCGAACTACGGCACGGTGTACCGGATTCTGACCAACCCGATCTACGGTGGCGCGTATGCCTATGGCAAGACCGAACGCACGATCAATTACGAAGGCGGAGAACAGCGCAAACGTGATCGCCGGAAACCTCGGGATGAGTGGCTTGCGCTCATTCCCAATGCTCACGACGGGTACGTTCAGTGGGACGAATTCGAGCGGATCCAGCGCGCGATCAATGGCAACCTGCGTCTGGCCGGACACGCTGGCGCCCCGAAGAACGGCGATGCCCTTCTGGCGGGACTGTTGCGCTGTCGGCGCTGCGCAAGCAAGCTGACGTTACACTACACGGGTAACAGGCACGACGCCTTGCGCTATAGCTGTCAACGCGGCTGGCTGGACAAGGGACAACCGCGTTGCATTGCGTTCGGTGGCACGCGCGCGGACGCGGCCATTGCCGAGGCGGTCTTGCAGGTCGTTCAACCAGCGGCAATTGAGGCAGCAATGGTGGCGCGCGAAGAAGAGACCCTGAAGCAGGATGAAGTGCTGGCCGCGCTGCAGCGGGATCTGCAAGCAGCACGTTATACCGCCCAACGCGCGCAGAAACAATACGACGCTGCTGACCCTGAAAACCGGCTTGTCGCCGACGAACTGGAGCGGCGCTGGAATGATGCGCTGCTGCGCGTGGAGGAAGTGGAATCGCGTATCGAGCAACAGTTGCGCACGTCCGGTCAGATACCGCCCGCTCAGCCTGATGAGTTTGCCGATCTTGCTGCAGCGTTGGAATCGATCTGGCCGCAGGCCGACGCCCGACTGAAGAAGCGTATTGTGCGCACACTAATCCACGAAGTCGTGGTCGACGTCGACAATACAACGAGCGAAATCGTGCTCGTCATCCACTGGAAAGGCGGGGTACATACCGAGATTCGCGTGCCACGTCGGCGTCGCGGCGAGAACACCACGCACACGTCACGCGAAGCGATTGATGCCGTGCGGAAGCTCGTCCGCATCTGTCCGGATCTGGTGATTGCTGGCGTGCTCAATCGCAATGACTTGCGAACCGGCCGGGGTAACTTGTGGACCCAGGAGCGAGTCACCGCGTTGCGTAGCCACCATCAGATCCCTGTCTATTCGAGCGAGCAACGTGCCGCTGAAGGATGGATGACGTTGACCGAGGCTGCGGCGTTCGTCGGCGTGAGCCCCGGAACGCTCAGGCTTGCGGTCGAGCGCAACGAAATCTTGGCCGAGCATCCGTTGCCCAATGGTCCGTGGATCTTCAATCGCAATTCACTGGGCGGGGACGCCGTCTCCGAACTCGTGGCTAGGGCGCGTGCACGGCGCGGATACCCCACAAAACCAATGGCACAACAAGGCTCTCTAGACTTATCAAGCACATAGCGAGGTTGGGCAGTATGAAACACACTTGTAGTGGCGCCGCCACTGTTCGATCACGACCTTTGCTTCGGCGCGAGTGCGAAACCACTCAAGACTCAGACACTCGTCGCGGAATTTGCCGTTGAAACTCTCGTCCGAGCCATTCTGCCACGGCTTGCCCGGATCGCTGAGCGCCATTTCCATGCCGTTTTCGGCAGCCCACTTCAGGATGGCCCTCGACACGAATTCCGGGCCGTTGTCCGAACGCAGATAGCGTGGCGCACCGTGAACGCTGACCAGTTGTGAGAGGACTTCGATCACGCGCTTTGAGCGGATCGATCCTGCAACGTCAATCGCCAGGCTCTCACGGGTGTACTCGTCGATCACGGTCAGACATTTCAGTTGCTGGCCATTCGCGCAGGCGTCGAATACGAAGTCATACGCCCAGACGTGGCGGGCCGCCGTCGCCGGCTGTGGACGGGGGCGACGAATCGACACGCGCCTGCGTGGACGCTTGCGTGGCACCTGCAGACCAGCCAGACGCCACAGTCTCCATGCCCGGTCCGCGCTCATCTCGTGACCCTGGCGCCCCAGAAAGATCTGGATGCGACGGTAGCCGTAACGCGGATATTGCGCCGACAGAATGCTCATTGCTGCGAGCACCGGCGCGTCTCGCACAGCGAGCTTCGATTCGTAGTGCAGCGCCGACCGCGCGACCGACATCAGCGCGCACGCACGTCGCTCCGACAGGCCCCGTTCTTTCGCATAGGCGACCTGCTGGCGTCGGGCGGGCGCGCTCACCACTTTTTTGCGTTGATCTCTTTCATCACGTCCAGTTCGAGATCCCGCTCCGCCAGCATCTTCTTCAGCCGCGCGTTCTCCTGCTCGAGTTGCTTGAGCCGCTTCACATCGGCAGCCTCCAGACCGCCGAAATGTTGCCGCCAGTTGTAGATCGTCTGTTCGCTGATCCCGTGCTTCTTTGCGACCTCGGCAACTGGCGCCTTGTCTGCCTCACGCAGGATCGTGACCATCTGCTCGTCGGTGAACCGGCTCTTCTTCATGACTTCCTTTCTCCGTTGGAAGCCATTCTCTCAAGTTTCAGCTGGTCCGAAAATTCCAGGGCAGGTCAGCTTGAGTATCAGCGATTAGGCGTCGCCTCACCTCGACACGATCACAGCGCTGACGCGCCTTCGTGTGACGCCGAACGGGCCATACATGAATCACGCGGCGAAGACACACGCAGTAGCGCGCAGATGACGTTGCTCTAAAATGAAGCGTAGCGACAGCGCGCCTTTGTCATTGCTGGCTATCGAACTCTGAGAAAAAAGGGCCGCTCATTCAGCGGCCCTTTCCTTTTACCGCGACATGCTGCGGTTTTGAGCTTTGACCAACGCAATCCCGTGCGTGTATTTCACCTGGATCGGACTGGACATGCGAACGTCACGCTCGGATGCAAAGTCTTTGCGCGCGTGCGCGATCAGCAAGTCCTCGCTCACCTTCTGCACGTAAAAGCGGTCCGTCACGCCAACAATCTGGCCGTCGTAAGAACCGGCCGTCCGCTCGGCAACGTCCACGCGCATCGTCATGCTGTCGGCCAGTTCCTTCACTTCGTTGAATTGGGCCAGCGAGACCTCCGAAGCCTCTTTCATCAGCGGTGAAGCGAACCGCGAGCCGGGATACTGCGCGATGGATTGCGCAAGGCTCGGGTCGACGGCAATGCGGTCGAGGACGAGCTGATGGATTGCATCGCCATCGCCCTGTTCCCACAGATTGTCGTGGGACCGACTGCCCAGGATGGTCGCACCTTTCTCCGGATGGTTGAGTGCAACGAGATAGTCGGCAACTACCTGCGCGGCGCGCTTGCGCGCGTCGTCGTCGGTCGCCGGCATCGTCCTAGCGACTTGTCCGAAAAGATCGGTGCCTCCAGCCTCGCGTGCCAGTGCCACTTCGAGCGCGGACGGCTGCTGCCCAACTATGATCGGGCTATCGACGTCGCCTGCTTTTCCGTGCGTTGCCTCAATACCTGCGAGTGCCTTCTCTTGCGTCGCCGCGTCGGCATAGCTCAACGGTTCCCACGTCGAAACATACGACGCATCCGCCTGTGCCTTCTTCAACTCCGCCATCACATCGCCCATGTCCTTGCGCAACATCTCCAGCTTCGCCATCTGCGCAAAGGGCTTGGCCGCTTCGACCTTCGCCCGGTCGCATTCGGACTTTTGCGACACGCGATCTTCCTCTGCGTCGACAATGCGTTCCTCCAACCTATCGAGCGTGTTGTCGATCCGCGTGAAAAACCCGGACAGCTTGAACTCGTCACGTTCGCTATAGACGAGATTCAACGGCTTGTGTGTTTCGTTTCCCTGAAGAGTGAAATGCAGCGTCTTGACGTTCGCAAAGACATTGATTTCGAAGCCACGATAGACGCCGACCAGGGTGGGGCGGTCGACCCCTTCCTTTGCATCGGTGAGCGCCGATTTCATCGAGTCATAGATGACAGCGAGCAACGCCTCCTGATCGTCCTTGCCGTACACCGAGCCATTGGTGTGGAACTCGAAGTCATCCTTCGTGTTCCGGTCGCGCAGAGCGATTTCCATGCGCGCCCGTTCGATTGCCCGGTCGGCGCGTTGGTCCGCGCGAGACAGCCAATCGACGCGGCTTTCCGTCGAGTGCTTTGCACGCTTGTAGCCCGAATAGACGGCTTCCATCTTTTTCAGGTCCGATGACAGTTGAACCTGCAAGAAGATGAGCGGATTGCCCGTCGCCGCCGCTTTCATTTCGGCTGCGTTTGCGGCTTCGCTCGCAACGTCCTCGATGACACGCTGGAGTGTATCGCCGCGCCGGAACTGCTCGATGCCTTCGGCTTTGCCCTGAATGGTCTGCCACATACGGGCGTCGTAGGTCTGCTTCGTGGAGTAGCGGCAAACCTCAACCTCGAAGCCCTCCGGATCGCTCTCATAGAACATGTTGCCCTGGCGCAGAATGCGGCCTTCGCGTTGCTCAAGGTCACTCGGACGCCACGGGGCGTCCAGATGGTGCAGGGCAACGAGGCGACGCTGTACGTTTGTGCCAGCGCCCATCTTGGCCGTCGAGCCGAACAGAATGCGCTTGGTGCCAGCGTTCATTTCCGCGAAAAGCTTCTGCTTCCGCGCATCGGTGTTGTAGTCGTGAATGAACGCGATTTGGTCCTCGGGGATGCCGCGCTTGATCAGCTTCGCGCGCATATCGTCGTAGACGCTGAACTTGCCATTCCCAGCCAGCATTTCGTCCATCGAGATGGACAGTTCTTCGTCAGGCGCTTCCGGGCCGTCATCATTCTCGTCTACCTGCACGGGCGCTTCGACAGCGCCGCGCTTCGCTTTCGGCGTGCTCAGATCGCAGAATACCAACTGCGTGCCGCCGCGTTCGTCCCACTCCTGCCATTTGGCGAAGATTCGGGTGACGGCCTCGTTGACCTTCGTGCCTTCAAAATCCGGGGCGTTCGGGTCGATCAGGCGGAAGTCGAGGCCGGCTTTCCGCGCGTCGTTGGTGATCTTCAGCGGATTGTCAATGCGCGGATCGTCTGGAAGGTTCTCCATCCGGTGGATAATGCTTCCCTCATTCCATTGCGTAATAGTCGAGCCATCCGCACGCGTGGCCGGTTTTCCCTGACTGTCGAGCACGGGCGTCTGTACACCCATGTAGTCAGCCTGGACCTCTGTGCGGTCGATGATGATGTTCTGGGGCTTGCCGCCTTTGACCTTCGGCACGGGAAAGCGACGGCCCTGCGCGGCTGCTTGCGCCTGCAGATCGGTCTGCGTGATCGTGTCGGCAAACGTGCGGTACATGTTGATCAGTTCCGGCACGTTCTGAAATTTCGAGAAGCGGCTGTTGAGCCGGTAGTTGACGCCAGTTGCATCAAGCTCCCAACCCGTGACTACCTGCCCGAATGTGCTCGCCCACGAGTCGAAATGCACGATGCCGCGCTGCTTCATTTCATCGTAGTGCATGTAGCGCTGGACCGTGTACAACTCTGCAATCGTGTTCGATATCGGCGTGCCGGTCGCGCCAAACACGCCCCGTCCTTCGTTCATCTTCTGGACGTAGCGCACCTTCACGAACATGTCGAATGCCTTGTCGCTGCCAGCAAGATTGCCGAGTCCCGACACGCGGTTCATCGACGTGTTGATGAAAAGGTTCTTGAATTCGTGCATTTCATCAACCGCCAAGGCGTCGACGCCAAGATCAGCGAAGTTGACGGCACGGTCTTTTGATCCGGTTTCGGACTGCTTTTCGAGCTTGGCTTTCATGCGGTCGCGAGCCTTCTCCATCTCCTTGATGGTGAGACGGTCACCGCGATCCTGCTTGACCTTGAGAATCGAATCCGTGAGGTCATCAATCTGTTCGTTCAGAATCTCGTTGAGCATTTCCTCCGGCATGCCGATCTTCTTGAACGACGAATGCGCAACCACTACAGCGTCCCAGTTTCCGGTCGCGATCTTCGCGAATAGCTTCTCGCGGTTTTCCTTCTTGAATTCGTGCTTTTCAGCGATCAGGACGTTCGCACCCGGATACAGTTCGTAGAAGGCGTCTTTCCACTGCATCAGCAGGTGATTGGGGACAACGATCATGGGCTTCTTGATGAGACCCATGCGGCGTGATTCCATCATCGTGCCGATGACGACCATCGTTTTGCCTGCGCCGACGACGTGATCGAACAGCGCCGTGCCTTCCTGAATGCCGCGCCAGATAGCATCTTTCTGGTGAGGGCGCAGGGTGATTGCCTTGGACGATCCGGGCAGAACCAGATGCGAACCATCGTAGCGCGGGGGAACGTTCGTATTGAAGCGATCGTTATAGATGCGCGCGAGCGTCTCGCGGCGAGTCTTGTCTTCCCACACCCAGTCACCGAACGCCTGACGGATTTCGTCGGCCTTCTGGTTTGCGGCTGCGGTGCGTTCCTCATCGATACGGTATTCGGGTTGGCCGTTCTCGCTGCGCCCGATCACTTCCTTGACCTGGATTGCCTTGCCGTTGAGGATGCTGTTCAGCAGCTCGTTTGCCGGAATATCTTCGGTGCCCCACGTTGCACGCATCGTCGTGCGGTCTGCGGACGGGCCGATATTTGCAACCCATTTCCCGAGCGACGGCGCGTAAGCGACACTGCGGCGCACGTCACCAAGCAAGTGCGTCACAAAATCATTCACAACCGCTTCGGGCACCCACGTAGAGCCAAGCTGGATCGAAATGTCCACCGGCTCAATGTCGGCCGGTTGCACGCGTTGCAGCGCTTCGACGTTGGACGTGTAGCGGCTGTCGGACTTCTGCGCTGACACCGCCTCGGCCAGCTTCTGCTTGACGTTCCCGGACAGGTAGCGATCAGCCGTTTCCCACTTGCCTTGTGGCGTGAGGTAGATAAGACCTGATAGCTCACGGACCAGATCATCCTCCGGTTTGCCGGAAAGACGGACCATCAACTCCATGTCCACCTTGCCAGTCTCGTTCATGCTGACGACAAGCGCGTCTTTCGCGGTTTCGACGCTGGTGATTTCGCGGTGAGGCGTCATCACGCGCTGGCTGAAAATTTCCGCCTTCTTGGCGCTCGGCTCGCGCGGTTCGACGTTGTTTTTGCGTGCGACTTCTTTCGAAATGCCCCGGTCGTAGTCGCGCTCAAGCGAATGCAGAAGCGCGTACTCCGGGTCTTCGACAAACGCCTGCTTGTTCGTTTGAGAACTGATAAAGCCGTGCTGCTTGACGAATCCGTCGTAGACACGGTTCAGTTTCGTGCGACGGGATTCGATTTCCGTCTCACTGTAGGACTCCGAACGTTCTGCGGCCATGAGCGAGCGCAGGGCGGTTCGAATCTCGATCATGCCTTTGATGCGCTCAGCGACCTTATCATTCTTCGGCTCGGCCCAGCGGTACTGGGGCGTGTCGAGCAAGTCATCTTCGCGGATCGCGATACGGCCCTTGGGCGACAGGAAGAACGCGCCGATCTTGACGTCGGCGGGCACTTCAAACTTCTCCGTATCTTCGGCGGGACGGGCGTCAACGGCTTGCTGCTCGGCTGCTTGATAGATGCCGACAGGCAGCGTTGCGATTGCCCGTTGAAGCTCGGCGGCAAGGTCCGTACCGGGTTCTGCAACGAGTGCCGGCGCACCGCCCGCGTACATCGTGCCTTCGAGCGCCATGCGCCCCAGCATCATCTCAGGATGGTCGATGAAATACTGGTTAAGCGGAATGTCGCCATCGGTGGCGGCATCCTTGACCGTGCCGACGTCCACCCAGCGACGGTCGGGCGTCTGACCTTCATGGAGCTTCTGGAGGAACACAATGTCGGTCGTCACCTCCGTCATCGCGTTCTGCTTGAATGCGTTGTTCGGCAAACGGATCGCGCCGATCAGGTTCGCTCGCTCCGCAATATGCTCACGCGCTGGCGATACGCCCGCGTCCATAAAGAAGTTGCTGACGACGACTGCGACGACGCCGCCTGGACGTACCGCGTCGAGCGACTTCGCAATGAAGTAGTTGTGAATTGTGAAGTCGCTGAGGTCTTTGTGACGCGGATCGTAAAGCTTCTGGTTGCCGAAGGGAGGGTTGCCGATAGCCAGATCAAACATGTTGCTCGGCACAGCGACTTCCTGAAATCCGCGGTTGATGACCGTCGAATGCGGGTAGAGCGCCTTGGCGATGGCGGCAGTGGTCGGGTCAAGCTCGATTGCCGTTACGCTGCTTTGCTCGCGAATATGCGCAGGCTGTAGCCCGATGAAGTGGCCGATACCGGATGCCGGTTCGAGAATGCGACCCTGAGCGAAACCAAGCCGTTCAACGGCTTGGTACATGCCCTGAATGATCGTTTGGGAGGTGTAGTGTGCGTCTTGGGTGGAGCGGCGCGCGGCCTCGTATTCGGCTTGGGGAAGGAGGGCGGCAAGCTCCTTGTATTCCTTTTCCCAGTCCGTGTTGCGCATGTCGAACGCTTGCGGGAGTCCACCCCAGCCGACATAGCGGACCAGCTTCGCCTGTTCTTCCTGCGTGGCCGCGCGTTCTTCTTCTTCGAGCTGACGGAGGATGCGGATAGCGGCGACGTTATCGCGATATTTCGTCTTGGCTCCGCCCGTGCCAAGCTGATCCGCGTCCGTAATGATGTAATCCGATACCGAAGCGGCCGGCTGCTCGGCCTGTTTCGCTGCAACAGCATCAGCAAGCGCGTCGATTGCTGCAGTCTGCGTCGGATAGCCCTCCAGAACGCCGATGCCCTCCATTTCGGGCACAACGAACCAACCTTCGGCGTTTCGATCAACGATCCCGCCATACACGGGGTCGGTATTCGTGGCGAGCCCGTTTGCCGTGCCCAGCCAACCATCCGGCAGCGTTACAACTCGGTCGGAATCTCGTTCTGCGCCAGAATCTCGTGCGGGACCACTCCCGTCGTCAACGCCTCGAGCGCTTCCGTCGTTGTCAGCGCTTCCTGTTCCACTTGCTGCTGTTCCAGCAGACGGCTCAACAGGACCAGTTCGCCCTGCGTCTCCAATGCCTTGAGTTGGCTCGGGCTGTTGTACGCCCAGCGCTCCACGATCTTCCAGCCGTAGTGGTTGTACGGCGGGCGGTTGATGAGCGCCAACGTCTCCGGTTTGAGGACCGTCTTGGCGTGTTCCAGGTGCTTGCTTTGCTGATTCATTTTGTGTCCCTTGTGCGTTGGCAAAAAGTGGCAGTTCGTCTGCGTCGTCCACGTTCGCGTCTGCGCGAATGCGGTCAATCGTATCAAGCGTGTCTTCGAACGCGAATTCAAACGACATCTGGTTAGCCGAGACTTCCCGGCTGTTCGACTTCTTCCTTTTCATAGCGCAAGCCTTTTGTTAAAAGCTGGGTTGTCTGCTACGCTTCCCGCGCCTTCGGGCTGGGGAGCACGGCTTGGCTACCAAAGGTGGTGCTTTGGGAAGCCAGGTGGTTGGGCGTGTTGACGCACGCTCAGCCCTCCCTTCTCCCGCAAGTATACATATTTATTGCACTATTTATTTAGGTTCTATGCTGCGTGGTGCGTTTTCACTGGTGAAAATCCCGCGAGCCTACGCTTGAATTCCTCCTACTGATTCCTGGATCGCCTCAACCATCTCCAGCGTTAGGAACTTTCCAGCATCCGCCGAGCGCGACAGTTCAGCCTCGTTGACTTTGCGGACCTCCCACGGCCAAACACGGCGATTCACGACGGTCGATAGAGGCGCATTCCTGTAGCGCCCGTCCTTTTGCACGTCGACCAGGGCGACGCTTATCATGCCTGCCGCATTCGCCTCGGTGTCGGGCGTCACCAGACCCATCTGCTTGTCGAGCCAGATCCGAAGGCCGGGGACGGGCAGCGTTGCAGCGATGCTTCGTAGCCCCTCGGTCACGAATGGTTTGCGCAAATCCTCATCCATCTTCCAGCCCGCCTGAAGTTCACGGATGCCCTCAGACTGGCATGTACGGAAACGCGCCTCGGCAGCTTCGCGCACGGTCGCGCCTGCTCGCATGTGATGCTGATAGTCGGAGCGGTAGCCGGTTTCCGAGATGAACGGCATGTCTGCGGTGCAAGCACGAAATTCGAAGTGCGCTGCGCCGAACGAATTGAGGCCGGACTCAATCGAGACCACACATGGCATACCGTTGACCACGATGAACAGACGCCCGGATTGTCCCCAGAGCGGAGTCTCGCCGTCAGGTGCAGACAGCGCGGCTTCGAGCAGGCAGGCAGGCGCCTCGTCGTCTGCACGGCAACCGAAGGTTGTGCCGCCGTTGATTGCGCAGATCAGGCGATCGTAATTGTGCATGCCTGCCTTGATAAGCCGCTCGTCGCCCGCCATTACAGCCGCGTGCCAGCGCTCCACGATACGGCGACCGATCTGGATGGCTCTGTCCGGAAGTTGTGCGCCCATTACGCAATCCTTATCAATAAGTTATGCATAATGTACACCTCGCGACGATGGCTCGCAAGCGTTTTGGCGGTGTCAGTGCAATATTTATTGTGTAGAATCAGGGGGACACAAACAACGCGCAAGGGAATATGAGCGAAACGACAGAATTGCAATGCCGTCTGGCCGAAGCCAATGAGTGGGAGCGGGCAATCGCTGCGGGTCAGTTCGGCTCTCTCGAAGAACTCTGGACTGCCTTGCAGAGCCGGATCGCTGATGTGCAGTTTGATCTGCACGCGAGAGCTGTCGTGAACAGGGTGCTCGCGCCGGCGACGTCGCTCGATTCAAGCGAGCCGTTGCCGTTTCTGTTGCATTGAACCGGAAGGGGTGATTGACCATGTTCGGG
>NZ_JARBTA010000008.1:0-81472 GCF_048957375.1 Paraburkholderia sp. A1RI-2L
TACCGCGCTCATCGCGAGCCGCGTCTCGCGTTTTTTTGCACCACCGCTGTACGAGGCATTGTCGGAGCGCTATCTGCGCGAGCCGTGAGTTCGATGCCAACGGCGCGCCTGGACCGATATCAACGGGATTGAAATGAAGCTTGCAGCAACGTGGGAATAAGACAATCGCGAGCGGTTCGTAGCGGCGGCGATGAACCAATACGCCCGCATCAAAATCGAGCGCATCGCCGCCGAACGTGCCCTCGAGGTCACGCACGACAGGAGGAGCGAGCAGTTCAGAAGCAACGTGAGGAATCCCGCCAGTGCACGCAGCGTTCCCAGCGAAGCCCTCGTTCTGATGTCGATCGAACGTAATACGCGCCATCTGCGCGTCGAACGGAAGGACAACGGTGACCGCCGGATGCCAGTCAATTACCAAGGCTAATCGCCAGGAAACAGGAAGCGCTCTCCCAGCATGCGCGGCGCAAGCCACGCGCCAATCTGCGGGACGTTCATCAGGTTCACGACACAATCGCGCAGGAGAAGTCCGATACGGCTGCGCGGCGTGAATGAGCCCGCGAAACGCGCAGCTGCATCCTGCTGGCGCAACATGAAGCCCCGCAGGCGCTGCTCATACGCCGCAAAGGCACGCGCGAAATCCCCGTTTGCGGCGTTCAATTCCTCCGCCAGAACATAGGCGCCAAGCATCGCAAAGGCTGCACCTGCCCCCGCCAACAACGAGGGCCTATGCGCGGCATCCCCCAGCAGCGCTACCCTGCCCCTCGTCCAACGCGGCATGCGAATCTGGCTGACTGCATCGAAATACAGGTCACGCGTGGTATCGAGTTGCGCCAGAATCTCACGTGTTTCCCAACCATCGCAGGCAAAACGCGCATGAAGCCGGGCCTTCTGCGCCGCCAAATCGTGAGCGGTAACGCCGGGCTTCGGGATCTCTGCAAGCACCAGCAGAAATGCGCTTCGGCCTTCGCGCATGGCATATCGGCTGATCTGGCGGCCCGGCCTCGCGAAACTCACATAGGTGGCCTCATCCCGATGCGGATAACCATCGACGATGAACGACGCGGCGATGTAGCCGAGATATCTTTCGAATTGCGCCTCCTTGCCGAACACCAGCTCGCGCACACGAGAATGCAAGCCGTCTGCTCCGATCAGCAGATCAAAGCATCGCTTCTGTCCGCTCGAGAGCTCGACCAGGACGCCTTGCGCGTTCTGGATCATCGAATGAATGGAGACCCCGTACAGCACCTCGACCCGCTCACTGATCGTGTCGTAGATCGTTCGCGCCAGGTCGCCGCGCGGAATGCTAAAAAACCTCCCGCTCAGTGCCTTGCGCAATACGGCCCCGCCAAATCCCGACACTTCGCGTCCCCGCCCGTCGACGAACTTCAGACTGTCAAACTGGTAGGCACGCTCCTGCACCGGTCGCAACAGACCATAGCGCTCGACGATGTCATATCCGGTACCCCACACATCGATCATGTAGCCACCATCGCGGAACGAATTGGCTCGCTCGATAATCGTGGGTTCAAAACCGTACCGCAATAGCCGGTGAGCCAGGGATGGTCCGGCAATTCCCGCGCCACAGATCAGGATTCGGCGGTTCGCTGTCGCCAAGGCTGGCTCTCCTCCTCGTGACTACCGCGTGTCGTACGTCAGTGGTAAAGCGTCCCGCTGGTGCTGGCCTGAAACAGCGCCTTGATGGAATCACGGTTGAGCTGCGATCGTGTTGACAGAACATCGTTGAGCGCAACAGCCTGCGGCAGATCGCGGGCGAAGTTGTCGGGATAGTACCCGTAGCTCACCATCCCGGTCATACGCAAATGACGCATCTGGTTCACGAGACGCCCCGTTGGTATGCGTGCGCCGGTATGGGCGTCGGTGGCTTCGAGCAGGAAGACCGTCCGGTGAGCGCCGTTCGGCACGGACCGCACGTTCTCGCTCAACGAATCGAGCCAATGATCCACCGAAGTGATGCCCTGGCGAGAAGGCATGGCGAGCAGCCCAACATAGTCATACGCGCGGAGGAACGCTTCATAGTTCTGCGCGTAGCGCCGTCCCGCAAGTGGATCGACCAGAGCATCGGGAAATATCGTCCGAACGGTCAGCACCTCGTCGCTGTTCTGGCTATCGAGCACGATTTTCCTGAGCTCCTTTGTGAAGTCGAGCAGATACCGGGTTTTCATGTCGCCCCAACGCTTCGCCAGGTCAGGGTTGAAGCGGATCTGGTCGATACTCTGCGGCAGATCCCAGCGGGCAAGCATCTGTCGCGCATGCTGCCCCGCGTCCTCGTAATCGGTAAGCATCGCGTCCTCGCCAAACAACACGCCGTTGAACGCGGAATACTTGCCCAGGTCCTCGTACAGTTCGCGCACATATGCCCGCGCAGCGGGATCGAAAGGACTGAGCCGCCGCACGCCGGAGGCACCGGGCGGCAGGCGGCTGCCGGTTGCCGCCGTGACGAATTCCACCCGCCTGTCAAGCTTGGCCGGGATCGCGAAGGCGAGCACCGGTAACCACGCGTAGACCTCCACGTGAGCACGCGTGTTCAACTGCCATGCTGCACGAGAGAATAGATCCGAGCGCATCGGCAGGTGCCGGTTTGGAAAGTACACGGCGCGTGCGAACCCGGAACGTCTGGGGTCCGAGTACGCCTGGAGGTATACGGAGCTTGGACGCAATGCGTACATTCGATCGATCAGCTCGCCAAGCTTCTTTTCCTGCACGGCAGGTGAGGGGTCGTACACGTCGTCCAGTGCAACGACGGCAACCCGTTCCACCGGGTTGATTTCCCCGCGGTTCTGCGCGGGTTCGCGCATCGAGCGCTCCAGACCGCCAACGTCGATATCGTACGTCGCCAGAATCCGGCGCAGCCGGTTGAGCGGCACATCACGCGTGTTCGGGCCGTCCTCGAGCGTGAACTGCGTGGGCATGCCAAGATCCGACGCAATAGTGCGCACGGCAAGGTTCTGTGCTCCATAAGGCCAAACCATCGCCCGCACGGAAGCGCCCGTCTGCGCCCTGATTTGCTGCATGCATGTGGCCAGGTCCGACTGCACGCGCGAACGGAATTCGGTGTCCGTTTCGTAGCGCTGCTGATCTTTCAGGTACAGATGCGATGTTGTTGCCGGCAACTCATTGCCTTGCGGATTGGCAATTGCGCCGTGGTGCAGGTCGTGCGTATGTATCCGCCCGAGAATACCCGTGGTAGAGAGTGCGGCCGATTTCGTGGAAACTCCAGTACCGTCGCGCAGAGTGTTTAGCGGCGGCGCCGATTCGTGCATACACGTCAACATCGCACACTGTTAGGAGAACAGTGCGCGCGAAGACGGATTACCGCCGCGGCGCTTCCCGGGCGTCGCAGAAAAAGCTCAGGGTGTCGTCATCCTTGATCTTGACATGCCATTCTCCAACACAGTATTTGGCGTCGGAGAACTTCTCCTGCCATCGGTGTGAGAGCTTGCCGATCCAGGCACGCGCTTGCGATGGCATCTGCGGCGAGGCCGCGATCTGCTGCAGCATCTGCAGATGACCAGGATCTCCCCAGCGAGGGGTGGCTGCAACATGCGCGTTCCAGACAAGCACCACCAATTTGTATATCTCGCGCACCACGGCGATCGGCGTGTCTTCTGTAATGGCCTCGGACAGAAGCGGTTCACCGAAGTCCAGAATCGTCTCGGAGATCTTGCGCTCGGCCTTGCCCGCGTTTGTCTTGTTCATCGTTTCGTTCCGTTGATGCGCGCGCAGTTCAGTGGCGGGTCGCCGGGCACGCAACCGGCAAGGACGATGTCGAGGCCACGCTCGATGTTGATCCGGCCGCTCCAGAGGGCTTCCAGTTGTACGGGGCCAATTCCTCGATCCGGTTAACCGGGTGGTCGTTAATCCGCCCGAGCACGTCGACCAAATAGTCGTACGGGTTCACATCGTTCGCCCGGCAGGTCGCCAGCACGCTGTAGAACACCGCTGCGGCCTTGCCCCCGGACTCGGAGCCGAAAAAGAGATGGTTCTTTCGAGAAATTGCGACCCTGCGGATGGCGCGCTCGATGAGGTTCGAGTCCATCGCCAGGTTGCCATCGTCGACGTAGCGCGTGAGCGCTTCCCAGTTCGACAGCGTATAGGCGATTGCCCGGCCCAGAGCCGATTTGGGCAAGACTTCGCCCGCCCGGGCCTGCAGCCAAAGCTGGTAATCGCGCAAGAGCGGAACCGATTCCTCCAGCCGCACCCGTCTTCGCTCTGACGGATCGGCATCGCGCAGCTTGCGCTCGATGTCGTAGAGCTTGCGGATCCACGCCAGCGCCTGCGCGGCCACGCTCTCGCGGGCTGTCTGGGGCGACTCCTTGCGAAGCTGCCGGTAAATCTTGTAGTACATCCTGCGTGCATGCGCATGACAGGCTACGTGCTGGATCTTGCCACCGCGGAACAGTGCCGCCCAGCCCGAGTAATCGTCGGCCTGCAGGTAGCCCTGGTAGTTTCGCAGCAGCGCCATGGGATGACAGCCAGCGCGGCTCGCCGTGTAGTCGTAGTACACCACCCTGGGAACCGGCACCCACTGGGCATCGCGCAACACCGCTCCCGCACTCGCATAGCCCCACAGCCGCACCGTGCGGGTGCGCTCCAGTTGTTTGCACAACTGTGGAAAGGGTGTGTCGTCGCCGAAAATCACCCGCGCGCTGAGCAATTGCCGCCTGAACGCCTCGTACAGGCACAGCATCAGCTTCGAGAGCCGGATCGTCCAGTCGCTCATCGTGTTGCGCGAAATCCGCAACCCGTGCATCGCGAACTCTTCCTCCAGCCGGTAAAACGGCATGCCCGAGTCGAAGTGCGCCACGATGATGCGCGCAAGCAGCTCCGGGCTTGCATTGCTCTTCATCAGCGGCGACGCCTGGAACGTCACGCCGCGCACCGTCGAGACCCCGTCCTTGACCAGCGCATAGCGCAGGCACGCATGCTCGACGACCGAAATCCGGGCCGGGGTGTACTTGAGCGTGCGCGTGAGCGTCTCGCCGATCACCGTCGCCTGGTCGTACTGCGCCAGTTCCTGTTCCGGCATCGCATGCACGACGCGCTCGCGCGGAAGATCGTCTGGCAGCGCCGGACGGCCCTTGCTGCGGCGCTTGCGCCGGTGCCCCTCCACGGGAATCGACAGATCCGGCTCCTGTGGCGGCAGTGGCGCTTCGTGCTCCTGATCGAAGATATCCAGTTGCCACTCGCTCATGCGCTCGCGGCTCGCCCCGAACATCTCCTGCCGCGCGTTGGCCAGTTTGGCCCGCAGCTCGAGCAGCACCTGCTGCGTCTTCGCCAGCAACTCGCTTTGCCCCTCGACTCGTTCGCGCAGCCGTTCGATCTCGCGCTGCTGCTGCTCGATCGTCGCATCGCGCACGGCAATCTCGCCGAGCAACTCCGGCAGGTTCCATGCCCCCAATGCCATCGGCAAGGGTTGTTTCGCGGCAGGGACGTTGAGCGGTTGCATAGGTCAGCATTATCGCCGCGATTGACCCGCTCATGAGCATATCTTCACGATTCATGCGACCACCGTTGCGTTCACCGCATGCACGCGCCGGCGCACACCGACATCGATTCCTTCAAGCCATGTCGTCAGTTCTGCAAGCGAGATTCCGCGCCGCGCGATCGCTGCGGGATCAGCGAGCGATCCGCTCTCGAAACGCTTGTACATCAGCCAAAAACCTGTGCGGTCGTAAACCAATACCTTGATCTTGTCCCTGCGCCGACCATAGAAGACGAACACGTGTCCACTGAGTGCGTCCTGATCGAACATCGGGCGCACCAGCATCGAAAGTGAATCGATTGACTTGCGCATGTCGATCGGCTCGGCCGCGATGTAAACCTTGACTGCCGTCGAGAGCATCATCATCGCGTTCCCCCGCCAATACGATCGATCATCGCCTGAAGCAAAGGCTCGATCGAATACACCGGAAGTCGCAGCCGAATCCCGTTGCCCAGAATCAACTCCGGTACGTCGCATGCGCTGCCGTTGGCGGTGGCGTTAACGCCGCCATCGACGATCCCAACGCGCACAAAACCTGTCATGGCCTGCGCTATCGCGCCCGTCGCACTTGCGGCGTGCGTGTCGCCGCTTCGCTCAGCTTCGCGCGCACGCACCAGATACCTCGACATCGAGGAACGGGAAATCCCGCTGCGTTTGCAATACGCCAGGATCGACAAGCCGCTCGCCCGATACTCGTCCACGAGCTCCTGCCATGGACGTGTACTCCGATTGGGCCGTTCTCTGCGGGGCAGTGCGTGCGCCGCTGCATCCCCAGACAACCTCTCCGTTTCCTGCATGAATGTTCTCCCGTCGTTGCAATGGGAGAATCGTCCGCCTTCCGCGCCACACACTCAATAATGGGGATTCTCGGGCGGATACTTCTCAACATCGTCAAGGTACGACAGAGCCCATCGCATCCCGGCGCGCGCCACCGGCCTTCGAGAGCTTCCGCCCGAACGATTCGGGACGGTGCTGAAAGCTGGGCGAGAAGATCGCCGTTGGGCTGGCGCACATCATCCGGCACAAGCACAAGCTGGCAGCCTTCCGGCCCGGCGAGGTGCAGGTGGCCGACGCCACGCTACCTGATTGCGAAACACTGATGAAGACTGCGGCAGCGATCGTGACCAGTCGCGGCGGACGCACCTTCCATGCAGTCGTCTGCGGGAAGACATGACCCAAGTCGGCACTCAATCTGATTTCTGTCAAGCTACTTATATCGGCCGGACCTATCATAAAAAATGAATTGGTTCTCATGGCGCGATACCACCGCTCCTCATGATCGATGGATGACAACGATTCATTCCACGCCATGACCTTTGTAAGAGAGGAGACAGCGATGCGTGCAATCGATGTAATGGCTACGGCAGTGGTACTGGCGCGGCCCGACATCACAGTTCAGGAAGCAGCGAAAATGCTGGCCGATCATCACATCAGTGGCATGCCCGTCGTTGACACAGACGGCAAACTGGTAGGCATAGTTACTGAGGGGGATCTGCTGCATCGCACTGAAATCGGCACGGAAATGAAGCGGCGCGGACGGTTGTCGGAATTCTTTGCCTCGACGCGAGAGCTGGCCAGCGAATACGTGAAGGAACACTCGCGGCTCTTAAGCGAGGTGATGACCACCGACGTCGTCACCGCGAAGGAGGAAACACCGCTCGCCGAGATCGCCGAGTTGATGAACCGGCACCGAATCAAGCGTGTCCCTGTGCTGCGGGATGGCAAAGTGACGGGGCTGGTCAGTCGTGCGAACCTCATTCGGGTACTGGCGAGCATTGGGCCCGATTTGCGCCACAGCGTCACCCAGAGTGATTCGGAAATACGCCGCGCGATCCTGAATGAATTGAGCAGGAGCCGCTGGGCACTACAGCCGCAAAACGTCATTGTCACCAATGGCGTTGCACACCTGTGGGGTGTGATTAGGAGTGAAGACGAACGAAACGCCATCCGCGTCGCTGCTGAGAACGTCTCAGGCGTCAAGGAGGTGCAATGTCACTTGGACTATGCGTCCGCGCCACTTTACTAAAGGACGTTTCCGAGGGGCATTGGCATGCGAGCGCAGGTGCACAGCTTCAGTCTGTGCCGCCGCGAGTTGCGTAGCCTTGTGTGCTTCCGTGTCCGCCTGTGCGGCCTGCACTGTTGCCTCGCGCGAAGCGGCAAGCCGCGCTTTTTCGTCGAGCGCGGCGGCCCGCCCAGCCCGCGCTGCGCGGTAGTTCGCCTCGGCATCCACAAGCTGCGCCAGCGTCGCTTTCTGTCTCGACGCAACGATGTCCGCCATGGGCCAGAGCAGGAAGCGCGCGAGGAGCCACACCAGCATAAGCGCATTGAAGGGCCGCGGGGCGCAGCGTCGACCAGTCGATATGCATGGCAAGGCGTTGCCTTACTTGACGAACGGATTGGCGAACAGCAGCAGGAGCGCGATCACGAGGCAGTAAATCGCCATGGTTTCGATCATCGCGAGGCCGACGAACAGTGTGCGCGAAATGGTGCCCGCGGAGTCCGGCTGGCACGCGATGGCGTCCATCGCGGCGGCGACGGCGCGGCCTTCGGCGAGCGCCGGTCCGATGGCGCCAAACGACACGGCGAGCACGGCGGCGGCAATGCTGACGATTTCGCGGAGGCTCATGGTTGTCCTTGTTCATGATGGCTGGGCTCGCCTGCACGCGATCCGCCGCGGCGCCGACGAACGCCATGGCAAGCGGCGCGCGCAAATGAATTGACACCGGTTGCCAGGCACTCAATGGAGCCACCTGGCACCGCCCATGCGGGGGAAAGTTCCCCCTTCGCATATGGCGCCTCATCGCAGTCGCCTCGCGGTGCGGCCGCCACGCGGAACACCCCACGCAATGGCAGATGGGCTATGAACATGTCAGGGAGCCTGAGTCCTGCTAAACAGCTCGTCCAACTCACGGCGTTGCTCATGATGTGCCGATGCGTCAACGCGGTTTCCAGTGTTAGCGATCCGAAAGGGCGAACTGCTGATGATGATCGACCTTCCGCATCGGCGCGTGGAAGAAATCGAGCACGCGGTCCAACTTCACCATTCCGACACAGATATCGGGGGGATGGCCCAAACCGCTCCGCATTCCCATGATGAGAGTTTGCCTCGAACTGCTGCCGGCGGCTACGGCGCGCATGAATTGTCTGGAGCGCGCTGTGGTAAGGGAACGCACCCGGCAAAAACGCACGTCCGCCGGCCACGAGGCAGTTCGCACTGCCTCAAGGCCAATACCGGCTACCACAATCCCCGTTTCATCTCCTCGAGCGGCGGCGTCCCACCAGTGTGGTCTTCTCTACCGACTTGACCCCCGGGATGCTTTCTGCCGCTACGCGCGCTGCCCGTACCTGCTCCGGCGACCACACGTAATAGCCCCAGAGGTGAACCACGCCATTGCGCACAATGATGTTGCGTCCCGGGAATGACAGATGTTGTCCCGACAATTCATCCATCATCCGGGCCCGAATCTACCGGTCGCTGTGCGTCTGGGCGAGCGGCGTCTCTGAAGGCGAAGTCGCGAGCGCCCGCACCAGATCTGCCCGGCTCAGAACCCCGACCACCCTGTTGTCGCGCATGACCGGCATACGCTTGACGTGATGTTTCTCGAGCATGTCAGCGACCTGGTCAAGCGGCGTCGACTCCCCGACCGTGAACAACTCTGTGCTCATCACGTCCCTGAACAAGTGGGTGTGCGCTTTCACATAGTCACTTATGTCGCAGTTCGAAACGAACAGTTCAAGCCACCATGAACGGCGCCGTTTTTGCGTTCCAAGTTCCTGTCGGTGCAGAAAGTCGCCCTCACTGATCATCCCCACCAACTCACCGTTTGAATCAATCACGGGTGCGCCGCTGATCCCATGCTCCATCAGCAATGTTGCCGCCTCCTCGTGCGTCGTGTCTCACCGTCTCACGTCGACAGTTAATCCACCCTTAGCGTAAGCGCCGGGGAACCTGGGGGGGTTGACATACGTCAACGTGGGCGCGTGGGTTATGGAGTGGATCGACGCGCGCATTGGTGCATGCTCCACGCCGTCGCAAATCTCGTCATGATCAACTGCACGACGTCCAGCCGCGAGCTGCGGCAGCGGCAGTGTGTGAATCCTAAGAAAATGGTTCGCTCCCAATCAGCAGATGCGGGGCAACTGCTCACCGCTGAGCATGTCCAGCGCTCGCACCGCGCCAATCGTGCGCAGGCGCACACCCGGATTGCCCTCACCGGCTTCGACGTGGCCGATGATGGTTGCCTGCTGGTCAAACCGCTGGAGGTGTTCGAGCGCGAGCGCTGCGTACTCAGGCGGCACGAGCGCAACAAACCGGCCTTCGTTAGCCACATAGAGCGGATCGAGGCCCAGTATTTCGCACGCGCCGCGTACCGAATCCGAGACCGGAATCACAGACTCGTCAAGTTCGATGGCGACATGTGCGGTATCCGCGATCTCGATCAGTCCGGTGGCGAGTCCTCCGCGGGTCAGGTCACGCAGGCAGTGGATTTCGATCCCGGCGTTGATCAACGCGAGCACGGCGGCGGCAAGCGGCGCGCAATCGCTCGTAATTTCCATCTCGAACCCCAACCCCTCGCGAACCGCCAGAATGGCGACACCATGCCGCCCGATGTCGCCGCTCAGGATCACGGCGTCACCCGGCTGCACCCGTTGCGGCGCAACCGGTGAGCGAGCGCGAATCAGCCCTACGCCGGAGGTGTTCACGTAGAGGCCATCGCCCTTACCCCGCTCGACAACCTTCGTATCCCCCGTTACGATTCGCACACCCGCGGCAACGGCAGCCGTTCGCATTGATTGGACAACGCTGCAAAGCAGGTCGATGCTCAAGCCTTCCTCGATCACGAGGCCCACGCTCAGATACTTCGGCTCGGCACCACACATCGCCAGATCATTGACGGTGCCGTTGATCGCCAGGGTGCCAATGTCTCCGCCCGGGAAGAACAACGGCCGCACCACGTAGGAATCGGTCGTGAACGCAAACTGCTGTCCATCGGCTTCCAGGCCGAGCACGGCACCATCATGCGTAAAATCGTCGGGCGACACAGCAAATGCAGGCCGAAAGATGTCGTCGATCAGACGGTGTGTGAGTCGTCCCCCGCCTCCATGCGCCAGTTCGATGATGCCGCTCGCGATGGCGGGCGCGGGACAGGCCAGCGACGCAAAGGATGGCCCGCTCATATCGATCTCTCCGTGTCGTGGCTTGCGCCGTGATCTGTTTCGCGACCTTCCATTGTCTCTGCACGGCGATAGCGGTAGTAGGCCGCACAAACACCTTCTGAGGACACCATGGTTGCGCCGAGCGGATGCTCCGGTGTGCAGCGCGTGCCGAACGCGGGGCAATCGGCAGGCTTCTTGCGGCCACGCAACAGTTCGGGCGCAATGCACTCCCCGCTGCGCTCGACCGGCATCGTCCGCTGCACGAAACGATCGAACGCATCGAAGCAGCGATAGGCGGGTGCTAGTCCGAGCCCGCTTCGCGCGATCTCGCCCATGCCGCGCCAGTGCTGCGCCTGCACCGCGAACACTTTCTCGATGGCTTCCCGTGCCAGCACATTGCCGTCGCGCCGCACGGCACGGCAGTACTGGTTTTCCACCTCTGCCTTGCCGGCCTCGAGCTGCCGGATGCACAGATACAGGCCCTGCAGCAGGTCAATCGGCTCGAAACCCGTCACGACTACAGGAGCGCGATACCGGCGCGCAATCGGCTCGTACTCGCGGTAGCCCATCACCGTGCATACATGCCCCGCTGCCAGGAATCCCTGCACGACACTCGCCGGATCGCCCAGAATGGCTTCGATTGCCGGTGGCACGAGCACATGGGACACGAGCAGGAAGAAGTTCCGTATCTGCTCACGCTCCGCCTGTAGCACCGCCATGGCGGTCGCAGGCGCCGTAGTCTCGAAGCCGATTGCGAAGAACACGACCGCGCGCTCCGGCTCGCTGCGGGCGATCGCCAACGCGTCGAGCGGCGAGTAAACGATCCGGACGTCGGCACCGCGTGCCCGGGCAGTCAGGAGACTGCCGTCCTCGCCCGGCACCCGGAGCATGTCGCCGAACGAGCAGAAGGTCACCTCCGGGCGACCCGCTATCCCAATGGCAGCATCGATCATCCCCGCAGGCGTCACGCAGACCGGACAGCCCGGGCCGTGCAGCAGCGTAACGCCATGGGGAAGCATGTGGTCAATGCCATAACGCACGATCGAATGCGTCTGGCCACCGCAAATCTCCATAATGGTCCAGGAGCGCGTTGTGATCCTGGCGATGGCATCAGCAATGCGATGGGCCTCAACGGCGTCGCGCCATTCGTCGAGATGCTTCATGTTGCATCTCCTGCCGTATCCATAGAAGCGAAGCATGCAAGTGTCTTCAGCGCCTCGTCTTCGTCGATCACGGCGATCGCAAGGCCCGCGTGCACGAGTACGTAGTCGCCGGGCTTTGCCTCCGGGACAAAGGCAAGATTCGCGTGTTTGACAATACCGCCGAAGGCGATACGCCCCTGCCGTGTGAGGAGATCGTCTCCGTCGATGCTCAGTATTTCTCCTGGAACGGCGAGGCACATCAGCTTGTCTCCTCGATCAATGGCCGGGCCGCGAATGCCGCCTGTCCAACGGCAAGGCCGCCGTCATTTGGCGGGACGCGATGATGACACCGGACTTCGAAACCCGCCGCGCGCAGCCGTGCAACGGCGCACCCCGTCAACCGCGCATTCTGGAAACAGCCGCCTGTCAGCAGCACGCGGCGAAGACCGATCTGCCGTGCCACAACGACGATGAGGTCCGCGAGCGCGCTGTGAAACGCGGCAGCGAGCGCCGCCACCGGAACATTCTCCTGGCTTGCAAGCGCGAGCGCGGCAAGCGTTGGCCGCCAGTCTGCGATCAGCCTGCCGCCCTCCTCGCGCAGCACCGGGCCGGCAAGCTCGCACACCTCAAGCGAACGCTCTGCGGCGCCTTCCAATGCCATGGCGGCTTCACCTTCGAAGCTTGCTCGCTGGCATACGCCTAGGATGGCCGCAGCGGCATCGAACAACCGTCCGGCGCTCGATGTCCAGGGTGAATGGATGCCGCCCGCGAGCATCGCCGAAAAGAGCTGCCGTTCGCGCGCCGTCAACACCCCGACCGGGCGCAACCCCGTCATCGTCAATGCGGAATCGCCATGGATCACATGCAGCGCGCCAAGGGCCGCACGGTATGGCGCCCGTGCCGCAGCCTCGCCTCCAGGCAGGCGAAATGGCTGCAATTGCGCCACGCGACGATAGCGGTCGCGCCCAAGCGCAAGAAACTCCCCGCCCCAGACGGTACCGTCGCCGCCGTATCCACTGCCGTCCCAGGCGACCCCGAGCAACAGCCCATCGAGATCGTTGTCAACCATCCCTGCCAGAACATGAGCGACGTGGTGCGGCACGCGCTTTACACATGCGGCGCTACGCTGCACATACTGTGTGCTGTAATAGTCGGGATGCGCGTCGCATGCGAAGCTCTGCGGCACCACGCCGTAGAGCGCTGTCATCGTGCAGACCAAGCGTGCAAACGCGGTGCGCGCCACGCTGCTGTCCAGGTCGCCGATATACGGTCCCAACACGAGTTGCGGTCCCGACGCCACCGCAATCGCGCTCTTTCCGTGCCCACCTGGCGCCAGGCAGGTCTCAGTATTACGCGCGTGGCCTGGCTTCAATGTCAGCGCAAGCGGAGCATAGCCCCGGGCATGCCGCAGGACCACGGGCTCCCCTGCGATCACACGGACAACGGAATCGTCTACCGGGCACGCAATTGGCCGGTCATGCACCAGAAAGAGGTCGGCCAGCCCGGCGAGCCTGTCGAGCGCTTCATGCTCGTCCGCAACGATCGGTTCACCTCCCCGGTTGCCGCTGGTCGCCACGATGGGAAAACCGAGATCGTGCATTAACAGATGATGCAGTGGCGTATAGGGCAGCATGATGCCGAGCCATGGGTTTGCCGGTGCGACGCTCGATGCGATCTGGTCTGATTGCGCCCGCGAGCGCAGGAGCACGATCGGCGCCGCCGGAGAGCCCAGCAGGTGCTGTTCCGCAGGACAGATATCCGCGAGTGCCCGCGCAGTGTCATAGCCAGGCACCATGATCGCGAAGGGCTTGGAAGGACGGTGTTTGCGCTCCCGCAAACGCCGCACCGCAAGGTCATTTCGTGCGTCGACGAGAAGCTGGAAGCCGCCAAGGCCCTTCATGGCGACAATCGAACCCCTGCGTAGCGCATCCGCCGCCTCCTTCAACGCGTGGCGCCCCGTCGCCTGTTCCCGTCCCGCTGCATCCCATAGCATCAACCGGGGCCCGCAAACCGGGCACGCATTGGTTTCAGAATGAAAACGTCGGGAGCCAGGGTCGTCGTACTCGGCCTGGCAGGCGGCGCACATCGCAAAGCGCCGCATCGTCGTGCGCACGCGATCGTAAGGGATGTCTTCGATGATGGAAAAGCGCGGCCCGCACCGTACGCATGTCGTGAATGGGTAACGGTAGCGCCGGTTAGACGGGTCGCTCACCTCTTCGAGGCATTGCGCACAGACCGCGAGGTCTGCCAGCACCACGGCAAGACTTCCCTCACTGCGTATGCTTGGCGCGATCTCGAACCCTTGCTCGCCTTTCAGCTCGACTTGACGTATACGCCGCTCCTGCACAAAAGCAGGCGGCGTCGTTTCGCTCTCGAGCCTTGCAACGAATCGCTTCAGTGCATCAAGCGGCCCTTCGACTTCGAGCGTCACGCCTTGCCCCGTGTTGCATACGAAGCCGGCGAGTCCTTCACTGACTGCGAGCCGGTGCACAAACGGGCGGAACCCGACGCCCTGCACGGCGCCGCTCGCCTCGATATGCAGCCGTTCGCGCGGTTCCCGCGCCGGCAGCGCAAGCAGGTGCGAGTTCATCCCGCATCGTCCTTGCTCTCAGGCACGTCGAGTTCGAGCCGCTCGAGAATCACATGCTGCGCCTGCGTGTGGCGCGTGTCGTCCGAAGGCTCGATGTGCAATGCTGCCCCTTCTGCAGCGGTACCGCGGGCCTCCTCCTCGAAGTGGTCACGGAAATGCTCCGGCGAGAAGGTCGTGAGCGCGCCAATCCACACATGCACGCCACTGACCCTGCTTGCACCGGCCTCATGGGCCGCGCGCACGATGCGGCTGATGAGATCGCGTACGATTCCTGTTTCATGCATTGTCAGTCCCCTCCCGCACGTTTCGCCGAAGCCTGTTCGCTTCCGCGACGACCTGCCCGACAACCTCGTCAGCGGCGGCCATGACTTCGGGTGTCATCGGTGCGCCAGCGTCGAACGAAGCGCCCTCGATTGCATAGACGACGATGTCCCGCGGGGCGGTGCCGAGCGCCTCGGCAAGCGCAATCACCTCCGCCAGTCCGAGTGCATGGCTGGACGCGAACGACATGGTCCGATCGAGTTGGCCGGTTGCCAGATCGACCCGCCTGACGCGCCCCGGCGATCCAGCGGGCACGGCAGCATCGATGCAGATCAGCGCGTCGACAGCCTCCATGTCGTCGCCAAGATCCATCATGTCGCCGCTGCGGGTCAGTACCGAGACATCGGCCGGCAGGCGACTGGCGAGCCGGTGCGCGACGAGACAGCCAATGCCGTCGTCACCGCGATCCGGATTGCCGATCCCGATTACGCGAACACAGCGCGCTCCAGGTTGAAAAGCTTGTTCTCCGGTCGCCTTTGTCATGGTCGATCCACCGTCAACTTGAGAAAATGTGCGGAGCAGGAAATGCACGGGTCGTAATTCCTCACGCTGCGCTCGCAACGATCCCGGATCACGTCATCAGGCTCATCGACAAGCGGTGCTGCAATCGCTGCAAGGTCGGTCTCCATGCTCGCCTGATTTTGCGATGTCGGCGGCACGATCCGCGCGCTCCGGATGGCGCCGTCCGCGGCAATGTCATACCGATGCCAGCATATGCCGCGCGGCGCCTCCGTACAGCCATAGCCGACTGCCGCACGGGGCTCGACAGGCATTGCTGTCAGCTCCGGCGGCTCATAGGCCGCAATCAGCCTGAGCGCCTCATCGCACGCAAAGACGATCTCCAGCGCGCGCACGACAATGCTGCGAAACGGGTTGTGACAGACCGGGCCCAGGCCGACCTCACCGGCAAGCGCGCGCACATGCGCCGGCAGACGCTCGAAGTTAAGCGCATAGCGCGCCAGCGGACCGACGAGATACGCACCGCGCCGTCTGACGAACGCATGCAGCGCAGTCGAATGACGAACGTGACGCTCCTCGAACTCGGATTCGTAGGCGCAAGTCTCGATGTCGATACCGCGACTCGAAACGAGGCGCCCCTCGTTGAAAGGGTACTCTTCGGCTTGGCGTAACGCGACAAACTCGTAGTCGCGCTCGAACTCGGGAAACGGGAAGGTGGCGACCCACCGCACGAGTCCGACTGCCATATCGCGTGCGCGCTCGAGGCTGGCAGCAAGCGGTGCGAGCTCTGCCCGTTCAGGCAGGCGGTAGAAGCCCCCCACCTTGACGTTGACCGGGTGAATTTCACGGCCGCCGAGCGTGCGCATCACCTCGTTGCCGGCTTTCTTGATCGCAAGTCCGCGCCGGACCGCATCGCCGTGTTCGACGGCCATTGAGACGGCATCCGGAAACCCCAAAAAATCCGGCGCGTGCAGCATGACGACGTGCAGCGCATGGCTCTCGATCCATTCGCCGCAATAGAGTAGCCGCCTCAGCGCTCGAAGCTGTCCGTCGACTCGCACGCCGAAGGCGTTTTCAATCGCGTGAACGGCGCTCATCTGATAGGCGACCGGACAAATACCGCAAATACGCGCCACGATGTCGGGAACCTCCGCATAGCCGCGCCCTCGCAACATGGCTTCGAACAGACGCGGCGGTTCGAAGATATTGAGCCGGGCCGAACTCACCCGGCCGTTTCGAATGCGCAGCTCGAGCGCCCCTTCTCCTTCGACACGAGCAAGGTAGTCGACGCTAATCGTCCTCGTTCTAGTCGCCATGGATCTCACTCTCCTTCCGGAACGGCTCTGCTGCGGCGTTAAATGTCCGGAAAGCCCTGTGTATCTCGCCTGGACTGGCGCCCAGGGCCTGCCATTCACGCGCGAGCGCAGCCGTGTTGGGTGTCTCCATCGGGCCGTAGCAACCGTAGCAGCCGCGCCGGAACGACGGGCAGATCGCGCCGCAGCCGGCATGCGTCACCGGTCCGAGGCAAGGCGTGCCCTGCACCATGACGCATACGGTGCCGCGTCGCTTGCATTCGACGCACACGCTGTGTGCCGCAATCGCTGGCTTGCGGCCAATGAGAAACGCGGAAATCACCTCGAGCAGCTGGACCTTGTTGACCGGACAGCCCTGCAATTCATAATCGACCGGAACGTGAGCGGAAACAGGCGTGGACGTCGCAAGCGTCCTGATGTATTGCGGCGAGGCATAGACTGCGGCAACCCATTCCTTCACGTCGGCAAAATTGCGCAACGCCTGAATGCCGCCTGCCGTCGCGCACGCGCCAATCGTGACCAGGTGCCGCGATTGCCGGCGGATCTGACGGATGCGCCTCGCATCGTGGGCGGTCGTGATCGAACCTTCCACGAGCGACAGATCGTAGGGGCCACCGCCCATCACACTCGATGCTTCGGGAAAGTTCGCGATCTCGATCGCTCCGGCGAGTGCAAGCAGTTCGTCCTCACAGTCGAGTAACGAAAGCTGGCACCCATCGCAGGAGGCGAACTTCCAGACAGCGAGCCGTGGCCGCCGCAGGTCTCCCATGTCATATCTCGCGTACAGTGAGAAAATTCGCGATGGCGTCGTAGCGCATCACCGGCCCATCCCTGCAAATGAAGGCCGGGCCGAACTGGCAGTGACCGCACAGGCCGATCGCACACTTCATGTTGCGCTCCATCGACAGATAGATCCGCCCGGCCGGGAACCCTTTCTCGCGCAGCGCGCTGATGCAGAAGCGCATCATCACTTCCGGTCCGCAGATGAGTGCCGTCGCCGCACTGCTGTCGAATGTCGTGCGGGCGACCAGTGAAGGCACGACGCCAACGTGGCCACGCCAGCCGGCATCCGCGTGATCAACGGTGACGTCGACCTCGATGTCGAGCTGCCGACGCCATCGCTCCAGCTGGGCGCGATAGAGAATCTCCCTGGGGTGGCGGCAGCCGAACAGGATGGCGACCCGGCCGTAGCGTTCCCGATTGGCAAGAATGTCGTGGATGGCGGGGCGCAGCGGTGCAAGACCGAGCCCGCCCGCCACAATGACGATGTCCGTCCCGGTTGCGGCCTCCATCGGCCAGCCCTTGCCGAATGGCCCGCGCAAGCCGATGACCGCGCCTTCCGTCATCCTCGCGAGCGCGCCGCTGACCGCCCCGACGTCGCGAACGGTGTGGACGAACGTGTCGTGCGCGGCCGGATTGCCGCTCACGCTGATCGCCGCCTCGCCGATCCCGAAAGCGTAAAGCATGTTGAACTGCCCGGGCGCGAAGGCAGGGCGCACACCCGATAAAGGCACGAGATCCAGAGTGACGGTATCCGCGAGTTCCCGTCGCCTGCGCATCACGCGATAGCTGCGGGGTACAAAGGGATTGTCGGGCCCCACTTCGACGGCCTCAGCGTTTTCCATAGACATCGAGAATCTGCAGGCGGGTAGCGTGAAGGCGCTGCGTGAGGATCGGCAAAAAGCGCTTCATCATTTCGTAGCCAAGATGGTGATCGCTTTCGCATTTGCCACGCAGGCAGGCGGCATCGATGCCGATCGCCCGCGTCAGCTCCATCGCCCGTACGTCGAACAACCATCGATACGGCGGAACGAGCCACGATGCGCCGACGATCTCGCCCTCGCCCAGCGTCTCGAACACGACCGGCTTTCGCCCGGGTTCGACGATCTCCAGCGCGACGCGTCCATGGCGGATCAGAAAGAACTCCTCAGCGGGCTCGCCCTCGTGGAAAAGGTACTGCCCCTCGTCGAACCGGCAGTTTCGCGCGCAGCCCTGAACGAGCCGCAGATGCCCGGCCTCGAAGCCAGCAAAAAACGGGTGCCCGGCCAGGATGCGCTCAAGCCCCTCCATGGTCCTCTCCATGACGGGCGGTATCCGGCGCCGCCCGCAATGCCGCGACTTCTGCCGTAATATCGATCCCCACCGGGCACCACGTAATGCACCGTCCGCAACCGACACAGCCGGAGGTGCCAAACTGATCGATCCAGCTGGCGAGCTTGTGCGTCAGCCACTGGCGATAGCGCGACTGCCTCGTCTGGCGCACGCTGCCCCCGTGGATATACGAAAAATCGAGGGTGAAGCACGAATCCCAGATGCGGATGCGCCCGGCGGTTTCTCCTGAGAGATCAGAATGGTCCTCCACCGTCGTGCAAAAACAGGTCGGACAGACCATCGTGCAATTGCCGCAACTCAGGCACCTGTCGGCGACTTCAGCCCAACGCGGATGGTGCGGGTTATCCTGAAGGAGATTCCTGATTCCCTCCGTTTGCATCGAGCGGCCCATCTGGCCTGCCGTGCGCGCCACCACCGCCCGTGCCGCTGCCACCTGCGCGTCTGTTGCCGGCCGATGGGGAATGCGCTCGAGGAGCGCCGCGCCCGCCAGGCTGCCGGCTTCGACGACAAGGTCACCCCCGCAATCCTGAGGCAACTCGGTCAGCGCGAGATCAAATCCGGATTCGACAGCCGGTCCCGTTTGCATGGACACGCAGAAACACGTTCCGCCCGCCTGTCCGCAATTGACCGCGACGATGAACGTATCCTGCCGGCGCGACGCATAACCTCGATCAACGCAGGGTCCACTGCTGAAGACGCGATCCTGTACCTGGATCGCGTGTAGTTCGCAGGCTCGTACGCCGATAAACGCGAGTTTCCGGGGCGTTTCTGCTACGGGCGCGAAGGTCAGGCCGTCATCGCCCTCATGCGCGGTAAAGAGGCGCTCGACGGGTGGATGCAGAAAGCGCTTCCATGAGTGCGGGCCGACAGCAAAACCGAAGAGCGCCGCATCCCCGCGTCGTTCGAGCTGGTAGCGCCCCGCGTCCTGCCGGTCCGTCCAACCTGCGGGAAAATCGTCGACGCTGGCCACATCGTCGTAGACGATCGCACCGTCTTTCACTGTCGGCCCCAGCACACGATAGCCCTGCGCGGCGAGTGCGTCGACCAGCGTCTGGATCCCCTCGCGGGCGCCGATCACCGACAGCTCCCGGGTTGGCGAATGCTTGATCATGTCTGTCCCCACATCCTCAACGGCTCGTGGTGCTCATGACGTGCCGTATCCGGACTACGAGAAGAACCGCATCACCAGTGCTGCGGCGCCACGCTAGTCACTCCTTGTCCTCGATGAGCCACCCGCGCGCCTGCGCCGACTGGCAGACGCCGAAGATGCGCAGTTCCCCGGGGATCAGGAAGCGGAAGACGCTAAGTGCAATCCGCATCCACTCGATGTCCGTCACGACCGCCATGCGTTCCCATTGCGTCAGATGCTGCACACCAAGCTTGAAGTCTTCCCAGGCGGCGCCGGGATCCATGCCGGAAAACTCCGGCCCCACTTCGAAATAGCACCGCACCTTCCGGTGAGTCTTGAGCATCCTCTCCATCGCGGGAATCAGGACGTTTTCGTAGTCCTTTCTTGTCACGCGCCCCTTTGCCACAAATCCTGCAACCCCGTCTGGCAGGTTTGCCACGATCTCTATCATCTCGACTCCTTTTTACGCCTCTGGCAAACCTGGAGAAATCCCGGTTCATGGGACAACGACCACCGGCACGGGTGCGAGACTCACAAGCGCCTGCGAGACACTGCCCAGCAGCAGACCGGCAACGCGTCCCGTCCCGCGCTTGCCGACGACAATCGCCTGGGCGTTCTTTTGCGCGGCAATTTCGATCAGCGTTGGGGCGACCTCTCCGGCTCTCGATTCCAGTTCAACCGATTTAGCCCCGATGGACCATGCGCGGTCTCGCGCGTCCTTGAGAGTTTCGGCGGAAAGTGCCGTCAACATTTCGTCAAACCAGGCATTGCGCGCCTGCGTCAGGTTTCTGAGCGCTTTTTCCGGGAGGCCATATCCGCCGATGGCATTGACGATCAGAAGTCCCAGGTGCTCGCGACTGGCCCAACGGGCCGCATATTCGACCGCCCTGTTGGCCCCCTCGGAACCATCCGTCGCCGCGACAATCCAGTTCATGATCGTCCTGCCCTGTCAGTTATATTCCCACCGTGGCCGGTGTGGCGCACGTATGATCCTCGACCGCTTTCACACCAGGGACGCTTTCAGCCGCGACCCGCAATGCCTGCACCTGAGCGGGGGACCACACGTAGTAACCAAACAGGTGGACGACGCCGTTCCTGACAATGATGTTACGGCCAGACAGGGCCCAGTTATGGCTGGCAATCTCCCCCATCAACATGGCCCGGATCTCGCGATCACTCACGGCCTGAAGCGTGTTGGGCTCAAGAGGCGCAATGGCCAGCGCCTGGACAAGATTGGCCCGGCTGACAACGCCGACTACCTGGTCTCCGCGCATCACCGGCACGCGTCTGATGTGATGGCTTTCAAGAAGATTGGCAACTTCATCTAGCGGCGTCGACTCGTCGACGGTGACTACGCCCCCCGTCATGACGTCTTTCACCAGCCGCGCATGCGCCTTGACATAGGCTGCGGCATCATGACTGGCTGAGAAGATTTCGAGCCACCGCGAACGGCGGGGCTCTCCCGTGCCGAGTTCAACCCGATGCAGCAGATCACCGTCGCTGATCATGCCGAGCAAATGTCCCTGAGAGTCAAGGACCGGCGCTCCACTAATTTCATGTTCGACGAGAAGTGCTGCGGCTTCCCGCACGGTCATGTCCGGCTTGACGGACACGACTTTCCGAGTCATGACATCGACAGCTTGCATGGCCATCTCCTTTCACCCTGAACGCTCGCACACCGCTGCTTGTTACCGTAGGAGCAGCCTATGCTGGCCCGACACCGGAAAGTTGACCTGCATCAATTGGTTTCAAGGTGGATCGCCATCGCTTTTCCGTCCGCCCGGCGCGCAGCCGCCTGTGACGGGACGGTCGAGCCCCCACGCTTCTGCACGGGGTTTGCGCGCGCGTGCTGTTCGCCCCAGCGGGCAATCTCAGGGCCGGGATGCCCCGCAACGTATGTGATTTCCGAAGTCAGCGGTTTCATCCCGGTGGTGCGCGGGCTACGGCCATGTGATGGGAAAACCTGCTCGCCAGGGCAGGACGCCCTGTCATGATTCAGGTCAATCCGCTGTTCCGCCGAAGCACTAGCCTGCAAATTATCGTGAACCGGTTTCGATTCGCGACGGTACGCCGTGCCGGCTTACTGGAGGCATATGATGAAACGATTCAACGGCTTAATTATGTCTTTGCTGGCGTCAGGCGCGTTAGCGGTGGCGCCAGGAATATTGGCGCGAGAACCGTCGCCGTTGTCACCCGCCACGCAGGGCGGCGTGGTCTACATCAGCGGCGGAATTGGCGCAGGCTAGTCCGCTGCGTCATTGAATTGGCACCGCTCGAATCCGACGCGAAGGTTCGGCATATTTCCACTTGATTGGCTTCGGGTTCTTGTTGTGCTCGCGAATGTAATGCATCAGTTTGCGATCCAGATCCTTCACTGAACTGAAGATGCCGCGCGCGATCACATCGCGCTGGATGCGCGAGAACCAGTTCTCCACCTGGTTGAGCCACGACGAGTAGGTCGGCGTGAAGTGCAGGCGCACGTTGCGATGGGCATCGAGGAACTCGGCGACCCGCTGCGTCTTATGGCTGCTGACGTTGTCGCAGATGACATGGATTTCGCGGCGTTTGGGCTAGCTGGCAACGACGTCGGTCAGGAAGGCCACGAACTGTTCGCTGGTGTGGCGTGCCGCCGTTTTGCCCAACACCTCGCCAGTGGCAGTGTTGAATGCCGCGAACAGACTGAGCGTGCCGTTGCGCTTGTACTCGAAGCCGTGGCTCTCAGCGCGCCCCGGCGACAGCGGCAGCATTCGGTCCTTGCGGTCGAGCGCCTGGATCGCCGTCTTCTCGTCCACGCAGAACACCGCTGCGTGTGCCGGCGGGTTCAGGTACAGCCCAATCACGTCGGCCGCCTTGGCCTCGAAGTCCGGGTCGTTGGAGACCATGTGCCGCTCGAGCTGCTGCGGCTTGATACCGTGCTTGCGCCAGATGCGCTGCACGCTCGAGACCGACACGTCGCCGAGTTCTGCCGCGAGCTTGTAGCTGCTCCAGTGTGTCGAGCCGTCCGGGGGTTTGTGCTTGAGGGTGCGATTGAGCACCCGCGCTTCCAGTCTCGCGGGTGGCACCCTGGGCGCTCGCCCGGGGTGCCGGGCATACATGCCGGCCAGCCGCTCACTGAGGAATCGCGCCGACCAGCGCGCGATGAAGCGAGAGTCACAACCGAGTGTGCGCATGATGCTGTCGCGCGACTCGCCGTCCTCGAGCATCAAGATCAACTTCGCACGTCGCACGTCCGCCGCCCGCACGGTTCGGCTACGCGCGGCCGACTGCAGTTGCTCCCGTTCGATATCTGTCAGATTCATTTTTCCCATGACCTGTATCTGAACACACATGGGGTGCCAATTCAATGACGCAATCGACTAGCAGCAGGCCATTCGCGCGGCAAGCAAGGACTATAACCTCCGTATGACGTTTGCAACGAAAGGTACCGGCGCGTACCTCTCCGATGTACGCGTGTCCATCCAGGACGCGCAGGGCAAGACACTCATGAGTGCCGTTTCCAGCGGACCGTTCTTCCTCGCGAAGGTACCGGCGGGGCACGGTGAGCGCAGCCAATGGTGGGCAGGTCCAGACCCGCGTGGTCAGGCTCAGCAAGACCACTCCCGCGGACCTGTACTTCTATTGGGTAGAAAAATAATCGAAGTGCCTGCTACGCAACTGTGGATGCACACGCGGTGAAAGCCGTTGATGCGTGACGCGGGACGAAAATCCGTTCGCCTCGCACGGCCCGGGCACCGCCGAGAGCAACATTGCCCGGAAGTATTGAGCGCGTGTCGCGTTGCCTGCGGAGAACGCACCTGAAGTGGAGTCTGAGGTGAAACACTTTCGCTGGTTGGACGCGGCGGGTCAGTGGATTGGCACTGCAGTGCACTGGAGCGATCTGCAGTCGGCGCTGCGTGCCGGTCTCCACGATAACCCGGAGTGGGTCATCGTCTACGAAACGGCATTCGGATTTTGCTGCGTCTATCATGACCGGGAGATCGAATTTGCTCATATCGACGACTTCCGGGCGTGGGCCGAGCAAGCCGGTGTACAGCTTTATTTCATCGGCCTGTGAACGAGCGTATCGCCCGATCCGCGCGCGGAACACACATGCGCCCCTGGCGGCGAGAACCACGCTTATATAAAAACCTGACGTACCCACGTCGCGTCATCGCGCCCTGTCGAGCACTTTGAACTGCGCGCCGATCTCCACGCGGGTCCCGGTTGGGGCACGAAAACCGCGGGCTTTGATCACCGCGCCTTCCCTTTCCATCACCTTGCAGGGTCCCGCCTCGTTGACGTCGATCAATTCGACATCCAGATTCATCGACGATAGTCTTCAGGTCAAGCGCGTTGTGCGACTGATCCCCCCTCACGACCGCTATGGAGTCGGGTCAGAGGACACACCATGGAACGAATCGAAAACCGCACATACGCGGAGTTAAACGTTGGCGACTCGGCGAGCCTGGTGCGAACGCTCACACACCGCGACCTCGAACTGTATTCCGCCATGGCTGGGGATGCGACCACCATGAGCCTGGAGCAGGGCATCGCACGAAGTGCCCCTTTGCCGAATAACGTGGCACACGGCATGTGGGCCGGCGCCCTGCTCTCGACCGTAATCGGCACGCGCCTTCCCGGTCCCGGCACTGTCTGCGTGGACCAGTCCCTTCACTTCGCGAAACCGCTCGCACTCGGCGACACGATTACCGTGTCGGTACGCGTCACCGGCAAGGACGACGCCAGCCATCGGGTCACACTGGAGTGCCGTGCTGTTAACCAGCGTGGCGGGGACGTCATCACGGGCATTACAGAAGTCGTTGCTCCAACAGAAAAAATCCTGCGTCCGGCCGAAGCGCTTCCCGAATTCGAACTATTCGAGAAAGGTCGACGCTACACGCGTCTCATCGCAATGACGCGCGGACTCAAGCCGTTACGAACCGCCGTCGTGCATCCAGTGGATTCGGCATCACTCGCGGGTGCTATCGAGGCCGCGCGTGCGAACCTCATCGTCCCGATACTTGTCGGACCAGATGCAAGCATTCGCGCGGCTGCGGATCGGGCCCAGCTTGATCTCACGCCCTGTGAGATCGTGGCCACCACGGATAGCGAAGCTGCGGCCGCGCAAGCCGTGGCGATGGCTCGAGCCGGCAGGGTCCAGGCGCTCATGAAAGGCGCGCTTCACACCGATGAACTGATGCACGCCGTGGTCGACGACGAGCGCGGCTTGCGCACCGCGCGACGTATCAGCCACGTCTTTGCGATCGACGCGCCCGCCTATCCAAGGCCGTTGTTCGTCACGGACGCAGCCATTAACGTTTCTCCCACGCTCGACGACAAGCGCGACATCATTCAGAACGCGATCGATCTCGCACATGCGCTGGGCATTGCCGAGCCTCGTGTCGCAATACTCTCCGCCGTCGAGACTGTCACCGCGAAATTGCGCTCCACGCTCGATGCCGCGGCGCTCTGCAAGATGGCCGATCGCGGCCAGATCACCGGTGGCATCCTGGACGGGCCGCTCGCATTCGACAATGCGGTATCCGAAGAAGCTGCGAGGACCAAAGGTATCAAATCCCCGGTAGCGGGCCGCGCCGATATCTTCGTTGTGCCGGATCTCGAAGCCGGCAACATGCTTGCCAAACAACTCGAGTATCTCGCCGGCGCGGAGATCGCAGGCATCGTGCTAGGCGCCCGCGTACCCATCATCCTGACGAGCCGTGCCGATAAAACGCTTGCACGGCTCGCCTCCTGCGCGGTCGCGTTGCTGCTCGCGCGCCATCAGGGCGGAACGAAGCCGTGAGCGATACCATCCTTGTGCTGAACGCCGGCTCGTCAAGTATGAAGTTCTCGGTTTTTCCAGGCCACAGGCTACCGAGTCGCCAGGATCTCGTCTGTGAAGGCGAGTTCGAAGGCATTGGACATCAACTGCATTTCATCGTGAAAGATCGTGCAGGTACGTTTCTGGCCGATGATTACCCTCCCGGAACGACGCATGAGGACGCTCTCTCCGTGCTACGACTGTGGCTCGATCGTCGCTATCCAGACCAATGCGTGATGGCGGCCGGGCATCGCATCGTGCACGGTGGCCTGCGCTATACGGCGCCCGTTCGCATTGACGCGACCGTCATGACCGAACTCCAGCGTCTCATCCCGCTGGCGCCGCTTCATCAGCCACATCACATTGCCGCAATTCAGGGCGTCTCAAAGCTGCACCCTGCGCTGCCGCAAGTCGCCTGCTTTGATACCGCCTTCCATCATACGCAATCTGCGGTGACGACTGCCTTCGCCTTACCGCGAAAAATGGGTGACGAAGGCATTCGGCGTTATGGATTTCACGGGCTTTCCTACGAATACATTGCGAGTGTGCTCCCGCAGTTCATTGGGCGCGAGGCCGCTGATGGTCGCGTGATCGTTGCACACCTGGGACGCGGCGCAAGCATGTGCGCGATGCGGCGTCGAAAAAGCGTGGCAACGACAATGGGGTTTACCGCGCTCGATGGCCTGCCGATGAGTCGCCGCTGCGGAACCCTTGACCCGGGCGTCGTCCTCTATCTGATGCAGGAGAAGGGTATGTCGGTCGACACCGTCAGCCACCTCCTCTATCAGGAATCAGGCCTACTTGGCGTTTCGGGCCTGAGCGACGACATGCGTGTCCTGCTGGCGAGCGACGAGCCTGGCGCGCGAGACGCCGTCGATCTGTTCGTCTACCGCATTGGAAGGGAACTGGGTTCCCTGGCTGCAGCCCTGGGCGGCCTCGATGCGCTGGTTTTCACTGCAGGCATCGGAGAACACGCAAGCGAAATTCGACGCCGGGTCTGCGAGCAGGCAACGTGGCTCGGTGTGGATCTGAACGACATTGCAAACCGGTCCGGCGGCCCGCGCATCACCCGCGACGAGAGCCAGGTGCGAGCCCTGGTCATTCCGACGGATGAAGACCTGATGATCGCACAGCACGTCTGGACGCTTCTCGGGCGTCAGGCGCAAGGCGTTTGAACCCCGGCAGCAATACGGGACGCAATCGGCAATGGCGGTGTGTCGCCTATGGCGCTGAACCGTACATCGGTTTGGATCAAACGCGCAGGAAGGAGGTAGGCATGAACCAGGATCAGCTGTCCTATGAGGCGGGCCAGCCAGCAGTCGAGCAGGCCGCTATCCAGTGCGGACTCACGGAGGCCGAGGCGGCTCGGCGCCTCGACCAATTCGGCGAAAATGCGCTGGTCGAGCATCACGTTACCGTGCTCGAGCGGCTCGCTCACTTCTTCTGGGGGCCGATCCCCTGGATGATCGAAATAGCGGCAGTGCTCTCGGCCACGCTAAAGCATTGGGCAGACCTTGCGATCATCCTGACAATGCTTCTGGTCAATGCTGGCGTCGGGTTCTGGCAGGAATTCAAGGCCGACAATGCCATTGCGTTGCTGAAGAAGCGCCTCGCACTGAAGGCACGCGTGCGACGCGATGGTGTCTGGAAAGACATCGAAGCCCGGTTTCTCGTCCCGGGCGATCTCGTCCTCGTCAAACTTGGCAATGTCATCCCGGCCGACCTGAAGCTCGTCGATGGCGCTTACCTGAGCGTTGACCAGGCGGCATTGACCGGAGAGTCACTGCCGGTCGACAAGAAGATCGGCGACGAGGCTTACTCCGGATCGGTGGCCAAGCAGGGCGAAATGCGCGGCATCGTGACTGCAACCGGCATGAACACCTATTTTGGCAAGACCGCCCATCTTGTGGAACAGGCTAGAACCGTCTCCCACTTTCAGCGCGCCGTACTGCGTATTGGCAACTTCCTGATCATGGTGACAGTCGGGCTCGTGTTGCTCATTGGGCTCGCCGCCCTGTTCCGCCACGATCCGCTGGTCGAGACAATCCAGTTCGCGCTGATCCTGACCATCGCCTCCATTCCCGTTGCGCTGCCCGCTGTCCTCTCGGTCACAATGGCCGTCGGTGCCGAACGCCTCGCCGCGCTCAAGGCGATCGTCTCGCGTCTGGTTGCCATCGAAGAGATGGCAGGCATGGATCTGCTATGCAGCGACAAGACCGGGACGCTTACCAGGAACGAGCTCACGCTCGGAGACATCGAGCCCGCACAAGGCGTGCGACGCGACGATCTCATGCTGGCAGCTGTCCTCGCCTCGCGCCGCGACGCGCCCGACGCGATCGATGCAGCCATCCTCGCCGCGATGCCATCAGATCAGTCGTCAAATCGCTACGCGATCACAGATTTTCATCCCTTCGACCCGGTCGCAAAACGGGCCGAGGCCGACGTGACATACGAGGGCAGGCACTTCAAGGTCACCAAAGGGGCGCCCCAGATCATCGCCGACCTCTGTGACCCCGACGAGGATGCAAGGCGCGCAATTGCTGCGAGCGTCGAACGCGCCGCTGCGCGAGGCTTCCGTACCCTCGGTGTCGCCCGGACCGACGAGACGGGCAAGTGGAGCTACCTTGGGCTGATGCCGCTATTCGATCCGCCGCGCGAGGATTGCGCACAGACAATTGCTGCGACCCGTGAGATGGGCGTCGACATCAAGATGGTGACGGGTGATCACGAAGCGATCGCCAAAGAGATCGCGGGCCAGCTGAAACTCGGACAGAACATCGTTGTGGCTGAATCCGTGTTCGGACACGACAACGAAGGCGAGCAGCTCGCGCGCATCATTGCCGCAGACGGCTTTGCCCGGGTCTTCCCCGAGCACAAGTTCAAGATCGTCAAGACGCTGCAAACTGCAGGCCATATCGTCGGCATGACTGGCGACGGGGTCAATGACGCCCCCGCATTGAAGCAGGCCGACGTTGGAATCGCGGTAAGCGGGGCGACCGATGCCGCGCGCGCAGCCGCCGATCTTGTGCTAACGGCGCCTGGCCTTTCTGTTATCACAAAGGCCATCGAAGAGGCCCGGCGCATCTTTGAGCGGATGACCGGCTATGCAATCTACCGGATCGCCGAAACCATTCGATTGCTGCTGTTCATGACCGCGAGCATCCTCGTCTTCAATTTTTATCCAGTCACGGCGATCATGGTCGTGCTGCTCGCATTGCTGAACGACCTGCCCATCATGATGATCGCCTACGATAACGCTCCGCTTGCGATGAACCCTGTGCGATGGGATATGACGCGGGTGCTGACGATCGCTTCTGTACTCGGCGTGTTCGGGGTCCTGAGCAGCTTTGGCCTGTTCTGGTTCGTTCGTGACCACCTGAAGCTCGCGCTGCCGCTCGTGCAGGCCCTGATCTTCCTGAAGCTGCTGGTTGCCGGGCATATGACGATCTATCTCACGCGCAACAAGGGGGCGGTCTGGCATCGTCCCTGGCCAAACTGGCGGCTGGTGGTGTCGTGCGAGACAACACAGGTGATCGGGACGTTGGCGGTCGTCTACGGCTGGTTCATGGCGCCGACGGGCTGGACCTACGCGCTCATGGTCTGGGGCTATGCGCTTGTGATGTTCGCGCTCGCAAGTGTGGTCAAGATCAGCGTATACAGGCTGCTTGACCACCGCGCGGCTCGCCAGTCACGTCATCTCGCGCGGGTCGAGCAACACCTTGCGCCGTTACCGAAAGGAACCTGAAGGCGCGGCTTTAACAAGCTGCCCATTCGGCTTGACATAAATCAACGTGAAGGTCGTTCATGGGCAATAGTCTGACAATCGTCATGACAGTCCTGTACTACAGGCTATGCCGGGTAACGGGCGCGCCTCTATTTGGTTGACGTTACATGACAGGCGGCGACCAGACATCGGCGTGGCGCTACGGACGGGCGAAACGTATTCCGCATGTGCCACAACCGGATCTGGGCGGGCAGACATCGCCAGTATGCCAATGGCGGTCGCCGCTGCAGTGACGAGGAGCGCAATTGCAGTTCACGGGCCAGACAAGGCGCGACTGGAATTCGGATGGAGCGGGAGTTGGATCGATATGAGCCCGGATCAGCGGACACAGGATAAATCTCAGGTCGAGGCCGGTGAGACTCCGGTGAGTGGAAGCCAGGGCCTGACCGAGGACGAGGCGGCCAGGCGACTGGCGAGGTTTGGCGAGAATGTCCTGAGCGAGCACCACATTACCGCATTCGAGCGCCTGGCGCGTTTCTTCTGGGGGCCGATACCCTGGATGATCGAAATCGCCGCCGTCCTGTCTGCAGTGCTTGAGCACTGGGACGATTTCGCCATTATCGTAACCATGCTGCTTGTCAATGCGGGCGTGGGGTTCTGGCAGGAATTCAAGGCCGACAATGCGATTGCGCTCCTGAAGCAGCGGCTCGCGCTCAAGGCGAGGGTGCGCCGCGACGGCCAGTGGAAGGACATCGAAGCTCGCCTGCTCGTTCCGGGGGATCTCGTGCACGTGAAGCTCGGCAATGTGATACCCGCTGACCTGAAACTCGTGGACGGAGAGTATCTGAGCGTTGATCAGGCAGCATTGACGGGCGAATCGCTGCCCGTCGACAAGAAGGCTGGCGACGATGCCTATTCCGGTTCGATCGCGAAGCAGGGAGAAATGAGCGGTGTCGTGACCGCAACCGGCATGCAAACGTATTTTGGCAAGACAGCGCACCTGGTCGAACAGGCGAGCACCGTCTCGCACTTTCAGCGCGCCGTGCTGCGCATTGGCAATTTCCTGATCCTGGTTACGATCGGCCTTGTCCTGCTCATCGGTCTGGCCGCTTTGTTTCGCCGCGATCCTGTGGTCGAGACGATCCAGTTTGCTCTCATACTGACGGTCGCATCGATTCCCGTTGCGCTGCCTGCGGTCCTGTCCGTCACTATGGCTATTGGAGCGGAGCGTCTGGCGAAGCTGAAAGCCATCGTTTCGCGGCTGGTGGCGATCGAGGAAATGGCGGGCATGGACCTGCTGTGCAGCGATAAAACCGGAACGCTCACCAAAAACGAGTTGACGCTGGGCCAGATCGAGCCCGCGGCATCGGTCAAGCCTGAAGAACTCATGCTGGCCGCGGCACTGGCCTCTCGCCGCGAGGCGCCGGATGCGATCGACGCCGCCATCCTCGCCGGCATGCCGTCCGGCGCGACGAATCGCTACACGATCAAAAGCTTTCGCCCGTTCGACCCGGTCGCCAAGCGCGCAGAGGCGGACGTCCAGGGCGAGGGCCGCGGCTTCAAGGTGACCAAAGGCGCCCCGCAGGTTGTCGTCGATCTCTGCGCACCGGACGAGCACACGCGCCGCACGATCGCTGATAGCGTCGAGCAGGCGGCGTCGAGAGGGTTTCGCACGCTCGGTGTCGCGCAAACCGACGAAACGGGGAAGTGGCACTACCTGGGACTTCTCCCGCTTTTCGACCCGCCGCGCGACGACTGTGCGCAGACGATCGCGGCCACCCGCGAGATGGGCGTCGGGATCAAGATGGTAACGGGCGATCACGAGGCGATCGCGAAGGAAATCGCGGGGCAACTCAAGCTTGGCCAGAACATTGTCGTCGCGGAATCGGTTTTCGAACATGACAACGAGGGCGAGCAGCTAGGGCGCATTCTCGCCGCAGATGGTTTTGCGCGGGTGTTCCCGGAACACAAGTTCCGGATCGTCAAGACGCTGCAGGATGCCGGGCATATCGTCGGCATGACGGGCGACGGTGTGAACGATGCTCCAGCGCTCAAGCAGGCCGACGTCGGCATCGCGGTGAGCGGCGCGACCGACGCAGCACGCGCCGCGGCCGACCTCGTGCTGACCGCGCCGGGTCTGTCGGTGATTACGACGGCGATCGAGGAGGCGCGGCGGATCTTCGAGCGCATGACGAGCTACGCGATCTACCGGATCGCCGAGACGATCCGTCTGCTGCTGTTCATGACGGCGAGCATTCTTGTCTTCAACTTCTATCCAGTGACTGCCATCATGGTCGTGCTGCTGGCCCTGCTCAATGATCTGCCGATCATGATGATCGCGTATGACAATGCACCGATGGCCACGAAGCCCGTAAGGTGGGACATGGCGCGCGTGCTCACCGTCGCGTCCGTACTCGGCGTTTATGGTGTGATCGAAAGCTTTGGCCTGTTCTGGCTCGTACGGGATTACCTCGCCTTGCCACTGCCGGTCGTGCAGGCACTCATCTTCTTGAAGCTGCTCGTTTCCGGTCACATGACGATCTACCTCACGCGCAACAGGGGCGCCGTGTGGCAGCGCCCGAGCTAACGTCAATAGTGGTGTATGAGCTTTTTGATGGCGGTCGATTTCAAGCGGCGAGTTTCTGCTGAACCGGCCGATCGTCTTGCACCGGTTCGCCGTCCTTGAAGGCAACGCCCTCGAGCAACAGCTTGATCTTCTCCGGGCCGTTGATACGGCGCCAGGTTTTCTCAGCTTCCTCGATCAGCTTGAATGCCAGTCCGAGGAAGGTTGGTCGCGACACGCAGTTACGCGTGCGCGTCGTACGGTGGCGCACCGTCGCGAACGTCGATTCAATCGCGTTGGTCGTGCGCAGATGCTGCCAGTGCTCGGCAGGGAATTCGTAAAACGCGAGCAAGCTCTCCCGGTCCTTCTTCAACGTCTCGCTCGCCTTCGGATATTTGGCTGCATAGATCGACACGAAACGATCGAACGCGGCGTGCGCATCGGCGCGGGTCGCGGCCATCCAGATCGATTGCATGTCGGCCTTCGCGCGTGCCTGTTGCGACTTGGGCAGCGCGTTCAGTACGTTGCCCATCTTGTGAAACCAACAGCGCTGGCCACGCGTCGCCGGAAACACCTCTTCCAGCGCCGCCCAGAAGCCCATTGCGCCGTCGCCGACAGCCAGCCGTGGACCTGCCGTCAGACCGCGCTTTTTCAGGTCGAGCAGAAGCTCCAGCCACGACGCTTTCGTCTCGCGATACCCATCGCCGATCGCCACACGCTCTTTGCTCCCGTCCGGTTTCACACCAATGATGACCAGCAAGCATTGCCCGTCGGAGTTCTCACTGCGCAGCCCCGTGTGAATGCCGTCGACCCACCAATAGACGTAGTGCGACCCGGACATGTCACGCCGGCTCCAGGCCACATGCTCGTCGGCCCATTGCGCCTTCAGCCGGCTCACCACGTTGGCCGACAAGCCCTTGGCGTCATCGCCCAGCAGCACGCGCAACGCTTCGCCCATATCGCCCGTCGAGATGCCCTTCAGATACAGCCAGGGCAGCGCTGCGCTCACGCGAGGCGACTTCCTCACATACGGCGGCACGATCGTCGAATTGAACTTCACGCCCGACCCCGATCGATCGCGCACCTTCGGCACCTTTACCGCAATCGGCCCGGCGGCCGTCAACACCTCGCGCTCTGGCAAGTAGCCGTTACGCACCACGGCGCGTTGCCCGTGCAAAGTCTTGACGTTCGCGAACCGCTCCATCAGCTCCGCCAACTCCGCTTCGATCGCTTGCTGAATCACCTGCCGCGCTCCCTGGCGAACCAATTCGTCCAGGCCAAGCCCGACTCCCGATAGACCGACGACTGCTTTTTCCGTATCCTTGCTCATGGTGGATGGTTTGATGTTTGCTGGATTCCGACTTCGACAATCAGATTCTCAGCTGAAACCTCCACCGCCTTCAACTTCCCGCCTCAACTCCCCCGTACACCACTTCCGACTTTAGCTCGCAGCGCCCCTGGCCCAACCTTAAGCTCGTTGTACCGTGTGAACTGACCCAGCTTGCCGGCACGCTGGTGGTCGTCTACGGCCTGTTCATGGCCCCGACCGGCTGGCGTTACGCGCTGCTGGTCTGGGCCTACGCGCTGCTGTCGTTCGGTGTGGCAAGCATGATCAAGATCGCTGTGTACCGTCTGCTCGATCACCGCGAAGCGAGACAGGAGCGTCATCTGTCACGTGTGGAAGGCAATCTGATGCCGCACGCAACGAAGTTTCGTTGACCACGGGGCCGGTCGTGCGCAAGCCCTCACGGCCCCGTTGCCCATTCACATCATGGAAATGTATATGCCGAAAGAACCCTCGATCAAAACATCCGGGCTGTCGTTGCTGAGCGTACCCGCATTCTGGCCCGTGGCCATGGCGCAGGCACTTCTCGAGGAAGGTGGTGAGCTTTACGCAAGGAACCTCAAGTTCATCGACGAAGAGATCAGGATCCGCGAGGAGTCAAGGCCAAAGCTCGCAACGGCGAACCAGATCCGTCTGGACCTGCGCACGATGCTGCTGCGGGACTATGGCAAGCCGGATGGCCACGTACCGACTCTGGTCGTCGCGCCCTATGCCGGACACACCGCGGTGATCGCCGACTACCGCCAGGGGCAGAGCCTCGTCGAAACCTTGCTTGCGAACGGCATAGGCCATGTGGCGCTAACCGACTGGAAGTCGGCCACGCCCGACATGAAGGACCTGGAAATCGACAACTATCTGGCAGAACTGGTGGTGGCCATCGACGACCTGGGCGGGCGCGTGAACCTCGTCGGGCTTTGCCAGGGCGGCTGGACGTCGGCCATGATTGCGGCGCGCTTTCCCCAGAAGGTGGCCAAACTCGTGCTCGCGGGCTCACCGATCGACACCGATGCCGGAAACGGAGCGATCAAACGGATGGTGCACACGTCGCCGCTGTCGTTCTACGAGGAACTGGTCGAACTGGGCGGCGGCCTGATGAAAGGTAAATTCATGCTGCAGGGCTGGAAGAACATGCACCCGGACCAGCACTACATCCAGCAGCATGTCGATCTGTACGAACATATCGACGATCCCTCGTACCTCGCGAAGGAGGAAGCGTTCGAGAGCTGGTACGAAAACCCGATCGACCTGCCGGGACGCTGGTACCTCCAGGCGATCACGCAGCTTTTCAAGGAGAATCGGCTCGCGAAAGGCACGTTCGTCGGGCTGGGCCGCAGGCTCGACCTCCACGACATCGTCTGCCCCGCGTTTTTGCTCGCGGGTGCCGCGGACGACATTACCACGCCCGAGCAGGTCCTCGATGCCAGCCGGTATCTCGGTACAGCAAAAGACCTGATTGTCCGGAAGACCGTCGCGGGCGGGCACATTGGTCTATTCATGGGGGCGAGAACGCTGTCGGAACACTGGCCGCAGATCGCCCGATGGATCGCGGGGCAGTGAGGCCGATGATCGACGAGGGCGCGTCGACCGTGCCATGTTCATGGCGCCAGGGGGCATGACGCGCAGGCTGGGAGAGGCAGGATGAAAATCGATTCCGGTGACTTTCGGGTACGCGAGGGCGCGCTGGTTCAACTCGGGAAGTGGCCCACGCGCGTGGCCCCGGTCTACAAGTCGAAGAGCCAGTATCACGCCATGCTGGACGAACACATCCGGCACTTGAGCGAGCAGCAAAGCCTGCTCTATGCCGATGATCGTTACGCGGTCCTGTTCATCTTCCAGGCGATGGACGCCGCGGGAAAGGATGGAGTGATCAAGCACGTCATGTCGGGTGTCAATCCACAGGGCTGCCAGGTGTTCAGCTTCAAGCATCCGAGCGCGCAGGAGCTTCAGCACGATTTCCTCTGGCGTACCACGCGCGACCTGCCTGAGCGCGGCCGCATCGGCATCTTCAACCGCTCGTATTACGAGGAAGTACTGATCCTGCGGGTGCATCCGGAGATACTGGCCGGTGAGGGCGTGGCCTCCCACGCGGGCACCGGCGAGAACCTGTGGCAGGGCCGATATCGCTCGATCAACGATCTCGAGCGTCACCTGCATCGCAATGGCACGTGTATCGTAAAATTCTTTCTGCACCTCTCGAAGGAGGAGCAGCGCAAGCGCTTCCTCGCGCGCATCGACGAACCCGACAAGAACTGGAAATTCAGCACGGCGGACATCGAAGAGCGCAAGTTCTGGGCGCAGTACATGAGTGCCTATGAGCAATGCCTGAGTGCGACGAGCACAGATGCAGCCCCCTGGTACATCGTGCCTGCCGACGACAAGGAGAACGCGCGGCTCGTCGTGTCGCAGATCATTCTGGATACGTTCGAGCGCCTGAAGCTGCGCTATCCCGAGACAACGCAGGCGCGACGAAGGGAACTGGCCGGGATTCGCAGCCAGCTCGCGGGAGATGAGGGCGGTTAAGCGCCGCCGGAAAGCGAGACACACTGAACGCCGGAGTCGCTCGGCGCTGCGCCGCGGATTTCGCCAGCGCATTGATGACCTGCACCTTTGCATGAAGGGATAGTCTGCGAAAGCCGGCCGCAGGTGAGGGTCATGCACGTGCAAGGCATCATAACGGATTCCCGACAGACAGGCCATTACCATGAGTGAAGCAAGTGACAACGAAGTGTTGATCTCCGATAACGCGGGGGCTGTCAACCATCATTACCGGTTTCACATGCAGCACCTTCATCTCAGTTCGGTGTTCGGCGACGACTGGTTCGGGCGCAAGGCCGAGCACTTCGCGCGTTTCTTTGGGACACCGACCTTTCTCGTGGCGCAAACCGCGATAGTTGGCGTGTGGATTGTCGTGAACGTACTGGGATGGACAAAATTCGACGTCTACCCGTTTATTCTGCTCAATCTTGCGTTCAGCCTCCAGGCTGCGTACGCCGCACCGATGATTCTGCTTGCACAAACGCGCCAGGCGGACCGTGACAAGGCACATGCGGACGCCGACGCTCGTCACCGCGAAGACCTCGCCAAGGCGAGTGAGCAGCGGCAGGCGTTAGCTGCCCAGCAAACGGAGCAGCTCGTTGCCCTGCTTGAACAGAATACCCGTCTCACCGAAATGACAAAGGCACTGAGCGAGCGTATTGAGGCCCTGACACTCGAAGTGCACGGCAAGCTGACGAAACACAAGGGAGATGCGTAGCGCCGTCTGACCAGCCAACGAGACACTGCAGGAGGCGTGACCGACCTGCAGTGTGAGTGAGCCACGTGTGCGCCAGGCCCAGACAGCCCCGGCTTCGTGCGCTTTCTGTGCCTCTGCGCGCAGCCGGCGTCGGAGTTCGCGCACGAGCATCCACGCGCCCATCGCAATCGCCACCGTAAAGAGAGCCGTCAACGACGTCAGCCATGCGGCGCGCACACGCCAGTCCGCATAGACCTCATTCAGCGCGGGCGCCACATCGACGATGGACGGCAAATCGCCTACTTGAACTTGTTCTCGTACGACCAGTCCTCACCCTGCGGAGCCATATCGGACTGACGTTGCCCGCGATTTTCGCATCCGCTAACCGAGCACTTATTATGCCGCTTCCTTTCGCTGTGCGGCGTGCCAGTCTTGTTCAAATTGCATCGGACTGACGTAATTCAACGTCGAGTGCAAGCGCGAATGATTGTAGAAGCTCAACCAGTCGATTACCTCGTCCATCGCTTCGCGACGCGTCGCAAAGCGTTTGCCGTGGATGCGCGCCTGCTTCAGCGATCCCCACAGGCTTTCGGTCGGTGCGTTGTCCCAACAATTTGCTCGGCGACTCATCGAGCTTTGCATGCCGTAGCTCTTGAGCAGGTCCTGAAACTCGGCGCTGCAATATTGGCTCCCACGGTCGCTGTGCACGATCAGACCGGTCTCGGGGCGACGACGGAACCACGCCATACGCAACGCGTCAGAAACCAGCTCCGTGCGCATGTGCGGCTTGAGCGACCAGCCCACGACCTGGCGGCTAAACAGATCCAGGATGACCGTCAGGTACAGCCAGCCCTCGTCGGTCCACAGATACGTGATGTCTGTCGTCCAGACCTGATCGGGCTTCGCCGGCGAGAAGTCGCGTTGCAGCAGGTTCGGTGCGACCGGAAGGTTGTGGCTGCTGTCTGTCGTGGCCTTGAAGCGGCGTTTGGTCCGCGCCTTGATGCCATGCAGCTTCATCAGCCGTTGAACCCGGTCCTTGCTCACGCGAATGCCTTGCGCAAGCAGCTTTTTCCACACGCGCGGCCAGCCGTACTCGCCTTTGGATTCGGCGTGCACGGCCTTGATGTGGACCAGCAACGCATCGTTGCTGATACGTCGGCGCGGCCGATCAGGATCAACGTCTCGGGCCTTGCGGTTGTGATAACCACTGGGGCTGACACCCAGCGCCTCACAGGCCACGGATACCGGCCATTGTCGGCTGTGCCGCTCAATCCAGGCATACTTCACGCCGACCTCTTCGCGAAGTATGCCGTCGCTTTTCCCAGGATGTCGCGCTCCATGCGCAGCTTCGCGTTCTCTGCCCTGAGTCGCGCAATTTCCATCTGTTCGGCCGATACCTGTTTGCCTGCGCCAGCGAGCTTGCCAGCCTCGTCAGCCTTGAGCCAGCTGTTTAGCGTCTGCGTACTGATGCCCAGAATCTTTGCCACCGCCGCCTGGCTCTGGCCGTTACGCACCATGCGAACCGCCTCAACCTTGAATTCCAGCGTGTACCGCGCCCTCGGGTTACCCATTGCTCAATCCTCCGTCACTGAAGTTTTACACACTCTCAATAACGGATACGTTTTTCGAGGGCAAGGTCAGACCAGTGTGGTGAGTTGCGGCTTAACAGGTCGCTGAAATACACCACTGACGCGGCCTCGCTCCAATTACGCGGCTCTCGCGGCAAGATCTTTCGCATTGCGCAAATTCAATGCGAATTCAACGTCCTCTTAAGCGCTTTGAGGCCAATTCCTGGCCTCATGTGCGCGTTTACCGTCACTATGGACGGACCTGTGCTAAGGATCGCAGACGCACGAGGTTGTAGGTGGCCATATTCAACACAAACATCTGATCCACCTTCTTCAACCCGCGCACCATCGCTTGGCGCATGCGCCCCGCGGTCTTCGCCCAGCCGAAGCCTTGTTCGATCAGCTTGCGCTTTTGCTGAGAAATGGCGTAGCCCACGCTCGAGGCAATCGTGTCGCCCACCGCCGAACGTCGCCCCGCAGTATTTTGCGCTACGTGCGGTGTGACCTTCATCTCGTGGCAGGCCTCGATGAATTCCTGTGCGTCGTAACCCTTGTCCGCACCCAGCGTGATCTCCGCGCTCGCATCCTGTACCGCTTGCCGCGCGTCGTTGATCATGATCTTGGCCGCTTTGCCACGCAATGGGAAGCGCCCAGCATGCGCATCATCCCTCAAGTTCCGCAACATGCCTCAGGAAGGCTTGCCCGGACCAGCATCCGGGCAGGGAATCAAGACGTCATCGACATTGTCAGTGACGTCGAGTGCGACCTTGAGCGACGGAATCGCCAAAGCCCAAAGATCGCGAGGTGACCGGCAAGCGCGAGGGAGCATGGCTCAGCCGCGTATCAGACATGATCAATCGCTTGAGCCGCGAATTTGACCATGGCGACGCGTTCGTTCCCCAATGCGGGTGCTTTCTCATTCCGCTTGTGCTCGCGCAGGTGGTAGGGCCGTTGGGGTGTTTGCCGATGCGCAGATCCGCCATCCAGTTCTTCCCCCTGAAGGAGAAGCCGACATATCAAGTCGCCACTCCGGGCTCACGTGATGTGGTCTTTTGATCCAGGTCAGTTGCACCAGGCTATTCAGCGAATAGGCTGGTTTTCAGGTTGCCATCACCTGACCTGCGCTGATGCGGCACGCTGTTGATCTGCCAGTTACTGTGCACGCGGTGGCCGACTGAGAAAAGGAGACGGCTGAGCCATTTCGCCTGCCTGCTTCCTTTGGCTAGGTGGTGGGGTGCGGGCTTAGCTGTCATAGCGTCGCCCTTGAGGCGGTTAGAAATCCGTCAATTGCGGCGCCCCACTAGCGGAAGGCCCGTTGTAGTCGGGGATATTCCGGAAGAGAGGATGCCATGAGGCAAAGTAATGCGCTCCGCGGTCTCATATTTGTCATTGTTTTATGCGCAGGTTTTCTTCTTTCGTACCACGAAATCGTTATCGGTTCGTACACGGAAAGCTTGCTTATCATTCCCGCGACATTGGTCATTTCCTTTCTGCTCAGTTCATCGCTCAGAATCGCCAATCAGTGGGAAAAAGCCATTGTTTTGCGATTGGGTCGCATTCGTTCAGTCAATGGCCCGGGAGTATTTTTTATCATCCCTATTATCGAGACGATTCCGTACTGGATAGACACCCGTGTGATTACGAGTGCCTTCAAGGCCGAAAAGACGCTTACGAAAGACACCGTGCCGGTCGACGTCGACGCGGTACTCTTCTGGAAAGTTATTGACCCCCGAAAGGCCGCCCTGGACGTTGCAGACTATTGGAGTGCCATCACGTGGGCCGCACAAACGGCCTTGCGCGACGTCATCGGAAAAACGGTACTTGCGGACATGCTCGAAGGCAGAGAGAAAATCAGCGATGAGCTTGGTCGGATTATCGACCAGCGCACCGAACCATGGGGTATCACTGTTATCTCTGTTGAAGTCAAGGACGTTTTGATCCCTTCGTCACTCGAGGACGCGATGTCGATGCAGGCGCAGGCAGAACGGGAAAGGCAGGCACGCATAATTCTGGGTGATTCGGAGCGGCAAGTCGCAGAAAAATTTGGCGAAGCCGCAAAGCGCTATGTCGAGGACCCAGTCGCGCTGCATCTCAGGGCAATGAACATGCTCTATGAGGGATTGAAGCAGAATTCTACGATCGTTGTCGTCCCAAGTTCAGCGGTGGAGACAATGCAACTGGGCTCCATCGCCGGACTTGCTGCACTCACAAAGCAACTGAATCAGGCTTCGACGATGGGCCATAGGGCGTCAGGCGCAGAGCGCGGGGAGCCGTCGGAGAGCGAGGTTGACAGGACGAGTGAAAATAACCGGCAACTCGAAACATCGGAGCAATTGACCTAATTTACGTATACATCCGGTTATCGGACGGGCGGGAAGGAAGTTGGAATGAGTACCGAACCATTACTCGTAGAAGAAGCAGAGTCCCTGACGATCAGCCGCGGTTACCTGTTTTCCGCAAACGGAGTCGGCCGGAAGATCAACGTGAATGAGGCTGTCGAGTGGCTGACGCACGATGATAGCGAGAAAGGATTCCTCTGGCTGCATTTCCCTGACGTCCCGAGTATCCTGAGCGGCTGGCCGAGGCGGCTTTTGAATTTGCCTCCGGGGTTCGGCGATACGCTTCGCGAAAGCTTGCGCTCGACCCGCATCGAGCACGTCAATCAAAACCTCATTGCCGTCGTCAATGACATCGACTATGACTTTGAGCGAAAAGGCCCGCTCAAGGTCGCAACGCTGTGGGTAAGCGTTGGGGCGCGCTGCCTTCTGAGCGTTCGAAGTCTTCCTCTGCGTTCAGTCGATCAATTGGCGCACGAAGTCGAGGCCGGGGTCACGTTCCCTAGTACGATGGCGCTCCTGATAGGGCTTCTTCAGCGACAGGCAGATCTCCTGTTCGGCATCGTGCGCAGTTCGACCCGAACAGCCAACGAGGTCGAAATAGCCTTGCGTGCCGGAAAACTGCCAAAGCGATCGAGTCTGGGTGGTGTTCGTCCCGACCTTGTGCGACTGCGGCGCCTGTTAGTGCCGGAGCCAGCGGCCCTGTTTCGACTCATCAACCGACCGCCCCTTTGGGTGCGGGAGGAGGACGTACAGTCATTGAGGCAGTCTGCTGAAGAATTTTCGGTGGCATCCCGTGACATGGCAAGTCTTCGGGAGCGTGTTCAGTTGCTCGAAGAGGAAATCGCAGCCAACGTTGCCGAGCATACCAATCGGAGCGTGCTGATACTGACTGCCGTGACGGTCATCGCTTTGCCTGTCAATCTGATTTCTGGCCTGCTAGGCATGAACATAGGCGGCCTTCCCTTTCGGCACTCGGATAACGGCTTCCTGTTCGTTGTTCTGCTGTCGTCGATCCTGACGAGTTTGAGCGCATGGCTGATTTTCCGGGGAAGACGGGACTGAATTTGCGATCGTGAGTCTCACTTCGGTCGTGCGCTACATGTGGCGTCCGTCACCAGTAAGCCTTGCGGGATCAGATCAGGTTCCGGATTAGCCTTCGAAGTCCCGCAAGTGCAAACCTCGCAATTGCCGCCAAACTCTGGAAAAGTCATTTGGCCGTCCAGACGACAGCTCCGCATCGCAATCCGCCGCTCGCCTGCCGAAAGCGCATATCACATCATCAAACGACACAAACGCACTGGCGGTCTCAAACAGGTGGGTGCTTTCGCCTGCCGACTCTGCTCGTCGGACGAGATCGCTCAGGAGCAACTTCGCGACCAGTTCAGGTCGGCTAATGCCAAGCGAAGCGAATTTGACCTCTCCGCCGCAGTAGACGATGGCCGATCCGGTCATTACCCGATATGTGCCGCTGTGCGTGGTGCCATCCCGGGATCATTCGGACATTGCGTCGCCAATTGTCGACGAGGCAGTTGAACAGGCGAAAGGGAGTCGCCAGCGACCCTTGCGCCGAAGGACCTCATCGTTGTCCATACACTCAGAAAAGCATACCTTCCGGTCAACAGCCATTCCACCGATGGCGGTGAAGGTACCGCTTTCAGTGATTACGTGAATATTTACCTGTCCGCCAAATCGCTCTGAACTGAGCGATCGGCCATTACTTCCTGGCATTTTATAACTTTTGGCCGAACTCAATGAGCCAGTAAAGAACTGGCGCCTTTTCTATGCTCCGATCAATCTCTTGCAATGTGACTCCAGTGGCGCAGAATGGCTTGCGCTGAACGGTCATCGGCAGCAGAGACGTCGCACGACCACACAGAATAATCCACTCGGGAACGTGCCTCACGCACCGCACTTTGTTACTCCCCGTGCCGCTTCACCTGAGATAATTTGGCAACCGGATTATATGCCTGCACCGAACTGGGTCCACTCGCAGTCACAGGCAGCTGCCCGACTTGCATCATGGGAAATCTCACGCTGCGCACGCTTTACGAATCGATCTGCGTTATCTCCTGCGCGTCGGTGCCAGCCTTGAGCTTGCCGTTTGGCGCATCCTTGTCCTCCAGCAACGGCTGCAGCACCGGCGCCATCGACTTGAGCAACTGTACCGCCATCGCACTCGTGAACGTGTAACGTGCCGCGTACGGCTCGTGCACCCACGCGGTGATCGCGCCATAGAAGCGGTCGCCGATCACGAACACAAAGGTCGCACAGCGGTTCACCTTGCGCGACTCAATCAGGTGCGCGCCCTTTGCGTAGACGTTGAAGCGCTGGTCGCCCGTGCCGGTCTTGCCGTAGACCGTCAGCGTCTTGCCATCCGGGAGCGTCATGCCAGCGGCGAGGCGCGTCGCCGTGCCGCCCTCCACCACTGATGTGAGCAGCTCGCGCACCACCTGCGAGATCTCCGGCGAGATGAGCGGCTGCGGTGGCGTAGTCGCATGCAGGAAGCGCGTTTCGTAAGGCGTGCCGCGCGCGAAGTCAAGCGATTCGAAGCTATGCGTCGGCAGCTTTGCGCCGTTGTCGGAGACGAGGCCGATCAGATACGCGAGCGCCGACGGCCGGTCGCCCGCCGCGCCGATCGCCGAGGCATACGAAGGCGTGATGTTGTCAAAGGGATAGCCAAGCGCGCGCCACGACCTGCCGATCGCGGTATAGGCCTTCAGCTCGATCATGTGGCGGATGCGCCGGTCCTGGGTGGCGTGATAGCGCGTCTTGAAGAGCCACCTGTAGGTATAGAGGCGTGCGTCGCGGCTTTGTTGCTGGACCTGATCGAGCGTCGCATTGGGATGGGCGCGCCGATCGTTCAGCAGCCACAGTTCGAGCGGATGGATACCCGCGATATAGCCGCGGTCGTTGAGGTTGAACTTGTCGATCGCGTACTTGCTGTAGTACTTCGCGAGGTCTTCGTCGTCGAGCCCCTGGAACCGGGTGTTCTTGAGCTGCGCACGCATCTGCGCGTTGAACCACGCCTGGTCGCCGTTCGGGTTCACGCTGCGCAACACCGTCGCGATCCGCGCCGGGCCCTTGCGCGTATGCTGCAGCAGGACTTGCAGCGACTCGTCGCTGTTCATGCCCTGGTAGCGCGTGTAGAAACGCTTCATATAAACCTGGCTTTCGGCGTCGGCGAACTGCGTGAGATAGTGGTTGCGCACCGCCGGATCGTCGAGGTATTTCGCGGGCGGCCCCGCGACCTGGAACATCTCGTAGTGGACGATGTCGCGCATGAGCCGCACGAACACAAGATTCACCGAATGCTGGAACGCGCGCTGCACGGTGAGGATCTGCGCGTTGTCGCTCGATTCGAAATTATTGAAGGTCTGCGCGCCGCCGCCCGTGTAGAAGACCTCGCCCGGATTCGCCGAATACTTGCGCTGCACGGCCGCTTCGAGCATGGCAGGCAGCGACCGGTCGGGCGTCGTCGAGAGATAGTCGAGCGCCCAGCGCGTGAGCGCATCGCCCGGGTCGACCTGCGGAATCATCGCGCGCAGCGTCTTCGCATCGTCATTCGCGTACTTCGCGTGCAGCACGCTCACGATCTGCAGATACGTAATGAGCGTGCGCAGCTTGGCCGTCGAGCCGAGATTCAGGCGCGCACCGGAATTGATGTCGAACGGCTCGTTCACGCTGTCGGTCTGCACGCGCATGAGATTCTCGCCTCCGCGGCGCTCGAACAGCGTGAAGCTGTATGCGATCTTCGAGGGATCGTCGGCAGGCTTCAGCATCTCGAAGCCCACGAGGCCTGCTGCGCGCGCGCCCTCCCTGGTCGCGGCATCGGTGAGCCGGTCGCTTACGGCCTGCTGCACGGCGTCGTCGAGGGTGGACGCCGCCGAAAGATCGAGGCGGTCGATATCGTAGATCGTCTTGAGACCCAGCGCCTGCATCAACTGCGTGCGCATCGTGAGCACCGCCTTGCGCTCCACGTAAGGGACGGCCGGGCGCGGCGCGGGCTTCGAGCGGCTGAGCGTGAGCTGCGTCTCGAGCGCGGCGTCGCGCAGCGTGGGCGAGATCACGCCGCCGTTTGCGAGCAGACGCAGATAGCTGTCGGTGAGCTTCGCCAGCGCGTCGTTGTTCTTTTGCAGGAAATACGAGGGCGCACGCTGGGCGATCAGCAGCGACAGCACCTGGCGGAACGCGAGCGCCTGCTCATCGAGCGTCGAGTTCGAAATGGGCTCGCGCAGGATGCGATTGACGTCGCCGAAGTCGCGCCCGTACCAGGCCGCGAGGCCGTCGCCGATGCCGTTGATCTCGCCTACGCCCGGCCTCGCCGAGAGCGGCACGGAATTCAGGTAGTGCACGAGGATCTGCTGGCGCGCGGGCATCGTCTGCGGGCCGTCCAGATAGGCGCGCACCGAGGCCGACGCGATCTGGCGCAGCTTTTCCGGCGGCGTGGCGGTGCGCCCGCCCGTGGAGTGGCGAAACTTTTCGATCTGCGTGGCGAGCGTGCTGCCGCCCGGCGTGTGCTGATGCCTGTTCACGAGGCGCAAGCCCTGATCGACGAGCGCGCGCGAAAAGCGCCCCCAGTCGATGGCCGGATTGCGGTTCGGCTGGTCGGCGGCAAGCAGATATTTGTCCTCGATGAAGAGCAGCGAATCGCGCACCAGCGGCGGCACAGCCTCGAAGCTTTCGTAGACGCGCTGCGGATAGCGTGTACGGAACAGCAGCGAGCCGTTCGCGTCGCGCAGCACAATTCCCGCCTGGTCCTTTTCCTCATAGGGGAGGAAGAGTCCCTCGTCGGCGAGCGAAATCATGCGTGCCGAATCGCGCGCCTGCGCCGCGACGGTGAAGCCGCGCTTTTCGAGCCGGTCGGTGAACGCTGGCAGCTCCGCATAGCCAAGCCGCACATCGTACGGACCATTCGTTGTGGGAAAGCGGATGCTGTGGCTCTGCCCCGGCTCGACCGCGAAGCCGATGTCGCGTGTGAGTTCTGAGAGGTAGTGCGCCTGCAGTCTAGAGGTGTCGATTTCGATCTGGACAATGCGCACCACGATGGCGATGGCAGCCAGCATAGCGACGACCAAAGCCCACTTGATCCACCGCCAGACTGAACCGGCATGGGTGGCAGGAAGAGGAGAACGGACCGACGGGCGATTCATGATTGTTCTCCTGGACGTCGCGTCAGATCGACCAATACACCTCCCAGATAGTCTAACTTGCTGGTTGATTCATGTGTGGCCATGTCGCACGATGGCGGCGTCAGTCGCATGGCTATGACCAACAGGTCCACCGGGCAGGTACGACCCGGGCTCGATGATGCCATGCCCGATCTCGGGAGGCTGAGTTCGCCAGAGCGCCCACCAAAAGCCAGGCGGCCTGGCGCCCGGGAGGCGACGCACGTGAGGTTTCACCGCACCTCTGTGGCCTGGGCGCCGCCTGCACCAGCCCGTCCGCGCGCTGACCTATCCACCGATGCCAGGTCCACGGTACCGCGAAAGCGCGGCGGCCACCGCGGTCACAACACGCGCAGGATCTCCCGAAAAGGCTCACCGATCTGTTCCGGTATCATCCACTCATCCAATACGCTCGGGCGCACCGCCGCGATGTATAGCCTGATCGGCCCAGCACGTCTCGACGGTCCCGATCCCGAGCCGTACCTGCGTCAGGTATTCAAGCGCGTCGCTGATTCTCTGGTCATCCCTTCGGTCGAAACGTCATGACAAAGCTCGTCGGCGTGTTGCCATTGAGATCCGCCGGCATCGGATCAGAGTTCTCGACGGCGGCGACCACAGCACGATCCCACCGCGGATCTCCACTCGAACGTTGGACCGTGACACTAAGCAGCGCCCCGCTGGGGGTGCACGTGACCGCGATTACCGCTGACGGATTGCCCTCGATATCGAAAGGTGCGAGAACGTTGGCGCGCACCCGACGTGCCACTCGCGAAGCATACGCCGCCGACGCCACCTCCCCACTATCCGGTAGCGGCCTGCCAGCGATTGCCTGGAGTGCGGCGAGCCGTGCTGCGCGCTCCCGGTCCACCGACCGATTTCGCTGCTGCGCGACGCTCAGTTCCTCCGTCAGTGGCGCCCGGAGTGTCGCACCAGCGCGCGCGATCTGCGAGTCGAGTCCACGTCGTTGCTGGGGCTTGACCGTCTTGTTGCTATGCCGCGTAAGCGGCGTCTGGTTGTTCGCAGCAACGAGCCGGGCTGGCACTGTCAACCGTGATGCCCAGTCCCGCTTGACCATGCGCGGGACCGGGACAGCAAGCGGCAAAGGCGTCACCAACCCGGAGACGGTCGTGTGCGGCCCGGCGGATGCAGTCTGCTGGCCCCTCGTGCCGGCAAACAAAAGCGCCAGTAGCACGACGTGCAGGGACACCGCGAGCCCAAACGCACGCCCCATGCCCCGCTCGCGCGGCGGTCGTAGCTGCAGGCTGGATTTCGTGCTCATGGCGGATTGACGCCGGCCCGCCCGTGCACTCTGGTGACGCGGCGAACCGGTGCCCGGTTTGCTGCCACTTCCAGTGTAGTCCCTTTACGGCGTAAAAACCCAGCCAGTGATCCCCTGATGCGTCGCCGCGGCCGCAAACCAAGTTTGTGGGCGGTCGGATGGGCGCTACGCGCTCAAGCCCTTGAGGTGGCTCCCCTCCGAGCCGTTAAGCAAATCTTAAGGATCCCGAGCTTGTTTCGTCGGCTGCGGACGAACTCGCTCGTTCGCGCCTGGGGGGCTGGCATGCGCTACGTCAGTTCAACTGTTCATGTACCTGATGTGAGGGCCGTGCCCCGGCACATCGCCATCATCATGGATGGAAACGGGCGGTGGGCGACGCAACGCAAACTGCCTCGGATGGCGGGCCACACGAAAGGTGTCGACGCGGTACGCACGACTGTCGAAAGCTGCTCAAACCGTGGCATTGGCTACCTGACGCTGTTCGCATCCAGCTCGGAGAACTGGCGTCGCCGCCGCGCAGAAGTATCGTTTCTGATGCGCCTCTTCGCCTCGGTGCTCATACGTGAGACGGCGCGGCTCGACGAGTACGGCATCCGGCTGCGAATCGTGGGTGATCTGTCGATGTTTGGCGCGGGCCTCCGGGCCCTCATTCAGCGCGCTGAAGCGAAAACCGCCCACAACTCCCATATGACGCTGACGATTGCGGCGAACTCGGGGGGCGCGGGGACATCCTCCGGGCCATCCGGCGGCTTCTAGAGCAGACTGCGGCCGACGAGCGGTCAGCTCTGATCGACGAGGCCAGCTTTGCGCAACATCTCGCACTGGCTTACGCGCCGGAACCCGATCTCTTCATCCGTACCGGCCGCGAGCGGCGCATCAGCAACTTTCTGCTGTGGCAACTGGCCTACACCGAACTGTACTTCACCGATACCTTCTGGCCGGACTTTGATGATGCGACGCTCGAGGCCGCTCTGGCATCCTATCGGACGCGGGAGCGTCGCTTTGGCCGCGCGAATGCGTGACACAGGTGCGAAGCTTGGCGGTCCCGACTGGCGGCGCGAGTTTTTCGACATTTGCCAGATTCTCAATTCTCAGTCCCGGCGAAACGGCGAAGCAAATGTGATTTTAAGTTTCTTTTAACGATATCCGCCTATATTGCAAACGCTGTCATTTTGAGCATGGCGCCTGCCGGCCCTTTTTAGCGGCCCAAAGCGCGCTGCAGCTCCGAGGATCGGAGTGGTGTGATGGAATACGCCCATCCCAGGGGGCTGGCGGCCCTCTTACTGGCGGCGCTTTCTTCAGGCTGCGTGGCACAACCATCGTCAACGCAAGCCTATTTCGGCGCGTCGGGCGGCAACGGCAAACCTGAGTCGCATGGTCATGCACCGGTCATCGTGACGGACTTCTCTACACTCGTTCGCAGGAACGGGCCGGCGGTGGTCAATATCAGCACGACGACCCCGAAACCCACCCCCGAAATGCCTCGCCTCTGGCCCCCTGCGGGCAGCGACCACGATCCGTTCTTTCGCTTCTTTGAACAGTTTTCGTCCGCCTTCCCCAGCATCACGGGAGGCCCTTCGCAGGACCTTGGGTCAGGCTTTATCGTGAATTCCAGCGGCTACGTTCTCACGGCTTCCCAGGTCATCACCGGCGCGACGAAGATCAAGGTCACCCTCGCAGATGGACGTGAATTCAAAGCCACGGTCCTCGGGAATGATCCTGCAAGTGGCATCGCGCTGCTGAAGATTCCGGCAACGAAGCTGCCCACACTCAGGATTGGAACGGTGGCCGAAGAAAAGGCCGGCAACTGGATTGCATCGATCGGCAATCCATATGGTTTGAGCAACACCGTAACCGCTGGCATCATCAGCAACATGGCGAGGGAACTGCCCCGCAGTTCATATATCCCCCTGATTCAAACCGATATGACGGAGAGCGCGGGCGACGCCGGCAGCCCTGTCCTCGATCCTGGCGGTGACGTTATCGGGATTGAGACGCCGGTCATCAGCACCCTTGGCGGCGTAGACGGGCTGGCATTTGCGATTCCGATTCACGAGGCCATGAAGATTGAACAGCAGTTGCAGCGACATCATGAGGTCCAGCACGGACGGCTTGGCATCACTGTCCAGGACGTGAGTGGGCCGCTCGCACAGGCGTTCGGCCTGACCAAGGCACAAGGCGCGCTTGTCAGCTTCGTCAACCCGGGCGGCCCGACGGCAAAGGCGGGTCTACGCTCGGGTGACGTCATCCTTCAGATCGACGGTGCCGCTACTGATTCCGCGCGATTGCCCGTAACCGTGGCGGATCTCAAACCCGGCACGAGCGTCCAGCTCGTGTCCTGGCGCGACAACGCGGCGCACAATGCGTCGATCATACTGGGCAAGCGCGGCAACGGTGCACAGGAATCCACCGCTTCCGCTCATGCCATCGCAACAGATGGACTCACCGTGCGTGGTCTGATGGCCGAAGAGCAACATGACGCAGGAGTCAAAAGCGGCGTCCGCGTCGAGAAGAGCGTCGGTCCCGCCGCATTCGCCGGCATCGAACCCGGTGATATTATCCTGATGGTCAATTACACGCCCATATCAAGCCCAATGCAGTTCCGCGACAAGGTCGAGAGCAGCGGGCATTCGCTTGCGCTACTCGTCGAGCGCAACGGTGAACAGATGTTCGTGACCATCGACGTGGTGTAGCCTAAATGGGTGCGCACGCAGGCCATCGCATGATCAATCAAGGAAACCGAAATGAAACTTGCAGCAACGCCGCGATCGGGCTTCACTGAAGAAAAAGGCCATGATTGTCCAACGCCGCCTGACAAGCGGCACGGATCCCATCGGCGCCTCTGGGTGCTCGTTCTCACGCTTCCCACGCTGATCATTGCGCTGGTCATCGGTCTCGAAATTTTTGGCCTGCTCGTACGATTGTTCAGCGTCTGAAATCAATTGACCTCTCGCGAGAACCAGCCTGCACATCGTGAATCCGATATCGACAGTCGAAGTGCGGAGATTATGATGAAAGCCGTTCTCGATGAACCTGTTGACCCTCAACGTCGCATCTGGCTGATCGCAACCTCGACTGCAGGCGGCATCGCCGGCGTCGCGACGCTCATTCCCTTCATCGACTCCTTTGCGCCGCCCGCGAGCGCCAGGGCCGCCGGCGCACCCGTGCATGCGGACCTCACGAATCTCATGCCCGGCTCGATGATGACCGTCGCGTGGCGCGGCAAGCCGGTCTTCATCGTCAATCGCATGCCGGAAATGCTTGCCGCCGTGGTGAAAGCGAATCCGATGGTTGCCGATCCATACACTGAGCATCCGTTCTCCATGCCGCTGCCAGCCTATTGCCGCAACCAGTACCGCTCGCGCCCGGAACACCGTAATTTTCTCGTGGCGGTCGGCGTGTGCACGCATCTGGGCTGCACGCCAATTCCCCGCTTCCAGGCCGGCGCGCAAGCGAATCTTCCAGATGATTGGCCTGGCGGCTTTCTCTGCCCTTGCCATGGCTCCACGTACGACCTCGCTGTACGCGTCTTCAAGGACAAGCCCGCGCCACAGAATCTCGACGTGCCACGCTTCATGTTCGTCTCACCCACGAACGTTGTCATCGGACGCGACGAGCACGAAGAAAGCTGAGCACATCGAAAAATATCAATGACCAGCGCTCTGTTCGTGCTGAATACCACGGTCTGGACTCGTCCAGACTGCGCGCTTGCCGCGGCGTCTCAAGGCGTCGGACGGCAGCGCGACAACCGTGGTCACCATGTTGATCAACCAGAACGCGATCGGATACGAGACGGTATCGAGCAAACAGAGCAGCAGCTTTTCGTCGTAGCGCTGGTCAATCAGGCAGCCCACGAAGATCTGCAGCACGCAAGTCGCAACCAGCAGCATCCAAGCCTGTTAGTCCGCAAGGTCCAGCAGGTCAAGCTACCGGACGGCGCAACGTCTGAGGGCTGTGCCGTCCGTCTCGAGATTGAACACGTGTCACGTCGACTCCATACTCCGTCTCCGTTCGGTCGGTGAGCCGACCTGTCAATTGCGCAGATCGCAATCCGGCACTTTCCGCGGCAACTGCGCGGAACAAGAACCGCAAGAAAGAGGCGCGCCGACGTCGTCGGCTACGACACGCCGCTCGCTCGTGGACGCCAGGAGCCGGTCGCAGACAACCATCGAAGTGCGCCGGCACCGCGTGCCGGCCGTCTTTCCCGTTCGCGTTGGGGGGCTCGCGTCAGAAACGATGCATCATCGCAACGCGATAGACCATCTGATTGCAGCTTGACGATGGCGCTGCCGAACCGAAGATGTACGCGTTGTCGAAGTCGGTTCCGGTCTTCCCCGTCGCGTGCTGGTACGCTCCCTGGACATAGAGGGACGTCCGCTTGCTCAGGTCGTAGTCGAGCATCAGCGAGACCTGGTGCCAGTTCGGCGATGCACTGCCCGTGGTCGTCGAGATATGCGCGTGCGTGAATGTGTACGCAGCGCCGAGCCAGAAGTTGGGCTGGAAGAAGTACTGGCCGTTGACTTCGAAGTTGTCGAACTTCCAGGAATTCTGGGTTCCCGCTGCCGGCTGATTGACGAAGTAGGCGTTCGACGTCGGGTTGTACACGTCAACGTGCGAGTAAGCAAAGGCGACTGTCGCCTTGTCACCAAACTTGTACGAGACGCCAGCATCAATGTTCTGCTGCGAGCTGCCCGTGAACACGGCTTCGTTGCTCGACATCGCACCGCCAAAGGTCGAGCCGCCGTTGTTCGTCTTCATGTAGGCAACCGCCGCCGCGAGCGGTCCCATCTGGTACTGGACAGCTGCGCTATAGACACGATTCTGCGCAAACCCTCCGGCCTGATTGCTGAAGCCGTAAAGCAGTTCGCCCGTCAGGCCCGCGTAGGTCGGCGTCACGTATTTGACGCTGTTCTGGATCCGGAAGTCGTAATCTGCGTTATCGGTGTCGTACGGGTGGGCGCCAAGATCTCCTTCCCAATTTCCCGCCGCCGTGAATCCGCTCCACATGTCGATCGTGGGGTCATACTGGCGCCCCATCGTCAGTTTGCCGTAGTAATCGGAAGCGAGACCCACATATGCCTGGCGGCCGAACATGCGAGATCCCTGCCCCAGCCTGCCGGTATTCGTGTCGAAACCGTTCTCGAGCTGGAAGATCGCCTTCATCCCGCCGCCGAGATCCTCCGCACCTTTCAAGCCCCAGCGGCTGCCAGCCGTATCGCCGCTCACCATCTGATAGCCCCTGTCGCCCGCCGCATTCGTCGTGAAGTTAAAACCCTCGTCAATCAGGCCATACAGTGTTACGGAACTCTGGGCGTGACTCGTCAACGTGAATCCCATTGCACCCATGGCTGTCATGGCCAGAATCGTCTTTTTCATTGCCGATCTCCTGTTGTTGGAATTCGAAACTTGAATATCTGCTGGTAAAGAGACGACCGGGTGCGGGGCTAGCAAACACACGAGGCAGATCTGCATGAACCTCGAGCCGCACAAGCGGCGCACTCAAGCCGTCCTGAATCAGCTGTACCGCGTTGTGCCGTCCATGCAATTTGTCGTTTTGCAGAACATTTTCTGATCGAGCTCAACGCGAAACTCCGCGCGCGTCGCTACGCGCCAAAAGAAGGGTTGCACATCGCTCGCATCCAGTAATCGGTGGGTAGCACTTCGGCGAACTCAGAGGACGTTTGTGGCATCTGTGCGTTCCCGATTCGGTTCATACGATCCCGGTCCCGAACCGCTGGGCTGCAGCTGTACTGGATACAACATGGAATTCGCACGTTCCGCCTTACTCATTTCCATTTGGAATCCTTACTGCATCAAGTGGTCATCGCTGAGCTCTTTTTGCATTCTATCGCTAACGAAGGACTGAATTTTTATAAGACTGCATCGTACCGTGGCAAAAGCGCGAACAAGGCGACTGTTGCTTTAAGACCAAAGATCTTGACACTCGTCGAGGACCAGGTCACTGGCGACTTTCGAGTCCGGCAGCAACTGGTCCGAAAAGATTCGCGCAAGCGTGTGACCGGCGACACGCAGCAACTCCCGATATGATCGCCAGGTTCTACTGTGTCGCGACTGCTATCGACGACAATCCAGTCATCGACCGGCTGCGAGCATTGCAAACGAACAGCAGGTCACCGCCCATCGCATTCGAGTTACGATCATGCCCAACGGCTAACGCTGTCGCTCAAGTCTGATCTCGCAGGCTGACTCAACAAGTCGCTGGATCGCTGGAACAATTTGACACTGATCAGCGAAGATGAGCGGCATGACCTGTCAACACGAAAATGCGATGGTTTCCTATTGCAAGGTAAGCGCAAGCTGGTAACGCAACCGCCATGTTGCCGCCGCGGATGCCATCATTTCGCCGCGTCGACTACCAGCGTGGCTCGCATGGCGTCACGGTAGTGTCCTGGCTCGTTACAGAAGGCAATATAACGACGCGGTTTGAGTACGAGCCGTGCAGTGACCGTCTCACGAGGATTGAGATCCTCGACGCCTTGAAGATCACCCAGGCGCGCTTCCTTTACCTGTTGTGTTTTCTGATCGTAAGGCAGCGCGGTGCTGGCACCGGACCACGGCAAAATCATGAAATCGTGCTTCAGCGCGCGAGACTCATTCGTAATCGTAAACTCGACCGGCCCAGCCCGTATCGTTGACGGCGCGAGAGTCAATGACATCCCCTTAGCTTCCCCCGTCTGACAGATGAACCGCGACGGTGGACGGCTCAGCGGATAGGGCTCCTGTCGAGACCGCGAAGAGGCCTGCTGTCATCGCAGCCTGCAATGCATTCGCCTTCATGACTACCCTCCCGTGCGACAGGAATCATCCACGCCGTCACCCGCTGCTGGGACGCAAACCCCTTCTATGTAAAGGTGCTGCAACCGCCTCGGGGATTCGACGCCCAATGTAATGCCCGTTGCCTTAAGATCAACTTAAGGATTCGCCTGAGATCGCGCAGGCGTTCCTCTGCACACGGGACCAAAGCCCCTATCGTCCAGTTCGTGATCGGGGCACATTTATTGCCAAGCCCGCACGCTTTCGGGTCCAGCCTTCCAATATTCACGAATTCACGACAAGCATCCCGTTAACCGTGTCTTAAGTCTGGCGTTTCAAACTGCAATTGCTGGAACACGAAGGCCAGCATGCCCCGACGGGCTAACCACGGAGGTACTTGTCATGAACACCATCATCAAGGCGCTTGCCCTGTTGCTTGCCGTCGCCACGCCGATCATGGCGTTTGCACAAGACGCAAACGATTCATTGACCCGCGCGCAGGTCGAAGGGCAACTGATCCAGCTCGAGCACGCCGGCTACACGCCGAGCAGAACACAATATCCTGCCGACGTTCAAGCGGCCGAGGCTCGAGTGGCGGCACAATCAGGCACAGGTTACGGTGGCACGGCAACCGGTACCTCGCAGTCCGGTAACACCATCTCGCATCACAGGTGGAATTCGGAATACGGCCACCACTGACGACAAGCCGAACAGAACGACAGCATGCGGATACTTCTGGTAGAAGACGATGAACTGATTGGCAGCGGCTTGCAGCAGGGACTGCAGGGCGAGGGCTTCGCGGTGGATTGGGCCCGGGATGGCAACGAGGCCGCCCTCGCCTTGCGTACGACCTCATACGGGCTCCTGCTACTTGATCTCGGCCTGCCGAAACAGGACGGGCTGACTTTGCTCGCCCGGCTACGGGAGCGGGACGACGACACGTCCGTCATCATCGTGACGGCCCGCGATGCCGTTCCGGATCGTGTGGCAGGACTCGACGGCGGCGCCGACGACTATATCGTCAAGCCCTTTGCACTCGATGAACTGCTCGCGCGAATGCGTGTCGTGCATCGTCGGCAGGCTGGTCGCGCACAGACAACGTTACACGCAGGCCCGCTGCGGCTCGACCCCGCCCAGCGTCGGGTCTGGCTGCACGATGAAGAGATATCACTCACCACGCGCGAGTTCGCGCTGCTTCACGAGTTGATGCACAAACCGGACACGATCGTTTCCCGGGAGCAGCTTGAAGAGCGTCTCTACGGCTGGAATGAAGAAGTCGAGAGCAACACGATCCAGGTGCATATCCACAACTTGCGCCGCAAGCTGGGCACAAAGGCGATTCGCAATGTTCGGGGTGTGGGTTACCAGATCGGAGAGATTGTTTGAGATCCCTGCGCCGGCGTTTGCTGATCTGGTTGCTGCCTGCCGCGTTGCTCACCGGGTTGCTGGCGAGCGCGGCGACCTACCGGGGGGCGCTATCTGAACTGAACGAGGTACTCAACGACCAGCTCAAGGGCATCGCACAGCACGTCGTGGTCGAACCCGACGGTCACCTCGCACTGCGGGACATGCAGGGCGCAAACGAGGACCGCCTCTCGGGCGAGCAATCGCACACCGTGCTGCTTCAGGTCTGGCGGGGCTCAACGCGCGTGTTCAGCACCGACCGTGACTCGTCCTTGCCGCCGCCACAGAACGCGGGGTTTTCGGACATCGAAGTCAACGGGCAGCTCTGGCATACGTATGTCGAGCGCAACGGCGACCTGCTCGTCCGTATTGCCCAGGCGCGCCGCGCGCGCTGGGAAGCGGTGGCGGAGATCGCCACGGCCCTGCTCTGGCCTGTGCTATCGCTGGTACCGGTGCTCGCCCTCTTTGTCTGGTTTGGTATCGGCTACGGTTTGAGGCCGCTGCGCCAGATCGCGGCCAACCTGAAACGGCGCGACATGGACAACATGCAGGCAATCGACACGACGGCCATGCCGGCGGAAGTCAAACCGCTGGTCGATGCCATCAACGATCTCTTGTCGCGACTCGATCACGCGTTCACCGCCCAGCGTCAGTTCATCGCCGACGCCGCGCACGAGCTGCGCACGCCGATCATGGGGCTCGGACTTCAGGCTGATCTGCTGCAAAAGGCGTCAGGCCCACGTGAACGCGAAGCGGTCACGGCGCAGATTCGCACCGGCACCGCACGCCTCGCTCATCTCGCTGAGCAGTTGCTGACACTCGCGAGACTGGGGCCCGAGTCGCCGGCCCCGGTCTTTAGCGAGGTAGACCTGAGCGCGCTCGCACGGGCCGTAGTCGGCGACAGGGTACGCCACGCAGAAGCCAGTGAAATCGACCTGGGCCTGATTGCTACGGGCGTTGTCGCCACGATGGGCAATGCCGATGGCCTTCGCATCCTGCTCAACAACCTCGTCGACAATGCCATCCGCTACGCAGGAGCCGAGGCACGCGTTGATGTCATCGTGCGCCGCGAGGACGGCTGCGCCGTGCTTGAGGTCCGCGACACCGGCCCCGGTATTCCGGAGGAAGACCGCACGCGGGTATGGGAGCGTTTTTACCGCGGCGAGGGGCACAGTGCGTCGGGCAGCGGGCTGGGGCTGTCGATTGTCAGGCGCATCGCCGAACAGCATCACGCGCCCATTTCGCTTGGCAGCGGTGAAGGTAATTGCGGTTTGGCGGTAACTTTGCGCTTTCCGCGTGGCGAACCCCATCTTGTTGGCGTGGAAAAGGAAGAAACCAGCCGTACGGCAACCGTCTAGACCCACAGGCAGCGGCCAGCTGTTCACGCGGGAAGCGACGCATTACCAGCTCATCACAAGGCACGACCACGGACACCATGTCATCCAGACGCATCGAAATTCCGTATAACGCCCGGGCTCCCGCCTTACTTAATCCTTTTCATGAGCGCGACTTCATCCTCGTGCTGCTGGCTACAGGACCACTATCACCCGGCACCTCCAGACGACATCTTCTACCGATGCCGGGTTCACGCCCCGGGGACGCTTCTCGCGCGCTCAAACGCGCGGCAACCAGTGCCTCCGGTGTTCTTGCTGAGAAACGTCACCAACCCGAGCGCATGAATGCAGGGATGAATTAAGGCTAACTTAAGTATTGTCACCCTACAGTTAGCGCGAAGTTGATGACGAACGTCATCTTGACGCCGATCCTGCCCGCTTCACGCAGGTGATTGATAGGCCAATATGCAGCGGAATCCGGTGCTGCGGCTGACATCACCTTTCAGGAGCCCCGGCCAGCAGGCCGGGGCCGCTTTTTCAGGGACGGGTGAATCCCCCGCTTGATACACCATCTTCAGTCATTAGCATTCCCCATCAAACTGAGCAGGCAAACCATACGAACGGCGCCGCCACCGGCGAAAGCGCGCACGGCATGCACACCGTCTGTTTGACCAACCAACCCCACTGTCTCGACATTGAACAAAAGTCACTTCGGTTCCAACGTCCATCTCTGCCCCGTCAGTGAGCCGATGTTGGCAATTGCGCGAATCGTAATTCGATGTTGGAATGCATGATAGAAAGATGTAAGGGAAACGGGATTCATGCTAATCCTTACGCAATCCTTAAGCCTACGGAATATAACGAAAAAATAATATCCAAGGATCGCAACGCCGATGCCGTCAGGCTATATGCCGTGTTTCGGCAAACTTTTTCGGGAATTTTTTCATGGCAATTCAAGCGGTTTCCGCGCAGCCCACTAGTCTAGCAGCCACGACACATGCACGTGGCCAATCCCAGAAGGCAACCGAAGCGGGCAGCGCAAGCAACGCATCCCAATCCCAGAATGGTACGGTGACACAGCAATCGGCATCTTCAGCTTCATACACTGTCAAGATCTCGCCCGGCTGGATGGACGACAGGGACTGTCCTGCGCGCCCACTGCTCAAGCGTTCAGAGCCCACATTCGCGCAACAATCCGGCGGGGGCGACCCGCATGGAGAGCTGCGCGGCATGACCGCGACGAATCTCCTGGCGGATACGCTCAATGGATCTGAAAGGCATGTATTTCCCGCGTGCCCAACGGCTCCCAATTGCCGACTCTTCCAGAACGGCGTCGCGCCGCAAATTCGTAACGTACTTCCTACCGGAAGTCGAGCAATGTCCCAGCCTGACGGAAACACGTCATCGAGCACCCATGCAATCGTTCACCATCCTGGCCACCACAGAATCCTGTGCGCACAGAATCCATCATGACGCACATTCCCTTCTGCTGAAAGGATTGAATGCTTTAGGGTTGAAATGCATACAAGTAGAAGACCGGCACAATCGGTGCCGTCACGGTGAGCGACGCGGGTATCGGCTGAAGACGGACGAATGGAATCGATCCGCATCCAGGTTCCAGGCCGGCACGTTTGCAGGATCGCGCCGGATCTGCGGCGGCTGGCTTCTGCACCATTGACCTGGCGCTTAACGAAGCTGGCAAGGTGTTCGACTGTGGCCGGCGCGCCGCCGTGCTGTCGCTGCAGCCGAACCTGGCGCACCCTCGCAAAACGCGGGTACCGAAATACGCAAGGCTTCGCTGACGGTTATTTCCTCGTCGGGATTGGAGACACCAACGGTGCACCGATTCATTGTTCGTCGCACAACGCGCCTTCACCGCGCGACCCCGCAGACTTCAGTACGATAGAGCATGCAGGATCGCACTGGCGTGCCGACGGCCTGCGGCCGGCCAACCATTGCGTGCGGGTCGCACGGCCCACCTCCGCGCTTGAAGAATTGATGCTGCGGCTCGTGGTGCGAGCCTCGTGCCTGCTCATCTTGTTCTTAACGACAGCCATCGCTTCCGTGATTATTGTTTTGCGTGCGAGGGCGCGCGACCTCGCGTCTGGCGGCACCCTAAAGTGGACCCCGAGTTTGAGACGGTAGTTTAAGCTGTCGTCCGCGAAAGGATGGCAGAGAATGAGCGAAGGAAAAAAACGCAGGGTGCACACGCCGGAATTCAAGGCGAAGGTCGGCTTGGAGGCGGTACGCGGGGTGAAGACGGTCAGCGAAATTGCGCAGACATATGGAGTGCATCCGGTACTGGTCGGGCAGTGGAAGAAGGAGATTCTGGAGAAGGCAGGCGCCCTGTTCGAGGTCAAGCGCGGCCCCAAGCCGGTGGACGAGAACAGCAGCGAGGACCGGTTATACGGCGAGATCGGGCGACTGAAGATGGAAGTGGACTGGCTTAAAAAAAAGTTGGGGGAGTAAGCAAGGAGAAGCGCCTGGCCTGGATCGAGCACGGTGATGTCCGGCTGCCGCTGACGCGCCAGTGTGAACTGGCGGCCGTGCCACGCGCCACGGTGTACCGACGACTGGACGCGGCATTGCGGCAGGCCCGTAAGGACGAGGAAGACCTGAAGCTGCGCGCGCTGATCGACGAGGAATACACGCATCGCCCGTTCTACGGCTCCCGGCGCATGGTGGTGTTTTTGCGTGGTCGCGGCTGGCGCGTTAATCGCAAGCGTGTGCAACGGCTGATGCGCGAGATGAGCCTGGCGGGCATGGCCCCGGGGCCGGCGACGAGTCAGCCCCACCCGCAGCACAAGGTTTATCCCTACCTGCTGCGCGGGGTGGCGGTAACGCGGCCCAATCAGGTGTGGTCCACGGACCTCACGTATATCCGGCTGGCACGCGGCTTCGCCTACCTGGTCGCGGTCATCGACTGGTACTCGCGGCGGGTGCTGTCCTGGCGCGTGAGCAACAGCATGGACGCCTCATTTTGTGTGGACTGCCTGGAAGATGCGCTGCGCGAGCATGGCAAGCCCGATGTGTTCAACAGCGATCAAGGCGCCCAGTTCACCAGCGATGCCTTCACGGCCGTGCTCAAACGCGAGGGCGTGGCGATCAGCATGGACGGACGCGGGCGGGCGTTGGACAACATCTTCGTGGAGCGACTGTGGCGCAACGTGAAGTATGAAGATGTGTATCTGAAGGGCTACGCCAACATGGGCGAGCTGATGGTGGGATTGGCACAATATTTTGCATTCTACAACGCCGAACGCCCGCACCAGTCGCTGGGATACGCAACTCCGGATCAGGTCTATCGCCTGGGTGTCGGTGGCGGCGCCCTGATCGTCGATAAATATGGCCACACGGATGAAGGGCCGGGAAAGGAATGCAGGACGGGGCAGCGCCGGGCAGCTGTGCAGTTGGACGCGATTACAGCTTAAATCAAGCAGAAAAGTGTCTTGACTGACGGGTCCACTTTACCCTTCCTCCGCGGTTGGGCACCCGCACGCACAACGCGCTCGCGCCGACCAACCCTGATAGTTCGATGACCACCAAGTTGAGAACACCATCCGGGCGGCTCGCCCCCCTCTACCAGCGTCCAGGCGCGCCTTCGCACGCACGTCGCCCCCTCCCTGACGAGTTCGCGCCCCAACTGCGGATGACGCTCACTGAGCTCGCATTACCCCTGCAGGGCACGTGCACAACGACATGCTGAGCGCCGGTTCGCCGACTATTGGACGCGGAAAGACGCGGCCGAAGCGACTCCTCCACCTCGCGCAGGAGTTGCTCCGACTCGTCTGCGAAGACGCCTACGCGCCGCGGCCGGGAACTACTGTGAGCCTGCGGCGCCTGAGTGAGCAAGTCATCAGCGACTTCTTGCCGCTGGCCGAGGAGAGGGACATAGACCTGGGGCTCACAGTGCGCCCGCGCGTAACTGAGGACGACAGCTGCGAGCTGGCAGCCGATCCACGGGGACTCGTCATGCTCATGAACGACCTGCTGGGCAAGGCGATCCGCTTTACGCCGCGCGGCGGCACGATCGTTCTTGTCCTCGCGCGCGTGGGTGGTCGTCCGGGTATCGAGGTGATTGAAAACGGCCCTGCCGTTGCCGAATAGCAGGCACGCGACTATTCCACCAGATTCGTCGCGCGACTCACGTACAAGGAATGAGCAATCGGAGCAAAACAGCTGCTGCCGCACCCGAACCGATGCCGTCCGCTTCAGCGAACCGCAATAAGCTGTACAGGCGTTCCGATCGTGGCCTGCATCTGCTTGCCTTAACATTTCATCGCTATGGTGGCCATGTTGACGATCACTGTGGAAATGCCAGATGACGAAGTGGCCGAACATGATCGCGCTGGCAGTCAGCCCACTTGCAACGAGCGTTACTGTGCATGCAATGTCCGTCGACGGATGTGTGAAGGAAGCACAAGTAAGCCTTGCGAGGACACGCGCGGTAGTCCTGAACGCTCAGCCTGGAAAGATCACGGCTGAGAAACTTGAAAAGGAGCCGGGCGGCAGTGGCTTGCGCTATTCGTTTGACATCTCAACGCAGAAGGGAACCCAGGAGGTTGGCGTGGATGCATGTACATGCGCGGTGCTTGAACACAAGGTGGAACGAACATTTGAGGACTGGGAAAAGATCTGAAAATGGGCGTTAACCTGCCCTTAAGTTCAAGGGGAGAAACTGCACTTGCTGGCACACATGAGGCCAGCGCACTGCAAGCAGGCACAACCACGGAGGTACTGCTCATGAACGCCACCACAAGGACGCTCGCGATATTACTCGCAATCGCTACTCCAGCGATATCGTTCGCGCAGCCGACGGGCGGTCCGGTTACCCGGGCGCAGGTCCGGGCAGAACTTGTCCAGTTCGAGCATGCCGGTTACAAGCCGGGCAAGGTCCATTATCCAGCGGATGTGCAAGCCGCCGAGGCCCGCGTGAGCGCCAGGGACGCCCACGGAGGTAGCGCAAATTCAGGTTATGGCGGAATGGCTGTCGGGGTGTCACAGTCCGGTCAGCGCGTTTCGACGGACAACTGGCGTGCGATGTATGGCTATCCTGGAAAGTAACCAAAGCGACATCACCGGGTAGAGGCGCCGCTTGTGGAAAGCACTGTACTGCCCGTCAGCATCGGAGCAGCGAAGCATTTGCAGTAACCTCGGCCTGAAACGGCGACGCGGCTTTCCTCGCGTTGTGCACGAAATCAGGGCGGTTCGCTCCGCTCGTTCGTGGCCTTCCGGCACACGGCCGGCCGAAGTTGCTCGCCGGGCTCTCATGTTTGCCTTCCCACGGGGACACGCCACTATCCGGAGCGTCCCGAATGAAATTTGACTGCCGCGCGACATGCGGCTCCGTCGCTTGCGAACCGCATCCGCGCACGTGCCACCAGGGCATTCGCAATTTCCAGAGGTATCTGCGGACAGCGCCACGCCCCGATCGACCGCAGTACCGATGAACGCGCGCAGCGCGTCCAGTATTTTCCTCCCTACTCCCCTACCGTGGAAGGCAACATTCTCCTTCAATCGCCACCGCCTTCTCTTGCCTCCTCCCTACGCCGCATACACCGACGATAACTCGTGGCGCCAGCCTACTGGGCGAAATGATCTGGGCGCGACGCTGGGCGCATCCGGTAACCGACGCCCCGGACCGTCACGATCTTCTCCCCACCAAGCTTGTGCCGCAAACGGTGTATCAGAACGTCGGCCGCATTGGCCGCGACGCCCCTGGGACGCCCATAGATTTGCGTCGCCAGTTCAGCACGCGTAAATACGCGCGTGGGCTCATTCATGAGCGCAGCCAGCAGCCGGTATTCGCTGGACCTTAATGCTACGGGTAGTCCGTCGAGCAATACCGAACAATCGAGCGGGTTTAAAACCAGATTGCCGATCGTGACCGGCTCCTTATCGTGGGGCGATCGGCGAAGCAACAGGCGAACCCTCGCGCTAAGATCCTCCGACTCAAACGGCTTCATAAGATAGTCGTCGGCGCCGGCGTCGAGCGCTACTGCCGGGCTATCAAAAAGACGGTGGGGAAGCATGGCGATGACGGCTGCACGGCCCCCGATTCTTCGGTAGCCTCGCAGAAGGCGGATCGGATCCAGCCCCGGGCTCCCAAAATCGAGAAGTACGAGTTCGTGGGATCGATACTCGTAGTCCGCAATAAAAGTGACACCTTTGCGACGATAAATGTGTCACAACGAGGCAGGCGGGCCCCAGCCCGGAGCCGAAAGATTGGCGCCGAGGCGACACAACAAGCACGTCGCCGCTCTCTGCGAACTTCCGGCATCGCCCCCAAAGGGGCAGTGGCACTTCTTTCATGCGCCATTCGCAGCGAAGCGAGACACGTAATCAGTATCGAGTCGGAAATTCCGTCAGCGTCTATGGCGCTATCGGATTCAGAAAGCGTACGATGCGACGCTATCTATAGCCAAGCTTTTCAACCACGATCGAGTCGTTTGACCGCTTCCTGGATGACGCAACGCAACCACACTAACCCCGGGTCTTGCGTACGATATTTATGCCATTGGATCGCTTCTTCCATTGGCGGAATCGCAAATGGAACGTCTCGCACCTCTAGCGGCCAGACCCGGCGCATTGCTCGAGCAAGCCGTTCATGCACGGTCGCTATGTATTCAGTCCCCACAACCAATGCTGGCATTACGGAGAAGCTGTAAGTAGTCACGGCGATGCTGCGAGAATAGTCGAGTCGCTTGACGGAGCCGGCTTCATATGAGGTATCGCGTTCCGGACCAGGAGGCTGCATTACCACGTGTTCCGCGTTGAGGTAACGCTCAATCGTCAACTCGCTTTGGGCGAGTGGGCTATTGCTCCACATTACGGCGACGAACCGCTCTTCATAGAGAACTTCGACGGGGTGCTCCGCCGACACAAGTCCCCGAGGAATGATCAGTAGGTCCGCCTCGCCGCGCTCTAGCGCCCTCTGAGGATTCGACACATGGGGAAGCAACTCAAACCGGGCTCTGGACCGCATCTCGGCGGCAACGGATAGCATCAAAGGCACAAGCACAGTTTGCGAATAGTCAGACGCGAAAATTCGAAAAGTTCGATTGGTTTCGCTTGCAACAAAGTCCGGTTGCGTCGCGATCGTGCTGTCCACTCGCAACAGTACGTCACGTACTGCATCGTGCAACCCCTCGGCACGCGGAGTGGGCTCCATCTTTCGGCCGACTTGCACCAGAAGTTCATCATCGAAGTAATCGCGAAGGCGGCCCAGTGCACTGCTCATCGCGGATGGGCTCATATTCAGCCGTTCGGCAGCACGAGAAATACTTCGCTCGACAAGTAGAACATCAAGCGCTACCAGCAAATTCAAGTCAAGCCCATTAAATCGCATAAGGGTATTCCCTCAATTGCTCCACGAAATCGAATCGTATCGTCTATCGAAACGATTTTTCATGCTGCTGGCGCAAGTATAAGCTTCGATCACGTTCAAAACAAATATCAGGAGACGATATGTTCCTGTTCCCGCGCCGAACCTCCGGGGGAATTGTGAAACGGAGCCGTATTTATGGTTTGCCGTTTCGAAGCGGATGGTCTGACCGGCTTCTTAAGTCTATAGGACTACTTACCGCTGTATGGTGCGTGGCCGCTGCCGCCCAAAATTCCCCGTCGCTGGAACAATCGACAGGCACTCGATTTGTCACACTTGGTACACAGGGAGGCCCCCTACCGGCTGGCCACCGGGCTCAACCTGCAAATGCTCTGGTCGTCCGAGGTCGTGTGTACCTTATCGATGCCGGTAACGGTGTCGTACAACAACTGCGTCTAGCGGGTATCGACTACCGGCGAATCAACCAAATCTTCATCAGCCATAACCACGACGATCACAACGCCGATTGGGGAACGTTGATGGGCCTTCAGTGGAGCACCGGACGTCGTAAAGAGGTGAACGTCTATGGTCCGGTCGGAACTGAATCCATGCTTCAAGGCTATCTCAGGTACTTTGAGCCAAACGCTCGAATTCGTGAGTCCGACGCCAAGATCGCGGAGACCCCGGAATCTCTTTTCCGAGCTCACGATATCGGCTCACCGGGCATCGTCTATCAAGACGACCTTGTAAAAGTGACGGCGATCGAGAACTGCCACTTCCACTTCGAGCACGGCACACCCGCAGACGTTGCGCAGGATAAGTCCTGGGCGTTTCGCTTTGAGACTGCAGATCGGGTGGTTGTCTACAGCGGCGATACGGGCAAGTGCGCAGACATGGTCAATTTCGCCAGGGATGCAGATGTCTTGGTGCATGAGGTAATCAGCCTGCCGCTCATTGAAGACAGCCTGAAAAAATTCATGGCCTCCCAGCCCGGAAAATCGCCAGCCGGTCTGCTCCAGGGACTAATGCGGCATATGGCCGAGGATCATACAGATCCCGAGGACATCGGCCGACTTGCTCAGGCGGCGAATGTGAAGGAAGTGGTGCTAACACATGTTGTGCCCGGCCGTGATACGGATCCGGATTCTGCATACACAGACGGCGTGTCGAAGTTTTACAAGGGCCCGGTGACTCTGGCCCGCGATCTGATGGAGTTTTAAAAGTGTTCCGCTATTTTCCAACCAACTACGTCTGGAACCTGTCCGTCGATCTCGCAATCGAGATGGGCGCGCGCATCGGCGAGATCGAGGAGATGTGCGCACCGCTGCAAGAAGCTGCGCGTCAGCCGGATGCTGCGGGAACGCAGGCCTTCCGTGAGACGTGGGCAAAGATGGCCGACAAACTATGTGGCCTTGCCGAAGAAGACGAGGCCGCGGGACGTATGCTGTCTGCCGGCGAGAAATACAACCGTGCCGCTATCTACTATCTGACCTGCGAGCGGCTCCAGGGTCAAGACTCGCCGGGCCGTCTGGAACTATACCGTCGCTTTCTCTCCACCTTCGAAAGGGGGATCAAACTTTCGAGGGAGAACTGCGAGCGTGTCGAGATCCCATACGAGGGTGGTCATCTGTCCGGGCTGTACGTGCGAGCCGAGGGCGTCGGCGGACGAGCACCGATTCTCATGCAGGTCAATGGCCTGGATTCGACGAAAGAAATGAAGTATCGGGTTGGGCTGCCAGGATGGCTTGCCAAGCGCGGAGTCTCGTCGGTCATTATTGATCAGCCTGGTACAGGTGAGGCGCTTCGATTGCATCACATGACAGCGCGGTTCGATAGCGAACACTGGGCTAGTCGCGTGGTCGATTGGTTAGAGACACGGGAGGATGTCGACCCCGCTCGAATTGGTATGGAAGGCGTTTCCCTCGGCGGTTACTACTGCCCCCGCGCAGTCGCGTTTGAGCCTCGTTTCGCGTGCGGCGTTGTCTGGGGCGCCAATCACGATTGGCGGGACGTTCAAAAGCGCCGACTGGAAAAGGAAGGTGATTTCCCAGTCCCGCACTACTGGGCTCACGTCCGCTGGGTATGGGGAGCGAAGGACATGGACGAATTCATGCGGATCGCCGAAAACGTGCATCTAGACGGCATTCTGGAACGCATTCGGGTTCCATTTCTGGTAACGCACGGGGAAAAAGACTCTCAGATTCCCGTGAAATGGGCCGAGCGAACTTACGATCAGTTGATCAATAGCCCGAAACGAGAACTGAAAATCTTCACGGCGCGGGAAGGCGGAGTCCAGCACTCCAGTTTTGATAACAGCATCAACGCCGGTCAATACATTGCCGATTGGGTCGCCGAGACTCTCGGCGGCAGCGTGGCTTAAGCAGGAGCATCATTATGAAAATTATCGGACCGGACACGCTCGTCTTCGGTGTTGAAGACCTGCAGAGTTGCAGGCAGTATCTTGTTGACTACGGCCTTGTAGACGATGGGAACGGCACGTTTGAGGCGCTAGATGGCACGGGGGTCGTGCTCAAACGAGCCGACGATCCCGCTCTGCCGCCGGCGCTGCCTACTGGAAGCATGCTACGCAAGACAATCTACGGCGTAGTGGATGCTACCGTCCTTGACGATATTGAGGCGGAACTGCAAAAGGACCGCGAAGTACGTCGATTGCCGGACGGATCCATCGAGTCGGTTGACGACATGGGCTTCGTCCTTGGCTTTCAAGTCAGCATTCGCAAGCCGCTCAGCATGGAGGGAGAAGTCTCAAACGCTCCAGGCGCATCGCTTCGCCGAGGCGTGAATACCGTTGGCGCATCGCAAGACAACGCTGCGTTACCCAGAACCCTCTCACACGTCGTCTACTTTGTGCCTGACGCGGCACGTGCCGAAGCGTTTTACGCACGTCTTGGGTTCGTCACCACCGACCGATTTACCGGCGTTGGTCCGTTTATGCGTCCTGCCGCAACCGAGGATCATCACACCCTTTTCATGATTCAAACGCCGCCGCAGATGAAGGGCGTGGAGCATTTCACTTTCCATATGGGTGGTCCTACAGAGGTCATGCTAGCTGGCACGCGCTTCGTTGAGAAGGGCTACCAGTCGTTCTGGGGACCCGGTCGTCACAAGTTCGGCTCGAACTGGTTCTGGTATTTCAACAGTCCGCTCGGATGTCACGTCGAGTACGACGCAGATATGGACCTCCACGACGACGAATGGATCGCACGCGAAGCTCCTATGAGCGCAGATGCGTCCCAGATTTTTCTCTTCCACCATCGGGAGAAATGGGCGCCGGGTGGACCGCCTCCCAAAAAGTAGGGAGAACTACTTTTGTCGTCGCTTAAACGTGCTGCGGTTTGTCTTCTTACAGTTGCCGAACTGAGTGAGTGGGAAGAAAGGACCTCAAGGGGATTCGATCCCGAGGGAGCGGGACAGGATTCGATATTCGTTGTTCGGCTTCAGGGTCTGCGGGCGTACCTGAACTCTTGCCCGCATTGGCCCGGAACACCGCTCGCGTGGCGCAAAGACCATTACCTGGATACAGACCGGCAATTCATCGTCTGCAGCGCACATGGTGCGCACTTCGAAATCAACACGGGAGTATGCGTTGCCGGTCCCTGCATCGGTCAACGCCTTACTCAAGTTTCACTCATACAAACAGCTAAAGGCGAAATATGCCTCGCTGATACTGACATTTAAGCATACGAGATCATGAGCTCGCACGAAAAGCGGATTCTAATTATCGGCGGTGGATTCTCCGGAATGTCCGCGGCCATTCAGTTGCGCAAACTGGGAATGTCTGTCGATCTCGTGGAGATTGACGGTAGCTGGCGCTCCTATGGGGCTGGCATCAGCTTGGGCGGCGCGACCTTCCGCGCATTCAGGACCCTCGGGATTTTGGACGAATTCATGCGTGCAGGCAGTGCGTCTGATGGCATGGAGTTGTACCGGCCAGATGGGGTCCATCTTGCGACGCTAGCAACTCCGCGCATCGCGGGCCCCGACGTCCCGGGCGGCGGCGCAATCATGCGGCCAACGCTCGCGCGCATCCTTGCTGACGCGACCCGAGCTTCGGGCACCAGAGTTCGCCTCGGATGCACCTTCACGTCGATCGAGCAAGATGCGGAAGGCGTTGAAGTCACGTTCAGTGACTCAAGCCGCCAACGCTATGACCTGGTAATTGGCGCGGATGGCCTCTATTCCAAGACTCGAGAACTGCTCTTCCCCGATGCGCCGAAGCCCAAGTACAGCGGCCAAGGCGTGTGGCGCGCAGTGCTTCCACGGCCATCGGGCGTTAAGACTGCGATGATGTGGGTAGGAGGAAAGGTAAAGCCCGGCGTCAATCCGGTATCTGCAAAATCGATGTACATGTTCATCACGGAACACCGCCCAGTGAACGAGTACATCAACCCGGCTGAATTTGCCGATCGTATGACGGAACTCCTCAAGGCGTTTACGGACCCTCAAATTCAGGAGATGCTTCCGCATCTACAAGGTCCGAACGCTCAGATCATTTACAGGCCGCTTGAAGGTTTGCTTGTGCCGCAGCCGTGGTACGCCGGCCGCGTGGTCCTGATCGGAGACACCGTTCACGCAACCACTCCTCATCTGGCTTCGGGCGCGTGTATCGGTATTGAGGACGCCATTGTCTTATCCGAAGAGATTTCTAAGCACGCAAATTTGACTGACGCGCTGGCAGCATTCCAACTCCGCCGATGGGACCGTTGCAGCATGGTTGTCCGGAATTCCGCGCGACTGGGTGAAATCGAAATCACATCGGGCGACAAGGAAGAACACGCTCGCATCATGCGGGATTCGATGATGGCATTGGCCGCATCGATTTAGTCTTGGTAGGAAACTAACTATATTCGGAGACACACAATGGTAAGCACGGAGCGCTGGACCGGGCGGCTAGCTTTAATGGTCGCACATTGTGCTGGGATGATAGACCTTGTTGCGCTGCCGATTTGGGTAGGTACACTCATTGAATCCTATCATTTCGATGCCCAGCAGGCAGGAGGGTTAGCTACCCTATTCCTTTGCGGCGCAGTGGCCAGCAGCGTCTTCTTCGCCCGTCAACTGAGTCGCCTCAGTGCTAGGGTCGCGGCTACATTGGGCTTTGCATTGGCGGCTATCGCCTTCGGATGCGTTTTCACGACGTCATCCTACTGGGAGATGGCAGCGTTGCATGTCTTGGCAGGCGTCTCTGCTTCGTGCGCGCTTACCTTCACTCACGGAACGATTGCACGAAGCGCACGCCCACACCGATTATTCGCGGTCGTTGGCGTTGCGCTTGGAGTTTTCGCCATTGCTTTTCTCGGCGGCGTCCCAAACGTTATTGCATCTATCGGGGGCAGGTCGCTCTTCTTAATCTTCGCTGGAATTATGGGATTTGCGTCACTTGTCTGTTTGGCGCTCTTTCCTTCGTGGCAATCCGAGGCAATCACGGGTGCGCACATCGATGTGAAACTGAGGCCGTTGGAGTGCACGGTCTGGCCGTGCGTGATAGGCATCGGAAGCCTCGGGTTAGTGCAGGCTATGATCTTTAGCTTTCTTGAGCGAATTGGAATCGATCGCGGCTTTGGACTCAACGCAATGACGGGGATTCTTGTCGCACTGGGCGTGATCAACCTGCTTCCTGCCGCACTCGCAGCCTTACTTGAACGCCGACTGCCCGCAAGGACGGTTCTGATTGTCGGCCCTATTGTACAGGCGACCCTTGCATTCGCCATCGCGCAAAGCACATCGTTCATATGGTTCGCGATCGGCGCCGCCTTCTTTGCAGCCACCATGATCTTTACGCATACCTTTGCCTTCGGGCTAGTCGCAAAGCTTGACTCGTCCGGTCGGGTGTTGGCGGCAACACCGGCGATGCTGATGGTAGGTGCTGCGATTGGACCGATCCTCGGAGGAACGCTAGTCAAACATGCTGGGTATGGCAGCTTAGGGTTTTCTGCTATCACGATCGACATCGTGGCAGTGATGTGTTTTATACGGATCCGGAAGCAGGAAACCACGCTTCCCCGCATCGCCTGAGAGAGGTAAAAATGCTAGCCAAATCAAAGCGCCAGCTCATCGATCTTTCGATCTATCTGGAAAACGACGTGTTGTCCGACCCGCCACCATTGGCACCCAAGATCACGTACCAGAAGCATGTCGACACTGTTGGCGAGTTTATGGCAATGCTTCCCGGCACAAAGGCGGAGGACTTTCCCGATGGGGAGGCGGCCGCAGCCGAGTGGGTCACACTGACGACTCATAACGGGACTCATCTTGATGCGCCCTATCACTTTCATTCGACCATGGATGAGAAGCTCGGTGAAAAGCGGCCCTCTATAACGATAGATGAGGTTCCGCTGGACTGGTGTCTTCAGTCGGGCGTGAAACTGGACTTTAGGCATTTTCCGGATGGTTACGTCGCAACAGCAAAGGATGTGGAGTCTGAACTGGCGCGTATCGGGCATGCGCTGCAACCGCTCGACATCGTTCTCGTCAATACCCGTGCCGGCTCGCGCTATGGGGAGCGCGACTACCTTCAAGCGGGGTGTGGCATGGGTTACGAAGCAACAATGTATCTTCTGGAGCGCGGAGTTCGTCTGACGGGTACAGATGCCTGGAGTTGGGACGCGCCGTTTTCATATACGGCAAAGAAGATTGCCGAAACGGGAAACAAAGCTCTGATTTGGGAAGGCCATAAAGCTGGCAGAGATATTGGATATTGCCATCTTGAGAAACTACATAATCTGGAGGCTCTTCCTCCGAACGGGTTCTTGGTAAGTTGCTTCCCCCACAAAATCCGGGGCGCTTCGGCAGGTTGGACACGAGCGGTCGCCATCCTGGAGGCGCAGGCCGAGTAACTCTCGTTGCAGTAGGCGGAAACCATTTAATCGAGAAAAGCCGGCCGCATTGCGGCCGCGGCGGCGTGCCGCCATTCAAAATATAAAAGTGGAGACAAACGATTATGAAAAAGGTCATTACAGCCGCGGGCTTATTATCTGTAGCTTACGCGCTGCCTGCTGCGGCACAGTCGTCCGTGACTATTTATGGGATTCTCGACGAAGCGGCTCAATACTCAAATGTAACGAATCGGGGAAGCGTGACTCAAATGCTCCCGATCGGGAACGTTCCCTCCCGCTTGGGATTTCTCGGAAGCGAGGATCTGGGAAATGGTCTCAGCGCAGTGTTTCGACTTGAGCAGGGGCTCGCATTGAACAGCGGAAATTCGGTTCCGCAGAATCGGCTTTTTGGCCGCGCGGCCTATGTTGGCTTGAACTCCAAAACCATGGGTGAGCTTCGCCTCGGCCGAGACTATGCGCTGATGCAGCTCGAACTGGGCAAGTATGACTTGGATCACCTGTCGAGCTATTCGCCCGCTCTTGCCGCGCAACAGTCGAATCTTGATCAGACGTCTCAAGACAATATGATCAAGTATCTTACACCGACTTGGAACGGCTTTTCTGCGCAGGCGACGGTGTCTTTGAGAGACCGCACTGGCGTGGCGCCCGGCCCCGGTCCACAGATCATCGGTGCGGGGAGCCTTCACAACGCTTATGGGGTGATGCTTGCGTATGACGGAGAATCATTCGAAGGCGGCATTACGTTTCAGACCAGAGGCCAAAATCTAAATGCGGGAGGGGAGGCGAACCAAAAACTCATTGCGGCCGCCGGCATTTACAAGTTCTCCAAAGTCAACGTGGGCGCCATGTTCTGGCAACAACGCAACGACCTTTCAAACGGGCGGACCCCGGTGACCAACATATGGTCGGTGGGCACCGTATGGAAAGTGACCCCCGCTTTCGAACTGGTCGGGCAGGTGGGCTTGGGGATCGACAACGGAATGACGTATGCGACTGGCGCGACTAAGGCGAAGGGGAGAAACACGTGGATCAACCTGGGTGCGAACTACAGTTTTTCGAAGCGCACAACCGCCTATATGCGCGTCGGACGCGTAACGGATTCCGATGGGGGATTCAACGGCCGTCCCAATCTGGCGGCCCCCTCGATGCAGACGACACCGCTTCCAGCTAACGGGTCCGCACGCGCAGTCCTGGTTGGCCTCCGTCAACGCTTCTGAGGTGCTCCAATGAAGTTTGCAACTTTGAAAAATGGTTCTCTCGATGGGCAGCTGGTGGTTGTTTCGCGTGACATGCGCGTTGCCCTGCCGGTCCCGGAGATCGCCGCTTCTCTGCTTGATGCACTGCAACGGTGGGACGAAGTTGCGCCTCGCCTGGAGGCCGTTTCAGCTGATTTGAATTCCGGCAAGACAAGAACCGCAATGGCATTTGATCCGGCTGTTTGTGCGGCGCCGCTACCCCGGAGCCCACAGTGGTGCGACGCTTCGGCGTTCCTCAACCATGGCAAGCTAATGGAGACGGCATTCAATACTGAGCCGATACCAGACTTCGACACGATCCCGGTAATGTACCAGGGCGCAAGTGACGATTTTCTGGGTCCTTGCGACAAGGTTTCACTACCCTCGGAGGCGGATGGTATCGACTTTGAAGGGGAATTCGGCGTCATTGTCGGGCCCGTGAACATGGCGGTTACGCCGGAGGAAGCTCTCAGTGCTGTTCGATTGATCGTGCAGATCAATGATTGGAGCCTTCGCGCACTAGGGCCTCGCGAGATGAAGTCGGGATTTGGGTTCCTGCAGGCAAAACCTTCGACGAGTTTTGCGCCGCTGGCCGTCACGCCAGACGAACTAGGTCAATCATGGCACGGTGGCCGAGTCCATATGCGCCTGCATGTTTCCTGGAACGGGCAACGCTTCGGGGAGCCGCACGGTGGAGAAATGAACTTTGACTTCGGCGAACTGGTAGCACACGCAGCGAGAACGCGCCGTCTCAGCCCGGGAAGTATCATCGGTTCTGGCACAGTGTCGAACCTGTCTCGGCATACCGGTTCCGCGTGCATCGCAGAGCGTCGGGTCATCGAGATTATCGACCACGGTTCGGCATCCACTCAATACATGAGGTTCGGGGATCGGGTTCGCATGGAAGCTCTGTTCGAGGAAGGACGTGAAGGTCCGTTCGGGGTCATTGACCAGGAAGTAACTAAGGCACGATAGCGAAATCCGCACGCTCAGGAAAAGCCCCCCAGTTACCTAGCGGGCCGACCTAGGTTCGCGACGCGTCGTTTCAATCCACACAGAAAAAAGTGTGCCCCGCTTCGCTCCCGAGGCTATGGCGGGACGTGGGTGCTTTGGGACCATCGTTCCTGATCTCGGGCCTAAGCCCTTAGTGCCCGTAAGCCGGAGCGGATTTTTGTTGCTACAAAAAAGGGAATAAAACCTGGGTCTGCAGGATTAAAGCGCAGATTAATATTCGAAAGGAAATTGAAATGGAATCGAAGCAAGCACCTAACTCTACCCGCCGAGCTTTGCTTGGCGGCCTTGCAATGGCTGCGGGTGCCGCGATCGTTGCTCCTGCGAGGGCGCAGTCGACTAATTTAGGTACCGGTGCACTAACACTCGATCAGCGGGCTGATCTCGTTAAGGCAGCGCTTCGTGACGCAAAAGGTACAAAGCTCGTCATTCTCGGAACTGGCGCCGGCCCCATTGTAGGAATGCCACGACATCAGACGAGCCATGTGATGGTGCACAACGGATCGGCTTACGTAGTCGATTTTGGCCTCGGGGTGTCTAACGAGTTCGCGCGTACGGGGTTGAAATTCGAACAGGTAAGGGCGGGTTTTCTGACGCACCATCATCCTGACCACAACATCGAGTATGGTCCATTCCTGCTGCTAAGCTGGATTTACGGCATGAACCCCTCCGCACAGATGTATGGGCCGCCACCTCTCAACCAGATGACACAGGAGTATATTCGCTCGCAAGCCTCGACGATCCAGTTCTGGGCGGAGGATTTCAAGGAGCCACCGCTGACGGCGGTTAAAGTGAATGAGTTCTCAGAATCCGGATTGGTCATGACTGACGAGAACGTGCGCGTGAGCGCCGTTCGCGTGGAGCACCCGCCCGTGAATCCGGCGTTCGGCTATCGCTTCGACTTTCACGACCGTTCAATCGCGTTCTCGGGAGACACGGTGCCTCTCGAGGCTGTCGCACAAATGGCAAAGGGTGCGGATATTCTGGTCCATGAGGCGATGAATATCGCAGCGACACAAAAAATGGCCCATGCACTTGCGCAATCAAATCCGAAAAGGGACTACGACCAGATCATGCATCACATGATGGCAGATCACTCGCCAGTCGAGGAGGTCGGGCGCATAGCCCAGGAGGCAGGGGTCAAGACGCTCATACTCTCGCACCTCACGCCGGTCATGCCGGTCACGCCTGATGCGGAATGGCGCAATCAAGCCGCGAAGCATTTCAAGGGCGAAATCATCGTGGGCTACGATCTGATGGTTATTTGACCAACTACGCTCGATGCTTCGAGAAATCAAGAGCGCATCATGTCGACCCTAGAACAGGTTGCTATAGGGATGCTACGTCGTGATGCGCCCTTTGCTTCATCTTTCTTACAACGCCGGAAATAGCGCATCGGGCGGCGCACCGAGCCAAGCGTGTGAGTGCTTGCTCTGGCGTGTCGAACGCCGCGGCACGGGATGGGGTGTCGCTAAGAGATATTAGCGACATAGCTGCGTTTTTTGCTCAAACACGCAGCCTGGAAAACGCGTCACACCAAGCCTCACCTCACCCCACCCCATAACCTGTTACCTATACTGGGGAGATGCCCAACCCATCCACCCCACCGTCGTTTCCCGGCACCGTCTCCCTCTGCGCGCTGCGCGCGTGGTACGACGGCGCCGGCGCTCGCGACGCAATCCTGCGATATTGCCCGCAGGCGCTCGATGGCAGCCATTCCGCGCGCGGTGCGATCGGTCGCATTCGCCGGCAGGTGGCCGGATTCGCCCTGACCCGCCATCGCGCCGATCTCGCGGAGCCGTTTCAATGCATGGACGGCGAGCGTACCCGTCATCGCGGTGCCGCGATGCGGGCGCTCGACCTCCTGCCGTTAGTTCCGGTTCCGCAGCCGCTAGTGAGCGATGCGGTCGAAACCTGGCTCCAACCCCGGGTCATTCCGGTACTGCACCGGCACGGCATCCGGACGTTAGCGGACCTGACTGTCCGGGTGCCCCGCCGCCGCCGGTGGTGGGTCGCGATCCCCGGGCTCGGTGAACGCAGCGCCCGGCGAATCGAAGCCTTCTTTGTCGCTCATCCCGCGCTCACCGAGCGGGCCCGCGCCCTGGTCGTCATGGCAGCGGGTTCCCCCGTTACACCATGGGAAAGCATCCGCGTTCCGCACGACGTGGACGGTTCATCCGGCATCTTCCGCGCGCCGAAGCGGCTGTGCGCCCTCGAGGCCGATAACGACTGGCAGGCAATCAATGCCTGGCTCGAACGCCATGAAGCGCCGGAAACCCGGCGTGCCTATCGCCGGGAAGCGGAACGGTTGCTGCTGTGGGCGATTGTTGAGCGCGGCAAGGCGCTGTCCTCGCTGGCGAGCGAGGACGCGCCGGCGTATCGCGCCTTCCTGCGTCATCCGGCTCCGCGAGTCCGCTGGGTCGGGCCAGCGCAGCCACGATCGTTCCCCGGGTGGCGACCGTTCACGGGCGCGATGTCGCCGGATACCATCGCCTATGCGCTGTCGGTGCTTCGCGCCATGTTCCGGTGGCTGATCGCGCAGCGCTACGTGCTGGCGAATCCGTTCGCGGATCTAAAGGTACGGGGGGCGCAGCGTGCCGGCGAACTGGACGTCTCGCGCGCCTTCACGGCCGGCGAATGGGAGCTTGTCCGTACCATCGCCGATGGCCTCGAGTGGTCGCATGGCTGGGCGACGCCGGCTGCCCAGCGCCTGCGCTTTCTCCTCGATTTCGGTTATGCAACGGGTCTGCGCGCGGCCGAGCTGGTCGGCGTCACACTCGGTGACATTCACAACGGCGCACACGGTGAGCGGTGGCTGCATCTCACCGGCAAAGGAGCGAAAGGTGGCAAGGTTGTGCTGCCACCGCTCGCGCGCTTTGCGCTCGACCAGTACCTGATGCAACGTGGTCTGCCGGTGAGCGCCAACCGGTGGGCACCGGATACGCCGCTGATCAGTCATCTCAACATGAACGGCAGCATCACCACGCCGCGCCTGAGGGAAATACTGCGCCGGTTCTTCCGTACGGCCGCCGACGTGATAGAGGCCGACGACCCGATGCTCGTCCAGAAACTGCGTCGCGCGACGCCGCACTGGATGCGGCACACCCACGCAACCCATGCACTGACCAACGGCGCCACGCTGACCACCGTGCGCGATAACCTGCGACACAAATCGATCACCACCACCTCAATCTACCTCGATCACGATGAAGTTCAGCGTACACGGCAGATTGAGCGGATCTTTGTTCGGCGGCCTTCGGCATAAACGCATCCGGGCGGATGCCGTGCCGGTCATCGCTTATCCGGCACTGCTCATCCCAGATACCGCTGGAAATACTGCCGCGCGAACGCCCTGCGATGTTCCGCTGTCATCCATGGATCCCGGCCTGGCGTCCACCCCGGGCCTCCATAACTCGCCAGGCAATACGCACAACGGTATGGCGCTTCAAGGAGCCGCACATTCACGCGGTACGGCGCTTCGTAGCCGCATGTCTCGCACGCCGATTCCAGTACGCGGGCGTGTGCGGGACACAGCTCGTTACTCTCCATCTGGTGCAGCACCGTGTGATAGCCGTGTGCAACACAACGGCGGCAGTAGCGGAATACGCTGCTGTACCGCCGGCGCGGTATCGCAGGCAGCAGCGACGCGCGCAGCGTTTCTACGGGCACGCGAAGACTCTCGTGCAACCGGTCGACATCGATGATACCCAGCTGCGGCACCACACCCTCGTATGGATCGACGTCCGGCCCCAGCAACCGCGCAACCACGTGGCCCGGCAGTGCGTTCGCCTTCTCGAACTTCCACAGTATCGAGACGAGAGACTCGTACGGATCGAGCCACTTCCTGTTGAAGATGTAACCCAGCGCAGGCGTCAGCTTCCGCTCATCGACCGTGAGGATCGGAAAGCGCGGTGCCTTGAGCGGCACCGCACTACGCTGCGGCGACGAGGACGCGACCGGTCGCATGACGGGACTGGACGTAACCGCAGTGCCGGACCGCGTGGGCCCACAGCGCTTCTGCCGGACAGTAACCTGGCGCATCCCTGGTCTCGCTATCCTTGAGCACGATCTCGACCGCGCGCGCGAACGATTCCATGGGCAGCTCCAGACGTCCGGGCAGCGTGGCCTTGTGGTGTGCGACCTCGAACGCACGCCAGAGTGTGTCGGCATCGTCAACCAGCCGGTACCCGGCGTCAAAGGCCTGCGGGACATAGAAGCGCGTGAAGCTCCACGCGCTACCCTCCGGATAGGCGGTCTGGTCATATCCGTTCAGACAGGTCGCAACATCCTGCGCGTTGCGGATCCCGTAGAACGACAACTCCTCGACCATCAGGCGCGCGACAATCTGGGTCTTGCCCGCGAGCTGCAAGGCCGTCTTCTGTGCCAGGAGTTCCTGCTGGCCTACCAGCAACGTAAAGAGCTTGATCTGCTGACGGTCCAGCGCGTCATGAACATCACGTAGCCATTCGTACTCGTTCTCGTTGTAGCGCTGGGCCTCGTCGCAAAACAGCAATACGGTGCCGCTACCGGTACGCGCGGCCGCCTCGCGTATGCGCAGCGACAGGCGCATGCGCTTTGAAGGATTCGTCCCGGCATTGGGGTCCGGGTCGCCTACGGCCTCGAGCAGATTGGCAAAGAACGGGCCTTCCGCGTGCCGCGGCTTGTGCTCGCACTGCGCGTGGTAACTCGTCATCCGCGGATGATTGCGTGCCAGCAGCAGGCGGACATATTCAATTGCCCGGGTTTTGCCGATGCGTGACGGGCCGTGAATCAGCGCGCCCATGATGCGGTAGCGCAGGCAGCGCTCGACGAGTTCGTAGAAAGCCTCGATGGCGGGTGTGGCAATGCGGTAGTTGCCGGTGACGAGCGGATGCAACGAGGGATCGACTGGCCGCGGAATTTCAACTGACATGATGACGCCTCCGATACAGGAGCTGGGGTTAGAAGACCTGGCCGGTACCGATCGTGAGCTTTCTGGGATGGACGGGCCCAATCGACACGGAGTCGACGACGGCCGCCGCCACTGCCGCGGGCGTTGGCATCGTGACCGCTGACAGGGTTTCCGGAGTTTGCGATGCGCGTGTCGGCCCTGCCGGCGTGCGTACGGTCGGCGCCGATGCAAGCAGTCGCACTGCGTGGGCAAGTTCCGAGGCCGCCTTGCGCGTTTTCTTTGCCTGTGCGAGTTTTTGCTGCACGTAGGCTTCGATTGGATTTTCTCCGCCTGGAGCGTCGGTCCGCCGTCGGCCTTTCTGCCTGCGTATCTCCTGCCGCAGCTTGAGGTTGTGCGGCACCACGCGCCACGCCCCTTGAGCATCGAGTACGCCAAGTTCGGTGCCATCGGGCAGAAACGCGCGCACGCACCGCAGATCGTCAGCGTTCATGTAGACGAGCAGCCGCTGGCCGATCAGATGCGTGCTCGTCGCCAGAACAGTGCTGGTGTAGCGCACGCCGTGAAGATTGATGTGGGGGCGAATGCCCTGATCGAGATAGGCACGCACAGGACAGCGGCGCGCCGATTGCATCAGACACAACGTGCGGCGGTGATGCTCAGCAAGCCACGTCACCATTGTCTGCCGTCCGCGAACAAAGAATTCCATCGCTTCGAGCGGCGTCGCATTGTTCAGCCCGCTGTGCGGCGTGCCGTTGTAGCTCGCAATCGAATACTCAACCAGTTCCTCGAGCTCGCCGAGCGAGACATACAGACGCAGGTTGCCCTTTGGGTCAGCCAGCGCTCGCCGCAGATCGCGCGGATGGGAGCCGGTGTAGCCAGGCAGGCGCGACGACAGGCGGCTGGCGACAGTGCCGAAAAAACGCTCGATATAAGGTCGCTCGTCCGGGCTGTGGCGCGGCCCCGCATCGACAAGGCACCCGACAAATTCACAAAGCGCCCTGATTGTGTCGTCGGCCAGGTTCGCCTTTGCGTTGTCGAGCTTCAACCGCTCCCACACGGCATACGCGAGCTCCGGCATCCGCTGCGACGCGAAGCCCTCGTGCACACCGTAGCCGAGGCCGGCGATCGAGAAGGTCTTCGGCCGATGCGGTTCAAGCGCGTTTTCGATGGTCTTGATGACATCGTAGCGGCTGTACTCGCTCGCCAGCACAATGTGATAGCCTAGGACGACCCGCGTGCACACGTCAATGATGACCAGCAGCCAGACACGCTCCATCTCGAATTCATGCTCAAATCCCAGCGGATCGCGCACCACAACCTTGAGGCGGATATCGAGCCGGTGGCCGTCGAATTCGACCACCTGATAGGGACGCGTCGCCGCCACCGTCACCTCGTCATCGAAGCGCGGCAGCCCCTTCAGGTGCGATGCGCCTGCCGCTCGTGCGGCTGTGCCGAATCCACGCAACATTTCCGCCTTCACGCGGCGGGACAGGGAACGTATAGCGTGCCCCGCGGTGTTGAACGGGTAGTCTGCAGCAGTGAGCCCAATTTCGCGGCACTGACGCAGGAATCCGTCATGCAGCGCCTGCAAGCCACGCAGGCGCGTGCGCAGGTGTCCGTCCGTATTAATCTGCCCAAGCAACACCCGGCGCTGTTTCACCTGCAACAACAGCCACGCGGCAAGCGTCGGAAAGCGCTCCAGAAGCTGGGAGAGCGCGCCGACCGTGCCACGGCTACCACGCTCGCCACGCACCACCACAGCACGCAACCTGACGTAGTCGGCAATCCTTGCGTACCTGACCAGGGCACGAAAGCCGAAGGGCCTGCCGTCCGGATGGGGAGACAGGGCCCGTGCGAGGAGGCGATAGAGCTGGCGTCGGTCGACTCCCGTCGATTGCTCTATCTGTACGAGCGAGTCGCCTCGTGTGTAACCCAGAATCGCCTGCATCCGCGATTCGAAAACACGCCGTGTGTCACCATCGAGCTCCGTGTAAGCGACGGTCGGCCATGCGGTGACATCGATTCCCTGAAATTCCGGTTTGCGGCGATTCATGGATGCGCCCCTTCGATCAGAAAGGTCGTGAGCAACGATAGCGGCTGCGTGCGCAGGTCCGGCGCACTGATTTTCCCGGCATGCAACAGGCGAAACAGCGTGGCTCGCACCAGCACGGGATCGCCGGTCGCAAACTCCCGCTCAACATCAAGCAGTCTGTGCGGTTGAGCCAGAAAGCGCTCGATCGCGCGGGACAATGCTGCAGACATGAGATCCCGGTTCGCAACGATGTACGGCAACATACGCTGCCAGTTTTCGATCCATACCTGTGCTGCGGCGATCTCTGCTGACGCAACGGTCCGGACTGGCAGGGTAGCGGCGTCGAGATCGCGATGCGTTACTACCGGCAGATTTTCGATTTCCACATCAGTAAGGATTACTAATTCTTGTCGACCAGAAAAGCGAACCCAGAAGTCTGCGAGCCGCCTCTCGTCCTCAACGACAACGTAGCCCGGGCGTTCGCAGAATGTGATCACACGGGGGTCCGCCTCAAGCAGAATCCACTGATCCAACTGCACACGCCGGAAAAAGATCATTCGTCGCGAGAGCTTCGGGCTGAACGCCTCGAGGCGCCGAGCGCCGCGAGGCCGAGCCAGCGCGACCGGCTCCGCGATTTTAAGAAAATTTTCCATAAGATCAGAACCTTACGGACGGGATTCGAAGTTTAGGAGGCGAAGTGACGAATTTAATGCGGACTTATGCGAATTGACGCTTTTATTACGATTCAAAGGTAAATAAAAGTGTCACCAAGGTGGCGCTTTGCCGTGCGCCGTCGCGCTGGTGGCAGTGACAGATTTATTGCGGTCTACGATACTGCAGGCCAAGCTCCGCCTCGTAGGCGCTGCTCGCCCAGTCGAGTTCATACCCCGAGCGATGCGCCCATTCCATGACCGGAAGCGCACCTTCATCGTCGTCTACAACCAGTAGCAGCCTCACGCGATCCCCCCAGTCACCTTGACGGGATTGTCACTGTACGGTACTTAAGCTCAGCTTAACCCGTGCAAACACATATGTCTGAAGTACCATGTCGATTCAGGCTGAAATGGATTCAGTGTTCCCTGCAGCACCAGGCAGGGATTGGTACACCGCAATGTCGCGCCCGCGACGGCGCAAACCATTCAGACAGGGCCCACACCATGACACATATGCTCCGCGCGATCCTGCGGCCGGAGGGCGACTGGACATCGAGCGTCCATTCAGGTTGGTCTACAACGCATCAGGCAGGCACGGATCGCGCAAACCCGTACCTGCCCACATGACACTTACTGGCTGATTTCCTTGCCGCTGGAATCCTTGATCTTTGCCTTCCATTGCGACTCAATTTCGCCAACGACCGACTGCGGCAGCGAGATGTAGTCGAGGCTGTCGGCAGCCGGCGTGCCGTTCTTGAACGCCCACTGGAAGAACTTGAGCGTTTCCTTGCCCTGCTCCGGCTTGTCCTGCGCCGTGTGCAGCAGCACGAAGGTCGCGCCCACGACCGGCCAGGAATCCTTGCCCGGCTCGTTCGTGAGAATCTGGTAGAACGACTGCTTCCAGTCCGCGCCTGCCGCTGCGGCCTTGAATGTTTCGGTGGTCGGCTGGACGACTGCGCCCGACTCGTTCTTCATGGCCGTGTAGACCATGTGATTTTGCTTGGCGTACGCCCATTCGACGTAGCCGATCGCGCCCGGCAGACGCTGCACGAAGGCCGCAACGCCGTCGTTGCCCTTGCCGCCCGTGCCCGTCGGCCATGCAACGGTCGTGCCTTCGCCGATCTTGCTCTTCCACTCGGGATTGACCTTCGAGAGGTAGTCGGTCCAGATGAAGGTGGTACCCGAGCCGTCGGCGCGGCGAACCACGGCGATGTCC
>NZ_JARBTA010000009.1:0-10502 GCF_048957375.1 Paraburkholderia sp. A1RI-2L
GAGCAATCGTCAAGACTGGTGTATGCGGGTCGGTCGGCATGATCAGGCAGCCAGCGCTTGAGGAGCCGGTGTGCTTTCAGTCACCGGGGTTCCATCCGTGAAGGCAATGCCCTTCAGAAGGGCCTCGATCTTGTCTACGCCGCGAATTTTTCTCCATGACTGCTCGGCCGCTTCGATCAGCTTGAACGCCATGCTGAGGAACGTCGCACGAGACAGACAGTTCCGCGTGCGGCTCGTACGGTGGCGCACCGTAGCGAACGTTGATTCAATCGGATTCGTGGTCCGCACGTGCTGCCAGTGTTCGGCAGGAAAGTCGTAGAACGCGAGCAGTTCATCGCGATCTTTCACGAGCTTCTCGACGGCCTTTGGATACTTGGCCGCGTACGTGTCGACGAACCGGTTGAACGCGATGATCGCATCGGCTCTGGTTGCTGCATTCCAGATTTCCCCGAGCGCCGCTTTGGCCTTGCCGTGCTGCGATTTGGGCATGACGTTAAGGATGTTTCCAATTTTGTGAAACCAGCAGCGCTGGTGACGAACCTGCGGAAACACCTCTTCAAGTGCCGCCCACAGCCCCATCGCGCCATCGCCGACAGCCAGCAACGGCGGCGTCTGCAGACCGCGTTTTTTTAGGTCAAGCAGCAGCTCGACCCACGACGCTTTCGATTCGCGATAGCCGTCACTGAGCGCTACGCGCTCTTTCTCGCCATTCGGCTTTACGCCGATGATCACCAGCAGGCACTGGCCGTCGGAATCCTCCGTGCGTGCCTGTGTGTGGATGCCGTCGGCCCACCAGTAGATCCATCGCGCCTTCGACAGATCGCGCTTTTTCCACTGCTCATACTCGTCGGACCAGGAGGCCTTCAGGCGGCTCACAACGCTCGCCGACAGCCCTTTGGCCTGCTCGCCAAGTAGCTCGGACAGCGCGTCGCCCATGTCGCCTGTGGACACGCCACGCAGGTACAGCCACGGCAGCGACGACGACACGCGCGGTGACTTGCGTACGTAGGGCGGCACGATCGACGAATTGAACTTGATGCCCGAGCCCGAGCGGTCGCGCACCTTCGGCACCTGGACCGGCACAGGACCCACGGCCGTGACGATTTCACGCTCAGGCAGATAGCCGTTGCGCACCACGGCCCGTCGGCCATCTATCGTCTTCACATTCGAATATTGCTCGAGCATTGCTGCCAGTTCCGCCTCGATGGCCTGCTGGATGATGCGCCGTGCGCCTTGCTGGATCAGGTCGTCCATACTGGGCGCACCCGTAAATTCCGCTTCTGCTGCTTGACTGTCGTTCGTTTCCTGCGTACGTTTCGCCATGGTGGTGGAGTTCGATTGGGGAAGTGTTACTGTGAGAAGCAACATTCTCCTGCAATCGCCACCGCCTTCTCCTGCCTCCCTCCCGCGTACACCACATTCGACGATAACTCGCGATGTCCAGATCAGGCAGCTTGACCTTCGGGTTCAGCGCGGCGATGGCCGGATCGTTCCACTTCTTGATCTTGCCGAGGTAGATGTCGCCGAGCACCGGGCCCGACAGCGTGATTTCGCCGGCCTTGATGCCAGGCACATTGATCGCCGGCACGACGCCGCCGACTACCGTCGGGAACTGGAACAGACCGTCCTTGGCCAGTTGATCGTCCTTCAACGGAGCGTCCGAGCCCGCGAAGTCGACGGTCTTCGCCTGAATCTGCTTGATGCCGCCCGACGAGCCGATGCCCTGGTAGTTGATCTTGCCGCCGCCCGACTTCTCATAGGCGTCCGCCCATTTCGCGTAGATCGGTAGCGCGAAGGTACTCCCTGCGCCAGTGATATCTGCAGCCTGGACTGCGGTTGCCGACGCCAACGCAAGCATCACCAGGGGAATCGCTTTCAGTTTCATTTATGCTCCTCATTTGCACAACCAGGTAAGTGGCGACGGAAGATAGCCCCGGCATGTGACATTTTCATGAACCTGAAATCGCTTTTACTTTTCCTCCAGGGACAGCAGCCAGTTCCGACGCCGGCAATATGCTGCGTTCGGAGAACCGTCGTCCGCCACTGACGACGTCACAAAAAACTGGCGCCGGACAACTGCGGCACTGGCCAGTGTCTGCCTGCGCGCACCGCACGTCTGCGTTGCGACGGACCTCGAAAACGCCCCGTAACGGGATAGAGCGCCGTTTCGACATGATTTTTCTTACGCATGCTTGCCAGCACGCAACGTGCCGTTAACTTTGGCATAAGTATCCCTTCCTAAGATGGAATTTAGATTCTCTTGGTACGACCTGAAGGTCGGGAGGCTTATATGAACGCGACAATCATCAGGATCGCCATTATCGGCGTTCTGCTCACCCCCCTGGCTTCGTTTGCCCAAACGACCACCCCACTGACTCGCGCGCAGGTACGCGCCCAGCTTGTACAAATTGAAAAGGCAGGCTACAACCCGGCCCGGCGTGACAACAACTATCCAGACGATATTCAGGCAGCCGAGGCCCGAATCGCAACTCAAGAATCGGCGGGCGCAATAGCTGTATCGGGCATGGGCAGCGGCACCGGGAGCAGTTCGCAATCAGGCGAATCCCACAGTGCACACTACGACAGTTCGACGTTTTACAAACACCACTAATAGCCGCGCACCCGCTTGTCGCGCAGGTCTCGGCCAGATCGAACCTCGTACGCGCGCTACACGACGCCGGAACGTTTGGCTCGTCCCGGCGGCATCAACACGCGGCCACAGCCGAACACCTGCGCCACAACGCCACTGTACCCGGTCAAATACCTGTAAAGATTTCTTCGAAGCCTTCAGGGGGCTGCAAGATTTCCCGCTGCTGCTCGTAGGCCTTGCGCACATCGTAGGCCAACCCCAAAAATGGTCCGTCATCCTGACGAAGTAATGGCGAACGGTCATTGACATCGTGAACGACCTCGTGCAGCTCGATAAGCGAATGGTAGTCGCCGACAAGCAGAATGCCAGCGTGATTTTTCAGCAGCTAATAGTCGAGCACAGGTGGCTCCCTCGGCATCAAAACGGCATGAATTCGAAGTCTGACGGTGCGGAAACGACCTTGCAGCGCTTCAGCCAGAGCTTCAGATTCCTGATATCTTCGAATGCAGCAAGATCCTGCTCCAGGGTCCGGACATTCAGACGGAGTTCCTTGAGATCAACTGCAAGGTTTTGCAACACGCCATCGGGAGAAACGGTTTCGAATGGATCGATTCCGTAGGCATAACGGAAAGATGACTCGACGTTAAGGATCTCCTGATCCAGTTCGCGCACCTGCTCCCTCAGGATTGTGTTGTAGTGTTTCAGCCGCTCTTCGCTCATGTTGTTGAGGGCGTGCTGGTCAATATGCTCGAGTTCGAGCTGCAGTTCCAGCAATTGAAGGAGGTTGTTTTTCTGGTAGGCCTCGTTCACGCGCTGCATCAACCGGGTCTTGCGCTCTCGCTCCTGCGGGTCGGTTTCGCGATCCGGATGCAGTTCGCTGGCCAGTTTGCGGTAGACCTCACGAATGGACAGGTTCAGCTTTGCCTGCTGCTCCTGTGCCCGCGCTTCGGCAGCCTGCTGCCTGGATGATTTCTTCCGTTTCGCGCGTCGGGCGTCGCTTTGCCTATTCTCGCTTTCCCATTGCGCCTGAGCCTGCTGAAAATGGGACTCAGCACGTTGCAGCAGGTCTTCCGGGGTATTCAAATCCTCATCGTCTCCCAGATCAACGCCAAACATCGCCTCAAGCATGGACTTCATCCCGCCGACTTCGGTCGCCACCTCGCTGTCGTAGCTGGTCGGGCTGTACTTGTCGTAAATCGCCTTCAGGGCTTTGCCTTCATTCTCGTCTTCGCCGATCAGATCACCTGCCAGATCGACGATCACGAGCGCAACCTTCCGGCGCTCTGTCTTGGTCAGGCTATCGAAGGCCCGGTCCAGGCAATGCACCATCCGGACCTGCAGTGCCACCGAAGTCTTCTCCAGGGGCAGGAGCTCATCGACGTACCGTTTCTGGAAGGCAGGCTTAACCGTTTCCCAGTCGCGCAAGCGCTTGCGTCGTTTCCCGATCTTCCCGATCAGCGAGTTGAACGTCTTCTGGGCTTTCGACAGGGCCGACGTGTTGTGATCGGGCGCAATGCTGACAGATCGCGATGTTCTGGACATGGGGAAATCCGCTGAAGTCGGGGAGAAAGTCAACGACGGCGCCCATTTTACCCGACGCAGGGCCACGCGCACCGGGATGCCGGACGGTCCGGAAGCGAAATCACATTAGGCTGTATCGCTAACCCTATTAGCGAGATAGCCGCGTTTCCTGTTCAAACATGCCGCAGGAGAAACAAGTCACTCCGACCGACACGTCGTTGCCTATACTGAAGAGATGCCGAATGCTTCCACGCCATCGTCGTTTCCCGGCCACCTCCCCTTTGAGCGAGCGCAAGTCGCTTGCACAACTAAAGTTGTTAACACTGCGGTGCGATGCAAAATCTATCTCGGAGGCCCACCGCGTAAGGCGCAACGCCCGGTTTGCATTTCAATTAAAGTTGTTAATAGTAAAGGCTCCGGCGTCAACTAAAGTTGTTATCTAATCGACGAATTCAACTAATCTTGTTAATTACTGAACGGCGCGGGCGTAGCTGCGGACATGAGATTGTGCAAGGAGCGTAGGGGCATCCGTGCTCGCGATGCCGATGATCGACAGACGGACATCGCGTCCGTTATCCGGGCAACCGCAGCAAAGTCAACAACAAGACCTCCCCAACCCGATAGGTTGCACGATCTGCGTTTTCAACTAATCTAAGCTGGTGATGTTGATGCGCTCGTGGAGGCTTGCGATGACACGACGCTCGCGCCTTCGGGCATGCAACTCTTTCAGAAGCGACGCCGACTTCTTGGGCGATATCGATTTAACACTCTGGGCACCCATCGATGAACTTGCGCTTTCGGTAGAACGGCGCGCGCTTTATCGCCGGCGCGAGCGAGCAATTCGCCTTTATCTTGCGGGCGGCACAGACGCCCAAATCAAGGCGGCTTGCGGCATGAGCCTTATCCAAACCTACCGCTTGTTGAACGAGCGCTGCCTCAAGCAACACATTGACGGATCCGTCTACGGCTGGCGCGGCTTGCTGCCGCACTCGCGGGTGAAGACCTACGAGCGAACAGCACCGTTGAAACTCAATGCATGGAACGGCGGGGCTGTCGGCGCCCTCCAGTGGGTGTTCGAGTCGTCGGCGGGACATGGAGTCGAAGACCGGTTGCGAGAACGAATCCTCGGTAAGCGTGGTGAGCTCGAGGCGTCGCGCCGGCCACGCATGGCCATTTTTCGCTGGTTCCTGGCCGAACTTCGCGAACGCGGCTTTGAGCGCCGCGGCGAATGGCCGTTCAACGTTGAGAAACGGGGCTACGTAACGCTCGCCCGCTACATCGACCGCGTACTCGCCGAGCATCCCGCTCGCGCTCGTCAGCTGACAGGAGGAGAGGATGCGGTACGCAAGGCTCGCAGCGGCGATGGAACGCGCCGTCCGCCCCTAGCACCACTCGACCGCGTCGAATGTGACGCCCACAAGCTTGACGCTCGCATGATGGTACTGGTGCCCTCCCCTCATGGCGGCACGGAGCCTCGCATGATTCACCGGCTGTGGGTCGTCGTCATCATTGATGTCGCATCGCGCGCAGTGCTTGGCTACCATTTAAGCCTGCGCCGTGAGTGCTCGGCCGAGGACGTGCTGCGTGCCGTCCGCTGTGCGCTAACACCGTGGACACCACGAGACCTTCAGTTCAGCAGCCAAGCCTACGTTCAGGGCGCGGGCTTGCCCTCGTACCTCCTCCCGCAGCTTTCAGGCGCATGCTGGAATGAATTTAGCGTTGACGGCGCACTCGCGAACACCTGCGCGCGCGTCGAAAGCGTGTTGCACGATCTGGTCGGGGCGACACTCATCAAGCCACAGGACTCAACAAGCTTCAGTTGTCGGCGCAGCAAGGACGATCGCCCCTTCGTCGAATCGTTCTTCGGACACCTGGCTACCGGAGGCTTTCACCGGCTTTCGACGACCACCGGCAGTTCACCAGTTGGCAAACGCGGTGCTGATCCTGACGCGGCCGCGCTCGCTACGCAATTCCAGCTCGAATACGCGCAGGAACTGCTCGATACGCTGATCGCCAACTACAACGCGACACCGCACTCAGGGTTAGGCTACCGCAGTCCGCTAGAACAGCTTGAACGATGGATGGCCGATCGCTCATCAGTGGTCCGTGTGGTTGATCCGGAGGCGGTACGCCGTATGGTCGGCGTGCGCAAGCTCTGCACACTGCTCGGCGGCATCGAGACAGGGCGTCGGCCGCATTTTAATTTTGCCAACGCCCGTTACTCAGCCGAATGGCTGTGTTTGCGCACCGATCTCCTGGGAAATAATTTCTGGTTACACCTGGACGATGAGGACGACGCACGTTATGCCGCCGTCTCCACGCAGCACGGCGTTTTCATCGGGGTGGTGCGCGCCGCGCCCCCATGGCATCGCACGCCACATTCGCTCTACGTGCGGCAGGCAATCCGCGCGCTTGAGAAGCGCCGGCTACTGCACCTGGCGAATCACGGCGATGCGGTTGAAGCGTTGCTGCGCTACGCAGAAGACTCACCTGAGCGGAAACTGCCTGTCCACCCGGCTTATCTCGAAGCTCGCCGGATTCTGGAGCAGCATGCGCAACGGTTAGCCGGCCAATCGATGGTGAGTATCGTCAAACACGCTGAGGTGGCAGCAGCGAACGTCAGCACGCCGACCGCTGCCGCTGCACGCAGTAATCCGATCGCCCTGCCGCCGATGCGCCGGGCCCAGCAATGGTAACCCCGTCCAGACCGGCCACGGGCGCGCTCGTAGCCCCGCACGTGCCCCGTGACCACCCCGTTGTCACGCGCGATTATTCGCTGTTCACGATCGCGATCAGTGACATGGTAGAGCGCATCGCTGGTTGGCTAGACGACCAGATCGATGGCGCAACCATCTTCGGGCCGTCGAGGTTCGGCAAATCAAGTGCTGTTGACCACTGGCTCCAGCGTCTGCTATCCGAACGCCACGGTGGCTACGTGCCACTCGTTATCTGGAGCCACACCGATTCAGGCTGCAGTCAGGGCGTTGGCCGTTTTTACGCGCACCTGCTCGAGGCGAGCGGTCACCGGCTCGCCCAGGCACGACGCAATCCGCTCGAACGACAGATCATGCTCGTGGAACGCTGGATCGAACTTGCGGCGCAAGGCGGGGGCCACTTTCTCGTTCTGGTCATCGATGAAGCGCAGGGTATGAGTCATCGCGAGTGGCTGTGGCTCGTCGAGCTGCACAGTCTTCTTGAGAAGCAGCGAGTCCGTTTGTGTGTATTTTCGATTGCTTCGTTGCAGTTCTTCGATGAACCACTCGGCATGGCGCTCGCGGGCGGCGCCCATGTAGCCGCCCGCTTCATGCTCGCATCGGAGCCCTTTCACGGTGTGCGAAGTATTGACGAGCTCGCGTACGTGATGCGTGGCTATGACGACGGTAGCGAATGGCCACCAGGCTCGGGCCGTTCATTCACAGCGGGCTTGGCACCGCGCCCGTGGGCCGGAGGATTTCGTATGGAGCATCAGGCCGACAGGCTCATGCGAGCGATGAACGAGACATTACCGTCGCATTATGCCGGACCGATGGATTTTCCAATGAAGACCGTGACGCAAGCGTGTCGCCATGTACTTCTTTACATCGCCAGTGGCGGGAACGTCGAGACAGGGACCTCGCCCGAAGCGTGGTGTCTGGCTGTGGAGAATTGCGGGCACCGGACACTGATGGCATTGGTGTCAGCGACTGCCGCTCTTCGCGGTGCGAGTCGCCGCGAAGCAAGTCATGCCTGAACGCTGTCTTGCCTGGCATCGTGGCAGTGTGTTGCCGTATGCATCGCTGTGGCACACAGTTCTGCGCGCGTGTGCGCTCAACGCCCTCCACCCTGCTGACCTGCCGACCACCGGGGCGCGTCCAGCCCAATCGTTGGATCTGTTCGATATCCACGCTGGCAAGATCGATGTTGCGGCGCTCGCGCGCGCACTCGGCGAGCCGCCAGAAGTCTTCCATTGGTCGACTCTTGACGCACTGCCAGATCCGCTGCGAGTCGCGCTCGCCATGCCCCAGCCACGCGTCTGCCTTGCATGTCTGGCGGCGGGCTACCATTCGGCGCTGTTTTCCGTCGCATTGCTGGATGCGTGCCCGATTCATCACACCGCGCTTGTCGGTCGCTGCCACTGCGGCGCACCGTTTGACGCCGCGCTACGGTCTCTTGCCGACTTCCGAATAGCAGGGAGCTGTCCGTGTGGGCAGTTGCACTTCTTTACGCATGAGACCTGCCGTCGATCGACGATGACGCCAGATATGACGCATGCGCTTACCGCCGTCGTGGCATGGCTGCACTCGTTATCGCAACTCATCCGACCGTCGCGATTGGACCTGGCCCTTTCCCAACAAGCGCCTGGCAGTCTCGAGTGGCTGATCACCACCGCGCAATCGCTTGGGATTGCTTACCCCGCGTGCCTTAGACATACGATCTTCGCGTCCGCTCGCATCGAAGCCGTTGGGTATGGCTCTCCTTCCAGGTTGGCACCGCACCGAGATCGTCCGTCGCCGACTGACGCTCAAGAGAGTGAGAGAACGCCGCTTTCGCAAACAGCCTCTGCCTTCGACGCGTACCGCGCAATCGCGCGCCATGTCCGGCGTCACGTCGCACCCGACGGCGATCTATGGATATCCCGGTTCATGGACTCGTGCGACCCAATCGAAATCGGTGAGCTCATTTGCCATAGCCGCAATGCGCAGACGGCATTTATCACCATGCTTTGGGCGCGCTCGGTTGAACCGGGCGTTGAACGACGTCGCTGGCCGCACCGACTCCCCGCAAGCGGATTCAATAACACGCTTGCCGAGATCGTGGCAGACGATTGTCGGCTCTGCGGCGCGGATAACGCCGACACCAGGACGCGGCACTGGCTGACATGCCATGCAGCTCGCGTGAGTCTCGGCGCGCTATGGCGCGACACTCAGGCACGCGCTTCGGGCGCTGCCCGATTCAGGCTTGCTACCTGGTACAGCGCGTCACCCGGGACGTCGTGGCGTGACAGCGCATGGCTCGCACTCGCCACCCCTCACGGCGTGCGATTCGCGGCTGAAACCTCAGCAAACTTGCCGACGGCGCCGCACACCAGCAAAACACGGCGGAAGGCGGCACACGCCATACATGAACTGGCGCGCCGCAACGCGATGTGGGCCACCTGTCATGGCTCGTGCTTGTCCTGGTCCGAAGCAAACAGCTGGCACGTGATCGATGCAATCTCGCCCGTTGACTTCGATGTGCGCCACCGCCGCTTGCTCGGGTGGCGAGACGGGCGTCCGTGGTGCTGGCTCTATCGAACGGCGGATGGCCATTTCGTTGCCAGATGGGATCACGCACCGTTACAGGTGCTGGCAGCGACGCCCGGCGACGCGCTTGCCGCGCTACGGCGCTGTGCGTTGGAATATCAGAGGATCTGTAAGGTCGCTTTACCGATCGCGCCTTCGTTTTCGACCGCAGCTCCCGCGCCGATGGAGACCCGTTCGGCACAGTACTACCGATTTTCCGTGGATGCCGCTCGGTGCAACGAAGGATTCTGGCGAGACGCGCGAATACTTGCTGAAGCAGCCCGCAAATATCGAAGCACCTACGTTCTTGCCACAACGCACCGGAGCAAGCAGCCCCATCGACGGTATGGTGACGAGTATTAACAACTTTAGTTGAAATCTATTAACAACTTTAGTTGTGTGAGCGTCAAGTTTTACTGAGAAATGCGCAACACAATCGCACTATTAGGAGGTGAGTAGACCCGGGGAGTTGCACCCCGAGTACCGGGTGACCGGAGGCAGTCACCCGCCCCCGGTTCCCACAGAACGTAGCGTGCGGATTTCCCGCACTACGCTCTTCAGCAGTTGATTCACAGCACCGCGATTGCTTGCAACGCCCGGTAGGGAAGATGCAGCTTTGGTCGCATTAATGGAAACCGCTTCTTGATCTCCTGGAATGTCTCCCAGGTAACGCCGCCTGAACGGCTCCGGCTGCTCAGCATTTTGCGCCAATAGCGCTCCACCGCTCTATGTACTTTCTGCAACGCCCGGAAGTTCCCGGCAATGCCATAGTAGGCATAGTGGCCACGTAATACCCGATTGAGCTTTTCAGCTTGCTCCCGAATCGATAGATGCCGAACTTGACGCATCAGGTCTTGCAAGCTAGCCAGGCTACGCCGGAGTCGAGACTTTTCCGTGCGCATCCCTATCTTGAAATTGCCTTTCAGGTTGCGCGTGCAGTACAGGGTGAAGCCCAGAAAGTAAATCGTCTCTGGACGCCGCTTCCCATGCTGGCTTGCGTACCGTTGGGCAAAACGACCAAATGCAACGAGCTTGGTTTTGGTCGGTTCGAGCGCGAGACCAAATTTCCCCAATCGTTTGCGCAAGGCATCCTGAACACGAAGGGCATCGGACTGATTCTGGAAACACAT
>NZ_JARBTA010000010.1:0-5261 GCF_048957375.1 Paraburkholderia sp. A1RI-2L
GGTCGTCTAGCCCGCCCTAGGCGGGCGGGTTACGCCCCCGCTTGCGGGGGCGTGGATATACCCCAGTGGAGCGCCCCCTTTAGTTAACAATAAGAGCCTCTTGCCCAAAAACCCGCGCTAAGCCTTATCTGATAAGGGTTTCGTCGATTCTGACCTGTCGCCTGCAGGCGACAGGCGTGTCGCCTGCAGGCGACAGTAGAGTCGCAATACAGCATAAACCTGTCGTCTTTATAATTAAAGTTGTAGCATAAACCTGTCGATATCAAGCGATATGATTATGTCTAAAGCCGTCGTCGCCACAGAGGAATCAGCACCCTCGTTTTTCGGCTGGTTACAGGTCGAAAAGAAAGTCGGGCAAGAACTTCAGCGTCTAGCCATCAAACACCCATCTGCTATGGGCACGCTGCTGTACCTCATGAACAACATGGGCCGGAACAACGCTCTAGCCGTCTCTCAGGCTGTGATCGCGCAGAAGGTCGGGATTGGCCGTCAGGCCGTCAGTGGTGCGATTAAGCTGCTGTCCGATCACAAGTTCATTGAGGTCGTTAAGGTCGGCAACCTGTGCGTGTATCGGGTCAATACTCGGGTCGCCTGGCAAGGTAAGCGTGGCGAGCGTTTTGCCCACTTCACTGCCGATGTGATTGCGTTCGAGGGCGAACAGGCTGGCACAGATCTGGACGATCAAACCCCGCTTAAGCAGGTGCCCGTACTAGAAGGGGCTGAGCGCATCCTGCTCGGGAACGAGCCAATTGATCCACCTGATCAACAAGAAATGAACCTGCCATGACCATGCGCCGAGACAGCCACCAACGCCGCTCCTACGCGCTTCGCCGGGCGAGCTTGGCCGTCGATCGCATGATCCGCGCGGCGACTCCCGACGAGAAAGCCCAAGCGGCCCGATGGGCCGCTGCCTGGGGCACGAAAGCCGGTATTCACCCCCGTCCCACGGAGTGACGCATGGCGACAGTATCAATCTCAGAGGCGGCACGGCTGACCGGCAAGAGCACCAAAACGCTGTATCGCTTGGCGTCTCAAGGGAAGCTCTCACTGTCCCTCGATGAGAATGGCGCAAAAAAGGTCGACACGTCAGAGCTGGTAAGGGTTTTCGGGGAATTTAAACAGTCAGGTGAGAATCCCATTGAGACAGATTCTGAGTCTCGCGTGAGACAACTTGAGGCGGAAATTTCTGTGTTGAGACAGGCTGCGGCACAGCTCGATGTCCTGAAAGCTGAGAAAGCGGGGCTGGAAGCCCTGAATGCCGCCAGAGAACAACAGCTCCAGGACATGAGACAGGCACTGAGACTGATTGAGTCTCAGATAGAAGTGCCACCAACCGGCCAAAAACGCCGCCGCTGGTGGCAATTCGGTAAGTGACGGGTTGCGCGAATGGCCCGGCGTGCAGGTGCCTATAGGTCGCGTTCTATAGGTCGCGTTTTTGGAGGTTGGCGTGTCGTGACGGTAGGCTAAAAACCTGTCCCTACTCTCTATACCGGGCGGATTTTCAGCCTCAACAAAAACAACGGATACCCGATGCCTCTTCTTTATCAGCCCCGTTTGGGGTCGGTGGTGCAGTGCGACTTTGCAGGAATGGTTGTGCCGGAGATGGTCAAAAAGCGCGATGTGGTCGTCATTGCCCGCAACAAGCACAACAATCACCTAGTTACGGTGGTCCCTCTTTCGACCACGGCTCCGGCGCGCGTGGAGGATTACCACCATAAGCTGGAGCGCAACCTACGGGTCGACGGCGACCCCAATACTGAAGTCTGGGTCAAGTGCGACATGCTCTACACGGTGTCACTGGAACGGCTATCGCTGTACTACACCCGCTCGCGCCGTGGCGGCCGCCAAACCGTCCAAATGTACGTCTCGACGGCTGATTTTCAGGCCATCCAGGCGGCTGTCGCTGCCGCCTTGGGATTGCCGAAAATCCCCCCATATGAGTAATGAAAACGCGAAAAAATGGGCTAAAACGTCACGTTTTGGCCCAAAAACATGTGTGAAAAAGTGCGATAAAGTGCACTAAAAGATACCTAAAAGGTAGCTCAGTGAGTTACTATGATCGTGTTCCCGGAAGGGATTCTTGAGTCTCCATCCGCTTCGGCGTTGACGGAGCCAGGACGGCAACGGCGATGACAAGCCAGTCGCCCTGCAATTAAGGGCACCCTCGGGTGCCCTTTGTCTTTTCTGCTATCGCCCAAGCCCACGGGGCTTGATAGTCGTCTTTGGCGACTGCTCGTGGCCATCAGCCCCATAAACAATACGGGGCCTGTCTCCAACTTCATACGCCTGCTGGAGCTGCCGTCTGTCGTGCAGCGTCGCCCAGTCTCGGCCCGCGTTCTGGGCCACGTGGAAGTCCGACACCAGCAGGATTTCGCCCGTATAGGGCACGCGCGGCTTCGGCGTCAGTACGACGGTGTAACCCATGCCCAGCAGTTTCTGCCTGATTTCCTCGGCATCGCGGGCGCGCAGCTCGTCTTCGGTCGGCACGGGCGCCACAGATGTTGGCGCAGCCGCCTCTGTCGCGCGGGCCGCGCGGAACCGCGCAAGCTGTTCATGGGGGTCCGGCACGCGCGCCGCGGCGGCTTGCCGTTCGCGCTCGGCCTTCGCTGCCTGAATGTCGCCGGAAAGGTCCAGAATCGCGCTGCGCAGTGCCTGGTGCTCGGCAACCATCCCGTTCCACTCCATGCGCGCGGCACGCAGCTCGCGCACGCGCTCCATCCGCACCTCGCGCCGTACATCGCGCCCCGCGCGCGGGTGCGCCGGTCCGAGCTTCGGCTCCGGTTCCAGCCGCGTGTTGCGCGTCATGCTGACGCGCGTGTCGGCACCCAGCCGCTCGAGCTCGCGGTTCACCGTCCGCTCGTATCGCTGCCGGGTGTCGGTGACGAACGTGCGGGCATTCATGGTCCGGTCCTTGGCCGCACCACCTTTCTCTGGATTCGCCTTGTTCGCGCGGCGGAAGAACTGGCCCGCATCGCGCTCGACGCCATCGAGCGCCCGCTCCGAAAACATCAGGTGGACATGCACATTTCGCCCGCCATCGGCGGCCTCTGTGTCGTGCATCGCCAGCGTGTACGGATGCTTCACGCCGACAATACCGTCGGCCATCCGCTGGGCGAAGCGGATCTGTGATTTGCGGTCGTCGAGTTCGCGCGGCACGGCGAACTCGACTTCGCGATACGCGCGCCCGTTGGCGCGCTCGTTCGCATCCGCCGCTTGCCAGAAAGTGAGCGCATCGGATGCGGCGAACGTCGGCATGTTCCCATGCTCGACAAACGCCACATCGTCGCGGCTCGCATAGCGGCCTTCGCCCTGCACGTACCGTGCATGCGAAGCGCCTTTGCCAGCGCGACCGGTCTTCACAGAGCAATGCGTTATCGCCATAGCGCGCGACGGGCTTTGAGGTTGGGGTGCAGGGGCCTTGGCCCTTGCCGCGATCGTTTCTCGAAGAGAAACGAGTAATCGCGCTTCGCTTCTCGAAGCGAAGCCTACCACCGCCCGCACATCACCGGCAATCGCCCTTATACTGGTCACACAGAACAACCGGACCAGCGAGGCATCAGTGTCAGAAACCGTAGAAAGCAAACAACAGCGGCTCGACAAACTCAAGGCGCAGCAGCGCGCCTTGCTGGAGCGTGCGAAGGCGGTGGAGATGCGCATCCGGCGCGCGGAATCCGCCGAAAAATCGAAGCGCCGCAAGCAGGACGACCGGACCAAGCTCTTGGTGGGCGTGGCGCTCCTCGAAGCGGCGCAAAAAAATGCTCATTTGCGCACCATGATCAAGGACGCCATCCGCGTCCTGAAACCGGCAGACCGGACATTCCTTACCGAGCAATCGGCGCTTTGGGCAGAGTTCGAGGCGCTTGCCCACGCGGAAAAGGCGGTACCACCGCGTCCGGACGCAAAAACGGAATCCCAGCCATGAAGGCGTGCCCGAAGTGCCGTTGGCCCAAACCCCGCTTTGGCTACGAGCGCATTGCCGACCAGTTCTTCGTGCGATGCCCCGCCTGTGGCTTCACCGGCCTGGGGGCTAATTCGAGGGCAGTGGCCGAGGTTTTGTGGCAGACCGCCGACGCGCCGGACCAGCAGGGAAAACTGACGATCCCGCTATGAGCGAGAGCCTTTGCCGCGCCCGTGTTGTCTACGACTACTCGAGAGACGAGCTGATCGGGACAGTGCTAGCGACCGGCGAAACCTTCGTTACCCGCGACCCGGGACAGATGGCCGAATGGCTGTTTGCGGCGGGTGTTCGGCATGGCCAGGTGACGATGCCGGACTGGCGCGAAGGGGACATCGCGCCGGCCACCGGCGACAAGATCTCGCTGCATCACCGCCTGATGCAGCTTGGACGGCAGGAGTCGGGCGAATGAGCACCCAGACGCCACGCAGCCCGTGGAAAACGCGCTACTTCGTCGATACGGAATTCACGGATTTTCTCGACTGCCAGCTCATCAGCGTGGCGATCGTCAGCGAGGATGGCCGGGAGTTTTACGGCGAACGGTCGGATTTCGCGCTGAATGCATGCAGCGAGTTCGTGCGGGTCGCCGTTTTACCCCAGCTCGGCCAGTTTCCGGAGCGTTCGATGCCTGCTGAGCAGCTTCGTGACGAGCTACGGGCGTGGTTGATGAACGTGCCGGCAAAGCCCAGGCCCATCCTGTGTTTCGACTACCAGGGCGACTTTGACCTCATATACGACCTGCTCGACGGCGAAATGCCGGAAGGTTGGAAGTACGAGCACGTCGGAAACAAACTCGATCTTGGGCGGATGGAAGCCTACTTTCGGCAACATGGCGGGCGGCATCATGCTCTCCACGACGCTCGCGCGAACGCCTATGCGTTTCGCTGAATTTGTCATATCTTTAACCAGCCACGGCAGCACCACCCGTGCTTGTGGCGTGTGTTTCCAAAGCCGCTACGAGAGGAGCGGCTTTTTTTTATTAAGAAATCTCGGGCGGTCCACCCGCGTTCCCGTGGACAAGGTGGGACAAGTCTGGCGACTTGCCCCACCTTGCCCACAGGCCCCTTCGCGGCGTGGGGCCTACGGCGTGACTCGCTGCGCTCGCCCAATTTGGACATACGTCCCCTGAACCCATCCCTTCTGGAAGCCATAGGAGGCCCGCCAAGCCGCCGAATGGCTTCGCCCGGTGCCCACAGGCACCCGGCTGAGCGGCGGGCGGCCGTAGGCCGTCTGGCGCGATTTGTCCGGGTCTTGGCGCTTTAGCGCCTAGACCGGTGCGCCGATAGCCTGTGCGGACCCCTTTGGG
>NZ_JARBTA010000011.1:0-3189 GCF_048957375.1 Paraburkholderia sp. A1RI-2L
GGGGATCTACGCCGGAACCCCAGAAAATTCCGTCGTTCCACATTGTGAACATTAATCGGCTTATTCCAGCCGAAGAATGTTGGAGCGACGTCCGGTGAGTGACATGACGGTCTCGGTCACACGGACCATCAGGACCGTTACGCGGGGCCCAGTTCGATTACATTGTGGGACAGGTCGAGACAATCTTCGCAGTCCCGGCAAACCCAGTGCAGCATCGGCCCGACCGGATCTGGATGGTCGCTGAACGTTGTCAGCGCCGCGTCGTACTGAGCATCGGACGTGCTCGAGCGCAGTATCCGCTCGAGATTAGACTCGATGCTGTCCAGGCTGCATTCACCGATGCCGGACTTGAACACCGTCACACCGCCTGACGGGTTGACCGCGAAGAAGAAAAACGCCTTCGTGTCGACCATGTGCGACAGGATTGTCCTGGCGATGAAGTTGCTCGGATTGATCAGCGCATTGAAGATGCGGTAGCCGTAAAACTCTAAGCCGAAGTGTACGACCTCGAAGTCGTCGGTGCCGCGTATCGAGTGGCCAAAGTTGAAACCGCTGCGTGTTACGTCGTTCGGAATGTCATCCACCGGCCGCAGTGCCAGGCAAGCATAGTGCGTCTGGCCCTCGGCCACGAGTCCCATCGCAAAGCAGGGCGCGCGCTCGGCCAGCAAGGCCTCGACAAAATTCCGGTTCATGCGGAGCGTTGGCAGCATCGGGCATCCTTCATCGTGAATCAAATCAACATTTGCCGACCTGGCTGTGCGGTGCGTCGACGTCGAACATCAAAGGCTATACATCGTCGAGCTCGAACAGCGCGCGATCGGCGGGCCGCGACAGATAATCGTCCATCATCGCGCGGAAATCGGCTTCATCCCACTCGCCGCGATCGACACGCCGCAGCAACGCCTCGCCGGCCAGCATGATCTTTCGCTCGCGATCCGCGCGCGTTTGCTTGACCTGCTGGCGCTGCGCCTTAGCTGCCGCTTTGCGGGCTGTTTTCAGCTCCTGCAGCTTTTCGTCTGTCGCATCGAGACGACGTTTCAGCATGTTCATTCTGGCGTCCTGTTCGAAGAAGCGGTTTGCGCGGGAAACCGGCGCGCCGGCGTGCGCCGGTTCGTTACATTCGCGCCGTACTGTCGCGCCCAGGTGCGTACCGAGGGAGCGATATCGACTAACGTCGGCGGCATGTTCGGCAACACATCCATCGTCCAGCCACCCAGCCGCTTTGGCGCAATATACGCCGGTCGCCAGCTGCCGTCGGCCAGGATATCGATCACGAACAGCGACGTGCCGACGCTCAGTCGCCAGGTGTTGACCACGGCTGGGGGTAAAGGATTACCTGGTTGTGGCATCGTATTCCACCGTAACAGGAATAAGGGATTCCAAGCCAGAACCGCCGAAAATTCGATCACTCCAATTCGAGCCCTGCAATGAGCGCGTCCAGGTCGATTTTGTTGTCGCTTTGAAAAGTGTAGTGCCCGTTCAAAAGGATATGCCGCCAGGCTGCCGGTGATATCTGCGTAAGCCGCGCCAGCGCCTTGGCGTTGCCACTGGCCTCCCATTTCGTCAGTAGATGCGACAGAATCGCCGAGTTGTAAAAAATGATGACGTTGGCGATCAGCCGGGCGCACTGGTTGCTGATCTCGATTTCGATGTCGGTGCGGCCGGTCAATTCCTTCTTGCCGCCGACCTGGGCGATGGTCGAACGAAGCTGATGGTAAGACTCGAGGCGGTTTTGGGAGCGATGCACGTTTCGCTCGAGCTGCGGGTCGCGCAGGTAACGCAACGTGTAGATGGTACGAATGAGCTTATCGAACTCAAAAATCGCGCGACGTGTCGGGTTTTCCTGCGAGTACGTACATAGTTTGCGGATCAGCGAGCCCTGCGTGATCTCTTTGAGGCCCAGCGTGGCGACGATCTGATCGATATTTGTCTTCTCACTGGTGATGAGCTGCCGATCGATTTGTCCGATCGGCTGAATCAGGCATTTCTCGTACAGCGCCGGGTCGTCGATACAATACAATTCCTGCAACTGGTCATCGAGGTTTGTGAAGCGAGGCTCGAAGCGCAACCCGAACCAATACAGGATAGCGAAGTTGGCTTTGTTGATGCTGTGCATGTCGCCGGTGATCGCAGTCGGCACTATATCCGACGTGTTGCGATACCAGATGTCGAACACGTGATGCGCCTCGTACTCGTGCGCGCCGATTAGGTAGCCGTTCAACGGGACATGATTGCACAGCAGCGTGTAGGCGACGACGCCTTTGCCTCGTCCGAAGTATTTGCGCGAGTAACGCGCCTTCACGGTCGGTCGCTCGACGCCGAATTTCTGCCCATCGACGGCGCTGTACAGCGCATCGAGATCGAACGAGTAGTACGGGAAGATCGGCAGCGCGGCGATGGCGTTGCTGATGCAGTCGTTGGCCGCATGCAGCGTCGCCTGACGCAGATACTGCTGGTAGGTGCTATCCAGAACGTGGTACGGAATGTCGCTGGTGCGCGCCATGACATGGTTGCCATGGTTCATTGCCTGAGCGATGATAACCGCCATCAGGCTATCGGCGTCCGCTACCTTCTTCGCGTAGCGCGGCTGCAATGGCGTCAGCGCCGACAGGAACTGGCACTGGCCGTTGACGAAGCGGAACACGTCGGCAACATCGCAGAATGGCAGTTGCTCGTAGAATGCCTGCTCACGCACCTTCTGGTTCTCGGTTTTCGGTTTGCGCCAAATCAGCTTCTGCGTATCCTTGTCGTATTCCAGGTGCGTAAGCTTGCCCTGTTTCAGCTCTCGGTTGAAGGCCAGCCATTGTGCATGCAACTCGGCCGCTAACGCATCGAGTTGGGCATCGATTGGCTGCTGCAGGAACGGGATCTCCATCTGCGCCAGCGCGTCGGCCTTCTCGTTCATCGAAACAAGCTCGTCGGAGAAGTGACGATGTTGCAGACTGTCGTCGAGATAGATCTCTCCCGACTGGAAGCGCTTCCGGATCTGGCGGTACAACCAGAATTCGTAGCGATCGGCGTGCAAACCGGTCGGCTGACCATCAGCGCCGAAGATCAGCAGGTACGGTCGCAGGCGCTTCGGCAGCGTGGCCGCGGGACATTCGGCGAGCGGTCGTTGTGACAGGCGCTGCTGTTTGGCGAAGGCCCCCTTGACCCAAGCCAGCGCCGCGAGCCACGGGTTGTCTGGGG
>NZ_JARBTA010000012.1:0-3181 GCF_048957375.1 Paraburkholderia sp. A1RI-2L
CCGCGGCGAGACACACCCGTTATAGGGTCAAGCGAACAAGTGCATGTGGTGGATGCCTTGGCGATCACAGGCGATGAAGGACGCGGTAGCCTGCGAAAAGCCCCGGGGAGCTGGCAAACAAGCTTTGATCCGGGGATGTCCGAATGGGGAAACCCACTCCGAATGGAGTATCCGTGACTGAATACATAGGTCACGTGAAGCGAACGCGGCGAACTGAAACATCTAAGTAGCCGCAGGAAAAGAAATCAACCGAGATTCCCAGAGTAGTGGCGAGCGAAATGGGATCAGCCTGCATTCTTTATCTGTACCGTTAGTCGAACGCTCTGGAAAGTGCGGCCATAGCAGGTGATAGCCCTGTAGACGAAAACGGAACGGAAGAACTAGGGATGCGACAAGTAGGGCGGGACACGTGAAATCCTGTCTGAAGATGGGGGGACCATCCTCCAAGGCTAAATACTCGTGATCGACCGATAGTGAACCAGTACCGTGAGGGAAAGGCGAAAAGAACCCCGGGAGGGGAGTGAAACAGATCCTGAAACCGCATGCATACAAACAGTCGGAGCCTCGCGAGGGGTGACGGCGTACCTTTTGTATAATGGGTCAGCGACTTACATTCAGTGGCAAGCTTAACCGAATAGGGCAGGCGTAGCGAAAGCGAGTCCGAACAGGGCGTCCAGTCGCTGGGTGTAGACCCGAAACCAGGTGATCTATCCATGGCCAGGTTGAAGGCACGGTAACACGTGCTGGAGGACCGAACCCACTAACGTTGAAAAGTTAGGGGATGAGCTGTGGATAGGGGTGAAAGGCTAAACAAACCTGGAAATAGCTGGTTCTCTCCGAAAACTATTTAGGTAGTGCCTCGTGTATCACCTTCGGGGGTAGAGCACTGTCATGGTTGATGGGTCCATTGCGGATTACGTCGCCATAGCAAACTCCGAATACCGAAGAGTGCAATCACGGGAGACAGACATCGGGTGCTAACGTCCGGTGTCAAGAGGGAAACAACCCAGACCGCCAGCTAAGGTCCCCAAATATGGCTAAGTGGGAAACGAAGTGGGAAGGCTAAAACAGTCAGGAGGTTGGCTTAGAAGCAGCCACCCTTTAAAGAAAGCGTAATAGCTCACTGATCGAGTCGTCCTGCGCGGAAGATGTAACGGGGCTAAGCCATATACCGAAGCTGCGGATGCACATTTATGTGCATGGTAGGAGAGCGTTCCGTAAGCCTGCGAAGGTGCACCGGAAGGTGTGCTGGAGGTATCGGAAGTGCGAATGCTGACATGAGTAGCGATAAAGGGGGTGAAAGGCCCCCTCGCCGTAAGCCCAAGGTTTCCTACGCAACGTTCATCGGCGTAGGGTGAGTCGGCCCCTAAGGCGAGGCAGAAATGCGTAGCTGATGGGAAGCAGGTCAATATTCCTGCACTAGTGTTGAATGCGATGGGGGGACGGATCGCGGAAGGTTGTCCGGGTGTTGGAAGTCCCGGTCGCTGCATTGGAGAAGGCGCTTTGGCAAATCCGGGCGCGCAATTCAAGGGTGTGGCGCGAGCTTCTTCGGAAGCGAAGCAACTGGAAGGGGTTCCAGGAAAAGCCTCTAAGCTTCAGTTCAACATTAACCGTACCGCAAACCGACACAGGTGGGCGAGATGAGTATTCTAAGGCGCTTGAGAGAACTCGGGAGAAGGAACTCGGCAAATTGGTACCGTAACTTCGGGATAAGGTACGCCCTGGTAGCTTGAGGAGCCTGCGCTCCGAGGGTGAAGGGGTTGCAATAAACTGGTGGCTGCGACTGTTTAATAAAAACACAGCACTCTGCAAACACGAAAGTGGACGTATAGGGTGTGACGCCTGCCCGGTGCCGGAAGATTAAATGATGGGGTGCAAGCTCTTGATTGAAGTCCCGGTAAACGGCGGCCGTAACTATAACGGTCCTAAGGTAGCGAAATTCCTTGTCGGGTAAGTTCCGACCTGCACGAATGGCGTAACGATGGCCACACTGTCTCCTCCCGAGACTCAGCGAAGTTGAAGTGTTTGTGATGATGCAATCTCCCCGCGGCTAGACGGAAAGACCCCATGAACCTTTACTGTAGCTTTGCATTGGACTTTGAACCGGTTTGTGTAGGATAGGTGGGAGGCTGTGAAGTGTGGACGCCAGTCTGCATGGAGCCGTCCTTGAAATACCACCCTGATCTGTTTGAGGTTCTAACCTTGGCCCGTGATCCGGGTCGGGGACAGTGCATGGTAGGCAGTTTGACTGGGGCGGTCTCCTCCCAAAGTGTAACGGAGGAGTACGAAGGTACGCTAGGTACGGTCGGAAATCGTGCTGATAGTGCAATGGCATAAGCGTGCTTGACTGCGAGACTGACAAGTCGAGCAGGTGCGAAAGCAGGTCATAGTGATCCGGTGGTTCTGTATGGAAGGGCCATCGCTCAACGGATAAAAGGTACTCTGGGGATAACAGGCTGATACCGCCCAAGAGTTCATATCGACGGCGGTGTTTGGCACCTCGATGTCGGCTCATCTCATCCTGGGGCTGTAGCCGGTCCCAAGGGTATGGCTGTTCGCCATTTAAAGAGGTACGTGAGCTGGGTTTAAAACGTCGTGAGACAGTTTGGTCCCTATCTGCCGTGGGCGCTGGAAGTTTGAGGGGGCCTGCTCCTAGTACGAGAGGACCGGAGTGGACGAACCTCTGGTGTACCGGTTGTCACGCCAGTGGCATTGCCGGGTAGCTATGTTCGGAAGAGATAACCGCTGAAAGCATCTAAGCGGGAAACTCGCCTCAAGATGAGACTTCCCCGGGGACTTGATCCCCTTGAAGGGTCGTTCGAGACCAGGACGTTGATAGGTCAGGTGTGGAAGCGCAGTAATGCGTTAAGCTAACTGATACTAATTGCCCGTAAGGCTTGATCCTATAACAGGTGTGTCTTGAGAACAGACGCACGGTTGAGAGATCGGTGTTGTGCCGGAAACAACACAACCCCAAGAAACAGCACCTCTTTACGCTTCTTCCCGATTGGCTGTGGCGCCAGGTTGACCCAAACCCGTGCGACGCAGCAACCCGTCATGCCTGATGACCATAGCGAGCTGGTCCCACCCCTTCCCATCCCGAACAGGACCGTGAAACAGCTCCACGCCGATGATAGTGCGGATTGCCCGTGTGAAAGTAGGTAATCGTCAGGCTCCTTAT
>NZ_JARBTA010000013.1:0-3166 GCF_048957375.1 Paraburkholderia sp. A1RI-2L
GGGGTTCTACGCCGGAACCCCAGAAAATTCCGTCATTCCACATTGTGAACGTCAATCGGTTTGTTGCCTGACGTGCCGAGCGAGTAACTCAGTCGGTAAATGCCTGCCCGAACTGCCGTGCCCGCTTTACATCGTCGGTATGCAAGTAAATCGACGTGGTCGAAATCGACGCGTGACGCAGGTTATCTCGTACGGCGCTCAGCTCAACCCCTCTGGCGATCGCGTGGGTCGCATGGGTGTGCCGCATCCAGTGCGGAGAGGCCCGATGCAGCTTTTCAGCCAGCACCGGATGGTCGTTCTTGATAATCTGCGCGACGAGCCGAAAAAACCGGCGCATGACTTCCCACAGCCGCAAGGGCTTGATGCCGGCATCGGCGTCGTCAAGGCTGCCAATCAGGGACGTGGTCGGATTCCAGTGAGCACGGCTGACAGGAAGCCCCCGCTCCTGCAGATATCGGTCCAGCGCTGTGCGCGCTAGGGGTGTCAGGGTAACGCGGGCTGGCTTGCCGCCCTTGCCGACCACGTGCAGCCAGTGATCACCGGCTGCGTCGACTTCGATGCTGCGCAGTGTGGCGTCAGCCAGTTCGCTGATCCGCAGTCCCGTTGCGTAGCCGAAATCCAGCATGAACCGCAACCGTTGCGCAGCGGGCGCCTGCCAGCCGTACGACCACTCGAGCCCGTTGGCGATGGTGCGCGTCAGCATCCATTCTCCTTCGGTGAAAGCGTGCGAGGTTTCAAGAGCCATGGCGCGCTTGCTGCCGCGTACCTTGATGCCGGAGAATGGGTTGGCCACGACGTAGCGCTGCTCGACCAGCCAGCGGAACATGGCGCTGAGCACGGCAAGCGCATGCGCAATCGAACGGGCCGAGAGGTTGTCGACAAACGGGCGCCAGTCCGTTGATGTGCGCGGCCGCGGTGGCCCGACCCAGCGTTCTCGCGGTGTAGGTCTGCGCAGAAACGCCCTGTAGTCGGTGGCATCCCGGGTGGTCAGCGAAGACAGCGCCTTGCCGCGAGCAACGATGCCCCAGAGAATCAGCCGTTCGGCTTCCTTGCGGTAGGCCCGCTGCGTGGCCGGGGATTCGTGCAACGCGAGCCATGCCTGGATAGCGTCGTAATCGTTGTCGACGCCGAGGATGCAGGCCGACACCGGTGCGCGGAAGGCGCCGGCGGATCCGTCGATCTCGTGCGGTAGCCGTAGTTGCTCCCAAGGCGTCACGACTGACTGCCGATCCGCGATGATCAGTGCGCGGGCCCGCTCCGTGAGCGCCGGGTACGCGGCAAAGAAGGCCTCGATCCTTCTTGCACTGGCCGGCCCGAGACCCGGAATGACGGTCCACCACTGCCGGCGACGCGGAATCCGTACCGTGAGATCGGCCAGGGTCCGGATGCCGGCCGCGTGCAGGGTGCGGGCAGCGCGATTCGGCAGCCAGTGCGCAATGTCGTCGCCGATCTGCGGAGCTGGCGCAGGCATGATGCGCAGTAGCTCGACAGCCTGCGTGGTGGCGCGCGCATGATGCATACGCTTTTGGGCCGGGCATTCGAACAGCGTGGCCAGATCTGCCCGCTGTCGGTTACGGGCATAAAGTGCCAGTTGCCGGCGGATCTGGCCGATGACGCCGCGGGCTGACTGGCTGTGGCTGAGCCGATCTTGCATGTACCGGTGTGCCGCCTCACGCGAGGATGCGCCCTCGTACCAGGCACGCAGCGCTGCCAGTGCATCAGCATCAGGAAAGTCGGTCGGGATGTCGGCGGCGGACGGGCTCGTGGGGCGCGTTTTCATGTCATCGAGTTTAATATGGAAACAATGCCACAGAGATAATAAAGCTTATCTCTGTAGAATGCGGGAGTTCAATATTTCTGTCGTACCCCATGTCGTGATATCACAAAATTGAAGGATCTGACGTTGCGTGGAGAGGATGGTCGATGATCAACAAGAATAAGCTGCTCAGCGTCTTTTCCGACGCCGAACAGGAAGCCCTGTATGGCCTGCCTGATTTCGACGATGCGCAGCGGCTGGAATACCTGGCATTGACCGAATCCGAACTGGCGCTCGCCAGTAGCCGGCCCTCCATACCCGCGCAGGTCTATTGCATCTTGCAGATTGGCTACTTCAAGTCCAAGCACGCCTTCTTCCGCTTCGATTGGGACGAGGTTGAGGACGATTACGATTTCGTGTTGAGCCGCTATTTCCACGGCGAGCCGTTCGAACGCAAGCCGATCACCCGGCACGAGTACTACGCCCAGCGCGAACAGATCGCTGAACTGTACGGCTATCGACCGTGGGTGGCCGCCTTCCTGCCGCAACTCATGCAGCAGGCCGCGCAGATCGTACGTCGCGACGTGACACCGGGATTCGTCGCCGCCGAGCTCATCGTGTGGCTCAATGAGCACAAGATGATCCGGCCCGGCTACACGACCTTGCAAGAGCTAGTCAGCGAAGCCCTGTCCGTCGAACGTCGGCGGCTGGGCGACCTGCTCACCGGCGTATTGGACGAATTGACCCAAACCGCGCTAGACCAACTTCTGGTGCGCGATGATACTCTGTCGAAACTGGCGGCGCTGAAACAGGATGCCAAGAATTTCGGCTGGCGTCAGATGGTCCGCGAACGCGAAAAGCGCGGCACGCTGCAGCCGTTGCACGAAATCGCCAGGACGCTGCTGCCCCGGCTGGATATCTCGCAGCAGAACGTGCTGTACTACGCAAGCCTGGCGAACTTCTATACCGTCCACGACCTGCGCAACCTGAAGGCGGATCAGGCGCAGCTCTACCTGCTGTGTTACGCCTGGGTGCGCTTCCGACAGCTCACCGACAACCTGGTCGATGCGATGGCCTTCCACATGAAGCAGCTCGAGGAAGAAAGCAGCGCGGGCGCGAAACAGTCACTCATCGCCGAGCAAGTAAAACGCCATCGGGAAACGCCGCAGATCGGCCGCCTGTTGTCGCTCTATGTGGACGACAGCGTAGCCGATCCGACGCCGTTCGGCGAGGTGCGTCAGCGCGCCTATAAAATCATGGCCAAAGATGTGCTACAAAACACGGCGCAACGCATGACGGTCAAGCCGCTGAGTCAACTGGCACTACACTGGTTGGCGGTGGACGGCCTAGCCAAACGTATTCGCCGTCACCTGCGCCCCTTGTACGTCGAGCTCGACTTCGTCGGCACCT
>NZ_JARBTA010000014.1:0-2706 GCF_048957375.1 Paraburkholderia sp. A1RI-2L
TGATCACCCATGCGCGATTGTCTTCGCCAGGCCGGCTGGATCCCGGGGCATTGTGCAGCTTCGCGTAATGCAGTGCCGCTTCAATGCGGCTGCGGACCGCGCGCCAGTCAGTCTTTAGTTTCATGACGGTCCTCCTCGTCTGCGCCGCGCGACGCTACTTCGCGCTGCAACGCACGCGCATCGCCGTGCGGCCCGCGCGCATCGTTGTTTGCGCGAGCAGGGAAAATGCGGATGCTGCTGGCGACGGCATCCGCAATGTGCTCCTTTGCAATGACGCCGCTGACTCGCAACGGCCCCGATAGACCTCCAGCGACGACGACCGCCATCGTCGCCCTGTGCTGCCGCAACTGGCTGATGACGTCGAATGCGGCATCGGACTCGTCGACGACGATGTAGTTGTGTTGTGCGAGCCGGCCCAGCGTCACCGTCAGGTCGTCGCGACTCACGGCGCGCCGCAGGCCGGTATTGATGCGAAGCACGCCGTTTATCTTGCCATCGCGTGTGACAACCACATGACGAAAGGCCGGGTCGCCTGGCGAGCGAAGCAGATTCCGGAACGGCACGGCCTCGTCGAGCACGAGGACATCGGTTTCCATGACCTGTGCAGCGCTTTGCACCAGAAACATGTTGGCATGCAAGGCATTGGGAATGACGTGCCCCCGGCGCGCGAGCTTCAGCGTATAGATGCTCTCGTGCGAAAGCAGGCGGCGGGTGCCCAGGCTGAACGCGACGGCAATGATCATCGGCAGCACGATGTCGTAGTCGCGCGTCATCTCGAAGATCATCGCCACGGCGGTCATGGCGGCGCCGGTGCCCGAGCCGACCATGGCGCCCATGCCCACCATGGCGAACGCAGGAGCGCTGACCGGCACCCACGGCAGCATGAACTGGAACGCCGATGCCAGCGCGGCGCCCAGCGTCGCGCCGACGAACAGTGACGGAGAGAAGACCCCACCCGACGATCCGGAGCCGAGACTCACTGAAGTCGCGAACGTTTTCGCGACAGCAAGCAGAAGCAAAAACAAGCCGCCCTGCAGTTGGCCGTAGAGCGTCGCCTGGATCGACGCGTAACCCACGCCTTCGACGTAGTAGTGTCCGGCGTAACGCATCAGCGCGTACATCAACGCACCGACAAGCAGCATGCCGAGCGCGTGGCGCCAGTAGCGATTATGGATGCGGTCGAAACCGTCCTCCGCCCAGTGCAGCGCGCGTATCAGCACGGCAGCGGCAGCGCCGGTGACCACTCCGAGCACCGCGTACAGCATCATCGTGAGGGCGCTGCCCGGCTGATTGGGCAACGCGCCCAGCTGCGCGGGAACCAGAAATGCTGGTTCGCCTCCGAAAAAGAGCCGCCCGACGAACGTCGCTGTCCCGGTCGCGAGGGCAACGGGCAGAAACGTGTTGACGCTGATTTCCGGCATCATCAGTTCGGTCGCGAAAAGTACGCCGCCGATGGGCGTGTTGAAGGTGGCGGCGATCCCCGCGCCCGCACCGGCCGCGACCAGCGTGATGCGCTGGCCCGCAGCCATCGGCATCGCCTGGCCGAGTGTCGAGCCGAGCGCCGAACCAATCTGGATGATGGGGCCTTCCCGGCCCACCGCCGCTCCGGTGCCGATCGCAAACGCCGACGCAAGCGACTTGACGACGGCGACGACCGGCCGGATCACGCCGCGTTTGAAATAGATCGCGTCCATGACTTCCGGCACGCCGTGCCCCTTCGCCTCGGGCGCGAAGGTGCTGACGAGCCAGGTGACGACGAGCGCGCCTGCAACGGGGACGAGGATCACCCAGGCGCCCCATGGCGCCGCAGGTGTGAACCGGCTCGCGTCATAGGAAAACGACAGATGGCCGAGAAAGAACGCATTGTGCACGGCGCCAATCAGGCCGCGAAACACGACGGCCCCGAGGCCGGTGACGATGCCCACGAGGAAGGCATAGAAGCACAGAAGATAGATGCCTATCGGCTGCGCTTCGTCATCGGGCAGGGCGGCCGGTACGGCGCGCCCCGCCGCGACCGGGACGGCCTGACGAGCGGCCTTCCCGGTATCCTGTTGCCTTATCCCCTCGCTCATGGTCCCGTGCTCCCGGCTGCCATCGGTTGCTTTGCGGCACTCGCCTGACTGTGTTGGTTAGCTGGTGCTGTTCATGCGCGCCACCATGTAAGCGGTTTCGCTGCCGTCAAGCGAGCTGCGAAGCGCAAGCAGGAGCACCACGATGCTCCAGATCGTGACGACCAGGATATCCCAGCCAAAGCCGATCACCCCGCGTCCGCCGCCGATGCCGCCGAGCCACGAAAGCCCTACGATTCCGGCATCACGCCGGAGCTTGCCTTCGAGGGTCAGGCTTGAGGGTGTGCTCATGCTGAACTCCTTGCTTTTAGTCACCCCTGACGCGTCTGCGTTGTGCTTGTGCCGTGTGTAGCATTCTCCTCTTTGACACGCTGGCCGGAGACTACGGGCTGTTGTAGCTTCGTGCTATTGCCCTTAGTCCCTGAATGCCCAGCCAAAGGACTGAACCTCCTGCTTGTGAAATGCGGCCACCTTCATGAGGCATTGCTCCCCCTTGGGCGTCAGGTGCACCTGTGACTGACGGCGGTCGTATGGGCTCTGTACGCGGGAGACAAGCCCGGCTGCCTCACAGCGGGTGACCAGCGCCACGGTTCCGTGCGACGAAGCCTGCAGGCGTTCGGCGATTTCGCCCACGGTG
>NZ_JARBTA010000015.1:0-2392 GCF_048957375.1 Paraburkholderia sp. A1RI-2L
GCTCGGCCGGCCCGTGACCTTGCAGGTGCGCGAAGACCCGGCGCTGATCGCCGGGCTCGAACTCACAGGCTCGCACGCCGTGGTGCGCAATCACCTGCGTCACGATCTCGACGATATCCGCGAGACCTTGCTGGAGCACGCCATTGAGCGCCGCTGACACCTCGGCAGAGGACGCCCATGGTGCCGATCTGGCGGGCGAGGCCGACCGCTGGTTCGCGCGTCAGCACAGCGCGCTCGCGCACGTGCAGTCTGGCGCCGACGCAAGAACGTTCGGGCGCGTGGAGCGTATCGCCGACGGCGTCGCGCATATTTCGGGGCTGCCCGACGTGGCGCTCGACGAGACCGTGCGCTTCGCAAGCGGCGCGACGGGCTATGTGCGCACGCTCGACAGCGAACTTGCGAGGATCGTGCTGCTGGACGGCGCGCAAGGCGTGGCGGCGGGCGAGCGCGTCGAGCGCACCGGCGCCGTGCTTCAGGTGCCGGTGGGCGAGGACCTGCTCGGGCGCGTGATCGATCCGCTGGGCCGGCCGCTCGATCGCGGCGCACCGCTTGCCGCCAGCGCGTGGCTACCGGTGGAGCGGCCTGCGCCGGCCATCGTCGAGCGCGCCGCCGTGACCGAGCCGCTCGAAACCGGCATGCTGATCGTCGATGCCTTGTTCGCGATCGGACGCGGCCAGCGCGAACTCATCATCGGCGACCGCGCGACGGGCAAGACCTCGCTCGCCGTCGATGCCATCGTCAACCAGCGCGCGAGCGATGTGATCTGCGTCTACGTCGCGGTGGGCCAGCGCGCCACGGCGGTCCAGCGCGTGATCGACGCCGTGCGCGAGCGCGGCGCGCCGCAGCGCTGCGTGTTCGTGGTCGCCTCCTCGGCGGCGTCGCCGGGCATGCAATGGATCGCGCCGTTCGCGGGCTTCTCGGTGGCCGAATACTTCCGCGACCGCGGCCAGCACGCGCTCGTCGTGATCGACGATCTTTCGAAACACGCGGCCACGCACCGCGAACTGGCGCTGCTCACCGGCGAGCCGCCGGGCCGCGAGGCCTATCCCGGCGATATCTTCTATCTGCACGCGCGGCTGCTGGAGCGCGCCGCGAAGCTGAGCCCCGCGCTGGGCGGCGGTTCGCTGACCGCGCTGCCAATCGCCGAGACCGACGCGGGCAATCTCTCGGCTTACATCCCCACCAATCTGATCTCGATCACCGACGGCCAGCTCGTGATGGATGCCGCGCTGTTCGCATCCAACCAGCGGCCGGCGGTCAACGTGGGGCTGAGCGTGAGCCGCGTGGGCGGCAAGGCGCAGACAGCCGCGCTGCGCCAGGTGGCCGGACCGCTGCGGCTCGACTATGCGCAGTTCCTCGAACTGGAGATATTCACGCGCTTCGGCGGCCTCACGGATGCGCGCGTGAGCGCGCAGATCGCGCGCGGCGAGCGGATTCGCGCCTTGCTCGCGCAGCCGCGTTTCAGCGCGTTGGGCACCGGCGATCAGGTGGCGTTGCTCGCCGCGCTCGCCGAGGGCGTGTTCGACGCGGCGCCCGCGAGCGTGGCCGCGCAGATTCGCGAGCGCCTCGCGCAGCGGCATGCACAGCGGCATGCACAGCGATCGACGGTTCATTCGGATGCCGAAGCATCGTCAAACCTCGCCCAGCTTCGCGAGTGGGTGCGCGAGCGGACTTCCGATACGGCGGCGGGCGGCGCGCCCGCCAGGGAGCACGAATGAGCGGCAAGCTCGGCGAAATCGAGAGCCGGATCGCGGCGACGCATCAACTCGATGCCGTGATCGCGGCGATGCGCGGCATTGCGGCCTCGCGCTCGCACGAGGCGCGCGAGCGGCTGGCCGGCATCCGCGCGGCGGCGGCGACGGCGGGGGCGGCGATCGGTGAAGTGCTCGCGTTCGCGACCGAAGGCGCGGCCGGCGGTCCAGCGGCCGGCGCGGGGGGCGGCGACGTGTGCATCGTCGTCGGCACGGAGCAGGGCTTCGTCGGCGCGCTCAACGACGAATTGGCGGAGCACGCGCTGCATCAGGACGGCGGTGCGCATACGTACCGCTGGCTGCTCGTCGGTTCGCGGCTCGCGAGCGCCGCCGCCTCGCGCGGCCTGAGCGCTGCCTGGTCCGCACCGATGGCGGCGCATCCCGACGCCATTCCGCAACTGGCGGTCCGCATTACCGATGCGCTCTACGCGCGGCTCGCGCGCGGCCAGCGCGCCGCCCGGATTTCGGTGGTGAGTGCGCAGCCCGGCGAGTCACGCTTGCAGATCGCGCAGCGCACCCTCATTCCCTTCGAATTCACGCGCTTCCGGGTATCCCCGCGCGCGCAGCCACCGCTTGTCAACCTCGCGCCGGCGCGGCTGCTGTCCGGTCTCGTCGACTTTTATGTGTTCGTGCAATTGTGC
>NZ_JARBTA010000016.1:0-2193 GCF_048957375.1 Paraburkholderia sp. A1RI-2L
TTCCCGCTCCGGACTCACTCGCTACAGGCTGAGTTTTCGCGTTGTGCCGTATTCCAAAGCCCTCTTTCGAGGAACTTAAAAATACATCGATACAATCACAACCCTGATTCACCTACTCCACACCCATCTCTAAGTGTGTTTCAGATAAATCTCTTTACTACTTCTTCCTGATTGTTAAAGAACGACAGCCGATATTTTCATACCGCTCTGACTGGCTCAATCGCCAATGCAAAAGGCTCTGCTGAACTTCAGCAGAACGCTGTGCATTAGGGATTGGTGGAGGATGACGGGATCGAACCGACGACCCCCTGCTTGCAAAGCAGGTGCTCTCCCAGCTGAGCTAATCCCCCAGTCACATACTCAAGGGATTGCCTCCGCCTCTGGCAGACAAAGTGGTGGGTCTGGATGGATTCGAACCATCGACCCCCGCCTTATCAAGACGGTGCTCTAACCGACTGAGCTACAGACCCCTGAGTCTGTCTTTTCTACAGCCGACAAGTGTGAGCGCTTCAATGTGCTTCGCAATGAGCTCTGGAAAGGAGGTGATCCAGCCGCACCTTCCGATACGGCTACCTTGTTACGACTTCACCCCAGTCATGAATCCTGCCGTGGTGACCGTCCTCCTTGCGGTTAGACTAGCCACTTCTGGCAAAACCCACTCCCATGGTGTGACGGGCGGTGTGTACAAGACCCGGGAACGTATTCACCGCGGCATGCTGATCCGCGATTACTAGCGATTCCAGCTTCACGCAGTCGAGTTGCAGACTGCGATCCGGACTACGATCGGTTTTCTGGGATTGGCTCCACCTCGCGGCTTGGCAACCCTCTGTTCCGACCATTGTATGACGTGTGAAGCCCTACCCATAAGGGCCATGAGGACTTGACGTCATCCCCACCTTCCTCCGGTTTGTCACCGGCAGTCTCCCCGGAGTGCTCTTGCGTAGCAACTGGGGACAAGGGTTGCGCTCGTTGCGGGACTTAACCCAACATCTCACGACACGAGCTGACGACAGCCATGCAGCACCTGTGTGACGGCTCCCTTTCGGGCACTCCCGGCTCTCACCAGGATTCCGTCCATGTCAAGGGTAGGTAAGGTTTTTCGCGTTGCATCGAATTAATCCACATCATCCACCGCTTGTGCGGGTCCCCGTCAATTCCTTTGAGTTTTAATCTTGCGACCGTACTCCCCAGGCGGTCAACTTCACGCGTTAGCTACGTTACCAAGCCAATGAAGGCCCGACAACCAGTTGACATCGTTTAGGGCGTGGACTACCAGGGTATCTAATCCTGTTTGCTCCCCACGCTTTCGTGCATGAGCGTCAGTATTGGCCCAGGGGGCTGCCTTCGCCATCGGTATTCCTCCACATCTCTACGCATTTCACTGCTACACGTGGAATTCTACCCCCCTCTGCCATACTCTAGCCTTGCAGTCACCAATGCAGTTCCCAGGTTAAGCCCGGGGATTTCACATCGGTCTTGCAAAACCGCCTGCGCACGCTTTACGCCCAGTAATTCCGATTAACGCTTGCACCCTACGTATTACCGCGGCTGCTGGCACGTAGTTAGCCGGTGCTTATTCTTCCGGTACCGTCATCCCCCCGGGGTATTAACCCAGAGGTTTTCTTTCCGGACAAAAGTGCTTTACAACCCGAAGGCCTTCTTCACACACGCGGCATTGCTGGATCAGGCTTGCGCCCATTGTCCAAAATTCCCCACTGCTGCCTCCCGTAGGAGTCTGGGCCGTGTCTCAGTCCCAGTGTGGCTGGTCGTCCTCTCAGACCAGCTACAGATCGTCGGCTTGGTAGGCCTTTACCCCACCAACTACCTAATCTGCCATCGGCCACCCCAATAGCGCGAGGTCTTGCGATCCCCCGCTTTCATCCACAGATCGTATGCGGTATTAATCCGGCTTTCGCCGGGCTATCCCCCACTACTGGACATGTTCCGATGTATTACTCACCCGTTCGCCACTCGCCACCAGGTGCAAGCACCCGTGCTGCCGTTCGACTTGCATGTGTAAGGCATGCCGCCAGCGTTCAATCTGAGCCAGGATCAAACTCTTCAGTTCAATACCTGTTACTGTTTTCTGTCCCTCTCGAGACAGGTCGCTCACTCAAAGCTGACAGGTTCTGAATAAATTCAAAAACCTGACTTACTTTTGTGTGAGACTCTTGATACTTTCGCTACTCCCGG
>NZ_JARBTA010000017.1:0-1350 GCF_048957375.1 Paraburkholderia sp. A1RI-2L
GCCATCAGCGAGATGACGAGCGCATGGCCGTTGATCATCTCGATGACGATCACGAATGCCGTGATCGGACTCTGCGTCACCGCTGCGAGATAGCCGACCATACCGAGCGCAATCAGCATCGACAGTTGCATCTGCGAGAACACCATGTGCAAGGTATTGCCGATGCCGGAGCCGATGGCCAGCGACGGCGCGAACAAGCCACCGGGCGCGCCCGGCAGATACGATCCCACCATCGAGATGAGCTTGAGGATCGGGTAGGCCGCGCTGACATGCGCAGTGCCTTCCAGCATGCCGCGCGCCTCGGCGTAGCCGCTGCCAAACGTGTGACGGTGAGACAGCACGCCAACGATGGCGATGACAAGGCCGCATAGCGCCCCGAACAGCACCGGCCGTTGCGCGCGCATCTCGAGCAGCATTCGCGGCATCCAGCGCCGGGTATTGAGCAGCAGCCAGCAGAAGCTGCCGCCCAGCACACCCGCAAGCACGCCGGTCAGCACGACGGCGACGCTGAGCCATTGTGGCAACCCGGAGCCGATATCGATCGTGCCGAAATACACATAATTGCCCTGGAGACCCAGCGAAACGACGCCGGCGAAGATGATGGCCGTGATCAGCACGCCGCTCGTGCGCTGCTCAAAGCTGCGCATGAGCTCTTCGATGGCGAACACGACCCCTGCAAGCGGCGCATTGAACGCCGCAGACAGGCCCGCGGCTGCGCCTGCGAGTGCTAGCCTGCGTTCCAGCACGCCCGGCCGGATGGTGAGGAAGCGCTGGGGATAGAAGCGCCTCAGACTGAACATCAGGGCGGCACCGACATGGATGGTCGGTCCTTCGCGGCCAATCGTGAACCCGCCGAGAATGGCGAGAAACGAGATGAAAATTTTGCCGACGAGGATGCGCAGCGTGAGCAGTTGCGGCCCGAGTTCGTTGGGTCCATGCAGCATCGCGATGACCTGCGGGATGCCGCTGCCTTCGGAGCCGGGAAAGAATTTTCGCGTGAGCCAGACCGTCACTGCACCCGTTGCAGGCGCAACGAGCAGCGGCAGCCAGAACCGCTCAGCCGCGTAATGCAGGAACAGCGCGTAGCCGAAGTCGATCAGCTTTGCGTAGAGCACGGCGACAAGGCCGACTGCGATCGCGCCCAGCCAGAACACGCCGTAATGGAGCCACAGCCGGTTGGCGCGCTGTAACATTCGCCTGTCGATCAGCCCGAAGATTCGCACGATCTGTATCCCCTGTTTGTCGATTGTCGTTGTACGGATGGTACAGGCGTTTCCTTCAGTTCGCGCCAGGGCGCAAAAAAGTCAGGCACGGCGCAGCGGCGGCGCCTTCATGCTGGCCGCGATCAGG
>NZ_JARBTA010000018.1:0-1135 GCF_048957375.1 Paraburkholderia sp. A1RI-2L
GGCGTTGTTGCAGAAATTGGGGCGCTTCCAGGTGGACTGACGTTTACGTGCAACGCTCGGGTTGACCAGGATGTTAACTTCGCATCGAGCTGCGTAGATTCTCGATTTTTTCCCCGAGAAGATGCGCAAGGACGAACGCAAGGCCAGCGAACCCAAAGGGGTGTACCGCGTCAGGAACTGGCGGGATTACAACGCGGGCTTGATCGCAAGAGGCGATGTAACCATGTGGATTGATGAAGGCGTACTGACGCAGGTACCCGAGGCTGGCCCGACCAGGCACGGCCGACCGCGTGTCTACAGCGATGCAGCGATCCAGATGCTGCTCAGTCTCAAGCAAGTCTTTCATCTGCCGCTGCGCGCACTGCAAGGCTTCGCCCAGAGCTTGCGCAAGCTCGCCTTTCCGAGCTTGCCGGTACCCAACTACACGACCTTGAGCCGTCGCGCCCAGACCCTCAAGGTCGCGCTGCCGGCGCAACGTCCCCATGAGCCCATGCACCTCGTGATCGACAGCACCGGGCTGAAGGTTTACGGCGAAGGCGAGTGGAAGGTGCGCAAGCATGGCTGGTCCAAGCGTCGCACCTGGCGCAAGGTGCACCTCGCGATGGATGCGAACACAGGCCAGATCTGCGCCGCGCTGATGACCCATCAGGACGAAGGCGATGGCGAAGTGTTGCCCGATCTGCTCGACCAGATTCCGGCTGATGTAATGATCGATACCATCGCAGGCGATGGCGCTTACGACACCAAGCCTTGTCACGCGCAGATCGCCGCGCGTGGCGCCAGCCCGTCGATTCCGCCGCGCGAGGGAGCGAAGCCGTGGCCAGACCGCACGCCCGGCGCCACCTGGCGCAATGCAGCTATTGCCGCTATCGAAGGAAGCAGCAGGCGCGAATGGAAGCAGGCGAGCGGCTACCACCGGCGATCGCTCGCCGAGACCTTGATGTACCGGCTCAAGGTACTCACGGGCTCCTGTCTGTGGGCGCGCGCGACGGGCTCGCAAGCCACCGAGGTATCAATCCGTGCGGGTGTACTCAATCGCATGGTAGCCCTCGCTCGCCCGCAGTCCGTCCGTATCGCCTGAGATTGAGAGCACACAGATCATGTCGTCTCTACGCCTGATTTACGCAACAACGCC
>NZ_JARBTA010000019.1:0-712 GCF_048957375.1 Paraburkholderia sp. A1RI-2L
CAAGCCCAATGGCCGAGCACAGCACAGCCTTCATCTTGCCCCGCTTTTCCGCGGCGATGATGGCCGGCACCATCAGGACGAACGAGACGCCCATCACCGGCAGATAAATTTTCCAGTGTGACGCCACAGGCAGGCCCGCGTCCACGAGCAGGCGCGGCACGACGAGAAAAAGCGCGGTCTGCGTGGCATGCAGCACGAGCACGCCGAAGTTCAGGCGCAGCAGTTCCACGTTGCGCAGGACTTCGGCGAACGGCGCGCGCACATGCACGGGTTTGGGCGCATCGGGCACGATCCACAGCACGACGCCCACGGCGAGAATCGAGAACACGCCCACGAGGGCGAACAGGCCGCTCATGCCGACCCAGTGGAACACGATGGGCGCGCCCACGATCGCCACCGCGAAGGACATGCCGATCGAGCCGCCCACCATCGCCATGGCCTTGGTGCGGTGCTCCTCGGAAGTGAGGTCGGCGATGAACGCGAGCACCGCCGAGGAAATCGCCCCCATGCCCTGAATCACCCGCCCGACGATGATCCACGTGATGTCGTGCGCGAAAGCCGCCACGAAGCTGCCGAGGGCAAAGATCACGAGGCCGATGACGATCACCGGCTTGCGGCCCATCTTGTCCGAAAGCCAGCCATAAAAGATATACAGGAGCGATTGCGTGACACCGTAGGCCCCGAGCGCAATGCCGACGAGCAGCACGTTGTC
>NZ_JARBTA010000020.1:0-586 GCF_048957375.1 Paraburkholderia sp. A1RI-2L
CGGGTGCGCCAGGGCACCCAGCCATAGTGATACGAACTACTGACGATAAACCAGATCGGCGCGCCGGTTCTGGGCCCACGACGCCTCGTCGTGGCCAGGCGCCACGGGCTTCTCCTTGCCAAGACTGACGGCCTCGAGTTGGGAGCCGGATACGCCGAGCGATTCGAGCTCGTGCAACACGGCTTCGGAGCGGCGTTCGCCCAGCGCCAGGTTGTACTCGTCCGTGCCGCGCTCGTCGGTATTGCCCTGGATCAGCACCTGCTGGGCCGGATGATTGCGCAGATAGTTGGCATGGGCGCGCAGCAACGGCAGATAGTCGCTCTTCACGTCATAGCTGTCGAAATCGAAATAGACGCTGCGTTTGGCGAGCGGACTGTTGGGATTGTTCAGCTCGTCGACTGAGGACGCTGCCCCGGTGACGGGCTGCGTCGTGGCGGCATTGGTGTTTGCCGTGCCACTGGCTTGCGGTACCGTCGTTGCCGAATGACATCCGGCAAGCAGCGCAGCCAGCAGGATTGCCGCGCAGGATCGATTCAGGCTCATCCGAGGCTCCCCGTCCGGGTGGACATGCGTAGCACCACAATTC
>NZ_JARBTA010000021.1:0-274 GCF_048957375.1 Paraburkholderia sp. A1RI-2L
CCTTCGCCAGCTGAAGTCCGGCAGCGAAGCCTGCCGCGAGAAACGGCGGGGCGTGAAGTCATCAGTTTTTAAACGGCGACGTTAAAAAAGATGTTGACGAAACGCGAAAGAGTCTGCATAATCTCGTTTCTCTGCTGCTGATGCAGCAACGCAGAAAACGCCGGGTAGTTCGAAGTGGTTCCGGTGTCTTGTGCGACGCGATCTTTAAAAATTTACAGCCGATAAGTGTGGGCGCTTGATGGGTTTCGTGACCTGGTGATTCTTTCGGGAATGG
>NZ_JARBTA010000022.1:0-253 GCF_048957375.1 Paraburkholderia sp. A1RI-2L
TCCTGATCGGCCAGCTTCTGCTCGGCTCGCTTGCGCATACCATAGCAATCGTGGCGACCGTGCTGTTCGTGTACTTTCTCGGGTTCAATATTCTCGAAGCCTCGCAGCCCTCGCTGGTGTCCAAGCTCGCACCGGGCAACCGCAAGGGCGCGGCCACGGGCGTCTATAACACCACCCAGTCGATCGGGCTCGCGCTCGGCGGCGTGGTGGGCGGCTGGCTGCTCAAGCACGGCAGCGCGAGCGCGGTGTTCTA
>NZ_JARBTA010000023.1:0-234 GCF_048957375.1 Paraburkholderia sp. A1RI-2L
TCATTGCATGATGCAGTCTAGGTGGCAATATGCCCGGATGCCAGCGTATTTTCCCGCGTTGGTGTTGGATTTCACGAATGCTCTCGCGTAACCGGATCCTCCGGCAAAACCGCGCACCTGAAGCGACAAATTTAAGCTTCATTTAAGTATTGCGGCTTAAACTGGACAAAATGTCATGTTGTGACCATTTATTGCAATATGCTTTCAGCGGGTGCATCAGAAGTGAGCACGACT